>NZ_JBQENP010000001.1:0-619932 GCF_052044755.1 Acinetobacter sp. 22512 | reverse complement strand
GGCTCGAACCAGGGACCTGCGGATTAACAGTCCGTCGCTCTACCGACTGAGCTATTGGAGAATCTGATGCGCATTTTATGGATGAAATCTAAAAGCGTCAATAAGAATATTAAAGAAAATGAATCGTTTGCTTGATTAATATGCTTTTGCTGTATTAAAAATAAAAAAACCACCCCAAATAGGGTGGTTTTTCATAAAGAAATAAAATTATTTCTCTACACCAGCTGGTTGACCTGCAAGTTTTGCATTTGCATAGTCCCAGTTCACAAGGCTTTCTAGGAAAGTTGCGATGTATTTAGGACGTAAGTTACGGAAATCGATGTAGTAAGCATGTTCCCATACGTCAATTGTTAATACAGCAATTTGGCCATGTGCAAGTGGAGTGTCTGCATTAGAAGTTTTAGTAATAGATAATTTACCGTTTACTTCATCAGCAACTAACCAAGCCCAACCTGAACCGAATTGAGTTGTTGCAGCAGCAGTAAATTCTTCTGCAAACTTTTCGTAGCTACCAAAAGCTTCGTCAATTTTAGCAGCGATTGCGCCAGTAGGCTTACCACCACCATTTGGCTTCATGCTGTTCCAGTAGAAAGTGTGGTTCCAAACTTGAGCAGCATTGTTGAAAATACCAGCTTTAGATGCATCACCAGCAGTCGCTTTAATGATTTCTTCTAAAGTTTTACCTTCAAGGTCAGTCCCTTTGATTAAGTTGTTTAAGTTAACAACATAGGTATTGTGGTGTTTATCGTGATGGTATTCTAAAGTTTCTTTACTAATATGTGGCGCTAAATCATCATAGCCATATGGAAGTGCAGGTAAAGTAATGGTTGTCATGTTCCTATTCCTTGCATTTGCTGGGTTATACAATTAAGTGGCTCTATTGTAAATGATTCTGGTAACAATAGGGCATCGTTTTAAAGAACTATACACAATAAAGATCTAATTAATACGCATAACACAGATTGAAAAAAAGACTTAATTAAATCGGATTATTCAATTCAAAATATTCAGCTTCAATTGAAAACTGTTTTGAGATCGCTTGTGCCAAACGCTGAACTCCATAACGCTCAGTAGCATGGTGACCACAGGCGAAATAGTGAACCCCTAATTCTTTTGCTTCATAAAAAGTTCGTTCACTGACTTCACCTGAAATATAAGCATCACAATTTTGCAAAGCAGCTTTAGCAATAAAATCTTGAGCGCCGCCTGTACAGAAGCCTACTTTTTGAATGCTTTGCTTTTCTGCTGGCAAATGAATCACTTTAAAATCAAAACTGTTTTGAAGCTGTGCTTTAAACTCATCTACAGAAACTGCTTGCTCTAAATAACCAATATTACCAATCGGATGTTTCTCGGTTAAATCGAGTGGTTCTAAATTCTTCAAGTTTAGTTTTTCTGCAATCGCTACATTGTTGCCCAAAGTTGGGTGTGCATCTAAAGGTAGATGATAAGCGACTAATGAAATATTATTTTGAATGAGTTTTTTAATGCGGTTGCCTCGCATTCCAGTAATTGGATACGGTTCACCCTTCCAAAAATAACCATGATGTACGAGTAATAAATCTGCATTTTGAGCAATTGCTGCATCAATCGCATCTTCGGAAGCAGTAACCGCACAAACGATACGTTTTACTTCAGTTGAACCTTCAATTTGCAGGCCATTTGGTGCGTAATCTTTAAATTCTGCCGCTTTTAAGGTTTGGTCGCACCACTGAATAATTTCATGCAAATTTGCCATGATATTTCCTGAATTGAGTAGTAAATAATTGCTAAAGCTATAGAAACATATTTTGTTGTGTAACTAAAGCTAGACAAATCTTTTTTGACTTTTTTATGTATATCGACATATTTAATTTAAAATGCTTAACTGAAAACTCTTTTTGTTCAATATATTAATTTAATTAAAAACTTCTTTGCGTAGAGGATATGAACGTGCGCCGCACCTTTACATGGTTACCTTGGGTGTTACTTATTATTGTAATTGCCAGTTTTATTGCATGGCAAAAATACCATCAGCCGAAACCAACTGTTGCAGTTGATGGGGTGCAAATGCCTGCTGAGAAAGTTGAACCACTCGTTGATACTTCGCGAGCGGGCGGGGTGGTATCTTATAGCGCTGCAGTAAAAGTTGCAGCGCCAGCAGTTGTTAATATTTTTACGACCCAGAAAGTTAAACAAAATCATCCATTATTAAGTGATCCGGTCTTCCGTGAGTTTTTTGGAAATCAGGTTCCTGAACAACAACAGCAAAATGAAAATAGCTTAGGCTCTGGGGTTATTGTACGAGCTGATGGTTATATTCTGACGAATAATCATGTGATTGCTCAAGCTGATCAGATTGTAGTTGCATTACATGACGGCCGTCGTGCAGAAGCAACGATTGTTGGAACAGACCCTGATACTGATTTAGCTGTAATTAAAATCGATTTAGATAAATTACCTGTATTGCCATTTAAGTTGAGTGGTAATGAAGTAGGTGATGTGGTCTTAGCAATTGGTAACCCATTTGGCGTAGGCCAAACGGTAACTCAAGGTATTATTTCTGCGACTGAACGCTCTGATTTAGGCATTAATACCTATGAAGACTTTATTCAAACAGATGCCGCAATTAACCCAGGTAACTCTGGTGGAGCATTAATTGATGTGGCTGGGAATTTAATCGGGGTAAATACTGCTATTTTCTCTCAGTCAGGTGGTTCTTTAGGAATTGGTTTTGCAATTCCTGCTAAAGTTTGCCAACAAGTTTTAAACTCGATTTTGAAAGATGGCCGTGTAGTCCGTGGATGGTTAGGTATTAGTTTAGTACCGCCTACACAAGAAGACGTATTAACACCTAAACAGCAAATTGGTGTTGTGGTTGCAGATGTCTTGAAAAATGGTCCAGCTGCATCAGCAGGTATTAAGATTGGTGATAAAATTATTCAGGTGAATAACCAACAAATCACTTCAGCATCTCATTTGATTAATTATGTTGCATTACAAGCGCCTAACAGCGAAATTAATGTAATGGTCGAGCGAGATGGGAAGCAACAAAACTTTGTGGTGACAGTAGGGGAAAGAAAAAACCAAAATACTCAATCGCAATTTATACCGCTGCCTAAACAGTAAAGATAAAAAAGCCTCGTAATGAGGCTTTTTTCTTGGTGTTAATTAAGTATGAGATAGTGCTTGATGCTGATGTTTGAACTCAGTTAAAGCATCAATACGGTACTGAATGAGCATTTCACCAATCTCAGCACCTTTAATGTTTTCAGGTAAATCCTGAACTTTAATAGAGCGAACGATTTGCATCGCATCCAACATGTACTGAGCTTGTGGATAAGGTCGGTCTTCTAAACCTAATCTTCCTTTAGCATCACATTCACATGCTTGTACAAAAGCTTCAACTCTCTCAGGACGACGTAATACATCTAGACGCTGTAATAGACGCCATACTGTTCCCGGTTTTAACGACATAATTTGATGACATTTTAGGTGTTCTTTACACACTGATAATGCCAACTGTCTAGTTTGAGTTGGAACTTTTAAACGTTCACATAACTCGGTAACAGGTTTTACTCCACGTTCTTCATGCATGATATGGCGAGGAAGTTCGTTAGCTGGAGTCAATGCTTTACCCAAATCATGTACTAAAACAGCAAATCGAACATCAAGTGAATAGTTTGATTTACAAGCTTGCTGTAATGACATTAAGGTATGTATGCCGCAGTCCACTTCTGGATGATATTCAGGGCGCTGTGGTACACCAAATAATGCGTCAATTTCAGGGAAAAGATGTTTCAACGCCCCACAGTCACGTAATGTCTGAAAATAAACATCCGCATGATCTTCTAAAAGTGCGCGAGAAGTCTCTTTCCATACACGTTCTGGTGTTAAGGCATCAAGCTCACCTGATTCGGCCATGGTTTGCATAAGCTGCATTGTCTCTGGCGCAATCTGAAAACCATATGAAGAATAGCGAGCCGCAAAGCGTGCAACACGTAAAACACGTAAAGGGTCTTCAGCAAAAGCTTCTGAAACATGACGCAAAGTTTTATTTTCTAAATCGGTTTGACCACCATATGGATCGTATAATTTGCCATCTTGATCCATTGCTATGGCATTGATGGTTAAATCACGGCGAATTAAATCTTCTTCTAAACTTACTGTGGTATCGGTAAAAAATTGAAAGCCGTGGTAGCCTTTACCAGATTTTCTTTCAGTACGTGCAAGTGCATATTCTTCTTTCGTTTCGGGATGAAGAAACACAGGAAAATCTTTGCCTACAGGTTGAAAACCTTGGGCGAGCATGTGTTCCGGCGTTGCACCGACAACAACATAATCTTTTTCTTGATAGGGATGCCCAAGTAAAAAATCACGGACGGCACCGCCTACTAAATACACTTGCATGAAAAAACCTCTATTCTTCAAGCAATCATGCTACAGAATAGAGGTTTTCTCAAGTCATTAGAGATGCTTTTCGTAAAAAGCAGTTTCTAAATTACTTTTCTTGTTGTTGGATTTCAGCAACAGTTAAAGCAGTCATATTGATAAGACGACGAGTTGTTGCTGTAGGTGTCAAAATATGAACAGGTTTTGCTGCACCAAGTAAAATTGGACCAATAGTAACGTTGTTACCAGAAGTTGCTTTCAACAAGTTAAATGAAATATTTGCTGCATCTAGGTTTGGCATAATGAGCAAGTTTGCCGAACCTTTGAAACGTGAGCCAGGGAATGCAAATTGACGAATGTTTTCGTCTAATGCTGCATCACCGTGCATTTCACCTTCAACTTCAAGCTCAGGAGCTTGCTCAGATAAAATACGATAAACTTCACGCATTTTTTGAGCACTTGAGTCAGTCTGGTCACTACCAAAACTTGAATGAGAAAGCAGGGCTACACGCGGAGTAATACCAAAACGACGTACTTCTTCAGCTGCTAAAATAGTCATTTCAGCAAGTTGTTCAGCAGTCGGGTTTGTATTTACGTATGTATCAGCAATAAACAAGTTACGATCTTCAAGCATTAATGCATTTAAGGTGAAGAAGTTATTCATACCTTCTTTTAGACCGATGACATTGCGTACAAAGTCAAGGTGAATGTTATAGCTACTGTAAGTACCACATAACATACCGTCTGCTTTACCGAATTTAACCAGTAGAGATGCAATTAATGTTGAACGGCGACGTGCTTCACGTTGAGCATATTCAACAGTAATACCTTTGCGTTGCATAGTTTGATAGTAGTCTTTCCAAAACTCTTCATACATCGGGTTTTGTTCTTGATCTACAATCTCAATGTTTACGCCATGTTGTAAACGTAAGCCTAATTTTTTGATATTAGCTTCAATTACATCAGTACGACCTACTAAAATTGGTTTAGCTAAATCTTCATCAACTGCGATTTGCACTGCACGTAATACGCGCTCATCTTCACCTTCAGCATATGCGATGCGTTTAGGATCAGTTTTTGCTTGAGCAAAAATCGGTTTCATCAAGAATGCAGAGTTATAAACAAACTCAGATAATTTTTGACGGTATGCAGAGAAATCTTCGATCGGACGAGTTGCAACACCTGAATCCATTGCAGCTTTAGCAACAGCAGGGGCAATTTCTAAAATTAAACGTTGATCAAGTGGACGTGGAATTAAGTAGTCACGGCCAAATGAAGCAGATTTTTCGCCATAAGTTGCTGCATCTGCTTCTACGTGTGCCATACGTGCAATTGCATGTACACATGCAATTTTCATGTCTTCATTAATCGTTGTTGCACCAACGTCAAGCGCACCACGGAAAATGTAAGGGAAACATAATGCGTTGTTTACTTGGTTTGGATAGTCAGAACGACCAGTTGCCATGATTACATCAGGACGTACTTCATGTGCATGTTCAGGTAAAATTTCTGGATCTGGGTTTGCCAAAGCAAAAATAATAGGGTTCTCAGCCATCTGTTTCACCATTTCTTTGGTGAGAATACCAGCAGCAGAAAGACCCAAGAACATATCAGCACCAGCCATTACTTCATGTAACTGAGTCGCTTTAATGTCTTGAACATAACGTTTTTTCGATTCATCCAAGCCTTCACGTGAAGTAGTGAGTAGACCGCGAGAATCGGCAACAATGATATTTTCTTTATTTACGCCTAAAGCACAAAGTAAATCTAAACAAGAAAGGGCAGCAGCGCCTGCACCTGAAGCTACAATTTTGATTTCATCAATTTTCTTATTTACAAGTTGCAATGCATTAAGCAAAGCTGAACCTACAATGATACTTGTACCGTGTTGATCGTCATGGAATACAGGAATTTTCATGCGTTCGCGAAGTTTCTTTTCGATATAGAAACATTCTGGCGCTTTAATATCTTCGAGGTTGATACCACCGAAAGTTGGCTCAAGAGAGGCAACAATATCTACAATTTTATCTGGATCGTTTTCTGCAATTTCGATGTCAAATACGTCAACACCAGCAAACTTCTTGAAAAGTACGCCTTTACCTTCCATTACAGGTTTAGACGCTAATGGTCCAATATTACCTAAACCAAGAACAGCTGTACCGTTACTGACTACGGCAACCAAGTTTCCGCGAGCTGTATATTTAGCAGCAGCAGATGGATCACGTTCAATCTCTAAACATGGCGCAGCAACTCCTGGTGAGTAGGCTAGAGCCAAATCTCGTTGGTTGACAAGTTGCTTACTTGGGGTGACGCTGATTTTCCCTGGGTTTGGATATTCATGGTAATTTAAAGCGGCCTGTTTTAAAGATTGATCGTCCATCTGAGTCTCTATTTGATACAAAAAAGCAAACTAGTCAAATTGCTCATTTAGGGAGAGGCAACTCGCTTCTTTAACTATGCTTTAATTTTTACCAATTAAGAGAATAGTAGACGAATTGCCAATAGCCCCGTGGTGAGCTAAATGCTAAAGAATATAACACTACTTCTTTATTTCTCACAGTCAAAAACGCTCATTTTTGGAAAAAGCAGCATAGGTAAAATAGATGATTAGAACAATTAAGAAATATGCGGATTTGTTTGTAGATAAGGAATAATCTGCTCGGCAGGAATAGGGCGACTAAAGAAATAGCCTTGTAAAAAATCACATTGCTGTTTTTGTAGATAGGTGACTTGTTCTTTTGTTTCTACACCTTCAGCAACCAGTTTAAGTCCCATACTTTTACCCATCGCGATCATTGCATTTACTATTGCTTCTTGTTTGTGATCACCAATTTTAGAAATAAAAGCACGATCAATTTTTAATACGTCAATTGGGTACTCTGTCAGATAGGCTAAAGATGAATAACCCGTACCAAAGTCATCTAAGGCAATGGAGATATCTCGTTGTTTTATCGCATGTAATAGCGTTTTTACATTGGCAGTATTGTCTAGAAGGGCTGACTCTGTAATTTCAAGTTCGAGATCTGAACCTTGAATATTATATTTTTGCAAAACCTCATCTAAGTCGTTGAGTAATAAGCCTCGATGTATTTGTTGAGCGACAATATTTACAGAGACTTGAATATTGATATAACCAGCATTTTTCCACTCTTGGAGTTGCTTTCCAACTTTATCTAAAACAACTTTCCCAATATCTGAGATCAGGCTACTACGCTCAGCAAAAGGTATAAACATATTTGGCAGGATTAATCCTTTTTCAGGATGCTGCCAACGAATGAGTGCTTCAAAACCAATAATTGATTGATCGTGTAGATTAATTTTGGGCTGGTAATAAATGACAAATTCATCATTTTGGATGGCTTTACGTAGCTCTTGCTCTAAATCGGCAGTTTTATATGAGTGATTTGTTTTATTGCAGTAATAGCAAATTGTATTACCACCTAAACGTTTTGCCTCGGAAAGAGCTTGCTCTGCATGATTGTTGAGATGATCAATTTGTCTGCCATGTTCAGGAAAACATGCAACACCGATAGATGCGGTAATAAAATATTCGTGATTATCAATGTAAAAAGGTGCATTGAGTGCTTGTAAAATGTTTTGGCAATATTGCTCAACATTTGGATGAATTGGCGAAATTTCATAAATGATTGCAAAATCATCACTATTTAAATAGGCGACTAAAATCGCATTGATATTGATTAAGCGTAATCTTTGTGCGAACTGTTTAAGTAACTCATCACCACTATCATTATTTAAAAATTCATTGAAAGCTCGGAAGCGGTCAATATTTACCCGTATTAATGCTAGATTTTTAATGTTATATGAAGGGTTTACAAGATATTGATGTAATTGATTGTAGTAGTAAAGACGATTAGGCAGATGGGTGAGGCTATCGTAGTTTTTTAAGTAAGATAGGTGCTGCTCTTGGCGCTTTTGCTCAGTGAGGTCGCGTGCAAATCCAATATAATTGGTAATTTGATTGAATTCATCTTTGACCACATTGATATGCAACCATAAATATACGCTTTTACCAGAACTAAACTTTTCATCAAACTGGCCCATATATTCTCCTGTCTCCAGAAGTTGTTGCGTTATTGATGTATGAAACTGTTGTTGTAGTTCTTTTTGATTAATTGTAATGCTAAATAGTTCTTTATTCAGAAGTTCTGACTTAGAAAATCCGGTTAATTTTTCGTAGTAGGGATTACTATCAATATAGTTTAGGTGCTCATCTAAAATAAATATTCCTTCCGCAGCTTGCTCGAGCACAATTGCAGATAGTCTTAGATGTTCTTGGTCCTTTTTCTCTTGATGTATATCGCGGGTCATTCCTACCATACGAAGCGCTTTTTGTGTCTTTGGATCTCTAGTGATGACACGGCCTACATCATGAATCCATCTCCAAGAACCATCTCGACGTAAAATTCGAAAGGTGATATTAAAATGATCTGTAACGCCTTCCAAATGTTGTTTTAAACGTTCGTCAAAAAGTTTTTTATCGCTTGGGTGTATACGATCTAATATGGTATTGAGATGAATAACGGCGGTTTGAGTTTGTTTTTGTTGATCGAAAAATGTAATTTCCAATCTTTGACTTTCAATATCCCAATCCCAAGGTCGAATACCCGCAGTTTCATGTGCAAAAGCTAAATTATAGTGATGGCTTTCGAGTTGCTCATTCATTTTGGTGAGGTCATAGGTACGTTCACGTACTTTTTGCTCAAGTAAATGATTATTAAATTGAAGCTGGGCTTCAATATCTTTGGACTTATTCACTTCTTGTTGGAGTTGTACACATAATTCTTCAGCCCATTGGGTATGCTGGTCTGAAATTTGAACAAGCTGTTTATTTTTTAATAATAATTGAGAGATCTTTTGGTAATTGCGTTGAGTTGCATATGCACAAAGCACAGTTGCTACAAAGGTGAGGTTATAGGCGAAATAAAAAGGTAGCTGAGTTATGGGATTATGTGTGAATTGAGCAATTAATAGAGGGAGGGTACTAGGAATAAATAAGAGATAAAAATATCGGGGTTGCTGTGTTAAAAAAGTAAGGCCAATGATATGAGCCGAAGTAATAAATAAAGCAATTAAAATATGAGCATCTGGTAGTGCAATTAAGTCAGGAGGTAGATAAAAATGAATAATTGTGACATTTATTCCAATTAAAATTCCTGATAATAAACAAATACTTTGTAAGACACGATCAGCTTTTTTTGTAAAATCAATCGTGCGATAGTGGGTTAAAATATTTGGAATAAATAATAAGCAGACAAGAGCGACGACGGTAAGGCCAATAGACCAGCTAAATATTGTTATTGTAGATGAAAAATAGTAAGAAAAAATACCATATGAAATGAGGCACAGTAATATCAGGCTAATTAAATACCAGCGGATATATTGAGTTGAAAGTTTCAGCTGTTCAATTTTTGTTTGATGCTGTAGATATTCTTCCTGAAGCCCAGACATAAGATTTTTCTATCCTATTTTTTTACATATATACAGAAAGAATCTGATTTATCAGTGAAAAAGAATTTGAAATTTTATTCATACAATAAAAGTAAGTTAACTTTAAATAATGATTTAATCAATGTGCAGAGAACTTAGGTGGATAAAAATCGATAATTTAAAATAGACAAGGCAACAACAGGGGCAGTTTCTGTACGCAAAACTCGGTCACCAATGCACCAGTTCATAAATCCAGCTTGATTGGCTTGGGTAATTTCATTTTCACTTAGGCCACCTTCTGGGCCAATCAATAAGGCAAGTTCAGGCTGTATTCCCGCCAATACATCTTTTTGTTCTTTTTCTGGTGCTAAAACAAATTTAGATTGAGGAAGCTCAGAAGAACTTAACCATTCATGAAGAGAAATAGGCGCTAATACTTCTGGAACTAAGTTCAAGCCACATTGTTCACATGCTGCAATTGCAACAGCTTGCCAATGATCTAATTTTTTTTGATCGCGGTCGTATTTTAAGCGCATTTCACAACGCTCACTTGTTAGCAATTGAATCTGACTTACACCCAATTCAGTGGCTTTCTGAATGGCATAATCCATTCGATCGCCTTTACTCATGACTTGACCTAAAACAGCTTTAAAAGGGGCATCACGGTTTGCAGGGTTAAAATTCTCAATGGTGACAAACGCATTTTTTTTATTAATTTCGGACAAAGTCGCGAGATATTCACCACCTTGTCCATTAAATAGAGTCGCTTGTTCTTGTAGTTGTGCACGTAAAACACGCACCCAATGATGGAATACTGATTCTGTCAGTTGAATTGTTGAGCCAACTGTAAGTTCAGTTTCGATAAAAAAACGATTCATTGGGTACGCCTTACAAAATTAATTTAAACCAAGGTCAACAACAAGCTGACGAGTTGGTTCGACTTGGTTCATTGAGTAGAAGTGTAAGCTTGGTGCACCACCTGCAATGAGGCGTTCGCATAGCTTAACAACAACTTCATGACCAAAAGCTTTAATACTTTCACTGTCATCGCCATAGGCTTGTAATTGCTTACGAATCCAGCGAGGAATTTCAGCACCAGTACCATCTGCAAAGCGAATTAAATTACTTGCATTGGTAATAGGCATGATACCAGGAGCGACTGGAATGTTAATTCCAGCTTTTTCCAAACGCTCTATAAAATAAAAGTATGAGTCTGGATTAAAGAAGAATTGAGTAATTCCTGCATTGGCACCAGCTTGTACTTTTTCAATAAAACGTTGGATATCTGAGTCAAGGCTTTCGGCTTGAGGATGCATTTCTGGATAAGCCGCAACCTCAATATGAAAATGGTCGCCTGAGTGCTCACGAATAAAACGTACTAAATCTTGAGCATAAGGAAGTTCGCCAAGACCAACCTGTCCAGATGGTAAGTCACCACGTAAAGCGACAATACGGTCAATGCCTTGAGCTTTGTATAAATCGAGTAGTTCAGCAATACGCGTCTTATCATCACCAATACAAGAAAGGTGAGGGGCAACAGGAGTGCCTTTACCATTGAAATCTTCAATAGCAGCAAGTGTGCGTTCACGAGTAGAACCACCAGCACCATAAGTAATCGAGAAAAACTCTGGATTTAATTGCTGTAATTCTTGGTGAACAATACGAAGTTTTTCAGCACCGGCATCAGTTTTTGGCGGAAAAAACTCAAAAGAAATAGGTGTACGTTTAGTCATGTCAAATCCTTGTAAACAGCGAAACATTTTTAGAAAAAAGGGCAGTCGGTTCACCGTCTGCCCTTATGTTCTTAGTATTTGTAAGCGTCAGATTTGAATGGCCCCTCAACAGCAACGCCTAAATAATCAGCTTGCTCTTGAGTTAACTGAGTAAGTACACCACCGAAACCTGCAACCATTGCAGCAGCAACTTCTTCGTCAAGTTTCTTAGGAAGAACTTCTACGCGAATTTTTGCAGCTTTTTCACTTGCAGGTAGGTCGGCAAATTTCTCTTGGAATAAGTGAATTTGACCTAAAACTTGGTTAGCAAAAGAACCGTCCATTACACGTGATGGGTGACCAGTTGCATTACCTAAGTTTACAAGGCGGCCTTCAGAAAGAAGGATAAGGTAATCGTTTTCGTCTTCTGAACGATAAACTTGGTGAACTTGTGGCTTAACTTCAACCCACTTGTAACCACGTAAATAAGCCGTGTCAATTTCTGTATCGAAGTGACCGATGTTACATACAACTGCACCAGCTTTTAAGCTGTCTAACATTGCTGCATCGCACACGTGGTAGTTACCAGTAGTGGTTACAACAAGGTCAGTATTTCCAAGTAAGTCGTGGTTAATATCTTCTTTTTTGCCTGTTTGTACGCCGTTTTTGTATGGAGATACAACTTCATAGCCGTCCATACATGCTTGCATTGCACAAATCGGGTCAACTTCGGTTACACGAACGATCATGCCTTCTTGGCGTAAAGATTGAGCAGAACCTTTACCTACGTCGCCATAACCGATCACAAGTGCGCGACGGCCAGATAAAAGCATGTCAGTTGCACGTTTGATTGCGTCATTTAATGAATGACGGCAACCATATTTGTTGTCGTTTTTAGACTTGGTAACTGAGTCGTTTACGTTGATCGCAGGAACTTTCAAAGAACCGTCTTTCCACATTTCGATAAGACGTTGAACACCTGTTGTGGTTTCTTCGGTAATACCGTGAATACGTTCTAAAAGCGCAGGGTATTTTTCATGAACAAGAGCAGTTAAATCACCGCCATCGTCCAAGATCATGTTGGCATCCCAAGGTTGGCCATTTACATTAATCTGTTGCTCTAAACACCATACATATTCTTCTTCAGTTTCACCTTTCCAAGCAAAAACTGGAATACCGCGAGCAGCAATTGCTGCAGCAGCATGGTCTTGAGTTGAGAAAATGTTACATGATGTCCAGCGTACTTCAGCACCTAATTCAACAAGCGTTTCAATAAGAACCGCTGTTTGAATAGTCATGTGAATACAACCAAGAATTTTTGCACCAGCAAGTGGTTTTGAAGCTGCATAGCGTTTACGTAAGCCGATCAAAGCTGGCATTTCTGCTTCAGCAAGTTTAATTTCTTTACGGCCGTAATCAGCAAGAGAGATGTCAGCAACTTTGTAATCTGTAAATGAAGCATTAACCGCGTTCATCAGGATCTCCTAGGAAAAAATAGTATTGATCATTCTGTTCGCGGATGCCGTTGTTGGTTAAAACGAGCGTTTAACCGATCGTCGAGCCTGGCAAATTGATCTTTAGTGCCGATCAATTGTCGCAGCATCCCTCGACTAGCGAAACATTGTACTTGGAAAAGCTTTTAGTGCCAATCCAGTTTTGTTTATTATCTGCGTAATTATCACTTTAGATTCTAATTATGGCATTAAATATTCCCGAGTCGTTGGCAAGCCTAGAGTCAAACTGTGGCGTTTTTGCAGTTTGGATGGTGCTTCAGCATCATGGAGTACAAATTGATGTGGTTGAGCTGATTAATGTTTGCCGACACGATGAAGGAGGCACCTATACTATTGCCTTAGCTGTTGCTTTAAAGAAACTAGGATTTGAAGTGTCATTTCATTCAGATGAGGATCCTAGCATTAGCCAAAGCGAACGAATGAGCTATAAAGAAGCAAAGGTATTAAAAATTCCAACTGGACCAGCACTAAGCTATCAAGATATTCAAGCTGCAATTGAAAATGGAAAAATGGTGATTGTCTATTACGATACTTTAGCAGGTGTTGGAAATCAGTCGCTCATTTATTCTATAGATCAAAATGAAATCTGCTTTTTTGATAGTTTTGAACCTATGTCAGCGGCAGTTTTTGAAAAGCAGCGTCAAGTAGAGGGGATTTGCCGTCAGGCTATTGTGATTGATGATTGTAAGTTTCAGATGCATTCATCCAAATTGAATTAGATAAAAAGAGCCAGTAGAGTGCTGGCTCAATTGAAGTTATTTTTGTTGATATTCTTGAATCACTTCTAAAGCAGCGCGAAAAGCTTCTTGTGTAGCAGGGGCGCCGCAATATGGCAGGCTGTGTAATAAAGTTTCTTGAATCTCTTCAACTGTACAACCATTGTTGAGTGCACCACGAACATGGCCTTTGAGTTCAGTTGGTGATTTTAGTGCCGTGAGCATTGCCAAAGTAATTAATGAGCGATATTTACGAGGTAGCACACCTTCACGTTGCCAAGTCGATCCCCATGCATGCTCGTTAATCCAGTCTTGCACAGGCTGGGTAAAGGGTACGGTATTTTCTTGTGCACGCTTTACAAAAGCTTCTCCCATCACTTCTGTGCGAACTTTTAATCCATTTTCGTAATCTTGCTTAGACATTAATTTCTCCTAAAAATAAAAGCGTCGATTGACGCTTTTATGGCTGTTTATTAATTAATGCGAATCAAGTGTGATTGCAATAGTGAATTAGTGGAGGCATCAGTCACTAAATTTGATGAGGGTTCGACAAAGGAAGATCTTTATTTAAATCTTCATCAAACACATCTGTAAGCATGCTATCGAATCGAATTGCGTTGTATTGCAATAATTGTTGAGCTTCGCTTTCAGAAATAAAGCCTTCTTTTATCGCTTGTGCAATATTCTCTTCGAAAGTAAGTCCCGTAAATTTGCCTTTAGATTCAGCTTTTTTAAACTTATCCCAAAGTGGTTCAAGCGTTCGCAGGATTTGGAAAGTATGCTCTAAACGACCAGTTACATCATCGGCTTTGGTTGAATAAAATACATGATGTTTAAGCTGCTCTCTAAAAGGATGCTCCTGCATCATAAGTTCAGCGACTTGCTGTTTTAACTCATCGTCAGGTTTTGAAATGACACGTCCAAGAGGGAAACAGATCCATTTTACAAATGCTGCTGGAAGTTTAGCTGGGAAGTTTTCAAATAATCCCCAAAATGCTTCCTGAATATTCAAGAGCGCTTTTTGTAGCGCTAATTTAGCGTGAAGTTGTTCAGCTTCAGTTTTTTGTCCAGCTTCATAAAATTTTAATATCGCAGTAGAAATAAAGAGGTGCGCGTGAATATCTGCCAAGCGACCTGATAACATTTCTTTGCGTTTTAAGTCGCCTGCAAGTAGGCCAAGTGACATATCTGAAACAAGTGCGAAGTTGGCACTAAAACGATTAATCGTTTTATAGTAACTTGCAGTGAATTGATCTGCTGACTGAGGCGCATCGCTTGAGCCACCTGTCCAACCGTAGGCAAATGATCTAGCACCGCGGTTAAAGGTATAGGCTAAATGTTTAAATAACAAATCATCGAATTTTTTGACTGAGTTATTTTTATCTTCAGATTGAAGGAGTTGTAACTCTTCAAATAGATAAGGATGACAACGCATTGAGCCCTGACCAAAAATCATCAATGAACGGGTCAAAATATTTGCACCTTCTACCGTAATAGCAATTGGAATTGCTTGATAGGTAAGGGCAAGGAAATTACGTGGTCCAAGTTGAATAGCACGTCCTCCAGCAATATCCATTCCGTGATTTACGACTTTACGCATCGTTTCAGTTGCATAATATTTTGCCATAGCAGTCATCACGGCAGGTGTTCCACCTTGGTTTAGGCCACATGTCACTAAATAACGAAATGCTTCAAGCATATAGGCATCGCTGGCAATTTCACTGGTTGCTTCTTGTACGCCTTCAAATTTACCGACAGAAATATTAAATTGCTGGCGAATTTTCGCAAAAGCACCAACGGTTAAATAACTCATTTCACCTGCGGCTGTTGCTAGAGCTGGAAGGGAAATACCACGGCCTACACCTAAACATTCCATGAGCATTCGCCAGCCTTTTCCGGCATTTTCTTGACCACCAATAATCCAGTCAATAGGAATAAAAATATCTTCTCCTTCTACTGTTCCATTCATAAATGGTGAACCAGGATAATGGCGTGCTCCTATTTTTACACCCGTATGACTTGCAGGAATTAAGGCACAAGTAATACCGTATTCTGTTTTGTTTTTATCTCCCAGTAGGCCTTCTGGGTCATAAAGTTTAAAGGCTAGACCAACAACGGTGGCAATTGGCGCAAGCGTAATCCAGCGTTTAGAGAAATTCATGCGAAGTCCAAGGACTTGAGCACCTTCATATTCACCGTAGCAAACAACACCTGAATCTGGAATGGCGCCTGCATCTGAACCTGCTTCTGGGCTGGTTAAACCAAAGCATGGGATCTCTTCACCTTTAGCAAGGCCCGGTAAATATTGCTGTTTTTGTGCATCGGTACCGTAGTGCATGAGTAGCTCACCTGGTCCTAACGAGTTTGGAACCATACAACTCACAGCTGTGGTGAGTGAGCGGGAAGCAATTTTGCTCATAATACGGCTTTGGGCAAATGAGCTAAATTCTTTGCCACCAAAGGACTTTGGAATAATGAGGCCTAAAAAACCTTTATCTTTAATAAATTGCCAAACTTCTGGTGGTAGATCTTTTAAGTGATGATGGATCTCCCATTCATCTAGCATGCTACAAAGGAGCTCAACTTCATTGTCGATAAAACTTTGTTCTTCTGCTGACAAAGTTGGGTAGGGGTAATTTTCAAATTGTGACCAATCGGGTGCCCCCATAAATAATTCTTTTTCCCACCAACTGGTACCTGCCTCTAAAGCTTCTTGTTCAGTCGTACTGATGCTCGGCATTGAGTTTGCTAAAGTTTTATATGCAGGTTGAGTAATCAGATTAAAGCGTAATGGTGCAAATAAAATAATGATACTAAGGACAATAAGGGGAATACCTAAAAGGAGAGCCCATGGCGTTAGTATGAGTGCAGTAAGTATGGCTACAGCAATCGTAATAACACTACCAATGGTTCTGTTTAGATTAAAAAAGAAAATTGCCCATATTGCAAAAAGCTGAATGACAACGCTTAAAACAAAGAGTAGGAAAATCATACTTGCTCCTTGCTAGATAAGCCCTCAAGTTAGAAGTTACAAAAAAGCGAGGAGAGATTTAAGGCTTAACTAGCTAATTTTTAATGCTGTTTAAATTTAATTTTTTATGTCGCAATTGATGTATATGCTAGAGCAGGGATATATCGTACTTTTAGGTATAAGATATTTTTAAGTGAAAGTGTAATGGGTTGTTTTATCGATTTGTCAAGAAATGTTATTGATTTTCTTATACAAATAAAAAGCCCTCTAACGTAGAGGGCTTTTATAGATATTTAATTTTTAAGCTTCGACAACTTGAACAGCGATTTTTTTAGCTGGATCTACTTTGCGACGAACTTCCGGCACTGGTTCACCGTGGTATTGACGATCAGCAAAGTAACTTGAACGAACCATTGGTGCAGACCAAATATTTCTAAAACCAAGTTTACGGCCATGCTCTGCATAACGTTCGAACTCTTCTGGCGTTACAAAGCGGTCAATTGGCGCGTGTTGTTTAGAAGGTTGTAAGTATTGACCAATAGTCACATAGTCAACATCATGAGCACGCAAGTCATCAAGCAAAGCAATAACTTCTTCTTCAGTTTCACCGATACCCACCATCAAACCACATTTTGTTGGGATATCAGGGCAATATTCTTTAAACATTTTTAATAAGTTTAAAGAATGTTGATAGTCTGAACCTGGGCGCATTGCTTTATATAGACGTGGCACAGTTTCGATGTTGTGGTTAAATACGTCTGGCGGACATTCAGTCATAATGCGTAAAGCAATATCCATACGTCCGCGGAAATCTGGTACTAAAATCTCAAGCAATGTATTTGGGCTTAGTGCACGAGCTTCTTTGATACAGTCCACAAAGTGTTGTGCACCGCCGTCAAGTAAGTCATCACGGTCAACCGAAGTAATTACTGCATATTTGAGCTTAAGATTAGCAATTGTCTCTGCCATGTGACGAGGTTCATCTGCATCGAGTGCATTTGGACGACCATGTGCTACATCACAGAAAGGGCAACGACGTGTACAAATATCACCCATGATCATGAATGTTGCTGTACCACCACCAAAACATTCTGGTAGGTTTGGACAAGCAGCTTCTTCACAAACGGTATGGAGTTTTTGAGCACGTAAAGTGGTTTTAATACGCTGAACTTCTTCTGGTGCCGTCATCTTGACACGAATCCAGTCAGGTTTACGCGGCACTTCAACCGTAGGTACAACTTTTACAGGAATTCTTGCGACTTTTTCTGCGCCACGAAGTTTTACACCCTGTTCAGGTTTACGGTGTTCTGACATATTTAACTTTTCCACTCGTTTATAGAGACATTGACATTGTATTATAGCGAACTTCTGCAGTTAATAGCGGAAAATAACTATTCATATAATAAATGTGGTTATTCAGAAATATAGGGTTGAGAAATACATAAATTCACCGCATATTAGCCATAATTTATTATAAAATATAGTCATTCAAGTGAGGAAGGAGCTTTCAATGCCACGTAAAAAAGAGGTCGTTAGTGGGAATTTCGTTAAATACGATGCGGTAGTTCTCGGTTCTGGACCTGCAGGTGAAGGCGCGGCAATGAAGCTTGCAAAAGCGGGTAAGCGTGTTGCAATTGTAGATGTGCGTGATCAACTGGGTGGTAACTGTGCACACGTAGGTACCATTCCAAGTAAAGCATTACGTCAAACAGTTTCTAGTATTATTCGCTATCAGCGCGATCCAATGTTTCAAAAAGTAGGTGAATGGAAACAGTTCACCATGAAACAGGTTTTGCGTAATGCACACAAAGTAATTCAACAACAGGTTGATACGCATACACGTTTTTACGATCGCAATAAAATCGGTGTATTCCACGGCCGTGCATATATTCAAGATAAAAATACAGTTTTAGTTTTTAGCCATGAAGGCATTAAAGAAACAATTATCTGTAAGCAAATCGTGATTGCTACAGGTAGTCGTCCTTATCATCCGCAAGGTTTAGACTTTGATCATCCTCGCGTATTCGATTCGGACAAAATCCTTGATCTTGATTATTCAATTCAAAAAATCATTATTTACGGCGCAGGTGTTATTGGCTGTGAATATGCCTCAATCTTTATTGGTCTAGATCATAAAGTTGACTTGATTAATACTCAGCAAAAATTATTAAGTTATCTAGATGATGAAATTGCTGATGCATTGTCTTATCACTTGCGTGAACAAGGTGTATTGATTCGTCATAATGAGCAAATGGATCACCTAGAAACGTTTGATGACCATGTTGTACTACATTTACAAAGTGGTAAAAAGATTAAAGCCGATGCGATTCTTTGGTGTAACGGTCGTTCAGGAAACACTGAAGGCTTAGGTCTTGAAAATGTTGGCTTAGTACCAAATAACCGTGGTCAACTTTCAGTAAATGATCAATATCAAACTGAAGTTGAAAATATTTATGCTGCTGGTGACGTGATTGGTTGGCCATCACTTGCTTCTGCTGCTTATGACCAAGGGCGTTGTGCTGGCGCAAACATGAGTGGTGAAGATGCGAAGCCAGTACGTGATATCCCAACAGGTATTTATACTATTCCAGAAATCTCATCAATTGGTAAAAATGAACAGGAACTAACGGAAGAGAAAATTCCGTATGAAGTAGGTCAAGCTTCTTTCCGTCATTTGGCTCGTGCGCAAATTACCGGTGATACAGTGGGTGAGTTAAAAATTCTTTTCCATCGCGACACTATGGAAATTTTAGGTATTCATTGTTTTGGTAATAACGCTGCCGAAATTATCCACATTGGGCAAGCAGTTATGCACAGCCCAAACAATACCTTGAAATATTTTGTTGAAACAACGTTTAACTATCCAACAATGGCAGAAGCATATCGTGTAGCTGCGCTTAATGGTATGAATCGTTTGTTTTGATTTTAAATAAGTTTTTCATAAAAAAGCCCGCAAACTTGCGGGCTTTTTTATTTTCATTAGACCATAGGTTTTTTATATTTTTATGACAATTTGCAGTATGCGTCTGGCTGTCTATATCTCTAGTGGGCACAAAATGCTTGATTAAAATATACAAATAAATCAGGAGTTTGTTTCCATAAAATGATTGAAGAGGCCAGCAGAGTAATCACGAGCAAAGTCATAATTGTTTTCAAAAGTAAGGCATTATGCGTCATGGATAACAGCCTCCTCATTTACAAAAAAATGTACGATTACCCCTAATATACTCAAAGCTATTGAACATAGCCAAATTGCATTGTAATTACCTGTTAAGTCATGGTTAACACCGCCAAGCCAGCCGCCAAAGAAAGAACCGACTTGATGGGTGAAAAACACAATACCACTTAACATTGAAAGGTATTTAACACCAAACATATTTGCCACGATGCCGTTGGTAAGTGGAACTGTAGAGAGCCATAGTAGCCCCATAATGACGCCAAAAGCATATACCGTATAAGTGCTTAGAGGTAATAGTAAAAAGGCGATGATTGCGATGCCTCGGCTACCGTAAAGTGCCATTAATAATTTAGGTTTTGAGAATCGATCTCCTAACCAACCTGCCCCATAAGTCCCCACAATATTAAATAACCCAACTAAAGCAAGAAACACGGTACCTGTAGCTGCATCAAAGCCGTGATCGATTAAATAGCCCGGCAGATGAACACCTAAAAAGACCACCTGAAATCCGCAGACTAAAAATCCTAAAGCTAACCACCAGAATGGCTTATGTTTTCTAGCAATATTCAGTACTTGTTTAAATGTGAGCTGTGGTTGAGCAATTGCTTTTGGTGTTTGATTGCTTGGTCCTTTTAGCATCCACGCTAGGGGAATGATAAACGCAATTAACAGTGCACTCACCATTAAAGCTGACGACCATCCTACCGTTTTAAGCAAGAGAAGGGTGGAAGGTAGCATAATAAACTGACCAAAAGAGCCTGCTGCACTGGCAATACCCATTGCCATACTTCTTTTTTCTGGAGGGGCAGCTCGGCCTACTGCACTCAGTAAAACCGTAAAAGAGGTTGCTGATAAAGCTAAACCAATAATAAGGCCTAAGCTTAAATTTAAAATGAGTACACTTGAACTAAAAGCCATTAAAAGTAGGCCTAGGGTATAAAGTAAGCCACCAACAGCAACCACAACTTTACTGCCATATTTATCTGCAATTGCTCCAGTAAAAGGCTGAACAGCTCCCCAGATCAGGTTCTGCATGGCTATCGCAAGACTAAAAACATGCTGTCCCCAGCCAAATTCATGGCTCATGGGTACAAGGTAGAGACCGAAACCATGACGGACACCTAATGAAAGGGCCAGAATAATTGCACTGCCAATCAGCATATAGATGAGGGACTGAGAAAATTGGTTGCCAGTTTTAGTCATGATTAATGGAAAATTATAATAATGATGATTTATTGTAGAAGATATATCGAAAAATATCGATATAGTTGGAGGGAATATTTAAGAAGAATTAAAAAGTTCTGAAGAATCGTATTTTATGAGAAGAAAATTAAAGAAGCAGACATCATTTTGATCTCTGCTTCTTGTAAAAATTAAGCTGCGGAATTACGTTCAAGTAATGCTTGTTCAAAAAGGACTTGTTCTTTTTCTTTATGTTCAGTCGTGAAGCGAATTAGAATTACGCTACAGCCTGCGACCATAACCAAACCACCTAAAATAAATAGACAAGTTTGAACATCTAGCAAACCTTTTAATAAGAAACCAGCTGCAACAGCACCCACATTGCCACCTGCGCCAATAATGCCTGCAACACCACCTAAAGCATTACGATCAATAAATGGTACGAGAGCATAAGTCGCGCCACAAGCCATGTGAGTAAACAAGGCAAAAATGGTCATAGAAATAATTGCAAGAGCGACCACATTCATTTGAGAGAAAAGAATCAAGAATAAACCTTCACCCAAAATCATGAGTACCAGTACTTTAGTGCGGCCATCTAAACCTTTTTTGAGTGCGACTTTATCGGAAATAATACCGCCAAGTGCACGAGCAAAGAGTGCAAGAAGACCAAATATCCCCGCGGTTAAACCAGCAGTTTTTAAATCCATTTTGAAATGATCAACATAGTACATTGCTGCAACGTTATGGATAAAAATTTCAATCCCGAAACATGCACCGTAAGCCACAAATAAAATCCAGACACGGTAGTTACGGGCAGCTTGCATCAAAATTGCCATGCCACCTTTTTTACCACTGCCAACTTCAATCCCTTGTGCGCGGACTTCTTTGAAGTTTCCTTGAGGACAGTCTTGGGTGAGTTTCCAGTAAAGAATACCAACAATGACCATCATTACGCCTGGTACGATTAGTGCAACACGCCAGCCCATAGTTTGTTCGACACCGAACATGACAATTGCACCAAGTAATAAAGGCATTAGAGCTTGGGTTGCACCGCCACCAGCATTACCCCAACCAGCTGCTGCCGCATTTGCTGTACCTACAACATTAGGTGCAAACATAACGCTTGTATGATATTGCGTAATAACAAAGCTTGCGCCAATTGCACCAATCAGTAAGCGGAAGAATAAAAAAGACTCATAACTGTTAGCAGCAGCAACCCCAAATACAGGAATACTGCCAAGCAAGAGAAGAGCTGTATAGGTAATCCTCGGGCCATATTTATCACAAAGTGGGCCGACAGCGAGTCGTACTAAAATCGTAATTGCAACGGCGGCAATATTGATATTGGCAATTTGGTCTTTGGTTAAGCCGAACTCACCTTTAATAACCGGCATTAATGGTGCGCAAGCAAACCATGCGAAGAAGCACACAAAGAATGCGAGCCATGTCATGTGGAAAGCGCGCATTGCAGGAGTAGAAAAGCTAAATAATTTTATTTCAGTTGCTTTTTTTGCATCTAGATTGATATTTGAAGACATACGCCGTCCCTCTGAACTGAACGAAATTTTAATTTGCATGGCAATTTATTGCCTATCTGCAGACCGATCAGAGCGGACATCGTTGGCCGTCTTGGTTTATTCATTGAATCATCGTTGACTCATCTCGCTATGAATAAAGCAAAGCTTGTGCCAAAAAATTAATTTTACTAAAAAGGAAAAATTACTTTCTAATTCTATTGAGTTAGTTTATTAAAAATAAAATTAATTAAAAAACAGAAATAAATCAGTAAATGCTCATAAGAGAGGAAGGCGGTAAATTTTTTCAATCGGCTTTATAAAAGTGCTCATTTTTTTAGCATTTTGATTTAAAAAGAAGCAAAATATAGAAAAAAAGAAAGCTATAAAAACGTGCATAAGTTTTTATAGCTTTGGGTGACACAAAAATTAGAAGCGGTAACCGACACCAACATATGTAATGAGTGGGTCAATATCAATTTTGGTATTCGCTTTAATTAGCTCTTTACCTGTATTTTGGTCAGTCACATATATTTTTGCTTCACTATTCATTTTGGAATATGAAACTGAACCAACAGCAAACCAGTTTGGGTTGAAGTCATAAGATGCACCTAGAGTCACAATAGGGGCAAAAGTATCGGTTGCTTCTAGTTTAACGATAGGATTTGCTGATGATGTGTTGCGATCTAATGCTGCACCAGCTTTACCATCATGGATATTCTGGATCATGTGACCCGCTTGAATTAAATCGGCCTCAATACCGGGATTCATTTTTAAATCATTAAAGTATGCATACATCACGCCAGCTCCGATATAAGGACGGAACTTATTTACCCCTGATTTACCAAATTGATAATGTAGTTCAACGGCTGGTAACCATGCACGAGCAGTCGCAGCCTTACCTCCCTGAGAAAGATCAGTAATATGCAGGTCTTGTTTTAAAGGAATATCTCCACCCGCCTCGGAAATTCCATCTCCTATGATTCCTCCTATTAAAGATCCGTCTTTTAGAGGAGTCGCTTTTCCAGAAAGGGGAGCATAAATATTACCTTTTCCATTAATATCTACTTTAGGAGGAATACCACCTTTAATTTCTAAAGATAAATTGTCCGTAAAGTTGTAATTAAACATAAGACCAACAGTATCAACATCAGCAGCTTCTAAGCCAGAACCTTGTTGTTGCCATTGAGAAAGACCATTAACTTCTGCTGTACCTGCAAGTGATGAGGGAAGAGTGTCTGTAAACTTATCAAGAAGGCTAATAGTGCTATACCAGAATTTTCCTGAAGTTTTACTTTGGTCGATTGCATCTAAAACGGCTTTTGTAGATACATCTCCAACTTTAGATGTTGTACCTTCTGCAACGCTAGTATTGATATTGACAGGGTTTCCTGAGCCTTGAGGCATCGCATGGAGCCAACCAGCAGAGACAGAAAAACGTTTGAAGCCATCGCCATCTTTAAAACTAAAATATGGTGAAGCGGCATAAGTGAATGTTGGCAGAGCAAAAAAGGCAGCTGTCATACAAAATAATGACTTTTTCATCATAAAAGGACTCCATGTCCGACATTTGTTTACTGATTTTTATTGAGCCCACCATACCTTGTTTTATTGAATAGATTGTGTATTAAAAATTAATAATTGTAATTTTTTTGAAATATTTGTTTATATTTAGAAAGATTTATTAATAAAAAATACATAATAAATAATAAAAGGCTACATAAAGTAGCCTTTTATTTAAGATTTTTAAATTATTGGTTGAAGCGAGATAGGTCTTCTTCAGGACGAGCAGTTAAGACTTCAATGCCTGTTTGGGTAACTAAAATAGTATGTTCATATTGAGCTGAAAGTTTATGGTCTTTCGTTACGACAGTCCATTTGTCACCTAGCAATTTAGTTTGCCATACGCCAGCATTTACCATAGGTTCAATTGTAAAAGTCATACCTGCTTCCAGACGCATACCTGTACCAGCTTGACCATAATGGAGTACTTGAGGTTCATCATGGAAAACAGTTCCAATACCGTGACCACAATATTCACGTACTACACTAAAACGTTCTGATTCGACATACTTTTGGATTGCATGGCCGATATCACCTAAATATGAACCGTCTCTAACAGTTGCCATCCCACGATACATCGCTTCTTGAGCAACTTTGCATAGACGGTTGGCTAAAATAGAAGTTTCACCACCAACGACATACATCATGTTGGTATCGCCGTGATAACCATCTTTAATGACAGTAACGTCAATATTAAGGATGTCACCATTTTTTAAAATTTTATTTTCAGAGGGAATACCATGACAGACAACATGGTTAACCGAAGTACAAATAGAGTGTTGAAAAGCAGGGCGCCCAGGAGCTCCACCATAGCCTACACATGCAGGAATAGCATGCTGCACATTTTCAATGTGATTGCGACAAATGGTATCAAGTTCAAGTGTACTCACACCTGCCTTAATATGGGGCTTGATCATCTCTAGAACTTCAGCCGCCAGTCGTCCTGCAATGCGCATTTTTTCAATTTCATCTGGAGTTTTGATTAATCGACGTGGAGCTGTATAAGTACTGTTCATGATCTCTAAAAACTTTTGGTAATTTACAAGTGTCTATGGTATAAATAGCCGCCCATTTTATCAAATGCTTTTCGTGAATATCTTTTACGAACAATTTTGATAGATGGAGTAAAAAATCCGCACATATATCGTCACATTACTCTGGGTGCCTGTAAAAAGGTGGAGAATGCGGATATATGGAGGCCTAACCCAACTTTTAAGGTAAAGAAAATGGCAGATTACAACGTAAGCATGCGCGACCTTCTTCAAGCAGGTGCGCACTTTGGTCACCAAACTCGTTTCTGGAACCCAAAAATGCGTCAATACATTTTTGGCGCGCGCAACAAAATTCACATCATCAACCTTGAGCACACTGTTCCTGCGTTAAATGATGCTTTGAACTTCGCTAACCAATTAGCAAGCAAAAAGAACAAAGTTTTGTTCGTTGGTACAAAACGTGCTGCTTCTAACATCATCCGTGAACAAGCTCAACGCGCTGGTCAACCATATGTAGATCACCGTTGGTTAGGTGGTATGTTGACGAACTGGAAAACACTTCGCCAATCTATCAACCGTTTAAAAGATCTTCAAACTCAATCTCAAGATGGTACTTTTGCTAAGCTTACTAAACGTGAAGCTTTAGAACGTGCTCGTGAGATGGAAAAACTTGAGCGCTCTTTAGGCGGCGTTAAAAACATGGGTGGTTTACCTGACGCATTATTTGTAATCGACGTTGATCACGAAGCGATTGCAATCAAAGAAGCTAAGAACTTAGGTATTCCTGTTATCGGTATCGTTGATACAAACTCTAACCCAGACAACGTTGATTACGTTATTCCTGGTAACGATGATGCGATCCGTGCAGTAACTCTATATGCTTCAGCTATGGCTGACGCAATTCTTGCTGGTAAAGAATACGCTCAATCTCAAGCGAACGCTCAAGCAAAAGGCGATGACGCTGCGAAAGACGCTTCTGAGGCTTAATGCGTTTTGACGCAGGCTTGTCATTTTTGCGACATGTAATGGTGGCAAATTAAGCGTCGAGAGTGCAAACGGCCCAGAGTTTCTTTGGGCCGTTTTTGTTGAAAAGATTTATTTTCTACCGATTTTAGGAGATCAACATGACTGCAATTACTGCAAGCATGGTAAAAGAATTACGTGACCGTACTGGTCTTGCAATGATGGAATGCAAAAAAGCATTAACAGAAGCGAACGGTGACATCGAGCTTGCTATTGATAACCTTCGTAAATCTGGTCAAGCTAAAGCTGCTAAAAAAGCTGGTAACATTGCTGCTGACGGTGCAATCACAATCGTTCAAGAAGGCAACAAAGCAATTTTAGTTGAAGTTAACTGTCAAACTGACTTCGTTGCTAAAGACGAAAACTTCTCTAACTTCTCTAAAGCTGTTGCTACTGCTGCTTTAGCTGCTGGTGAAACTGATGCTGCTAAAATCGCTGAATTAAAATTAGCAGACGGTCAATCAGTTGAAGAAGCTCGTATTGCACTTGTTCAAAAAATCGGTGAAAACATCCAAGTTCGTCGCGCGAAAATCGTTGAAGGCGAAAACTTGGCTATCTACAAACACGGTTTAAAAATCGGTGTTGTAGTTTCTTATACTGGTGATGCTGATACTGGTAAAGGTATTGCAATGCACGTTGCTGCATTCAACCCAGTAGCTGTAAATGCTGAAGCTGTTCCTGCTGACCTTATCGCTAAAGAAAAAGAAATTGCTGAAGCGAAAGCGTTAGAATCTGGTAAGCCAGCTAACATCGTTGAGAAAATGGTAACTGGTTCAGTTGATAAATACTTGAACGAAGTTGCTCTTGATCGTCAAATGTATGTAATCGACAACGACAAGAAAGTTGCTGATGTATTAAAAGCAACTGGTACTACTGTTGCTGAATTCGTACGTTTCGAAGTTGGTGAAGGTATTGAGAAGAAAGCAGAACTTAGCTTCGCTGAAGAAGTTGCTGCTGCTCAAGCTGCTGCGAAGTAATTCGTATCACAATAAAAAAAGCCCCATTGGGGCTTTTTTTATCTCAGTTAAAATAAGGGTATACAATGACAAATAAAAAAAATCTCAGTATTGCTGGTGTGATTATTTTATTGATTGCTGCGTATTTTGGTCTAGATTTATCTGGGCATAAGCAAAATCAATCACCATCATCAACTATACCCGCAGCTCAGCGTAATGAAACTACACTTTCAAATAATGGGGTGGACACTGTAAAAGCTGCTTATGAGCAGAGACAAAGTAATGTTCAAGTGCAGGGAAGTGGTCGAGTCAAAGCAATTTTAAGAGATGATAATGATGGGTCAAGACACCAGAAATTCATTCTAGTATTAAAAAATGGTCTTTCAATTTTGGTTGCACATAATATCGATTTGGCACCTAAAATTTCTAATCTAAATAAAGGTGACATCGTTGAGTTTTATGGCGAATATGAATACAACCCGAAAGGTGGTGTACTACATTGGACTCATCACGATCCACAAGGTCGTCATGAAAGTGGTTGGCTTAAACATGACGGACAGATCTATCAATAAAGCTCACGTGAACGTTTAATCAGATTATTTTCATAGAGCAATTTTGTTCTATTCAGTTTATTAAAACATGCTATGGTTTTTTTATTGAATAGATGAGACGTATTTATGCAGCGGGAGCAAGCCGATTATCTGCATGTGCGAGAGTTGGGCGGTTTAGAGTTATTAAAAGCACATTATCACCAAACACAGTTTTCAAAGCATACTCATGAAGGGTACTGTATTGGTGTGATTGAAGAGGGAGCACAGTCTTTTTTTAGGACGGGACAGCTACATGTAGCTCCTAAAGGCGATATTATTCTAGTCAATGCTGACGAGATTCATACTGGTTCATCGGCTGTTGAGTCAGGGTGGCGTTATCGAGCGATCTATCCAACACCTGAAATGTTAGCAGAAGTTAGCCAGGATTTTTTTGAAAATCCACATGGAGCACCATGGTTTCCTCAAGCCGTGATTCGCGACCTAGGTTTGGCTCAACAGCTTTGCTTACTTTTTGATTTATTAGAACAAAAAGATAATTTCCTGCTCAAAGAAACGATGTATTTAACAACTTTAGCTTGTCTTATGAAGAGACATGGTAAATCAAATCATACTTTTTGTGAGTTACCAGAAGCATATTCAAAAATATTAAGAGTTAAAGAATTACTTGTAGAAATGCCTGAAACAAACTTTTCTTTACAAGATTTGGCTGACATGGTCGGCTTGAGCGCTTGGCATTTCTTAAGGCAATTTAAAAAATATGTTGGTTTGCCACCTCATGCTTGGCTTGTACAAGCACGTTTACAAAAAGCAAGACAGTTATTAAAACAGGGGGACCAAATTGCCATGGTGGCACAACAATGTGGTTTTTCTGACCAAAGCCATTTTAACCGTCACTTTAAAAAAGCAATGGGCGTCACACCCACTCAATATGTAGTAAGTTTGAACATATAAATAAATTAGTTTTAAAGCAATTTTATCCAATATAAGTCGGCACTCATCAAGCATGGTATAGAGATGTTTCTTATATTGGATTTTATATATGAATATTCAGCTTAATCAGCCAGTTGGGTTTTCAAAAAATAAGCCATCCTATTTATTTTTACGTGGCGCAATGGATATTTTGCCCTTATCAATTTCTGTTATTCCGTGGGCAATCTTAGCGGGATCTATGGCAATTCATGCAGGATTATCTTTCTATAAAGCACTAGCAATGTCTGGGCTCGTCTTTGCTGGAGCTGCTCAGTTGGTTAGCTTAAGCATGGCTATGGAAGGTGCATCTGTTTTTACAATTTATTTGACTATTTTCTTTTTAACGGCTCAACATTTTATTTATGCATTAACTTTAAGAAATGACATTTCTATCTTATCTCTACCTAAACGATTGAGTTTAGGTTTTTTATTAACAGATGAATTGTTTGCGGTGAGTGCTCCATTTGAAAAAAGAAGTTCGGAATATCTGCTCGGAGCTGGACTGTGTTTTTATTTATTTTGGGTTGCTTTTAGTTTGGTGGGAATACTGCTGGCGACAGTGATACCTGATCTTTTAAATTACCATTTGGATTTTTCGATCGTTGCTATTTTTATTGCCATGATTGTGCCGTTATGTAAAGGATTTCCGGTCATAGCTGGTGTGCTAACAACTTGTTTAAGTGGGTTTTTATTTAAATTTTATCACATTGAGGGTGCGATTTTACTTTCAGGGTTGATGGGAATGTTAATTGCTGTTTTAACTGAAAAAATAGGTAAGGAGCAATAATATGTCTTGGTTTATGATTTTAGGCTTGGCAGCAATTGTCTTTTTTAATCGCTATTATTTTTTAGAACCTCAAGTAAAAATTAAACTGCCGCTTATTCTGAATAAGATGCTTAACTATTCTGCACCTTGTTTGTTAACTGCAATTTGTATTCCAGTTATTTTTTTCGATGGTAATCATTTAAGAGGCATGATAAATAATCCTTATATTTATGCAGCAATCTTTTGTATTGTAATCGCTATGTACCTAAAAAAAGTTCTTTTAAGTGTGATAGCAAGTTTAGGATTTTTTTATTTTATAAATTTTCTAATAAATTACTAACATGCAAAAGCTGAATCGAAAGGATTCAGCTTTAAGTTAATCTTTAAGCAAGAGCTTGTTTTTGTCTGCTTTTCCATTTAGGTAAGATTTTTGAGAGATAAGCATCCATACACCAAACTGGTCCAATTAGTAGGAATTGTAAATCTTTAAAGAACGAAGGTTTTTTGCCTTCGACTTTATGTCCGTAAAATTGTCCAACCCAAGCAATCACAAAAATAGCGATATAAAACCCGACTCCTACAGGTAGGGTATAAATGAGCCATGCCATAACAACAAGTAAAGCAGCCATTGCCACAGCAAGTACAAGATCTAAACGTGCATAAAATACTAAGGTCAACACAAGTAATAAAGCAGTAAGCAATGTGCTGAAATGTGCAATGATTCCAATAATAGAAAATAAAATGGCGGGAACGCAAAGCCAGTGAATTTGTTTATTGGTTGGATTTTGATGACTTTCGCTATATTCATCAAACCATTCAGTAATGGATTTCATTAGTAGCACACTCCTTGTTTTAACTTCGATTTATTTTTGTGAGTATATTTTAGCCTGTTCTTGAGGATCTCGACAAGAAACTAACACTATTCAACTATAGGGAGCGTTGTATTAAAAATACCTAAGAAAGGGCAAACGAAAAAATAATGCGAGTGTGATTGACAAGGTGGACAATTCGACCACAAGAATGGGGCGATTTTTCATAATATTTTTTCTGTGTTGCTAGATGATGAAATCATCTAAAAAAGCGTAATTTTGAGATTGATGGGAAAATTGTATGAAAAAGCTCTACTCATCTACTCTAAAAACGCCATAAATAGCCTTTATTTTGGAAAAATGGTACTAGGGTAGCGCAAATTTAAAAAAGACGCTCTAAACGTAAATTAGACGTAAAATTAACTGGTATTAAATAAACATAGTTTTTTGTTTAAAAAATATTCAAATTCAGAGCTGGATAAGGGTCAAAAAAAGAGGATTTTTTAACTTTACGTTAGGAATTATTTTGATAACTTAAAATATAAAAAAGCCGCAGAAAAAATTGCGGCTTTTTACATGAACTCGAGAGGCTATAACTTATGAAGTTGGGCCATCAACACGCTCAATATTTACTTTAGCTGTACCAGCATTGGTAATACCAAGACGTTTAGCTGCACCGTATGATAGGTCAAGTACACGGTTGCCATGGAAAGGACCACGGTCATTTACTTTTACAACCACACTTTTACCATTGTCTTTATTCGTTACTCGAATGTAACAGTTCAACGGTAGGCTACGGTGAGCAGCAGTTAAAGCATTCATGTCGAATGTTTCACCACTTGCAGTTTTACGACCATGGAATTGGCGGCCATACCAAGACGCCATACCAGTTTGGCTAAACTTACGAACAGTGTTTGAAGCTACTGTGTTAAGTTTTTCAATCACTGAAGGCTCATCTTCAGGGATTTCAATTTTTGCTGCGATAGCTTGACGACGGATTTGATCGCCAGAACGTTCAGTGATTGAAAGACTGTTAATGTTAGAAAAACGAGAATTAAAGTTTTGAGTATCTTTACTCAATACACGTGCTGCTAGATTAGGACCATCTACATCACTGTTTAATGATGATGACTGCACCATTTCAGCGTGCAGTGGGGCCATACTTAAACTAGCCGTCAGTGCAAGAACGTATTTCAGCGATAACTGCATTTGTATAAACTCCTGAGAACATGTACTTTTTTCTTTCAGCCATTGACTGAAATTTAAAGTGAACATGCCTTATTATTCACTTTTGCAATTGCTATATTGGGGTGGATAATATTCATCGGTTACGGAGAGTGTCTAGTCTTTAACGAGAAATCTTTACAAAAAGGGCAAAAACTTACAGTTTTAGGTTGAAAAATAATCAATAATGTAACAAGTTATTAAAAATGTATGTATTGTGATCTATTTAACAAAAATATTTATTGACTTTTACATAAAGTATAAAAAAGCTAGCCTATCGGCTAGCTACTTCGGTGCCTAATAACCATACAGCAGTAGCGTACATGCGGCTCTTGTTATAAGTCGTAATCACTTGAAAATTCGGGTAAGTTAAATAGTAAATTGGTCCATTATAGTCTTGTAATTGAATAACATTCACCATATCGAGATCATCAATTTTAACTAAAGGATTCAATGGAGAAATACCGAGTGTCTTTAATGCACCATATGGGAAAGGTTGCGTTAAATCTTTAGCAATAATACTTTCTGGATTTGACCCAGTGTAACGAGCCATAAACCCGATCGGTTGGTCGCGTTGCCAACCTTGTTTTGCTAAGTAGTTTGCAATTGATCCAATAGCATCTTCTGCTGAGTTTCTTAAGTCGATATGTCCATTACCGTCATAATCCACCCCATATTTACTAATATTGCTTGGCATAAATTGTGGATAGCCAATCGCACCTGCATAGGAACCAACAATACTATTTGTTGGGTAGCCTTCTTTATAAGTCCAAGCAATAAGAGCAGCTAGCTCATCACCAAAATATTCAGCACGGCGAGGGTAGCCAAAAGCAAGGGTAGCTAAAGCATCACGTGTAATAAAAGAACCTTTATTTGCGCCATAACCTGTTTCAACGCCCAAAATACCTAAAATGACAGCTTGAGATACGCCATATTGTTGTTCTGCGCGATTTAACGCATCTGCATATTGATTTTTAAAACGGACACCACGTTGAATTGTGCCTTCAACCAAGAACATAGAGCGATAATCATACCAAGGCTTACTTTCACCCGGACGAGTCATAATATTTAGAATGTTTGGTAAATTTTTTGCGCCACTCATGGCTGCATCGACTTGATCGCTACTTAAGCCATAAGCATTCATCGTTTTTTGTTTAAAATTCAAATAATCAGGATGTGTTGCAAAATCGTTGGCCTGAGCGAAATGACTTGTACTGATTAAGCCAGTACACAAAGCGAGCATTTTTAAAGTTTTATTTAAGTGTTGAGACAACATATCGTTTTAAAATTCCAGATTATCGATGTGTATGAATGGACATGACTAAACCAAAGGTGGCCATTAAAGTAATAATAGCTGTTCCGCCATAACTCATAAAAGGTAAAGGAACACCTACTACAGGTAAAATACCACTGACCATTCCCGCATTTACAAATACATAAACAAAAAAAGACAAACCAAAGGCGCCAGCAACTAAACGTCCATAGTTATGGAAGCTTTGTAAACCGATCTGGAATGTTCTAAAAATAATGGCAAAATAAAGGACTACTAAAATAAGTACACCGATGAGTCCAAATTCTTCGGAATATGCAGCAATAATAAAGTCAGTATGTCCTTCGGGTAAAAAGTGTAAATGTGATTGGGTACCTTCAAGGAAGCCTTTACCTGAAAAACCACCAGAACCAATTGCAGTTTTAGATTGAATAATATTCCAACCCGTACCGAGTGCGTCTGCCTCGGGGTCAAGTAAAGTTAAAACCCTTTGGCGTTGATAGTCGTGTAAAAGAAATTCCCACGCAATTGGAATTACAATTGCTGCACATGCGGCAGCTGCACCAATCATTCGCCACGATAGTCCACTTAAAAATAAGACAAATATACCGCTTGCTAATACTAAAAGTGATGTCCCTAAATCAGGTTGTTCTGCAATCAGTAAAAAGGGAATACCAATTAACATTAAAGATAAAATAACTTGTGAAAAACTAGGGGGAAGAGGTTTTCGTGCTAAAAACCATGCAATCATCATCGGCATGCCGATTTTCATGAACTCACTGGGTTGGACACTTCCGAAACCGGGAATATCAATCCAACGCTGAGCACCCATTCGGACTTCACCGAATACCATAACTGCCACAAGCGAAAATAGGCCAAACAAATAAAAGTAGGGGGAAAACGCTTGATAGACCTTAGGCGGAATTTGGGCTAGACCAAACATCACTAAAAAGCCAATACCAAAACTCATGGCTTGTTTACTGACCAGCCCTACATCCTGCGCCGAAGCACTATATAGTACCGTTAAGCCTAATAGCGCATTTAACAGCAAAAATAGACATAACCACGGGTCAATGTGGAGTTGTTGCCACCTTGATGGTTGCATAGCGGTGCTAAGACCATCTCGAGGAGCTTGGCGTAAAAACTTATATTGTGGGCTAGGAGACATGCGGCGTTAACTAGGTCAATCAGTGCTTGGCGCATGCTAACATAAACCTGATTAATGGCAATGTATATCAATATTTTGCAATAAAAAAACCTAGCTCTCGCTAGGTTTCCGATAGGCTATTTCTTATTAGTTAAAGAATAGACTTTCGTGATATTCAGCCATCGCTTTTAGTTCAGTGCGATTTAAGCTAGGGATGAGTTTGTCGATCGCAATATGAACTGCTTTTGTTACAGCTGCCGCACCAATATCAGCTGCTTTACGCTTGATCATGCCAAGGTCTAATGTCTTATTAAAATCAGACATAAAATGTTTAACCATAGCATCTCCAAACTGTTTATACAGTTCAGCCAATGCAGCTTTATTGATATCGTTACCCGCCTTAAGCTCAGTGAAGTTATGCTGAAGATTAGTGACTAAGCTAGGATCTAGAGTTACACCTACTTTATATTGACCTTGTGGATCTTTAAATAAGCTTTTTTCAGAGAACTCTACTGACTGTTTAACAACATCGTTTGGCGCTTTGCTTAACAATTGTTTTAAAAGAACAGCGACTGTTGATTTGACATAGCCTGCTAGTTTTTCGGCAGTATCGCGCTTTTCACTTGCAGGGAAGTGCTGAACTAACTGAATTAAGACATTATCAATAATCTCTTCATTAAGTTGTAAAGCAATCTTATCGCGAAGTGGGTATAAAGGCTCACTAGAATTTTTGTTCGCAATTCCAGTTTGTATATCGTTCAATAAGCCTTCAGAAGGGGTAAAACCAAAAAACGGCATGGTGTATCCTCAAATTATTCGTTTTATTGTCGTGCCAATCGAATCGGTTTTGGCATCCATGAAAGATCCGATACTCGGCAAGGGTTAATATCAAGTCCGCCGCGACGAGTATAAGTTGCATAAACCATCAGCTTTTCAGGCTGCAAATTTTGCCAAATATCCGCAAAAATCTGCTCGACACATTGTTCGTGAAAGCCGTTATGCTGACGGTACGAGATAATATAAGCTAAAACACTACGATAACAAGGTTTTTTGCCCTTAAAACGGATAAAAACTGTACCCCAATCTGGTTGTCCCGTGACTGGGCAGTTACTTCTTAAAAGATGAGAATATAGTTCAATTTCGACTTCTTCATCAGACGCATCTCGTTTTAAAAGAGTCGCATCTGGATGTTGCTCTAAACGCTCTGGATCTAAGTCATCAATACAAATGCCTTGAGGTTTAGAAATCTCTAAATCATCTACTTGAAATAAGGTTAACTCAACTTTTGCACCGGCCGCAGCCGATAAGTCTTTTTCAACTGTTTCAATAAATGATTGTTTAGAGTCAAACTGTGTGAAGTTAAGGCTATTGAAGTAAAGCTTTAATGACTTTGATTCAATCAAATTTGGTGAAGAAGCTGGCAGTGTAATTCTGCCAATAGCAACTTGCGGGATAGCATGAGCGTTTAACCATGAAATTTCAAAAACATGCCACCAATCTTTACCTTGTGTAATACCTTCAATATGCGAATAGGCTTCACGAGACTGAGCACGAGCAATTGGAAATAAAACATCAGGTTGATAGTTAGTTGGATATTGAGTTTCTTTACCCAATAAAGACTGTTCGACACTCATTCACGCATTCCTGAACCACGAGCAAGTAAATAGTAGGCAATTCCGTAAAGTACAGCACAGCATAATGTCACAATGATTAAAGAGAACGTAACGTTCACGTCACTATGACCTAAAATGCCGAAACGGAAAGCGTTAACCATATACACAATAGGATTAATTAAAGAAAGTTTTTGCCAAAAAGGGCCAAGTGCACTAATAGCATAGAATACACCACCTAAATAGGTTAAAGGTGTAAGGACAAATGTTGGAATAATAGAAATATCATCAAATGATTTTGCATAAACTGCATTAATAAAACCACCTAATGCGAAAAGAACCGAGGTAATTAAGACTGTATATATAGTTACGAACCAGTTATGTATAAAGAGGTCTGTAAAGAACATGCTCATTGTCGTCACAATTGCTCCGACCAATACACCACGGCAAATACCACCAATGACATAGCCCCACAAAATAATATGTAGTGGTACGGGACTCATAATCAGTTCTTCAATGCTCTTTTGGAATTTCACACTAAAGAAACTTGAAGATACGTTAGCATAACTGTTGGTAATAACCGCCATCATGATGAGGCCGGGTACGATAAACTGCATGTAGCTCACGCCGCCCATTTGTCCAATGCGCGAACCAACCAAATTACCAAAAATGACAAAGTACAAACTCATCGTGATCGCAGGTGGTAACAAGGTTTGCGGCCAAATACGTAGAAATCGGCGTACTTCTTTACGAACTAGAGTCCAGAGGGCAATTTGCAGTTGGCTAAAATTCATTTTGCCTCTCCTTCAAGATTTTTCTCGACCATTTTGACGAATAGCTCTTCTAGACGGTTCGATTTGTTACGCATACTACGAACACGAATACCTTGTGATTCTAAAAGTTGGAATAAGTCATTTAATGTATGTGCTTTATCCATTGTCACTTCTAAAGTGCTGCTATCAATTAAGTTGAACTTCACACCAATAATATTTAACTGGAGTGGGGCAATGGGTTCTGCCAAATCAAAAATAAAAGACTCTTCACTCAGCTGGTTTAAGAAACTTTTCATGCTGGTGTCTTCTTTAATGACACCGCGGTCAATGATAGCAATTTGACGACACAACATTTCTGCTTCTTCGAGATAATGTGTAGTCAAAATAATAGAAGTACCGCTTTCGTTCATTTCGGTTAGAAAATCCCACATAGAGCGGCGTAATTCAATATCAACACCCGCAGTAGGCTCATCTAAAATAAGAAGTTTAGGTTCATGCATCATGGCACGTGCAATCATGAGTCGGCGCTTCATACCACCTGATAGCATACGTGCTTGTATATTGCGTTTTTCCCAGAGGCCTAGCTTTTCTAAATAATGCTCGGCACGTTTTTCTGCAATCTTTTTATGAATGCCGTAATAGCCAGCTTGGGTGACTAAAATATCGAACGCTTTTTCAAACTGTCCAAAGTTAAATTCTTGAGGGACAACGCCAAGTTGTTGTTTTGCCAAGGATGGGTGAGTGTCGAGATTGTGTCCAAAAATCTCAACTGTTCCTTCGGTTTTTTTCGTGAGGGAACTGATAATACCAATGGTTGTTGATTTGCCGGCACCATTTGGGCCTAACAACGCATAAAATTCACCTTCAGGCACAGTGAGGTTAATACCTTTTAACGCCTGAAAACCATTACGATATGTTTTGGACAAATCTCTTAAAACCAAAGCATCAGTCATGAAATTCTCACATTATGAAAGAGGGGTATATTTTGAGCGATAATGATTAATAAACCAAGTAAAATAGTCGGAATTTTATAAAATTGAGATAAATTTATGAAGTTATTATATATAAACTGGTGCGCCCGGCGGGGATCGAACCCACGACCCCAGGCTTCGGAAACCTGTACTCTATCCAACTGAGCTACGAGCGCACATGTGTGGGCCACATCATAGGAAAAAAACACCAATAGGTAAAGCACGAAATAGGTAACAAGTGGGTTTAATGCTTAATTAAACAGCAACTTGTTGTTTTTTTTAGATGCGTTGTTGAATAAGTTGAATTGAATAATTAATAGAATGGAGCGTATGTGCTAGCTCATTAGGCGGAATACGCGACTCCTGTAAGCTGGTAATCCATTGCATTTGGCACATTTTAAGCTCTTGAAGCGTTTTTATTTGTTCTATTTTCTGAATAAGTGGTTTTGCCATAAGCCCACAATATTGACTCAAGCTTTGCTTCATCAACTGTTGTATTTCTTCAAAAGAGAGCTGTTGAACTGGAATTGGTGGCTGGGTATTTTCAGTATTTGTAGATTGCAAAGATGGTAATTGAGTAACCTGAATTTCACTAACTATATTGTCACTTTTATTCTCATCTATAATATTTTTTTGATGAGCTTCTATTGTAGTTACGGATGATGGTGGGAAATATATTTGTTCATTTAATTCTGAATAATTTTCGCCAGAAGGAGCAATGAGTTTTAAGTCGATAAGCTGTTGAATAAGCTCTGGAGATGCAATACGTTTTTTAAATTCGCTATTTAAATTTTGAAAATCTTCGTGATCTATTAATAGTAGTAAACGTCTTTGTTTTGCATTTAAAGTAATGTTGCGTTGTTGAAGCGCGACTCTTCCTAAATTGGTTCGATAAAAACCAGCCATCATTCTTCCCCAAATAAAAAATAAATCAGACTGTCCAATTTTCTTGGTTGAACAGTACTGTTTTTAATAAAATATAAATGGGGTTAACGATAAAACTCAAAAATGACAATATGATGAAGAATTGATGAATATCATCTATTTAAGTCTTTAAAATGCGCCTTCTAACGCTTTACGTAAATAGACGTCAAGTTCATCTTGACGTAATAACCATTGAATATAGTCTTTAGGAAGTTCAGCAATTGCTGTGCCTTTATGCTTACCAAAATTAATAGTCGTAGGGATACGTGCTTCTTCAGAAACTCGGTAAAGCTCTTCAATGTCTTGAATATTTAAATGATAGACAATATGCATCAAAATATTAGCAGTCAAAATAATATCTGCATCGGCTCGGTGCGCGCCTTTGAGCAATTCTCGCGCTTTAACGCTGCCTTGAGAAATCATATAGATGAGTGCAGAAATATTATGCGCTTCTGCATCAGGCCAAGTTTTACGCGCTAAAGCTAGAGTACAAATCGGTTTGATATGAGAGACATCCACGCCACAACGAGCAATCGCGGCAATATCGTAATCAATATTGTGACCAATAATATAAGTTGTAGTCTCTGGCAATTTAAAAGTTTTATAGTGGGGCTGGTTTTCTAAATCTGACTCTAATATATGGTGTACTGCCATAGCCGCGTAAGAGATAGGTGCACTAACCTGATAAAGTTGATCAAACAATTTGCTCTTATCTAAGGTGAGCTTGCCTTCATTAATTTCAATTGGGGCATACGCAATTTCAATAGGCAAACCATTTAGTGTATGTGTTTCTGTATCTAAAATAATGGTTTGCATAACTGGCCCTTTAATCAATCACGAGTAATCAAGAATGTTAACAGTTGGCTACCCACTTTAAAACATGAAGTGAGGTCTGAGAGTAGCGAGAACGTTAATTTATATTAAAAATAAAGTTTTCAGAGATTAATTTCATCCAATAGAACTTGCGGAAAATAAAGATTAGGCGTAAATATTTTTAAGACATTAGGAAATGTTGATTAAAAAACTAAAGCAAAACAAAAATGGAATTTAAGGGAAGATATACCAATGAAAATGAACCTATTAATAACGAGCGTTCTTAGCACGAGTTTATTTTTAGTCGCTTGTGGAGGAGGGAGTAGTGATGATGGCCCAGCTCCTACTAATCCATCTGGGACTCCAACCAATAATATTCAAAATCCAGTCGTTAAAGTCGAGGCTTACACAAGCACCAACTTAGGATCAGTTGCCGCAGAAAGTAGTATTTTGACTTATAAAATGTTGGGTCAAAGTGGTCAAGAAGTGCAGGCAACCAGTTTGGTATTTACACCAAACACTCCACCACCAGTAGGCGGTTGGCCAATTGTGGTTTGGGCACATGGCACTACGGGTGTGGCAGATACTTGCGCACCAAGTAAGGCAGCTTTAGCAGATAGTACAAAAGATTTAATTAGTAAATTACTAGCTGCAGGTTATGTTGTGGTCGCACCTGACTACGAAGGTTTGGGTACCCCAGGCATACATCCATTTTTAAATATTAAAAGTGAGGCTTTTTCAATTACAGATGCCGTGGTTGCGGCACGTAATTATTTATCACAACGTAATTTATTAACCTCAAAAAAATGGTTAACAGTAGGACATTCTCAGGGTGGGCATGCTGCATTAGGTGCTGCACAATATGCGAGCCGTGCACAACTAGACTATAAAGGTACAGTAGCGGTAGCACCTGCTTCTAATCTAGTGGGTATTTTAGTAGATGGAGAGGCGCAAGTTGCGAATGCACCGATAGATATTAAAATTGCAACCTATGCACAGCTTGATACATATACAGCTTTGGTTACAGCTGGCATTCGCAACACACAACCTGCCTTTAATTATTCACAAGTCTTTACTTCACAAATTTCAAGTATTGCCGCACAAGCAGAAAACCTTTGTTCAGGACCATTGTATGGAGCCTTTTATGAGGGTATGAGTAATTATGCTAAAGACCATAATGGCACACTAGATGGCTTTACACGTACACAACCTAATTTTATGGCTGTGCCGTTAGTTAAAACGTTTTTGGAAAAAGATTCGCAGCCGTTACAAGTAAAAGTCACTACTCCAATCATCATTTATCAAGGGATAGCTGATCCTACAGTACCTAAATTAGCAACTGATCTATTGATATTTAATGCCACTACCTTAGGCACTAAAATTAATAGTTATGTGACGGGTAACTGGGACCATGGCACGGTGATGAGTAATAATGTAGATAATATTGTTGGAAATGTTCAGTCTTTACTGGCAGCTCAATAGAGTCATTGATATTTAATACTTTTTTAGTATTAGCGAGAGCTAAAATTAATGATAGAGAAATTTAAAATATAAGCTTTAAACGAGCTTTTTAATTGATTTATAAACAATGGCTCATTTTTTATAAAACTTGAGCCATTTTTATTTAAAACTGAGCTAACTTCATTCTGTTTAATTATAAAGTTCATGCTACAATATGCCGCAATCTTAGCACGGCTTAAAAGCCCTAATTTATAGGACCCCCGCTAATGTTTGCCAATATTTCCATTTCTGAATTTGATCCAGAATTAGCTCAAGCAATTGCTTCTGAAGGTGAGCGTCAAGAAGCACATATCGAGTTAATTGCATCTGAAAACTATTGCTCTCCTGCTGTGATGGAAGCGCAAGGATCAAAACTTACGAACAAATATGCAGAAGGTTATCCAGGCAAACGCTATTATGGCGGTTGCGAGTATGTGGATATCATTGAGCAAATGGCGATTGATCGTGCTAAAGAACTTTTTGGTGCAGATTACGCAAACGTTCAACCACACGCTGGTTCACAAGCTAACTCTGCTGTTTATTTAGCGCTTCTTAACCCGGGCGATACAGTTTTAGGTATGAGCTTAGCTCACGGTGGTCACTTGACTCACGGTGCAAAAGTAAGCTTCTCTGGTAAAACTTATAATGCAGTTCAATACGGGCTAAACGCTGAAACTGGCGAGATCGATTACGAAGAAGTTGAACGTTTAGCGTTAGAGCACAAGCCACGTATGATCGTTGCTGGTTTCTCTGCTTATAGCCGTGTTGTAGATTGGAAACGTTTCCGTGACATCGCGGACAAAGTTGGCGCTTACCTTTTCGTCGATATGGCTCACGTTGCAGGTCTTGTTGCTGCTGGTGTATATCCAAACCCAGTTCAAATTGCTGACGTAACAACAACGACGACTCACAAAACACTTCGTGGTCCACGTTCTGGTTTAATCCTTGCGAAAGCGAATGAAGAAATTGAGAAAAAACTTCAATCAGCTGTATTCCCTGGTAACCAAGGTGGTCCATTAATGCATGCGATTGCTGCTAAAGCAATCTGCTTCAAAGAAGCTATGTCTGATGACTTCAAAGCTTACCAACAACAAGTTGTGAAAAATGCTCAAGCTATGGCTGAAGTATTCATCGCTCGTGGTTATGATGTTGTTTCTGGCGGTACAGACAACCACTTGTTCTTGTTATCTTTAATCAAGCAAGATGTAACTGGTAAAGATGCAGATGCTTGGTTAGGTGCTGCTCACATTACTGTGAACAAAAACTCAGTTCCAAATGACCCACGTTCTCCATTCGTGACTTCTGGTATCCGTATCGGTACTCCAGCAGTAACAACTCGTGGTTTCGGTGAAGCTGAAGTTCGTGAACTTGCTGGTTGGATCGCTGACGTGATTGACAGCAAAGGTGACGAAAAAGTTATTGCTGACGTAAAAGCGAAAGTTGAAACTGTTTGTGCAAAATTCCCTGTATACGCACAATAAGTTGTAAATATAAAAAAAGCGCCGTATGGCGCTTTTTTTATCAAGTTAATTAGATAAGAATTAACTTTTAGATTTTACCGATGACTCGGCATTATGCCAGCCACCACCTAATGCACGGATTAAATTTACACTAGCCATCATTCTAGTGCCGTTAAGCTGTGCAGAAAGTTGTTCTTGTTGCAAAATAGTCCGATCCGAATCAATCACATCAAGATAGCTAATAGCACCTTCTCGATAACGTAAATGAGACAGTTGATTTGCATGACGAGAAGAGGAGAGTGCTTGATTTTGAGCTTGAATTTGCTGATCAAGTATTCTTTGATCTGATAAACCATTTTCAACTTCGCGAAATGCATTCAACACAGTTTGGCGATAGTTTGCCACGCTTTCTTCATAGGCAGCTCGTGCTTGAGCAACTCCAGCCTTACGTTGTCCACCGTCAAATAATGGCAAAGATAAAATAGTACCTGCCACTGGACCAAGTAAGAATGTACGGCTCGACCATTTACCCAACTCACCTAAACTTGATGATTCATAACCGAGTGCACCTGTTAGGTCCAGTTTTGGGAAGAAAGCAGCACGTGCAATTCCAATACGCGCATTATCTGCTGCCATAGCATGCTCGGCAGCCGCAATGTCAGGTCGTCTTTCAAGTAAAGCCGAAGGTAAACCTGCTGGCAGACGAATGCTGTTTGCAGTTAAAGGTTGAACTGCCAAGCTAAACTCAGCAGGTGTTTTGCCTAATAATACTGCAAGAGCATGCTCTGCATTGGCTCTGTTACGAGCAATATTTAATGCATTGGTTTGTGCTGTAGCAAGTTCGGTCTGTGCGCGAGAAACATCTAATTCACTGACTAAACCATTTCTAAAACGTGTTTGAGCTAAGTCGCGTGTCTCGCCAAGCAGTTTAATAGTGCGATTATAAATTGCTTGTTCAGCATCAAGCTGACGAATGAGAAAGTAGCCTTGGGCAACATCTGCTTGTAAGGCTAAAAGCGCCGATTGATATAGAGCTTCTTGTTGCTGTACATCAGCTGTTGCTGCATTGACACTACTGGCAATACGGCCAAATAAATCGAGCTCATATGAAACATTGGCTTGAGCACGCCATAAGGTCTGTGCAGACGTATGAGCATTGTCATCTAGACCCAATGAAGCGGGAGAAGGTTTTTGACGAGTCGGTCCAAAGCCAGCACCAATACTTGGCAAGCGTTCAGCTTGTGCTGCTGAACGTAACGCACGTGAAGCTTGAATATTAGCCGCTGCCGCTTTAAGGCTCTGGTTTCCAGAAATGGCTTGTTGTTCGAGCTCATTCAATTGAGCATCATTAAAAACACGCCACCATTCACCTCGAACCTGCTGATCGGCAGGTTGGGCAATCTTCCAGTTATTGTCTTCAAGTTTAGGGTCAGACTCTTTAAATTTGACGGGAACTATGACCTTTGCAGGTTGATATTCCGGTGCCAAAGAGCAGCCTGCAAGCAGGCTTCCCATGAGTGAGGACAATAATAAGCTTTGTTTTGCTGTAGCCATTAAATGTCCTCCTTAATGATCATGTGGGGTAGATAAAGGTGCTTCATGAACTGCTGCCGAATGCAATTTATGTTTGCTGTTCAATGTGCGAATCAGGACATAAAAGGCAGGGGTTAGGAACAAACCAAACAGCGTTACACCGATCATGCCGAAGAACACTGCAATACCCATCGCATGACGCATTTCAGAACCTGCACCAGTTGAAGTAACCAGTGGTACGACACCCATAATGAATGCAATAGAAGTCATTAAAATTGGGCGTAAACGTAGACGACTTGCTTCAACTGCCGCTTTGAATGCAGTCGCACCTTGCATTTCGAGTTCCCGTGCAAACTCAACAATTAAGATGGCATTTTTACAAGCCAGCCCGACAAGCACCATCAGACCAATTTGGGTAAAGATGTTGTTATCTCCGCCTGTTAGCCAAACACCTGTTAGAGCCGCCAAGATTCCCATCGGTACAATTAAAATGACTGCTAAAGGCAAAGTTAGACTTTCATATTGAGCAGCTAAAACCAAGAACACAAGTAATACGCTAATTGGGAATACCCAGAGTCCTGCATTACCAGCCAAGATTTTTTGGTAAGTTAAATCTGTCCATTCAAACTTGATACCACGTGGTAGAGTTTGAGCAGCAATACGTTCAACCGCAGCTTCAGCTTGGCTAGATGAATAACCTGGGGCAGGGCCACCGTTAATATCTGCTGAGGTATAGCCGTTATAACGAACGACCATTTCAGGACCATAGGTTTGAGTTACATTTACCAATGAAGATAACGGCACCATTTGTCCCGCACTGTTTCGGGTTTTAAGCTGCAAAATATCTTCAGGGTTAGCACGGAAAGGAGCATCTGCTTGTGCTCTAACCTGATAAACACGTCCAAAGCGGTTAAAGTCGTTAACGTACTGAGAGCCTAAATAAATCTGCATGGTGTTGAAAACATCTGTCACGGCAACACCTTGTTGCTTGGCTTTCACACGGTCCAGATCTACATTTAGTTGAGGTACGTTAATTTGATAACTTGAGAACATTGGACCAAGTTCAGGGGCTGATTGTGCTGCTTTCATAAAGTTTTGTGCAGCATCATTCAAGGCTGAATAGCCTAAGGCACCTCGGTCTTCAAGTTGTAGTTTAAAGCCGCCCATGGTCCCTAAACCCATCACTGGTGGTGGTGGGAAAACTGCAATATATGCATCTTGAATAGCTGAATATTTCTGGTTAAGAGCACCAGCAATTGCATTGGCAGATAAGTCTTTAGCCTTACGTTCGTCGAATGGCTTTAAAGTCACAAAGACAATACCTGCGCTAGAGCTATTAGTGAAACCATTAATTGAGAGGCCAGGGAAGGCAACGGCACTTTCTACACCAGGCTGTTTAAGTGCAGTGTCACTCATTTTACGAATCACCGCTTCAGTACGATCTAATGAAGCGCCATTTGGTAGTTGAGCAAAGCTAATCAAGTATTGCTTGTCTTGAGCGGGCACGAAGCCACCCGGAACAATATAAGAAATCCCAACGGTTAAGCCTAACAGTGCTGCATAGACACCCATTGCTGATGCTTTATGGGAAATGACACGACTTACACCTTTACCATAGTTGTCTGACGCACGTGTAAATACACGGTTAAACAGCGCAAAGAAACGTCCAAATAGACGGTTCATAATGCGTGTTAATGCATCAGGTTTAGCATCATGTCCTTTTAGTAACATGGCTGCCAAAGCAGGAGATAGGGTAAGGGAGTTAAATGCCGAAATGACCGTTGAAATGGCAATGGTCATGGCAAATTGTTTATAAAATTGTCCCGTTAAGCCTGTCATAAAGGCAAGAGGTACGAACACGGCAACGAGCGTTAAGGCAATGGCAATAATCGGTCCGCTCACTTCTCGCATCGCGCGATAAGTTGCATCTCTTGGGCTTAAGCCTGCTTCAATATTCCTCTCGACGTTTTCGACGACGACAATCGCGTCATCGACCACAATGCCGATGGCAAGTACCATCCCGAACAGTGATAGCGCATTGATTGAGTAACCAAAAGCGAGCATGAGCGCGAATGTACCAATAATTGAAACTGGTACAGCAAGCAATGGAATGATTGAGGCACGCCATGTTTGTAAGAATAAAATAACAACCACAACAACCAGTGCAATCGCTTCAAGTAAAGTATGAACAACCGCTTTAATACTGGCACGTACGAACTGAGTCGGGTCGTACACAATGTCGTATTTAATTGAAGATGGGAAATCTTTTGAAAGCTCCTTCATCGTGCTACGCACTTGATCGGAAACTTGTAAAGCATTAGCACCCGGTGCTTGGAAAATTGGAATCGCGACTGCTTGTTTGTTGTCGAGTAATGAACGTAAGCCGTATTGTGAAGCTGCGAGTTCAACACGAGCAACATCACCCAATCGGGTAACCGCACCATCTGGTGCAGTTTTTAAAATGATATCTGCGAATTCTTGTTCAGTCGTTAAGCGGCCTTGAGCATTGACTGAAAGCTGTAAAGGTGAATTACTTGGTGATGCACCGATTGTACCCGCTGCAACCTGAATATTTTGTTCACGGATTGCATTCACAATTTCGGTCGCGGTGAGGTTACGCTGTGCTACTTTTTGCGGGTCGAGCCATACGCGCATCGCGTAGTCACCAGAACCAAATAATCCGACTTCACCAACTCCTTGTAAACGCGCTAAACGGTCTTTCACGTTGAGTACCGCATAGTTACGTAAGTAGGTCATGTCATAGCGACTATCTGGTGAGGTCAGATGCACTACCATGGTTAAAGTCGGTGAGCTTTTTAAGGTAGTAACACCTAAACGCTGTACGTCTTCAGGTAAACGAGGCATGGCCTGAGACACACGGTTTTGAACCAGTTGTTGCGCTTTGTCTGGGTCAATACCTAGTTTAAAGTTCACCGTAATGGTTAGGTTACCGTCGCTGTTTGCTTGAGATTGCATGTACAGCATGTCTTCAACGCCGTTGATTGATTCTTCAAGCGGAGAGGCAACGGTTTCAGCAATCACTTTTGGGTTTGCACCCGGATATTGAGCACGTACCACCACAGATGGCGGAACAACTTCTGGGTATTCAGAAATCGGTAACTGGAATACCGAAAGCAGACCGGCGAGTAAAATCAGTACTGATAACACACCAGCAAAGATCGGCCGATCAATAAAAAATTTAGAAATATTCATATTTGATTAACCTTTTGCCGGAGTTGATGTTTTATCTGTTGGCTGAGGTTGAGAGGTAGTACTGCTAGCAGTGATTTGTGCATTTGGCATAGGAACGAGGTGTGGGGTCACAGGGTCACCCGGACGAATCCGTTGTAAACCGTTCACTACAATACGATCACCCGCTTGTAATCCGCTATTCACGATTTGCAAACCATCTTGTTGCGCACCGAGTTTTACTTCACGGTAGGCTGTCTGATTTTTAGCATCAACTACTACGACAAAGCGTTTATCTTGATCGACCCCAACTGCGGTTGGGCTAATCAGAATTGCTGAACGAGGTTGACCACCGCCTAAACGGATTCGTGCATATAGGCCCGGTAATAAAACTCCGTTTGGATTATCAAAAGTCGCACGAACACGAATCGTGCCTGAGGTTGCATCTAGGTTATTGTCAATTGAGTTGATGGTACCTTCACGAGAGAAACCAGTTTCGTTGGCAAGTCCCATATAAACAGGAACTTGTGCAGAATTACGCTGGTTACTGATGTATTTCAGGTAGGTTTGTTCATCAACATCGAAAGATGCATAAAGGCGAGATACAGATACTAAACTTGTTAAAACCTGTGCTCCGTTACCTGCAGAAACTACATTGCCGACGGTCACCTCGGCACGGGAAATTCGACCGCTGACAGGCGCAGTAATACGGGTGTACTCTAGATTTAAGCGGGCAGATTGAACTGCTGCTCTAGCTGCTTGTAGGTTGGCACTGGCTGAGCGTGCATCATTTTGAGCTAAATCTAGCTCTTGACGTGAGACAGCATTACTTTGAATTAAACGTTGAATACGAGAAAGATTAGAACCCGTATAAGTGACTTGTGCTTCAGCTGAAGCGAGTTGAGCTTGGGCACGATTCAGTTCTGCCTCGAAAGGCCGTGGATCAATGGTAAAAAGTAAGTCGCCTTTTTTTACGAGACTGCCATCTTTGAAGTGAACGGCAATGAGTTTGCCGGAAACTTGGGGTCGAATATCGACTTGATCAATGGCTTCTAAACGACCGGAGTATTCTTGCCAGTCAGTAATGGTTTTGCTGATGACATTAGAAATATCAACAGTTGCAGCTTGTTGGGCAGAGGTCGGTGCAGCTTTTGCATCGGCATTTTCATGTAAAAACATAAAACTGCCTCCTGTTGCTAAGAGGGCAACAAAGATGGCAGACAGTGCGAACTGTTTGCGGGAAAATGACATGAGGTGCTCCTAGTTATTTGGATACCTGTTTTCAGACTTTTAGTTTTGGTCCGTATGGGAGAAACAGGGTTTATGGGATGGACGGAGCATAAAAGTTTGTCAATCACGAATAAATATATTAAATTCGATAACACTATTCGTATTTTTATAACAATTGATGTGTTTGATTAAAAAATGCATTGATTGATAGGAGTGTGCGTGTGGATCTATTTCATGCCATGAAAGTATTTAACAAAGTTGTCGAAACAAATAGTTTCAGTTTAGCGGCTGACAGCTTAGGCCTACCGCGTGCTTCAGTGACGACAACCATTCAGGGTTTAGAGAAACATTTACAGGTTCGATTGCTTAACCGAACAACCCGTAAACTTAGTTTGACACCGGATGGAGCGGTTTATTATGAGCGTACTTCGCGAATTTTAGCTGATGTCGAAGATGTAGAATCAACTTTTCATGATTCGGAGCGTGGACCACGAGGAAGACTGCGCATTGATGTTAAAGCTTCAATCGGGCGGCTGATTCTGATTCCGATGCTTTGTGATTTTCATGCCAAATATCCTGACATTGATTTGGTCATAGGAATGAGTGATCGTCCGGTCGATTTAGTTCAAGATGCGGTGGACTGTGTCATTCGTATTGGTCAATTGAAAGATTCAAGTTTGGTTGCACGTCGTATCGGAACAATTCAGTGTGTGACTGTAGCTGCACCACGTTATTTGATGGAGCATGGGGAACCTAAAACCATTGAGGATTTACAAAAACATCAGGTCGTGCATTACTTTAATAGCCGTACAGGACGCAATATCGACTGGGATTTCATGGTGAACGGTGAGATTCATAGCGTTGGTGTGAAAGGGCGTGTTTCTGTCAATGATAGCGATTCATATATTGATTTGGCAGTGCAAGGTTTTGGCTTAATTCAATGCCCATATTACATGGTAGCCAAACATTTGGAATCTGGAGCGCTTAGGGAAGTACTGACTGAATGGTTGCCTGCACCTATGCCAATATCAGTCGTTTACCTACAAAATCGTCATTTATCACCTAAAGTTCGAGTCTTCGTAGATTGGGTGGCTGAATTATTTGCAGGTTGTCCTCTATTGAGTGGTTGTTCAATGTCATTGGATCAAAAATGTGAATTTGCCAGTGCTAAAGAACATAACCATGAATACACCATTCGGACATTGGTTGAAAATGAAAATATGGCGGAAGCTTATACACTTAAAAACTAATTTAAAATTTGAGTGATTTTTCAACATTTAAACAGTTAATACAATCCATTGTTAGAACACCTTCATAAATCCTTAATTTACTGGTATAGAAATTGCAATTATTTCGGCAGAAGAGTAATTTAGAAATTGCTCAAGTTTTTATCACCTTATTAGGATTTTAAGGAGAAGCTTCAAGATGGCAAGCTTTATGAAAAAAATGTTCGTTTCAACAACCTTAGTTTTGGCTGCTGTTGCAACGAATGTTCAAGCAAAGGATTGGAAGGTGATTCGTTTTGGTACTGAGTCGTCTTATGCGCCGTTTGAATATAAAACACCAGATGGCAAGTTAACTGGTTTTGATGTTGATTTGGGTAATGCGATTTGTGCAAAACTCAAAGCCAAATGTGTTTGGGTTGAAAACTCTTTTGATGGGATGATTCCAGCACTTAAAGCGAAAAAATTTGATGGCATTCTTTCATCAATGACAGTCACTGATGAGCGTGCAAAACAAATTGCATTTAGTAGCAAAATCTACAATACACCAACCCGTATGGTTGCAAAAAAAGGCTCGCCGTTATTGCCTACCGCTGCCTCTTTGAAAGGTAAACGTGTCGGTGTACAGCAGGGCACAATTCAAGAAACTTATGCTAAAACCTATTGGGCGCCAAAAGGTGTAACGGTTGTACCTTATCCAGTCCAAGATTTGATTTATCAAGACATGATGTCAGGTCGCTTGGATGCAACTTTACAAGATGCAATTATGGTTGACGGAGCTTTCTTAAAACAACCAAAAGGTAAAAACTTCAGTTTTGCTGGTGGTAATGTGGTTGATGCAAAAACACTAGGTGTAGGCGCAGCTATTGGTTTACGCAAAGAAGATGCGGATTTAAAAGCCAATATTAATAAAGCACTCGCTGCAATCATTGCAGATGGTACATACAAAAAACTCGAGAAAAAATATTTCTCCTTTAGCATTTACTAATGATGTGAAAAATGTCGGCTTAAAGCCGACATTTTTAGATCTATTCTCATCTCATCAATATTAGATATTGTTTTTAAGGAGAAGATGAGTCATGTTTTTTTCTGGCTTTGGGCCACTCCTGCTCAGCGGGACATGGATGACCATACAGCTTGCGTTGTTATCACTTTTACTTTCTGTGATTATTGGCTTAATTGGTGCGAGCTCAAAACTCTCTGGCATTAAAATTTTACGTTATATAGCGACAGCTTACACCACGCTCATTCGAAGTGTGCCTGATTTGGTCATTATGCTGCTGTTATTTTATAGCTTGCAGTTGGGTCTCAACCAAATTACTGAAGCACTGCAAATGGACCAAATTGATATCAACCCATTTGTGGCGGGTGTGATTACTTTAGCGTTCATTTATGGTGCATATTTTACCGAGACCTTTCGTGGTGCATTTCAATCGGTTCCTAAAGGCCAAATTGAAGCAGCAATGGCCTATGGAATGACTCCGTGGCAGGTTTTTCACCGTGTATTATTCCCTCAAATGATGCGTTTCGCTTTGCCTGGTATTGGTAATAACTGGCAAGTTTTGATTAAGGCGACCGCACTAGTTTCTATTATTGGCCTGACTGACATTGTAAAAATTACACAAGATGCGGGTAGAAGTACCATGCAGTTGTTCTTTTTCAGCATCGTGGCTGCTGCCATTTATTTAGCGATTACCACCGTGTCGAACCTGATCTTAATGTGGCTTGAACGTCGTTATTCTGCTGGTGTGAGGAAGGGGCAATTATGATTGAAATCCTTCAACAATATTGGCAGGCATACCTTTGGACCGATGGTTTGCAAATGACTGGCGTAGCGATGACTGCTTGGTTATTGGTGCTTTCTATTGGTATTGGATTTGTGCTTGCTGTGCCTTTATCACTTGCACGAGTATCAGAAAATCTTTGGTTGCGTGGCCCAGTTTGGTTATATACCTATGTTTTTCGTGGCACTCCACTTTACATTCAATTGCTGATTATTTACTCAGGTATTTACAGCTTTGATTATATCCATGAACACCAGACTCTTGATGCTTTTTTTCGAGAGGGCATAAATTGCACCATTTTGGCATTCGCGCTCAATACTGGTGCATATACAACTGAAATCTTCGCTGGGGCGATTCATTCTATTCCCCATGGCGAGATTGAAGCTGCACAAGCTTTCGGTATGTCAAAATGGAAACTCTACACTCGCATTATCATTCCATCGATGTTACGCCGTGCTTTACCGTTTTACGGCAATGAAGTCATTTTAATGTTGCACGCGACAACCATTGCATTTACAGCAACTGTTCCTGACATTTTAAAAATTGCGCGTGATGTGAATGCGGCAACCTATGACACTTTCAATGCTTTTGGAATTGCCGCGGTGTTGTATGCAATGCTGGCTTTTATTTTGATTGGGCTATTTCGTAAGCTTGAAAAACGTTGGTTGGCATTTTTAAAGCCATCGAATCATTAGGAGACATAAATGGAACAAGTTGCAAAACTAGTGATTCGCGATTTACATAAGAAATTCGGCGATCATGAAGTGCTTAAAGGAATATCACTTGATGCAAATGCCGGTGATGTGATTAGTATTATTGGTTCATCGGGTTCAGGTAAAAGTACTTTACTCCGCTGCATTAACTTTTTGGAACAACCGAGCAATGGCACGATTAAGCTCAATGGTGAAAAACTACGCACAGTCTTTGATAAAAAAGGCAATTTAAAAGTAGTTGAACCAAAGCAACTACAAAAAATGCGTACGCAGCTCATGATGGTATTTCAGCATTTTAATTTGTGGTCTCACATGACAGTGCTGGAAAATGTCATTGAAGGGCCGATTCACGTACTTGGGGTAAAACGTGCTGAAGCTGAAGAGCGTGCAAGGAAATATCTGCGTAAAGTTGGGCTACCTGAAAGTGTTGAAAGTAAACATCCGGCATTTTTATCTGGTGGTCAGCAGCAACGTGTAGCGATTGCTCGTGCTTTGGCTATGGAACCAGAAGTTATGTTGTTTGACGAACCAACCAGCGCGCTTGATCCAGAGCTGGTGGGTGAAGTACTAAAAGTAATGCAGGGCTTGGCTGAAGAAGGACGTACTATGATTGTGGTGACACATGAAATGGGCTTCGCGCGTCATGTATCTAATCAAGTGATTTTTTTGCATCAAGGAAAAATTGAGGAGCAGGGCCATCCTAATGAAGTACTCAATAACCCGAAAAGTGAGCGTTTAAAGCAATTTTTGACGGGCAGTTTGAAATAAGTTGTTCCTACCGAGTAAGGTGAAATTTTATAAAAGAATTCGCATCTTACTCGGTTGCTTTTAAATTATATTTTATAGATGAGTATTTTTAGAAAACACATTAATAATGATAATACCTGCAATCATTAAAGTAAGACCAATACAGGCCGCCAAGTCTAAATGCTGTTTGTAAAATATCCAGCCAATTGCAGAAATTAAAATAATACCCGCACCCGACCAAATGGCATATGCAATCCCGATCGGAATTGTTTTTAGCGTCAGGGATAATAAATAAAAAGCAATTGCATAGCCCACCACCGTAACGATGGACGGAATGGGAACAGTAAAACCTTGAGATGCTTTTAAGGCTGAAGTTGCAATGACTTCACAAGCAATCGCAATTGCTAAATAAAGATAAGACATGGGGAGCTACGCCAGAAAGAGTTTTAATCAATCTATATGAAATGTTGAAATGGTTAGACCAGTTTTAACGATTGTGCAATTTTTGGGGTACAAAAATACCAGTAAAACAAACTGAACTGATCATTTGATTTTATCATTAGCAAAGTGGCTTAAGCTATTTATTCATTTATTTAATCATTGATCTGTATAGTCATTTAAGAGGATCAGAAACCTTAGCCTGATCCTCGATAGACTTTTTAAGAGATAGATTCGCCGAGTATATTTAAATCCTTAAATTTCTCTAGCAGTTGCTCTTTATTTTCAATATGTGCAGGGTCTGGTTTTATGCAATCGATAGGGCAAACCGCCTTACATGTGGGTGCATCATAAAAGCCTACACATTCTGTACAACGAAGTGGATCAATTTCATAAACTTTGTTGCCTTCAAAAATAGCTGTATTGGGGCATTCCGGTAAGCACATATCACAATTGATACAGTCATTCGTAATCAAAAGTGCCATGTTTAACTCGCTGAATAAGCTAATGTTGAGGCAGTAATGTTTTCCTTAGCATGCGGCAAATTTCGTATGAGTAGGGCATATCTAATATCAACAGCTTGTGAAAGTGGAATCTCAACAAAATACCCCGAACCTTTAGCATCTGTAATTAGGTTACCTTTTAAATCGCGCATTTCGGTTAAGGTAAAGGTGATATTGCCTTGAGGCGTCATCAGCTCAAGTGAGTCGCCCACCACAAAACGGTTTTTAACTTCAATGCGAATATAATCGCCGTGACGTTCTAAAACCTCTCCACAAAATTGTTGGTAGTCGAAATGCGATGAACCATCAGCATAGTTTTGATATTCGCTATGCACATGACGTCTCAAAAAGCCTTCGGTATAACCACGGTTTGCCAAACCTTCGAGTTGGTTCATTAAGCTTGGGTCAAATGGTTTGCCTGCTAAAGCATCATCAATAGCTTTTCGATAAATTTGGGCGGTACGGGCACAGTAAAAATAGGATTTAGTACGGCCTTCAATTTTTAGTGAGGCAATCCCCATTTTGGTTAAACGATCTACATGTTGTACCGCACGTAAATCTTTAGAGTTCATAAAATAGGTGCCGTGTTCATCTTCTTCGGCAGCAAACATTTCTTCATCATTACGTTGTACAAGCAAAGTTTGAGATGAAGTTGTCTCTGATTGTGCTGATGAGCAGCAAGACTTTTCTGACTCATTGAGCTGAGTAACTGGAATCACATCTCCATTTGCATCTTCTTGGGCTTCATACAACTTATAGTCCCAACGGCAAGCATTGGTACAAGCACCTTGGTTGGCATCACGTTTATTCATATATCCAGAAAGTAAGCAGCGGCCTGAGTAGGCCATGCATAGAGCACCATGTACAAAAACTTCAAGTTCAATATCGGGTACGTATTGCTGGATTTCTTCTATTTCTTCTAAAGATAACTCACGCGATAAAATCACACGGCTTAGACCGTAATCTTTCCAAAACTTAACAGTGGCCCAATTAATAGCGTTGGCTTGAACTGATAGGTGAATTTGCACATCAGGAAAATGCTCTCTCACCATCATGATTAAGCCCGGGTCAGACATAATGAGTGCGTCCGGCTGCATGGCTATAATTGGTTCAAGATCACGAATAAAGTTTTTTAATTTGCTGTTATGCGGTTGAATGTTCACCACAACATAAAACTTTTTGCCCAAAGCGTGGGCTTCATCAATTCCGATTTTTAGGTTGTCATGATCAAAAGCATTATTACGAACACGTAAGCTATAACGTGGTTGGCCTGCATATACTGCATCTGCACCATAGGCAAATGCATAGCGCATGTTTTTAAGTGAACCTGCGGGAGAGAGAAGCTCAGTTTTCATAAAATAAAAGGCATAAAAAATATATGGTTTTATTTTATTAACTCCGCATTTGGGATTCAACCTACTGAATTAGTAGGGATTTGACCAATATCTTTTTGTACGGGCATCATATTTTTTGCTAGCTCTCCTAAGCGCATCAAAGCATTTAACATTTTGGGATTTAACTCAAAACAAGCTGCAATACGTAAACAATGACTAAAACGTTTATCAGCTGAACACAAAATTCCCGGCATACATAAGATTTTTTCATCCATGGCCTGATGGAACAGTTCTAGTGTGTCAATTGATTCGGGGAGCTCTAACCATAAAATAAATCCCGCTTGCGGACGACTGACTCGGGTACCGAGTGGGAAATAGCGGCAAATATAAGATTTGATAGTGTCAATTTGTTGTTGATAGCGTTTTTTGAGTTGACGTAAATGCAGGTCATAACCACCATTTTCTAAGAAAAGGCCTAACGTTTCTGTGAGTAAAGCTGGCTCGGCAACAGTGGTTGTAAATTTAAGCTGCTGCACAATATTACGAAAGCGCCCAGCTTCTAACCAACCAATCCGATAATCAGGTGCTACAGTCTTGGTATAGCTCCCACATACCAAAACCCATCCGTTTTGGTCAAACGCTTTGATGTTGGGCAAGAGAGGCTCGGTGAGTTGCAATTCGGCATACATCGCATCTTCAATAACAGGAATCTGAAACTGATTAGCTAACTCTGCCAAGCGACGGCGGCTGCTCTCAGGCATGCTAAAACCGAGAGGATTGTGTCCTGTCGGAATGGTTAAAATGACTTGTACACTTTGAGATTTTAAGAGTTCTTCAAGTGCATCCAGACACATACCTGTATGTGGTGAGGTCGGCACTTCTACAATTTTTCGACCTAAATTATGAAGGAGTGGGTACAGGTTGTGAAATGTAGGAATCTCAAGAGCTATGCTGTCACCCGCTTGAGTTGTTGCCATAATCGCGAGACTTAAAGCCTCCATCGTGCCATGAGTCAGCACAATATCATCTGCTGAAAGAAACATACCTAACTGTAAGCTTCGTCTAGCAATTTGAGTACGTAAACGTATAGAACCGGGCGGCAAGGTATAGCTTTTAAAAATATCTGATTGAGAGCGCAACACCTGAGCAGTTAAGCGTTTTAAGCGTTCAATTGGATAGAAATTTTCCCCAGAAGGGCAAGCTAGGGCCAAATTGACATAGTCAGGGTCCATCTGCTTTTTAACAATTTGTGCTAGAAAACAGCTAATTCCTGAAAGAGATACTTTTTCTTCACTGACATAACGCTCTTCGAGTTCTAATAAGTTTGAAGGCGCATGACAAACATAGTAGCCAGACTGTGGGCGAACTGAAATTAAACCTTGATCTTCAAGCTGGCGATAAGCTTCTTTTACGGTATTAATACTGACCTGATAATGCTGGGCACAATCTCGAATTGATGGCAACCGAGAACCAATAGGCTGCCTGCCATTTTGAATTTGCAGGGTGAGGTCATCACTCACTTTTTTATATTTGTACATATCCATTCATTAAAAAGCCAAAGCAATGGATACACTTTATAGCGATCCCTGATTTATCTCAAATATTGTTATGCATTTAGATTAATCCATTTAATAGGGATATAGTTTTAATAACTGTGTCTATTATTTTTCATATTAACTGATACTGTGACCATTAAAAATAAATCAGTAAGATCAAGAAATGGTGAGGACTTAAAAACCATATTTTAAATTACAAAATCAGTAGGAGAGGTCTATGTCTGTTGTTGCATTTAAACAAGTTGATGTTTTTACTTCACAAGCATTTAAAGGAAATCCTGTTGCGGTCATTATGGACGCCAGCACTTTAACGTCTGAGCAGATGCAAGCCATTGCGAACTGGACCAATCTTTCTGAAACGACATTTGTGCTCCCTGCGACCGATTCTCAAGCTGATTATCAGGTTCGAATTTTTACTCCGCAAAGTGAGTTGCCATTTGCAGGCCATCCTACAATTGGTACTGCCTATGCTTTGCTTGAGGCGGGTCTAATTAAATCGAAAGAAGGTAAGCTGGTACAGCAGTGCGGTGCTGGTTTAGTGACTCTGACCGTGAGTGAGTCAAGTCATATTTCATTTGAACTACCTAAGCCTAAAATTACTCCACTAGATGCTATGCATACTGAGAAATTAGCAGAAATTTTAAAATGTGAAATTAATACTCAATGGAACGCTGCATTGGTAGATGTAGGGGCGCGCTGGATTGTATTGCAAGCTGTTAATGCTGAGGCTGTTCTAGATAGCCAACCAGACTTTGCCGCTTTAAAAGAACATGATTTAGAAATGAAAGTTACGGGTGCGACAGTTTTTGGTTTTCATGAAAATAATGATGAACAAAAACACATAGAAGTTCGTTCATTTGCCCCTTCATGTGGAATAAATGAAGATCCCGTTTGTGGTAGTGGTAATGGTAGCGTAGCTTCATTTATTCGTTATTATGGGATTCTTCCTGCACAAAATGATGTCGTACTTTCTTCACAAGGTGGGGCGGTAGGTCGAGATGGACAACTTCAACTTGAATTGTATCAAGATAAAATTTTAGTGGGTGGAACCGCTGTCACCTGTATCGATGGCACCATTAAGTTATAAAAACAGAAATAAAAAAACCGAGGACTTTGCCTCGGTTTTTTTATTTCTAGAAAAAATTATTTTTCTACAAACGCACGTTCAATGACGTAGTCGCCCATTTCACCCATACGAGGTGATTCAACTAAACCGTGTTGGTTAAGTAATGCAGCCACATCTTTTAAGAATGCAGGGCTACCGCAAAGCATTGCACGGTCAGTTTCACGGTTGAAGCGTGGTAAACCGATTTTTTCAAATAAAGCGCCAGTTTCAATTGCAGTTGTTACACGGCCTTGAGTGTGGAAAGGTTCACGAGTAACAGTAGGGTAGTAAACAAGTTTGTCTTTAATACCTAATTCTTCAAAGAATTCATGGTTTGGTAATTCGTTCAAGATAAGGTCTTGATAAGCTAATTCAGAAATATAGCGTGTACCGTGAACAACGATGACTTTTTCAAAGCGTTCGTAAGTTTCTGGATCACGAATAATTGATAAGAATGGTGCAAGACCAGTACCAGAAGATAAAAGGTATAAGTTTTTACCTGGTAAAAGGTCATCATGAACCAAAGTACCTGTTGGTTTTTTAGAAACTAAGATTTCATCACCAACTTGTACTTTTTGCAAAATCGAAGTTAAAGGACCGTCTTGTACTTTAATTGAGAAGAATTCTAACTCTTCTTCGTAGTTTGCACTTGCAATCGAATACGCACGCATTAACGGTTTGCCATTCACTTCAAGTCCGATCATTACGAACTGACCATTTTTAAAACGTAAGCTGGTATCGCGTGTAGTTTTAAAACTGAAAAGAGTGTCATTCCAGTGGTGAACATGAGTAATGCGTTCAACGTTAAAAGCAGCCATTAAAGGTCTCGATCACGATTAAAAGAAAACAGATTGCTATTCTAATCTAATTTCATTCCCGATAAACTGAATATATTTAATTGTGTTTATAAGAAAAAGTGATGATCAATTCTGTCACCTTCCCCATCATTGGCCACATGTGCTCTCCCTATCGTGAAAAATTCGGTATTCCACGCCAGCCTAATTTGGTCAATATCGAGTCTTATATTGATATGGTAGAACCATATAACGACTTGTTAGCATTTGAGGGAATTGAGCAATTTAGTCATCTCTGGTTAGTTTGGCAGTTTCATGACAATAAAAATCAAGGCAATGCAGCTAAGTTCCGTCCACAGGTTCGTCCGCCACGTTTAGGTGGTAATGAAAAAATTGGAGTATTTGCTACACGAAGTATGTATAGACCTTCTCCAATCGGGCTTTCAGTCGTAAAACTTAATAAAGTCGAAAAAGTGGGGAAGTCTGTGCGTGTCTATGTCACTGGAAGTGATTTATTAAATGGCACCCCAATTTTAGATATCAAACCTTATATTCAATATTCTGATGCAATTGCGGAGGCTCAAAGTGGTTATGCGCATGCAGAACCAGAACGAAAGGCAGTTATTTGGAATGAAACTGCGTTAACAGCTCAAAAATATTTTCTTCAAAATAAAGAAATAGATTCGCAGTACATTGATGAGCTTGAGCAAGTATTAGCTTTAGATCCTCGGCCTGCCTATCAAGAAGACCCTGAAAGAATCTATAAAATGAAATTTTCAGACTTTGATATTCATTTTAAGGTCGATCAATTTGTAGTTACCGTCATTGATGTGGTGAAGACTAAGACTTCTTCGCTTACACAATAGATATTTTAAAACCAGTGGATGTTGAGCCAAAGTAAAGTAATAAAAATAGCCATATGAATGAGCTGGGCGGGAACGAATGCAAGGGCATAGCGTAGTCCGCCCGAAATTGCAGAGTTCACACTTTTAGCAAGAGCGTGAACTGCAAAACCTCCTAAAAAGGCAATTAATAAAGGTGTCATATGTGCGCTATCAGGTTCGCCTTGCACAATGACAGCCGCTATAGCTGCATGTATTTCAAATAAAGAAGCAAGTAAGGTCCCTGCGATTAATCCGGCCTCGCCTAAAGATAGACTTAAACCATAAACACCTGCCTGAATAAGGGTAAGTGTACCCGCAATAATAATGGCTTCTTTTAAGCTGAACATTCTTGAGTCAAGCTCGTGCGAAGCCGTACTAGGTTCGGCTTTACGTAATAAAATAAAGGCCCAAACTGCTAAGACTACTAATGCAATAAGTGTAGGAAATATAATTAGCTTGAACCAAGCAAAGCTAATTCCGATTACAATAATTAAGGTTTGGATCAGTGTTGAAACACAAGACATCAATGCAGCACCTGCATTTGTTGTTGCGTTGGCTTTGCCTGAGCGTACTTCTAAACCTAAACTGGCAATAGTTGCTGTACTAGAAACAAATCCAGAAGCTAAAGAAGAAAGTAATAAAGCATTTTTAGATGACAAAAGTCGCTTTGCTATATGGGCGAGGGCTTGTACAAATAAGATTAAAGTCAGTAATTTTAAAATCACATGTGGATTTAAAACTGGACCCCAAAAAGGCTTATTAGGTACTAAAGGCAGAGCAATTAATAGTAAGGCAAGTAGAAAAATACCATCACGTAATTCTGATTCAGTAATCCATTGACTGGCAATGCCATGCATAGACTGCTTAGCTATTAAGATAGTTGTCATGATCACAGCTAGGCCAGCAGCGAGCGAAATATTCCAAATACAAAGTGCCCCAATGAAATAAGTCATAATAAAGGCGAGTTCGGTGGTTACGCCTGGGTCATTCGGCTGATTTTTGAGGGAAACAATACTAATAGCACCAATGAGTAAGGCACCCACAATTCCAATTTCAATGCCAAATAAAAAACAGACCGCTCCTAATAAAGCACTAATTGCAAAAGAACGGAAACCCGCAAAGGTTTTATATTCATGTTTAAGCTTACTTCGTTCTCGTTCTAAACCAATTAATAAGCCACAACCAAGCGCCGCAGCAATCACTGTAATGAATTCTTCAAATGATGCTGTTTGTAATGACATTGTCATTGGAAGCTCCATATTACTTCCTCTTTGCTTATTGTTATATGTAGATCTGAATCATTTTAAAATCATGTATTCATGTTCAGTTTATTCTTTTTATTATAGTGAGCATAGTGTCTTTTTTAGACAAAACTAGGTAGAAAATATTTCTATAAATATGACCTGTGACACAAAAAAATATTAAGATGAGAATTGGTTTAATTAACTGATGTTAAAGGATATTTAAATATAAAACATCTCTGCTATATTATAAAAATATATTGGGGATAACGCATGAATGCACATGTAGAAATAGATACGTATTGGTGTCTAGAACAACTATTACAAGAAGGCCGTATAACAGAACGAGATAAATTACTGGTACAGACAAGTCACCGCCAAAAAGACCAGTTAAAGTGGCATCCATTACAGTGGATAGCACATTTTAATTTAAAAGATCAGCAACACACACATGCGCATTTGAGTTTAAATCGCTTATGTTTATGGTTTGCAGATCGGGTTCAGCTACCTCTATTTGTGATCGATCCTTTAAAGGCAGATGTCAGTGCTTTAACGCAGGTCATGTCACAAGAGTTTGCCATTCGTAACCATATTTTAGCTGTTGAAATTCATGCTGACCGAATCGTGATTGGAACAGATCAACCATTTCAAACAGATTGGCTTAATAACCTTGAACGTAGTCTAGCGCCTAAAAAGATTGAACGGGTACTGCTTAATCCCGAACAGTTACAACGCTATTTGCGCGAATATTATCAGGTGAGTCGCGCGGTAAACTCTGCTCAAAAAGATGCAGCTCATGACCGTGACAGTAAAAATGTTGAAGCGCTTTTGCAGCTTGGCGATAGCCAAAACCCAGATGCTAATGATCAGCATATTGTGAAATTAGTCGACTGGATTTTACAGTTTGCATTTGAGCAGAGTGCCAGTGACATTCACATGGAACCGCGTAAAGATAATGGTAAAGTCAGGTTTAGGATTGATGGCGTTTTACACACTATTTATAACATGCCTTCAAATACACTGACCGCCGTGATTTCTCGGATTAAAATTTTAGGACGTTTAAATGTAGCGGAAAAGCGTAAACCGCAAGATGGTCGATTAAAAACACGGACACCTAAAGGGCAAGAAACCGAATTACGTTTATCAACCTTACCAACCGCATTTGGTGAAAAACTGGTTATGCGTATTTTCGATCCTGATGTGTTGGTACGTTCTTTTCAGCAATTGGGTTTTGAGGAGCGTTTATTACAACAGTGGCAACAATTAACAAAAAATAGCCACGGTATTATTTTAGTCACGGGTCCCACAGGCTCCGGTAAAACGACCACGCTATATTCATCTTTAAAGCAGCTTGCAACCGAGCAGGTCAATGTATGTACCATTGAAGATCCGATTGAAATGCTAGAGCCTAGTTTTAACCAAATGCAGGTCAATAATACAATTGAATTAGGCTTTGCAGACGGTGTGCGTGCGCTTATGCGCCAAGACCCCGACATTATTATGATTGGGGAAATTCGTGATCAAGATACAGCGAATATGGCCATTCAGGCAGCATTAACAGGTCATTTGGTTTTATCAACTTTACATACAAATGATGCACCGTCTAGTTTGACTCGTTTACATGATCTAGGGGTACAGTCTTTTCTGACAGCCGCAACCATTTTAGGTGTGCTCGCACAGCGTTTAGTACGGCAGCTTTGCCCACACTGTAAGCAAAAAACTCATATTAATGAGGATGAGTGGGAACACCTAACCTTTGACTACATTATGGAAATGCCTGAAACGGTTTATCAGGCAGTAGGCTGTGAAGAATGTCGTCATACAGGCTATAAAGGGCGAGTCGGTATTTACGAATTTATGCCAGTCAGTCTTGAGCTTAAACACCTTATTAGTAGTCATGTGACATTAAATGATTTAAGAACTCAAACTAAAAAAGAAGGTATAGAACCTTTAAGAATTGCAGGAGCCCGTAAAGTGATTGAAGGACTTACGACATTAGAAGAGGTCTTGAGGGTTGTGCCATTAAATTAAGTTTTTCTTAAGATTCACCTCATTTATGGTTGATTTAATTGCTTTATCCCAAGAGGGAACCATAAACAGAGGGTAATAATATGAATATGCTTAAAGTAATGTTGATGACTGCAGGTATGACTGCTGCTGGCGTAGTTGTCGCGAATACACCAGTGAATCAAGCTGCAATTGCTCCGGCAACTGTCACTACAGTAAAACAGGCATTAACCTCAAAAGATAATACACCGATCAAATTACATGGTCAGGTTGTAAAGTCTTTAGGTGATGAAAAATATCAATTCCGTGACAAGACAGGTAGCATTACAATTGATGTAGATGATGAACTTTGGCAAGGTCGCCCTATTTCAGCCAATACAAATGTGACTTTAATTGGTGAAGTAGACATTGACTATAAACCTTTAAAACGAGTAGAAATTGATGTGGATCAAGTTCAGTTCTAATGAATAAGGTCTGTAGATCTACTACTTTTAGCCGCATTTAAATCATGCGGCTTTGCTTTTTTTATAAAGGCTTGGCAAGATCAAATCAGGATATAACAGGAAAAATAGATGAGAATTTTGCTTGCAGAAGATGATCGCTCTCAAGCTGAAAGCATTCAATCATGGTTAGAATTAGACGGTTATCAGGTAGATTGGGTCGAAAGAGGTGATTATGCACTTACGGCAATCGAACAGCATGATTATGACTGTATTTTGCTTGATCGGGGACTACCTCAACTGGCTGGTGAAAAGGTTTTAACAACGATCCGCCATAAACAAAAAAATGTTCCTGTTATTTTTATTACTGCACGTGACAGCATTCATGATCGGGTAGAGGGGCTAGATTTAGGTGCAAATGATTATTTGGTTAAGCCTTTTAGTTTAGAAGAATTATCGGCTCGCATCCGCGCTCAATTACGCAAACAAACTTTGAGTCAGCAATCGGTTTTAACATGGGGTGACCTACAACTTGATACACAAGCGAAAGTCGTATTAAGTGCTGGCAAATCTATCGATTTAACGGCAAAAGAATTCCAAATTTTGCGTAAGCTTATGGTGCATCCCGAGCATATTATTACCCGCGATCAATTAGAAGAAGCACTTTATGCATGGGGCGAGGAAATCGAGAGTAACGCAATCGAAGTTTTTATTTATCAGCTTCGAAAGAAAATCGGAAGCAGCAGTATTAAAACCATACGGGGGCTCGGCTACCGTATGGGAGATTTAAAATGAAATTGAATCGATCATCCTTGCAGTCACAACTGGTTAAAACCACCATGTGGAGCAGTATTGTGGTGGGGCTACTGGCATTAAGTTTACTCACCATATTTTCGATTTATCACAACATGTCAGTACAAGATGAAATCATGGATGAAATTTCAGATACCTTACTGGTTTCTGACCTTTCTAAACACTCGATGAAGCAGTTTGACGAGCTGAGTGATGAATTTGATATTCAATATGAGTTATTAGATACAGGTCAGGTGCTTACCCATTCTCATACCTATCAGCATGAACTTTTTGAAAAAGGTAACTTATCAGAAGGTTTTTCATATTTTTGGTTTGATGGCCAGTTATGGCGTAGTCTGGCAGCACAACAAGAAGATTCTCAGCTACAAGTTGAAGTTTTTCAGCCCATTAGTACACGTATTGAAGAAGTATTAAAAGCACTTGCTGGATATAGTGGCCTTATGGTGCTGTTCTGGTTACTACAGTGGGTTATTGTAAGTTGGCGTACCGAGCAACAATTGGCTGCACTGAATTTACTTTCTAAACGTATTGCCCAAAAAACTGCCTCAAACTTAGAGCCAATTCAAGAACCAGATATTATTACAGAGATTCAGCCTGTGATTGATGCTTTAAATCAGCTACTTGCAAGGCTACAAAGGGCACTGGTTGCTGAACAGCGTTTTACTGCAGATGCTTCACATGAATTACGTTCACCTTTATCTGCCATACAAATGCGTCTTCAAGTTTTACAGCGTAAATACCAACATCTTCCAGAACTTCATCAAGATTTTGAACGCATACAAGAAGACGTTTCTAGAAGTACAAAAATACTTGAGAATTTACTTCTTCTGGCCCGCTTAGAACCTAATGAAGCTGAACAGCCTGAACTTCCTAAGACAGTTATCGATTTAAATTACTTACTGGCTAGAGTGATTGAAACTGTAGATTTAGACGCGAAAGCTAAACAGATGTTGATAGAGACCAATACTTTATCGACAGAAACTAAAACATATGCGAATGAAGAATTACTGTTTATTGCTTTTAGAAATTTATTTGATAACGCTATTCGTTATAGCCCGACACTAGGCTCTATTCATGTTGAGATTAGTCAATATGAACAGCAAATTAAGGTGTCTATTGAAGACACGGGAAATGGAGTAGATGATGAAGTGCTATTACGGTTAGGGCAGCGTTTTTTTCGGGTACTTGGTACTCAGCAGCAAGGTTCTGGCTTAGGAATTTCAATTACTCGAAAAATTATTGAATTGCATAATGGCAAGTTACGTTTTATGCATGCTGAACAAGGTGGGCTGAGAGCAGAGATTATTCTTCCTTCATAAAAAATAGCATGGTTACCCATGCTATCCATTTTTTGTTTTCCCACGAATATTATTGAAACGCGAGTATGTTTTTTATTTAGTTAAAATTAGGCGATTGTTGCGAGTGAGGCGTAAACGATATTCCTCGCCAGCATGCATAATGCGAATTTCACGGCCTAATGCAAAGAGGTTATTAGAATGTAACATTGGTAAGGCGTGAGCTGTGTCATTGTTACGGGTAAATAAGCTAAAAGGTGCGTTCATTTGTTGTGCTCCGTGGTATGTTCTTGAAGATTTAAATGATAATCATTATCGAATAGATCTGTCAATGAGATTTTTAAGATTTTATAAAATGATAAAATTTGCTTACACTTGAGAAAAGTTTTAGAGAGTAAAAAGATGCCCAAACCAATAGTCGATGTCGCTATAGCAATCTTGATCCATCGTGGAAAAATATTAGTTGGATGGCGCGAAGAGCAGCAACATCAAGGTGGAAAGCATGAGTTCCCTGGAGGGAAGGTTGAGCAGGGTGAAACACCAGAAGAAGCCTGCCGCCGTGAAATCTATGAAGAAGTGGGTATTGGTTTAAAAGATTGGCATCAGTTTGATTATATTCACCATGAATATGATGACATTATCGTCAACCTTCATTTGTTCCATAGTTATGTACCTGATGAGTTATTAAATCTTATTCACCAGCCATGGGCATGGTACACACGTGATCAGCTACTTCATTTAAACTTTCCAAAAGCCAATAAAAACATCATAAAACGACTCTATTGGCCTCATCTCATCAAAATTAGCAATACGCTTTCAACGGTAGAAAGTAGTGATGCTTTATTGTACTGGCGTATCGAAGAATTTGAGCCGCAGTATATAGAGCAATTAACTGCTTTAGATGAAGGGCAACGATCAAGTTTAATTATAAATGTCGATATTTGGCGGCAATTAAGCCCTGAATTACAAAAACAAATAAAGACCGTTCATTTAAAACAATCTCAACTCATGAATTTGCATAAAGGCGATTTAAGAGTGGGCGTACGTTATATTGCTGCTTGTCATGATGCTGTTTCTTTAAAGCAAGCTCAGCAGATTGGTTGCGATGCCATTTTTATTAGTCCTGTAAAACCAACAATGACTCATCCAGAAGCTGTGGCATTAGGTTGGGAACGTTTTAGTGATCTCGCTCAAAATAGCCAGATTCCAGTTTTTGCATTAGGAGGAGTACATCCGGATGATTTAGCCACTGCACAGCAGCATGGTGCATATGGCTTAGCGGGTATTCGTAATTTCTAATAAGAAAATAAAAAAGCATTAAAAGCTAGAGGGCTTTTAATGCTTGTTGTGCTTCTTGAACAGTTTTTTGATTGTTGCGTTGTTGCCCAGCTTTTAAGATGACTAACCATAGCTGCTTTTTCATTGGCTGACTTTGGGCAAAACTCAAACCACGTCTTGCTAAAGACTCAGCATTAGAATATTGCTGTTTATGATTTGCCGTAAGCGCAAGAAATAAATAAGTCTCAGCCGCTTGTGGCGCTAAACGCTGTGCTTGAAGCGCATAGCGCTCAGCCTCTGACCACTGCTGATTTTTATAAGCCTGCTGTGTTTTTTGCATTAAAACTTTAAATGCAGGTAACTGGCTACCATCATCACTAAAATGTTGAGGCTTTTTTTGCTGAGGAACAATCACCTGTAAATTTTTACGTTGAATTTCTGGGTGATCATAAGGTGTAATTTTTACACCTGATGGAGTTTCCGTCTTTTTGACTGGAGGAGTAGGTGTTTTCTCTTTGGAGTCAGAATGATCGGGCAGAGTTGTACAGCCGACCATAAGAACAGCACCAATATAAAAAACACCTTTCTTTAACATATCCTAATTTCCTGTTAACGCTTAGTTGTTATAACTACCACTTGAAATTACACGTGAGTTGTTTGACAGATCTTGTTCCATCTGGTTTTCACTTTCACGAATATAACTGTCGGTATTATCATCCTGAGAGTCAGGAATTGTGTTATCACTTTGTGGCGTATATGTTGGATCAACTTGATAATAAGGTGCTCCACATGGCGTAGCACGGTGCGGAACCGTATGCGTTAGCATCGGAATATACATTGCGCCATCACATGCCTGAGCAGATAAATCACCCGTTGCACGGTCAATCCACTGCCACTGTACTGTGTCTGGTTGACGTAGATTTACAGGCGTTTGACGTAATTGTTTCATCACATTAATCCATACTGGCAATGCACCCGATGAACCTGTTAATCCTGTTACTTTGTTGTCATCTAAACCTAACCAAACTACAGCAACGTGGTTACCTGAGTAGCCCGCAAACCATGAGTCACGTGTATCGTTAGTCGTACCTGATTTACCTGCCAATTTTAAAGCAGGAGACAAGCTATTATAAGCTGCGCGACCAGTACCCGAAGACATGACCTGTTGTAGACCATAATTCATGATATAACCAACAGATGGATCAATGGTTTGTTGAACATTCAGGCCATAACGGTCAAGCAGGCGACCATTTGCATCTACGACAGATCGAATCGCACGAGTCGGATATTTAAAGCCACCTGTAGCAAAGTTCTCATAAATTCCCAGAACCTCCATTGGTGACATATTGACTGCCCCAAGGAAAATAGATGGGTAGGCAGGAATGGTCGACTCAACACCAAACTTTCTTAAGTTGTTTGTAAATGTAGATAAACCAAACTCTTGACCCAAGCGCACAGCAGATAGGTTATATGAATTTGCCAAAGCTTCACTCAAGCTGACTACACCATGTCCGCCACCACTGTAGTTTTTAGGTGTCCAACTTTTGCCACCATCTACAGGGACACTAATCGGCGCATCTTCAATTTGGGTTGCCCAGTTGTAACGCCCAGATTCAATAGCACTTAAATAAATCACAGGTTTTAATAAAGAACCGACTTGACGTTTTGCATCTACAGCACGGTTAAAACCAGTAAAGTCTTGTGTAGAACCAACAGCAGCAACAAGCTCGCCGTTTTCTGGATGTGCAATCAGTACAGCACCCTGTAAGTTTTTCAAACGTGATGGATTGCTGTTTGCTAAGCGTTCTACTGAAGCTTTAAACGCATTTTGAACTTGAGTTTGAGTAATTGGGTCTAAAGTCGTAAAAATACGTAAGCCCTGATTAGTTAAATCACTTTCTTGATATTCTGTGCGTAATTGACGACGCACAATATCTAAAAAGTCCGGGAATTTTGCAGGGCCTAAACTTGGTTTATTTAACACATTTAAAGGACGTGCAATTTCATCTTCATATTCTGCTTGAGTTAAATAACCCATTACACGCATGTTATTTAACACCGTATCGCGGCGTTTTTTTGCACCTTCAGGATTTTTCCAAGGGTTATACAAAGAAGGGCCTTGCACTAAACCAACTAAATAAGCTTGCTGTGCGACACTTAGCTCACGTAACGGTAAACCAAAATAAAATTGAGAAGCCAAACCATAGCCATTAATTGAGTAGCTACCATTTTGGCCTAGATTTACTTCATTTAAGTAAGCTTCTAAAATTTCATCTTTGCTGTAATGCAGCTCAATGAGTAAAGCCATTAATGCTTCATTAACTTTACGTTTTAAGGTGCGTTCAGGTGTAAGGTAGAAGTTTTTAACTAATTGTTGAGTTAGGGTTGAACCACCTTGACGCTTTCCGCCTGTAATATTACTCACCAATGCACGAGCAGTACCACGAATTGAAACCCCGTGATGATGATAGAAATTACGGTCTTCTGTTGAAATTAAAGCTTCAATAAGAGGTTTAGGGACATTATTCAGTTTAATGAGAACACGGTCTTCATTATGTTGAGGGTAAATCCCTCCAATCAGAAGTGGCTCTAGTCGCGCAACACCCGTTGAAGAAGGTTTTGTACTTCGAACTTCAGCAACTTGATCATTTGCAAAACTTAACTCTAATACTTGTTCGGGTTCAACACTGTCGCCGTAATCAAAACCACGTGTATGGATATACATATTGCTACCCTGAGCAACATAGGTTCCAGACTTGTCATAATTACTTGAAGTTTTGTAACCCAAGAGTTTTAATTCTTGAGTGAAATTTGCTTGGGTAATAGGTGCGTTATTATAAATTTCCAAAGGTCGTGCGAACACTTTGGCGGGAATATCCCACCGTTGTCCTTCAAATTTTTCACGGATAATATTATCTAAACGAATCAGATAGATACTAAGAGCAATAAAAGCACCAATGACCAAAATGGAAAAGATTAGTGCAAAGAAACCGATACCACGTTCAAACTTCATAAAAATGAGATAAAACCCTAACAATGCCTGTAATGATGCGATAGCTTGTCATCAATTTGCAATGATAAAACTGTGAATAATTGGAAAACTTAGATTGAATTTTACAGCATCTTGTTGTTATGTTTTTTTAAATTAATCAGGTTAATGTTATTATAGGCAAGTATCGCAGCGGAGCTTACTCATTCGTGCAAATTTCACATAAGTCCTTCAGAAACGTCGGGTTAATCGGTCGACCAGATAAATCATCAGTAGTAGAAACACTATGTTTAATTCATGATCATTTGTTGAACCTAGGCTTAAACCCCATTTTTGATCAGGAAACTGCTGAATTAGTGCCTTATGACCATGCACAGGTAGTGAGTCGTCATTTATTGGGTGAAGTTGCTGATTTAGTCATAGTCGTTGGAGGTGATGGTTCTTTACTCCATGCTGCTAGAGCTTTAGTACGCTACAATACGCCTGTTATTGGTATCAACCGCGGGCGTTTAGGTTTTTTAACTGATATCAAACCTTCAGAAGCCATTTTCAAACTTGACCAAGTACTTCAAGGTCATTTCCAGCTTGACCGTCGTTTCTTACTTGAAATGGAAGTACGAACAAATGGTGAAGTCATTTATGACGCCATTGCTTTAAATGATGTGGTTTTGCACTCGGGTAAATCGGTACACATGATTGACTTCGAACTTAATATTGATGGTCAATATGTTTACCGCCAACATAGTGATGGTTTAATTGTTTCGACGCCAACCGGATCAACGGCTTATGCATTGTCAGGTGGTGGCCCAATTTTACATCCAAGTATGGATGCTATTGCATTAGTTCCAATGCATCCCCATACATTGTCATCACGTCCCATCGTAGTCGGTGGTCAAAGCGAAATTAAAATCGTTATTCGCGAAAATCGGGTGTTACCAATGGTGAGTGCAGATGGACAACATAGTGTCTCGCTCAATGTTGGAGACAGTTTACACATCCGTAAACACCCATTTAAACTAAGTTTATTGCATCCACCAGGTTATGATTTCTATATGGCCTGCCGTACCAAACTTGGTTGGAACCAAGATTTTGAATCTTTTCAAAGAGATGAATCATGAATATTGAACAAATGCTATCTGTTTTAAACCCTGAAATTGTAGAGCGTTTAAAAACAGCAGTAGAAATTGGTAAATGGCCAAACGGCGTTGTTTTAACTAAAGAGCAGCGTGAAACTTGTATGCAAGCTGTAATCGCTTGGGAGTTAAAGAACTTACCAGAAGATCAGCGTAGCGGTTATATTGACCGTGGTACAAAAGAAGAAGGCGAAGAGTGTGATGATGATCATCACAAGCATGAGCCAGAGTTTAAACCTATTCGTTTTGTTTAAAACTTAATAAGACAGAAAATTATTTCTGGTTATTCCATACAGCCTTATATAGCATGTTTTTCATAAGTTATAGCATATAGGCTTTTATTACTTTTGAAGGATCAAAAGTAACCAAAAATCCTTTGTATCACTGACGATACTTCCTGTATCGCAGTGATACGGTCGACATCCATGTCGACCTTCACGATAGCATTTGTTAACTACGAATTAAGATTGCTTAAATTTCGTGTATCCCATAACACTTTTGCTTTTTGCATCGCTTCTTCAAAACTAGCAACAACGCCCATCGTATATAGCGCGATTCCGATGGTTTCTGTTATGGCTATTTCTCCATATTCATGGTGCTGTTGACCAAGCCATACTGCTTTAAACGTTGCTAAATCTAATTCCTCTTCAATTGGGCTTCGTTCAGGTGTGAGCTTTGGCAACTCATGTTCATAGAGCTCACCATTTTTAATACCGCAAATGAGCGTTTTAGCATCTGGGTTTCGTTCAAATTCACCACCTTCGCCTTTAATAACGGCACTATTTTGATAGCCTAAGCGTAATGCGCTATGTTGGTGAGAAGTTCTGTAAGCAGGGTGGAATATTGCTTGTAAGGTAGCCTTAGCGTTAAAAGGATTAATTAAACGGGCCAAAGTATGAATGGGTGAACGCAATCCCATGACATTTCTTAGAGATATCAATTCGCTTAAAACTGGTGAAATCACATCTAACGGTAAGTAAGCAAAATTTTGCTCTGCTAATTGTGTACGAACTTCTTGTTCAGAATGACAAATTTGATAACCAAGATATTCTAAGACTTGCTCAGTATAAACACGATTAAGCGTGTGACCTGACGCACCATGCATAACAATTTTATGGCCATGCTGGGCAAGTGTAAGAGCGGCTAACAAAAACCATGGATAGTGTTTTCGCTTACCTGCATAAGATGACCAATCTAAATCAACATCTAAATGTTCAAAATGAAGCTGATCTTTGGTCGCTTGCACAAACCCTGCAAGTTCATCAATCGATTCTTCTTTAACCCGAAGTAGCATTAAAAATGCACCTAGCTGCACATCTAACACTTCACCTTTTAAAATCATGGTAAATGCTTGATAGGCTTCTTCATAGCTTAAAGAGCGAGATCCGGTTTTCCCCTTACCTAAAATACGGACATATTGAGCAAAGGGATGTTCAGCATCTTTATAGATATTGCGTTTAGTATTCATCGTAGTTCAAAACAATAAAAATGATGGGATGTAGGCAGCTCAAAATGAAATGTCCACAGGTATTTAATCAATATGACATAAAAAGCTGCTGAAAAAATATCAAAAGTGTTTCTTATACTAAAGTCTTAAGGCTACCTGAGTGTTTTTTATGCGTATTAGCTAAAAAATTAATCGAATCGTTATTTAATTCGAGTACACTTTCCCGTGCTTTTTTGAGCACTCATATCATAATTTTATGTGATTCTCCTATATCTTCAGCTTTTTATTGAAAAAGTAAGAGGTTATTTCGAGCTACTCAAAGTGGTTAGAAACTTCAGGTATTCTCCTGTTTTAGAAAACATTGATTTTGTTTTCATTGAGGTAGTAGGAAGGTTTTTTGTTCACAAAAAACCATTTCCCTTTTGCGGTGTTAATGTGAAAGGTTAGGGCTGTGTATTCGTAAAGAATAGACGTTTCATTTTGGTATTTCCAACGGACTTGGAAATATAGATTGAAGTAAAGTTATGGCTAAAAAACCGATTTATAAATCACTTTATTTTCAGGTGATTATTGCGATTATTGCGGGTATCTTGGTAGGGCATTTTTCCCCAAGCTCAACGCAAATTGTCAATGGTGTCGAACAGCATATTCCGGGGTTAGGTGAAAAACTCAAGCCATTAGGTGATGCCTTTATTCGTTTGATCAAGATGATCATTGCTCCAGTTATTTTCTGTACCGTGGTAAGCGGTATTGCTGGCATGGAAAGCATGAAGTCAGTCGGAAAAACTGGCGGCGTTGCGTTGTTATACTTTGAAATCGTTTCAACAATTGCACTTCTAATTGGCCTTGTTGTAATTAACATTGCTAAACCGGGTGTAGGGATGAATGTTGACCCTACCACTCTCGATACTTCGGGCATTCAAAAATACGTCAGTTCTGGTGAGTCACAATCTACCATTGATTTCTTAATGCACATCATCCCTGATACGGTGGTTGGTGCATTTGCAAATGGTGAAATCTTACAAGTCCTTCTTTTTGCAATCCTCTTTGGTTTTGCTTTACATAAGTTAGGTGATGCAGGACGTCCAGTTTTAAAATTTATTGATCAAGTTGCACATGTGTTCTTTAACATTGTGAATATGGTCATGAAATTGGCTCCGATTGGTGCATTCGGTGCAATGGCATTCACTATCGGTAAATATGGCGTTGGTTCACTCGTACAATTAGGGCAGCTCATTATCTGCTTCTATATTACGTGCTTACTCTTTATCTTCTTAATTTTGGGTACAATCAGCCGTATTAGTGGATTCAGTATTCTTAAGATGATTCGCCTGATTCGTGAAGAGTTATTAATTGTACTTGGTACATCTTCTTCTGAATCTGTTTTGCCTCGCATGTTACGTAAACTTGAAATTGCAGGTTGTGAAAAATCTGTAGTTGGTTTGGTTATCCCAACAGGTTATTCATTTAACCTTGATGGTACGTCAATTTATTTGACTATGGCTGCAATCTTTATTGCTCAGGCAACAAATACACAGCTTGATATTCAACATCAGATTACTTTGCTATTAGTACTCTTAATCTCATCTAAGGGTGCGGCGGGTGTAACAGGCTCTGGCTTTATTGTTATGGCTGCAACTTTGTCTGCTGTTGGACATATTCCAGTAGCAGGTTTGGCATTGATTTTAGGTATTGACCGTTTCATGTCAGAAGCACGTGCTTTAACTAACCTCGTTGGTAACTCATTAGCAACGATTGTTGTTGCAAAATGGGTCGGTGCTTTAGATAAAGATAAGCTAAATGATGCTTTAAACAATCCAGATGAAGTCGACAGAAAAATGATGGAGCAAAAAACTCCTCAAGTCGCTGAAGGTTTAGATTAATTCAAATAAACCTATATAAAAAAGGAAGCTTTGGCTTCCTTTTTTATTGGCTGACTGAAAAGTACAGTTTTAATGAGCAGCTATGTCATGACAGTAGCTTAAAAAATGATTAGCATGCACAACAATCAGATTAGATAAAACAATAAAGCCGAAGGAAAATATTATGTTGGCATACGATGCAGATTTAGAATTATTCCGTGATAATTTTAAACGTTTTATGAATGAGCATATTGCACCGCAATACGATCAATGGGAACGCGAAGGAATCATGCCACGTGCTGTCTGGAATCAACTGGGCGAAAATGGCTTTTTGTGTGTGGATGTTCCAGAAGAATACGGTGGTTACGGCGTACCAACCTATTATTCATTAATGTTGGTTGAAGAATCGGCACGTGCTGGATTCTGTGCATTATCAACAGCGATTTCTTGCCACTCTGAAATTGCTGCACCATATATTTTACACATCGGGACAGAAGAGCAAAAACAATATTGGTTGCCGAAAATGGTGACAGGTGAAGTGGTTGGTGCAAATTGGTATGACTGAACCTGGAGCAGGCTCGGATTTACAATCAATGCGTACCAGTGCCATTTTGCAAGATGACCATTATTTATTAAATGGCTCAAAAACATTTATTTCAAATGGACAACATGCTGACCTTGTGGTGCTTGCAGTAAAAACTGATCCTCAAGCGCGTGCGAAAGGGGTGTCGTTATTATTGGCAGATACTCATCTGGAAGGCTTTAAGAAAGGTACCAACCTCGACAAAATCGGTCTACATTCTCAAGACACATCTGAGCTATTTTTTGACAATGTTAAAGTTCCTAAAAACCAGTTACTCGGTCAAGCTGGACAAGGCTTTGCTTATTTAATGCAAGAGTTACCACGTGAACGTACCGCTATTGCATCTACCGCAATTGGCGCTATTCGTGGTGCAATTGATTTGGCAACTGCTTATGTAAAAGAGCGTCATGCATTTGGTCAACCTATTTCACAGTTCCAAAATACGCGTTTTGTTTTAGCACAAGCAAAAATTGATGAGCTTGCTACAGCTGCTTTTTACGAGAGAAACGTTGCTCTATATCAAGAAGGTAAACTTGATGTTGAAACAGCAGCAGCGCTTAAAAGTTTCAGCACTGACATGCAAATGAAAGTCGCAGATAACTTGCTGCAACTCTTTGGTGGGTATGGCTATATGAGTGAATATCCAATTTCACGTTTCTTTGTAGATGCTCGTATTCAACGTATTTACGGTGGTACAAATGAAATTATGAAAGAAATCGTGGCGCGTGGATTAATCGGTAAAGCTTAATAATAGCTTCAAAAAAGCCTACCTTTGAGTAGGCTTTTTTATTATTTAGCTGTTTTCTGCGATGGTTCATCGAATAAAGATTTACAGCTTTCTAAATTTTGACATGAAGCAAACATAAGTGCTTTAGGCAAGCTCGCATACAAATTTGTAATGTGTTGTTCAGCAGGGTTATAAAAATGCCAATAACTAAATTGGTTTGAACGTTTATTTTCTAAAGCTTTAAAGAAATTTGCTTCATTTAATTTATTGTTAAGTTGAGTGCGAGGGCCACCTTGCTCATGTGTACCGACTGTGGTCATGAGTAAAGGGGAATGATTTGGTTTCTGACTTTGCCAATGATTTAACTGCTGAAATAACATGCCTTGGTCAAACCAGAGAGAAGGGCTTGCAGCAAAGTAACGCTGAAATGCATTTGGCTTTTGAAAAAAATGATAAAGCACAAATAAACCTCCAAAAGAATGTCCATAAAGACTTTGCTGTTGGCTATTAATCGGAAATTGTTTTGCAATTGTAGGCTTGAGTTCGCTATTTAAAAAAGCAATAAACTGATCAGCACCCCCATATTTATATTTACCTTGTGCTTGAAATTGGGCAGAAGGTTTTGGAGTGTAATCATAAGCACGCTTTTGCACATCAAAGGTTTTTTGCTGAGGGTAACCAACCGCTACTATCATGAGTGGATCTAGTCCTAATTTGGTAGAACCAGCGCCAATCGACTGAGCAATATTGGCAGCACTTGGAAATGTAGCATTTCCATCTAATATATAAAGTACTGGATACCCATGTTGGGGCGGGGCGACAGGTGGTTTATAAATTTGAATAAGATAATCATGGCCTGTATTTTTAGATTTAATTTGAAATTGTGCCTGATTATTTTGAAAAAAGATTTTTGGTTGATTTTGTATAGGCGTTTGGGCGAGGGCAGAACAGCTTATTAAAGTATTTAATAAAAAACTAGTAGATAAAAGGAAAAATGATCTTTGCATAATGGGCGATAATAAAATTTATTATACAAATAATAAATGAAAATCATTATCAAATAAAGTAATCAAGAAATGGAAGTAAAAAGGTTAATGAAAAAAGCCCTTACAGCTATATTGCCTAACAAATCAAAGCAGACTATTGTTATACTCTCGTTTAAAAGATGATTTTACTGAGGCTGCATTCTAATGATCAACGATGATCAAAACAAAACGACTTCTCTTAGTTTAGAACAAATTCGTGAAGATATTGATAGTGTAGATCAACAGATTCAAGAATTATTAAATCGCCGCGCAAGCCTTGCTGAAGCTGTTGCTAAAGCTAAATTTGCTTCCGAAGAGAATCCTTTGTTTTATCGTCCTGAACGTGAAGCGCAGGTCTTACGTAAAGTTATGGAGCGTAACCAAGGTCCTTTGTCTGATGTCACCATGGCGCGTTTGTTCCGTGAAATTATGTCTGCTTGCCTTGCTTTAGAAGCGCCACAAAGTATTGCATTTTTAGGACCAGAAGGTACTTTTACTCAATCTGCTGTGCTTAAGCATTTTGGTAAAGATGCAGTTGTTCGTCCACTACCAACAATTGATGAAGTGTTCCGTGAAGTGGAAGCGGGTAGCGCACATTACGGTGTAGTTCCGGTTGAAAATTCATCTGAAGGTATTGTGAACCATACTTTAGACTGCTTTAAAACATCGAATTTAAATGTAATTGGTGAAGTTGAATTGCGTATTCATCATCAATTCCTAGTATCTGAAAATACACGTAAAGACAGTATTAAACAGATTTATGCTCATCAGCAAACTTTGGCTCAATGCCGTCAGTGGTTAGACGCACATTATCCGGGTGTTGAACGTGTTGCTTTAAACTCAAATGCGGAAGCTGCACGCCGTATTCGCAACGAATGGCACTCAGCAGCAATTGCATCTGATATTGCAGCAGGTATGTATAACCTTGAAATTTTACATAGCAATATTGAAGATAATCCGGAAAATACCACTCGTTTCTTAGTCATTGGCCGTGAAAAAATTCCACAAAGTGGCAATGACAAAACATCGTTATTAATTTCAGCACATGACCGTGCTGGTGCTTTATTAGAAATTTTAGCGCCGTTTGCAAAACATAATATTAGCTTAACGAGTATTGAGACCCGTCCAGCATTACCTGAAAAATGGGCATATGTATTCTTTATCGATTTAGAAGGCCATATCGATCAAGAAAATGTTGCTGCTGCAATCAATGATATTCGTCCAATGGTGAAAGAGCTTCGTATTTTAGGTTCATATCCTGCTGCCGTTCTCTAATTACTCATGTTGGAATAATGACATGCATCAAGATGGTCATGTCATTATGCTTAAAAACAAATTGCTCAAAGGTTTAAATCACTTTGAGCAAAAGCAAAGTTGAAGTTATGTCACAACCCCTATTTAAAAAAGTTGCATTTATTGGTTTAGGACTCATCGGGTCGAGTTTGGCACGGGTTATTGTTGCCGAAAAGTTGGCGACAACTATTGTGGCATCTACACGCTCACAAAAAACTTTAGAAGATGCAAAATCACTTGGCTTAATACAAGAAGGATTTTCTGATCCTGTTGAAGCCGTGAAAGGGGCAGATTTAGTTGTTTTAGCCTTGCCAGTACGTGCAACACAAAAAGTGCTTGAGCAAATTAAACCTTATTTGTCAGAAACCACAATTGTAACTGATGTGGGAAGTACAAAGGGTAATGTCGTAGATGCAGCAAAAGCTGTATTTGGTGAAGATTTACCAGCAGGTTTTGTTCCCGGGCATCCTATTGCGGGAAGTGAACACACGGGTGTTCACGCAGGTAAGGTCGATCTCTTTGCAAATCACAAAGTGATTTTGACTCCATTACCAACAAGTGCAGAATGGGCAGTTGAGAAACTGATTCAACTTTGGTCAGCTGCTAAAGCTGAAGTGATATGTATGGCTGTTGCCAAGCATGATGAAGTTTTGGCGCATACCAGTCATTTACCGCACTTGATGGCATTTAATTTGGTTGAGCAACTTGCAAACCGTGAAGATAATCTTGATATTTTCCGTTATGCAGCAGGTGGTTTCCGTGATTTCTCACGGATTGCGGCTAGTGATCCCCAAATGTGGCATGACATTTTCTTTGCCAATAAAACAGCCATATTAAATGCTGTAGATGGCTTCGAAAAGCAACTTACCGTACTTAGAAAATTGATTGAAAACGAAGACTCTCATGCATTAATGGGTTTACTCGGCCATGCTCAGGCAGCCCGTCAGCATTTCAATCATATGTTAGCCAAAAAACCTTTAATGGAGAAAAATAAGGTGACACAGCAATTCAGTATCTTACCGGGAAATAAGGCATTTAAAGGTAAATTTACCGTACCGGGTGACAAATCTGTGTCACATCGCTCTATTATGTTTGGTGCTATTGCCGAAGGCACGACTCATGTCACTGGTTTCCTTGAAGGTGAAGATGCTTTGGCAACTTTGCAAGCTTTCCGTGATATGGGTGTAAGCATTGAAGGCCCTAAGAATGGGGAAGTGACCATTCATGGCGTGGGCATGCATGGTTTAAAAGCACCAGCGAGTGCCTTGTATATGGGTAACTCTGGAACCAGCATGCGTTTGCTTTCAGGCATGTTATCAGCACAAAAATTTGATTCAGTGATGACAGGTGATGCATCACTTTCTAAACGTCCAATGGAGCGTATTGCTAAGCCATTACGTTTAATGGGTGCGCAAATCCAGACAACAGGTGAGAAAGGTACACCACCTGTAAGCATTACGGGTAGCCAGCAATTAAAAGGCATTCAATACGACTTGCCAATGGCATCTGCTCAGGTGAAGTCGGGTATTTTACTTGCGGGTCTATGGGCTGAAGGTGAAACTTCGGTAACTGAGCCAGAACCAACTCGTGACCACACAGAGCGCATGCTTCGTGCATTTGGTTATGATGTTAAAACTGAAGGCAATAAGATCTCTCTTGTTGGTGGCGGAAAATTAGTAGGTACTGATATTCAGGTTCCATCTGATATTTCATCTGCTGCTTTCTTTATGGTGGGTGCTGCAATTACTGAAGGTTCCGATGTTGTTCTGGAAGCTGTAGGTATTAATCCAACACGTACTGGCGTAATTGAAATTTTAAAACAGATGGGTGCTGACCTGACTGTTGAAAATGAACGTATTGCCGGTGGCGAGCCTATTGCTGATATTCATATTAAAGGTTCACGCACACTTAAAGGCATTCATATGCCGGAAGACCAAGTTCCTTTAGCAATTGATGAATTCCCAGCTTTATTTATTGCAGCAGCTTGTGCCGAAGGCCAAACAGTATTAACTGGTGCGGCAGAACTTCGTGTGAAAGAGTCTGACCGTATTCAGGTTATGGCTGATGGCTTAAAAATCATGGGTATTGACTGTACGCCAACTGATGATGGCATCATTATCGAAGGTAAAGGCAAGTCTGGCGATTGGTCACCAATCTTTGCTGGCGGTGAAATCGAGTCACATCATGACCACCGTATTGCTATGAGTTTTAGTATGGCAGGTCTTCGTAATTCTGGTCCGATTACAATTCATGGTACTGAAACTGTGGCGACAAGCTTCCCGACTTTCACTGAGTTGGCGAATCGTGCAGGCTTAACAATCGAAGTTAGCCAATAACTTTTGACCTGACACATTTTATAATTGCTAACACAATAGCAACGGCAGCAGCGGGCTAAAGGCTTGGCTGCTGTTTGTTTATTGCTTATGCTAAGTGCAGATAATGATAATAGTGTTAGGACAAAGGATGAAAAAATTACAATTTATTGCCAGTTGCCCACAACATGGGGTGCTTGATCATCCACCAAATGAATGCCATATCACTCAAGAATATGTAGCGGCTTTACTATTTAAACAATTGGGGCATTATGGTTTTGATGCACAGCACATTGTGCATGAGCATGAAAAGGTAGAAGTCAGTATAGATAATCATCTTTTGCCATTATCGATTACTTGTCAGAAAACAGACCATGAAGGGCATTTGATGTGTGAAATTTCTGCCAATCCTGATGAAGAACAAGACTGGTTTGAGAAAATCGAAACACAAAGTATTATTCGTCAGCTTGCACAGGCCGTTGAAAATAGTTTGAAAGCTGATCATAGCTTTTCAGCATTTGAGTGGAAAAACTAAGCACACGATTGTTAAGACTTATTCATGAAGTACGGCTTTTTTAGAAAAGTCGTACAATCTCTTTAGATTAAATATAAAAATACAAAATCTTTCCCTAAATCGCTACCTATCTTTAATGCATTGTGTATATTGAAATTATTAAGATATTTACATAATTAGAGTGTGGTTTTCATGACACAAGTTGATATTGCAGCATTATCTCCTCAAGTGGTTTGGCAGCATTTTCAAACACTTTGCACTATTCCTCGCCCATCGAAGCATGAACAGCAACTTCGTGAGTTTTTACAAAACTGGGCCGAAAGTCGGAATTTAGAAACTTACGTAGATGAAGTCGGTAATTTAATTATTCGTAAGAATGCGACTCTGGGTAAAGAACATGTATCTGGCGTTATTCTGCAAGGCCATCTAGATATGGTCACTCAAGCCAATACTGGCACAGTACATGACTTCTTTAAAGACCCGATCCGCCCAGTTCTTGAGGATGGCTGGTTAATTGCTAAAGATACTACTTTAGGTGCTGATAATGGCATTGGGGTAGCATTAGCTTTGGCAGTTTTAGACTCAAATGATATTGCTCATGGGCCAATTGAAGTTCTTCTAACAGTTGATGAAGAAGCAGGGATGAGCGGTGCACGGCTTTTACAGGCAGGTGTACTAAAAGGGAAATGGTTATTTAATATTGATACAGAAGAGTGGGGCGAGTTATATCTCGGATGTGCTGGCAGTATTGATGTTGAAGTAGAACAGTCACTCACGTATGAACCAATTTCTGAAAACTTGACGGTTGTAAATATTCAGGTTGCTGGTCTTAAAGGTGGTCATTCCGGTGTAGATATTCATTTAGGACGTGGTAATGCCAACGTTATTTTAGCTCGCTTTCTAAATGAGTATTTAGCAAAACTTGGTGGACGACTTGTTGAGTTTACAGGTGGTACAGCTCGTAATGCTTTACCTCGAGAAGCAGTCGCAACTATTGCAATTTCGCCTAACCAATTACATGAACTAGAAAAATTACTTGCTGAATATCAAACAGCATGGAAAGAACAGCTACAAGGTATTGATGACAATCTGCAATTAACTATTCAACCTACTAGCGTTGAAACGAATCAAGTGATTATTCAACAACAGCAAAACGAGTGGTTACAAGCTTTAGCAACAAGCCCTTACGGCGTTGCAAGTATGAGTCAAACTTTACCAGACGTAGTTGAAACTTCAAATAATATTGGGGTGTTAAAACTAAATCGAGAGGGTGGAAAAGCTGTTTTAATGGTTCGCTCAATGGTGAACCAAGAAGCTCAAGATTTTGCAGAAAAAATTCAGGCACATTTTAGTCAATTTAATATCGCTTCTGCACTCACGCCCTTAGTTTCGGGTTGGACACCAAATCCTGACTCAGCTGCTCTAAAGTGTTTACAACAAGCCTATCAAAAGGCATTTAACATTGAGCCAAATCTTAAAGTGATTCATGCGGGTTTAGAGTGCGGGATTATTGCTGAACATTATCCAGATTTACAGATGGTTTCGTTTGGTCCAGATATTCAGGGGGCGCATGCACCAGGTGAACGAGTTAAAGTAGAAACTGTAGAGAAATGCTGGAAGTTGTTGGTGACAGCTTTGGCATCTGTAGAGTAGTTTTTTATAAATAAGAAGCTCAATCATGAGCTTCTTAAACTTTAACCTTTACATGAAAATGATGTGGATTTAACTCGACGAACTCGATTTCACAATCAATAAATTTTTCAATCATGGCTGCTTGAGTACGAGTGTGTTCGCTAATACATTGTGCGGTGAATTCACCACCTTGACCTAGAGCTAAAGGTAGAAGCAATTGATCTGCCAAATACTCATCTACAACAGCCTGCGAAGATAAATATAGATTTACATCTTTTACTAAATGATCAGCTATTTGCTCTGCACTTTTGCGCATCTCACCTAAAGCTGTAAACAGTTGAGTGTGATATTGATGAGTAACTTTCACATAGACTGTATTGCCTTGGCTAATTCCATTTAAATGAAATTGTTGCTGAGAGCTTAAGTTTAGTTTTTTACTTAATGTGGTTAATTCACGTTGTGCTATCTGTGCTTCCTCTGAAAGATTTAATACTGCTGCAAAAGCTTCATTGCATTGCAAAGCACCACGATCTAATAACTTTAAGCTGTTTCGATGTTGCCATGGCTGAATGGTAACTTGAATTTCACCCGCACCAATTGGAAAAAAGCCAGCTTTATTTAATCTAAAATCGACGTTAATTCCAATCTTTGTTAGAGCAGGTAAAAAGCAGTGTTCAATAAAATCTGCTGTTGGTGCAAGTGGGTTATGTGTACCTCCTGAAATGGTGAGTTCGGTAGCTTCATTTTGTAATAACAAAACAGGTAGAAGCGTTTGTAAAACCAGTGTGGTACTACCCGCAGAACCGATTTGAAATTGATATTTACCACTTTGAACATGCTGAGGTGCGAAATATAAACGTTGGCTATGTAATTCAGCACCCTCTACATAAGCTTGGCTAATTTGTTGAGATGCTTGTACACAAACTAAATGTTGACGCATTAACCCTGGTTTTTTACGCCCAGCACGTATATTAATTAATTTAAACGGCTGACCTGTAATCATTGAGAGGGCAAGGGCGGTTCTTAAAATCTGTCCACCACCTTCACCTTGTGAGCCATCAATTTGAATGGCTTTTGGCATATTTGCCAAAACTGTATTCACTTCTATTTTCCTTATTTTCTAATTTAATGAACATACTGTCAGTACATGGTGATGCGAAGTAACGCGTGACTTTGCTTTTGACAAAGGTTTACTAGGTGCATAGTGCTGAGCCTGATAAGTGAATATCGATGCACGGCTCACATGCTGCCATAGCCGCCTGAATTATTTTCAATCCCTCAGATCGGAGTAACGCAGGATCTTGTACTCGCCTAGTATGTCCAAACTTTGATTGTGAAAAAGATTTCACAAAATCTATTGTTTAATCGATTAGATCAATTTGCCAATTAGCAGCCTGAATTTTAACGTTTAAGTCACGGAGTTTCGCACTGATATCATCCGCCTGCTTTTGTAAGCTATAAACAGGAATGACTTTCTTCCATTTAATTTCACGTGAGCTATAACGATCAGGTTCTCGATGTGTATTGGTAATCGCATCTATTAAAATCTTATATTGTTCAGCATAACTATCGCGCAAGCTTAATAGGGACAACAATACTTTGCCATCTTCCAGTTTTGCTTGTGCATTGGTCAAGTGAATACGACAAATTAATTGATTGCTTTCCTGAGTTAAAGCAAATACTTGTTTGATGAGTTCATTTGGATCTTCACTTGGGTCATCACCGTCTTGTACCAATACATTGGCATTAATTCGTTGTTTTAACGAAGCGAGCTTTTTTTGTTGATCGCTTCGAAGTAAAAGTGCTTCTGCAAGGTTCATTTTTATTCCTTTAGTACCAAAAATACCCATGCATAATAGGTTTAAGCCAATCAAAGTAATCTGTATCTTTTATTGATTTAATTAAATGTTCATCTTGACTGGGAAAACGCATATCCAAGTTCCCCTTTTCAAGTTCTACCTCTATAGAAATCCATCTTGGAAGAGTTTTATAAAGTTCAGTATTATCAACACTTTCACTTTCAACTATAAAAAACTCATAAATGGTCGGATAGTTTTTGATAAAAACACTAGTCGCAACTAGAAAAAGTTCAATTATATCTACATAATTTTCTGCTTCAGTGTAGTTGGGTGCTTCATAATCATGTTCTAGTTTATTTCTGATGTAATTTAAACGCCTAATTATTTGAGGGGTGAAGAATCCACATTTCTCTAAGAAATCTAACTTACTGGGAAAATTATTTCTTTTAGCAATATAAGTTTCATATCCTGCTAATGAACATAAAATATCTACTCTTCTATGAAGGGCGCGTTTAGCATTTGATACAGCATTATAAATAGCATGTAAGTTCTGTGAGGTGCTTAAGTCATTTCTTGCAAACTCTATAAAAGTTGCGCAATGCGGGGTATCTTCAAGTTTATGAGTCGTACAAGTAGTAACTCCTTCATAATATTTTAAATATTCAGGTTTAAGTATTTTGTGAAACATTTTTTTCTTACCCTTTAACACACACCACTTGTCTTAATGTATAAACCACTTCAACCAAATCGCTTTGTGCTTTCATAACATCTTCAATCGGTTTATATGCCGATGGAATTTCATCAATAACAGCAGCATCTTTACGGCATTCTACACCTTCAGTTTGTGCAATCTGATCTTCCACGGTAAAACGTCGTTTTGCTTCAGTACGGCTCATAACACGGCCTGCACCATGCGAACATGAACAGAAAGATTCTTGATTTCCAAGTCCACGGACAATAAACGACTTCGCTCCCATTGAACCAGGAATAATTCCATATTCACCTAGACGCGCACGGACTGCACCCTTACGGGTAACCATTACTTCTTCACCGTAGTGTTCTTCCTTTTCCACATAGTTATGGTGGCAGTTCACCGCTTCCAAACGTGCCTGAAAAGGCTTTGGTACAATAGTAGCCAAGGCTTTAATCGCAGATTGCATCATGATTTCTCGGTTCTTCATCGCAAAGCGTTGAGCCCAACCTACAGCAAACCAGTAATCATCAAAATGTTCAGTTCCTTCAACCAAGTATGCTAAATCTTTATTTGGCAAATTAACAAAATGCTTCTGCATATCTTTACGGGCAAGTTCGATAAAATGATTACCGATAGCATTTCCTACACCACGAGAACCTGAGTGCAACATAACCCAAACATGGTCATGCTCATCTAAACAGATTTCGACAAAGTGGTTTCCAGTACCTAAAGTTCCCAAATGTTTGCGGTTATTGGTGTTTTTTAAGCGTGGATGTTTTGCACAAATGTATTCAAAATCTGCAACCAGATCAGCCCAAGCTTGATCTACCATTTCTGGTGGAGTTTCCCATGAACCACGATCACGTCCGCGCTTAGTCATTCCGTGTGGGATTAAACGTTCTAGTTCAGTACGTAGAGCATGTAAGTTATCTGGTAAATCTGAAGCAGTTAAGCTTGTACGGGTTGCCATCATTCCACACCCAATATCTACACCCACAGCAGCAGGAATAATTGCCCCTTTAGTTGGAATTACGCTACCAATAGTTGCTCCTAAACCGAAGTGTACATCTGGCATGACAGCCATCCACTTATAAATAAAAGGCATTTGAGCTGTTTGTAATAATTGTTGTTTTGAGTTGTCATCAACAAGCACGCCTTTAGTCCACATTTTGACTGGCATACTTTTTTCATTTTGCAGAACTTCATAAGAACGTTGTTGCTGCTTTTGTTCAAACTGAGCTTGTTGGTTAATTTCTTCAATGACAGACATTTTCTTTTCCTTTCAAAGCCTGCCTGCCAAGCGTTTGCAGGCAGGTGTTATTCACAAGATCCCAATGATGTTGTGTGCTTTGTACTATTGCACTGAGTGTGCCAACTTTTTTAAAAAGCATTTAATTTAATTTTAAATTATTGAAAATAATAAATAAAAATAATTTTATTTTATATAGTGTGAATTTTATTGGCGGTTTTTAATATTAAAAATATATCTAATAATATATTTAAATATCTTTTTGGATATATTTAATTAATAGATTTTACGATTTTATCGACTTTTAAAAGCTGTCCAGCTTCATTTAAAGTAAATTCGTCAAAATCATTGGCTAAATAAAAATGACCTTTATAAAACTGGCGAACTTCTTCGATTATAGCTTGCTGCCCAGCTTTATCTTGATGTCGGGGGCTAAAGTGCGTCAGAATTAAATTACTCAAAGATTGCTGCTCTGCAAATTCAGCCACCATTTTTGCTGAGCTATGCATTGGACCTTTGCCAACTTTATCTAAAACCGTTTGCAAGTATGTTGATTCGTGAATAAGGAGTTGAGCATCTTTGCAAGCATCAGCTAATAGTTCAGGTTGGTCATTATCACCACCTATAATTGCATGAACTTGTTGATTTTGAATTTTGATAAAGTCTTGAGCTTTTAAAGTTTTTCCGTCAAATTGAACATCGTAGCCTCGTTTTAAATGGCCCCACATATCGCCTTGAGGTACGCCTAACTGAGTTAGAGCTTTGGTATCTAACTTCTTCTGAATAGATTTGATATAAATGCTAAAAGCAAAACTTGGAACACGATGGCTTAGAGGGTGTGCTTGAACAATGAATTCGTCAGTGATCTGTTGTGGCTGTGTTGCTTCATTTACATCAATAAATTGAAGGGAATAGGGCAAATGTAAGTCTGTAAGCTGGGCAGTGATTTCAAACCATTGCTGAATTTCTTTCGGTGCAATCACGATTAATGGTTTGCTGCGGGCATTCATGCCTGCACTTGCCAATAAACCAACTAAACCATAACAATGGTCGCCGTGAACGTGTGTAATACAAATGGCAACTAGATTTTGTAGTGAAAGTTTAGCTTGTTGAACGCGGTGCTGTGTCCCTTCGCCGGCATCAATTAAAATCCAGTCCTTATTTTTGGTGTTACGAACTGCTAATCCTGAAACATTACGTGTCAGGGTAGGTACACCCGAAGATGTGCCTAAAAAAGTAAAATGAAGCATATTCTTGGAATTTTTTGGCCAAATGCGTATTGTATATTATAGACAGTTATAAAATTTTATAGAAATTATGGCGGATGCAAAGAAAACAGTCGTTATTGGCTTTGTCGGTTCTACACTTGATCAGGGGAGAAAGCCAGATCGATGGCAACGTTGGCGTCCTACGATTAGCTTGTTAATGCATGAAGATTTGCTTGTAGATGAATTGGTACTGTTACATGATCGACAACATCATAATTTAGTTAAATCTATAGCAGCAGATGCTAAAGAGATCTCTCCCCAAACTGAGGTTTCTGGACATAAGGTGAGTATTAGAGACCCTTGGGATTTTGCTGAAGTTTATGGTGCACTTTATGATTTTGTAAAAACCTATCCGTTTGATGTTGAAAAAAATAACTATTTACTGCATATCACAACCGGAACGCATGTTGCTCAAATTTGTTGGTATTTATTGGTAGATGCACATTATTTACCAGCTCAACTTATCCAAAGTTCACCTAATCAGCAAAAGACCTCAGAAGGTGAATATAGAATTATTGATCTGGATTTGTCTCGATACGATGTTTTAAAACAGCGATTCGATGATGAACAAAAACAAAATTGGCAACAACTTAAAGCAAATATTTCTACTCATAATAAAGCGTTTAATCAGCTTATTGAGGAAGTTGAATTAGTTGCAACCCGCTCTAGTGCACCTATTTTGATTATGGGGGCAACAGGGGTTGGTAAGTCTCATTTAGCAAAACAAATTTTTCAGTTAAAGAAAGATAAATTTCAATTAAATGGTCGTTTTATTGATGTTAACTGTGCAACTTTGCGTGGTGATAGTGCCATGTCAACTTTATTTGGTCATATAAAAGGTGCATTTACAGGAGCAGCAGCTTCTCGTGCTGGTTTATTAAAAAGTGCTGACCAAGGTATTTTATTTTTAGATGAAATTGGTGAATTGGGACTTGATGAACAAGCTATGCTGCTAAAAGCGCTAGAAGACAAAAGCTTTTTTCCCGTTGGAAGTGATAAAGAAATTCAAGTCGATTTTCAGTTGATTGCAGGTACTAACCGTGATTTGCGCAATGAGGTTCAAGCTGGTCGTTTTCGTGAAGATTTATGGGCTCGTTTGAATACGTGGACGTTCTTCTTACCAAATTTAAAAGACCGTGTAGAAGATATTGCACCCAATATTGATTTTGAGCTACAGCGTTTTGCTGCAATTCATCAAAGACAATTACGTTTTCAACGTGATGCTTTAGAAACATATTTAAAGTTTGCTAAATCAGTAGATGCATCATGGCAAGGAAATTTTAGAGATTTAGCAGCGAGCGTAACTCGTTTGGCAACTTTATCGCAAGGTGAGTTAATTCGCCGTGAAGCTGTAGAAAAAGAAATTCAACGTCTAAAGCAGCTTTGGCTTATTCAGGATGAATCTTACAATGATAAAAATACAGATATTTTGTTGAACTATTTAAGTCCTGAGCAGCTAGAACAAATAGATGAATTTGATCAGATTCAATTACGAGGTGTGCTCAAGATCTGCGAAAATTCAAAATCCATGGCAGAGGCGGGAAGACAACTCTTTTCAGTATCTCGTCAACAACGTAATACAACGAACGATAGTGACCGAGTGAAAAAATATTTAGCCCGTTTTGCGTTAAGTTGGAATAATTTTCAATAAGGACATGGCTTAAAAATGATGGGCATACTCTCAAGTTATGCCCATCAAGTTACCGTTTATTTCATGATAATAAAACGTGTAATGATTTGGCGAAGCTGCTTTAAATAGCCTGTAAAGAAGTGGTTAGCGCCCGGTAAAATCGTAATTGGATGCTTCTGCGGTTTTGCCCATGCAATTGCATCTGAAAGTAAAGTAATATCATCTTGCTCACCATGAATGAGTAGAATATCACCTTGAATTTCAGGAGTTTTATAGTGACGTAAACCTACTACAGTAGCTGTTGGTAAACCACATAAAATTAACTGTACAGGTCGTAATTCAGGTGCAAGCTGTGCAAAGCATTTTGCTAAAACATGTGAGCCAAAGCTAAAACCGCCTGCATAAAATGGTAGGCCTTCATGAAGCTTACGAACGTGCTCAATTACAGCTAAGATATCGTCAGTTTCACCATGGCCTTCATCATGAATGCCTTCACTGCCCCCTAAACCACGGAAACTAGGACGATAAACAATACAACCATATTCATTAAAAATTTGGGTTAAAAGAGCAGGGACTTTATGTTGAGGAGTTCCACCTTGCAATGGGTGCGGATGGCAAACAACCGCAAAGCCTTTGATTTCACCTTCAGGGCGGTCAACGAAAAGTTCAATTTTACCTACTGGACCCTGGATGAAAGTTTGCTCAGACATATAAGAACCGCTAAATAACAATACGTGATGCTATTTTACCGATAGTCGTCATTGAAAACACGAGTTAGCATTAAAAAATATCTACTGTTATAGTTGGTATTAAGAATAATTTTTTCAGGTTGTCTATGCTTGCTTTAATTTCTCCTGCAAAAACTTTAGATTATGAATCAGCGTTACCTACAGATGAGTTTACTCAGCCTCGCTTGTTAGAAAACTCAGCACAATTAATTGATGTTTGTCGCAAACTTTCTGCTTCGGAAATTGCGAGTTTAATGAGTGTCAGTGAAAAAATTGCCACACTAAATGCAGATCGATTTAGAGATTGGAATCCCGAATTTAATTTCTCAAATGCTCGCCAAGCAGTCTATGCATTTAAAGGGGATGTTTACACAGGTTTAGATGCTTATCATTTAAAAGATAAAGATATTGATTTTGCACAGCAGCATTTACGTATGCTGTCTGGTCTATATGGTTTATTGCGTCCTTTGGATTTAATGATGCCTTATCGTTTAGAGATGGGTACTAAATTAAAAAATACTCGCGGTCATAATTTGTATGAATTCTGGGGTGATATCATCACTAACCAAATTAATGAAGACTTGGCAGCAATTAAATCTGAATTGCTGGTAAATCTAGCTTCAGATGAATATTACAAGTCTGTCAATGAAAAGAAAATTAAGGCTGAAATTGTGAAGCCTGTTTTTCTTGACCAGAAAAATGGCAAATATAAAGTCATTAGTTTCTATGCGAAAAAAGCACGCGGTTTAATGGCTCGTTTTATGATTGAAAACCAATTAAATAAAGCTGAAGACATCAAAGCGTTTAATACCGAGGGTTATTACTTTGATGCTGATAACTCATCGGCAAAAGAGTTGGTGTTTAAACGTGATGAGCAATAATCTTAAGCGTGGTTAATAGATGATGATGCAGCTTTATTTATCAAAACTAAAGCATGTTTGGTTTGAGCTGCATCAGCATTATGATTTTTCTGAACCGCAGAAAATCTATGATGAACTAATTGCGGCTTATAGTGAAAAGCAGCGAGCCTACCATACCGTCCAACATTTATATGAATGTTTGAGTTTAATGGAGGCGGTTCAATACGAATTAAATGATCCGTATGCTGTTGCATTGGCTCTTTGGTTTCATGATGCGGTCTATGATCCAGAAGCTAAAGACAATGAACTTAAGAGTGTTGAGTTATTTGAACAAGCGATGGTGCAAGATTTATCATCCGATACTCTAGAGAAAATAAAGCGTTGGATTCTTGCGACTCAAAAGCATGCATTAACCGATGAAACAGATTTGCAATTTTTATTGGATATTGATTTAGCTATTTTGGCAGCAACACCTGAACGTTTTATTCAGTATGAACAGCAAATTCAGCAGGAGTATTCTTGGGTTGATCCAGAAGTATATTCAATTAAGAGAAAACAAGTTTTAATACATTTTTATCAGTCTGAGCCAATTTATCAAACTGGATATTTCCAAAAGAATTTTGAGTTAAACGCCAAGGATAATTTAAGACAAATATTGGAATAGCCTAAGTATATTAGAATAAAGCGATATTTTTTAAAAAGGTAAAATGGTTATACGATAGGAGAGAGGAACCACTGAAAAAGCAGTGATTCCTTAGAAATAAATTATTTAAAGAAATAACCAGTTTCTGGTGAGCTTGCATTTGCCATACGTTTACGCGGCATACGTCCAGCTAAAAATGCTTCACGTCCTGCTTCAACAGCTTTTTTCATTGCAGAAGCCATCAAAATAGGGTTTTGCGCAGCTGCAATCGCTGTATTCATCAATACACCATCACAACCAAGTTCCATCGCAATAGCAGCATCACTTGCTGTACCAACGCCTGCATCGACTAAAACTGGAACTTTCGCATTTTCTTTAATAATTGAAATGGTATGTGGATTTAAAATACCTAAACCTGAACCAATTAGACTACCTAAAGGCATAATCGCAACACAGCCCATACTTTCAAGTTCTTGTGCAATGATCGGATCATCAGAGGTATAGACCATAATCTCAAAACCGTCATCAATCAAAGTGCGCGCGGCTTTTAAAGTCTCTGTTACATTTGGATATAAGGTTTTTTCATCACCCAATACTTCAAGTTTTACTAGGTTATGACCATCAAGTAACTCACGCGCTAACATGCAGGTACGTACTGCGCTATCAGCATCAAAACAACCTGCGGTATTTGGCAAAATTGTATATTTTTCTGGTGGAATGACAGACAGTAAATTCGGTTGATCTGGATTTTGTCCAATATTCACACGGCGGATTGCGACAGTTACGATTTCTGCACCACTGGCTTGAATAGCTAAATCCGTTTCATTTAAGTCTTTATATTTGCCAGTTCCGACCAATAAGCGAGATTGAAAAGAACGTGAACCAATAATGAGAGGGGTGTCTTGCATGGATAACTCCGACTTAGCCGCCGCCAACAGCGTGAATAATTTCGATACGGTCATGTTGAGCAATAGAAATTTGCTCTAATTTGCTTTTAGAAACGATTTGCTGATTGTGCTCGACAGCAAAACGTTTTCCTTCAAGTGCCAACTCCTGAATGAGTTGCAACAGGTTTTGGCTAGGCGTGTCCGTTAATTCGCCATTTAAATAAATTTGCATGATCACATTCCGATTATTTTGCGTATTTGAAAGCATTCCAAGCCAAGACTAGCCATCCCGCAATCATTAAGGCTCCACCGATTGGCGTAATTGCGCCTAATATTCGTGGTAAACCTAGCGCCATGATGTAAAGCGAACCACAAAAAAATAGAATACCAATTTGGATAAGCAAGAAAGATAACTTGATTGGGAAATGAGGAAGAATCTTACTTAAAATACCAAGAGCTAATAGGCCAAGCGCATGATAAAAAAAGTAGTCGGTTGCAGTCTGCCACCAAGCAAGTTGCTCAGGACCCGCGTGAGCTTTAAGACCATGTGCTCCAAAAGCACCCAACATGACTGCAAAAGCAAGATTAAGGGCTGAAATGGCGATCCACATAACAAAAAACGCAACTGAATAATGAAAGGCAACGTTAACATAGATTGGGTTGGCTAAACATAGCCAGATAAAACAAAAGGGCGAATCGCCCTTTTATTTTTAAATTTATTTTAGCTTGCTGACATGGCAGTTTTGATTTTTTCCATCGCATTCTTTTCAAGCTGACGAATACGTTCTGCCGAAACATTATATTCAGCTGCTAACTCGTGAAGAGTAGATTTATCATCATCTAACCAGCGGCGTTGTAAAATATTACGTGAACGGTCATCTAACTGGTCCATTGCATCATGCAAGGCTGAAGTACTTTGCTCTTCCCAGTCTTCGTTTTCGACTAAACGGGCAGGGTCGTAGCGGTTATCTTCAAGATACAACGCAGGAGCAGTATGAGGGGTGTCATCATCGTCATCACCTTGTGCCTCAAAAGCAGCATCATAGGCAGTTAAACGACCTTCCATTTCCAGTACTTGCTCTGGGGTTACATTTAAATCATTCGCAATCGATTGAGCTTCTTCGAGCGTCAGTTTTTTACTCGATTTTTTTAGACTACGTAAATTGAAAAATAATTTACGCTGAGCTTTTGTCGTTGCAATCTTGACGATACGCCAGTTGCGAATAACGTATTCATGGATTTCTGCCTTAATCCAATGGACGGCAAAAGATACTAGACGCACGCCCATATTTGGGTCGAAACGTTTCACGGCTTTCATTAAGCCTAAATTACCTTCTTGAATAAGGTCGCCTTGTGGTAGGCCATAACCTGCATAGCTGCGCGCAATATGAACGACAAAACGTAAATGCGACATTACCAGCATTTTTGCGGCATCAAGATCTTGGTCATAATAATAACGTTCAGCAAGTTCTTTTTCTTGCTCGGCCGTTAAAATAGGAATCTGATTGACAGTACTGATATATGCACCAAGGTTTACACCGGGCGCAGACAATGACAGGGGCATCAATTGATTGCTGCTGTCACTCATGAGTTCTCCTTATAGGATCGAATGGGATAACCAATAAATTCATCTTAATTTGAATCAGCTTCATAATTAAGGAAAATTGGGTAGAGAAATGTAAAATTTTATGCAATTTCTAATCTTTTAGTTTAGCAAAGAATTATTGAGTTTCAATTAAATAGTGAAATTCTCTTTCTGATATGTGTGTAGTTTGACACGTAAAATGATGTAAATCGCAGTAACGAGTTACATCAATTTCACTATGAGGATCTGAAGATTTTAATAAAAATTGTTGTTTGCCTGACGCTTTTTTAAGTTCACGTTTTAGCATTAACAATGGCATTGGGCAGGGTTGTCCAAGGGCATTAATTTCAATGGGTGCTGTATTAGAAGAAGTATTGCTCATTCATCATCAAAACAACTGAAAAAAATATTCTAACAAATTTTTAATAAATACAGCATATTTTATGAAAGAAGATGCAGGAATTTCTATAAAAAATATTGTAATAAGCTGTTTAAAAAAAGAACTAAAAATAGGGGAAATATTTGAAAAAAATTCTATTAATTGTCATAAACCCGTGTTAAGCTCGAACCGTTTTAGGATTTACCACACAATCAAATTGATTTAATAACCCTATAACAAATGGATGTAACCGGAAATTGTTGATAGTTTTACAGAATGATTACAAGCTTTAAGATTATAAATATTTTAAAACCTTGTTTGCTCTGCTGTTTGCAACACCGGAAGGTCCTTTTTTCAACATCTGAGGATTGACTTATGACAGCTCGTGAACAAGGCGTAGTAAAGTGGTTTAATGACACTAAAGGCTTTGGTTTTATTCAACGTAACGGCGGCGACGATGTATTCGTTCACTTCCGTGCAATCGTAGGTGACGGTCACCGTTCTCTACGTGATGGTCAACGCGTAGAGTTTAGCGTTGTACAAGGTCAAAAAGGTTTTCAAGCTGAAAACGTTCAGCCTTTAGACTAAGACTAATTCATCTTTTTGATGAATGATGGACGCTCCAATTTTTGAATTGGGGCGTTTTTGTTTATAATGATCTTCTCATTCGAGAGATTGTTTGTTAGAGCGCGTATTTATGACATCTGGTTTTGAAACCTTGAATTTACATCCGCAACTTAAAAAGGCGATTGATGCTTTAGGGTTTACTCAAATGACCCCAATTCAGCAAAAGGTTTTAAAATATACATTAGCCGGGCATGATGCAATTGGGCGAGCACAAACAGGAACAGGTAAGACAGCTGCCTTTCTGATTAGTGTAATTAATGATTTACTCAATAATCCGATTCAAGAGCAACGCTTCCGTGGCGAGCCTCGTGCTTTAATCTTGGCGCCTACTCGTGAGTTGGCATTGCAAATTGAAAGTGATGCGAAATTTCTCACAAAATTCTCTAATTTACATTTAGTGACCCTATTGGGTGGTGTTGATTTCGATAAGCAGAAGAAGCAACTTGATGCTAATTTTGTCGATATCATGGTAGCCACACCTGGGCGTTTAATCGATTTTGTAGAACAAAAAGAAGTCTGGCTCGATCAAATTGAATTTTTAGTCATTGATGAAGCTGACCGTTTATTAGACATGGGCTTTATTCCTTCGGTAAAACGTATTGTTCGTTATTCACCACGCAAGGAACAACGTCAGACACTCATGTTCTCAGCGACGTTTAGTTATGATGTTCTTAATTTGGCAAGACAATGGTTATTTGAACCTGTAACTGTTGAAATTGAGCCTGAACAAAAGACCAATAACGATGTAGAGCAACGTGTTTATGTTGTAGCTAAACAAGACAAATATCGTTTACTGCAAGATATCTTGCGTGAAGAGCCAATCGATAAGGTCATGATTTTTGCTAATCGACGTGACCAAGTCCGCCGTCTTTATGATCATTTAAAGAAAGATGGATATAGAGTCGGTATGCTTTCTGGTGAGATTGCTCAAGATAAACGTTTAAAAATGTTAGAGCAATTTAAGCAAGGTAAACATAATATTATGATCGCGACGGATGTTGCTGGTCGTGGTATTCATGTTGATGGCGTGTCGCATGTCATCAACTTTACATTGCCTGAACAATCTGATGACTATGTACACCGTATTGGTCGTACAGGTCGCGCTGGGTCACAAGGTGTAAGTATTAGTTTTCTTTCAGAAGATGATGCCTTTTATTTACCCGAAATTGAAAAAGCAATTGGTAAAAAATTACCACTGACCAGATTAGATGGTTATTGCTAATAAAAAAATCCCAATCATTTGATTGGGATTTTTTTTGATTAATTAATTTTACAATAGAAAGTAAGCGTTGTTTGGTAGTCATCATCTTTTGCTAAAGATGCATTTTTACCAGTTAATGTACCAATAACCCCTGCTGCTGCTTCAACCATTTGACCGGTTTTTTCACTTACAACATCTTTTAATACACCGTTATATGTTGTTTTTTCATCTACAACGACTGGTGTAGTGTTTTTTGAGCAAGTTTTTTGAGCTGCAGTAATTGCATTATTTTTCGCAATTAAATTGGTTTTGCCAATACCTGTAACTTCAAACTGATTATTTTCTTTTTGAACTGCCAAAGTATTTTTAGGAGTAGTTGCGCAAGCACCAAGTAATAAAACAACACCGCTCATTGCGCTTGCTAAAATTATTTTTTTCATAATGCACCTAAAGTTAATCGCTAAAAGACATAGCTATTTGAACATAAGTTTTCTAGTTGATTTTGAAGACGTTGTATGAGTTTTGATGTTTTGTATTAAAAAATGTCAAAGTGAGAGTTCGCTAATTTTATAAGCTAGATTCAATGGTGGATTAACGGTAGATTATGCTAATCTATTTTGAATTTTTGAGTTAGATCAATATTAATGACGGAATCAGCAATACAAATAATTCACCAAAATATTCATCAGCGTCAGTCTATTGGCCAATTAGTTGAGCCAGCTCCAAGTACAGAGCAATTAGAGTTAGCTTTCCAAGCAGCTTTGACTGCTCCAGATCACCATAGACTTAAGCCAACGCGTTTTGTGGTTGTTTCAGGCGAACAACGTGGTGCTTTTGGTGAAGTTTTAGCAAAAGCTCTAGCAGATTTAGGTGAAACTGATTCCGCTCAACTCGAACGTGTTAAACAACATCCTTTTCGCGCACCATTACTCATTTTGGCGCTTACACAACTACAAGATCATCCGAAAGTACCGCATTTCGAACAAATCTTAAGTACGGGTGCTGCAGTACAAAATCTTTTATTATCTCTGCAAGCTCAAGGTTTTTCGACCATGTGGCGTAGTGGTGCAGTTGTCGAATCAAATTGGTTAAAACAGCATTTAGGTCTGCAATCTCGTGATTTAATTTCAGGTATTATTTACGTCGGCACAGCAACTAAAGTAATTGCACCGCGTGCAGATATTGAAAGTAAAGAATTCGTAAAAGTTTGGCAGGCTTAAACGTCTGTAAAAGTAAGAAATAGGATAATAAAAGATGGCTGAATTTAAGTTTACAGATTTGGTGGAACCTGTTGCGGTTGATAAAAAAACTGCTTTACGTATTACCGTTCTAGGGGGAGGAAGCTTTGGAACGGCTATGGCAAATTTAGCTGCACGTAATGGTTGCGATACCATGATCTGGATTCGTGATGCCGAAACAGCTGAGGAAATTAATAAAACTCACATTAATAAACGTTATTTGCCAGATTTTATTTTAGAGTCATCATTACGCGCTGTGTCTGATCTTGAGCAAGCCGTGTGTGATCGAGATATTATTTTAGTCGCAATTCCAAGTCACTCATTCCGTGATGTCTTAAAACAAATTGCGCCTTATATTACTGCGCAGGCGGTTGTGTCTTTAACTAAAGGTGTTGAAGCTAAAACTTTCAGCTTCATGAGCGATATCATTCGTGAGGAATTACCAGAAGTTCCTTATGGTGTGCTATCAGGTCCAAACCTTGCAAAAGAAATTATGGCGGGCATGCCATCTGGTACTGTTATTGCCAGTGACTCTGAATTAGTTCGTTATGCTGTGCAACATGCCTTACATAGTGCTTTATTCCGTGTTTTTGGTAGTGATGATGTACACGGTGTGGAATTAGGTGGAGCGCTTAAAAATATTTATGCGGTTGCAATGGGAATTGGTGCTGCTTACAAGATTGGTGAAAACACCAAAAGTATGATTTTAACGCGTGCTTTGGCCGAGATGAGTCGTTTTGCAGTAAAACAAGGTGCAAACCCGCTTACATTCTTGGGATTGTCAGGTGTTGGTGATTTATTCGCGACTTGTAATAGCCCTTTAAGCCGTAATTATCAGATTGGTTATGCTTTAGGTTCGGGTAAAACGCTGGATCAGGCGAGTAAAGAGTTGGGGCAGACAGCAGAAGGCATCAATACAATTGTTCAGGTGCGTGGTAAAGCAGAAGAATTAGATGTTTATATGCCTATTACTAATGCTTTATATGAAGTTATTTTTGAAGGGGCGCCTCCTTTAAATATTGCATTATCTCTTATGAAAAACGGACACCGTAGTGATGTTGAATTTGTTTTACCTCATCACGAAGTCTGAAGAAGAAATGTCATAAATTGTGGTTATAATGCAAGAATTATTAACAAGGAAAATTTATGCAACTGACATTGGTTCGCCATGGGGAAGCCGCTCCACCTGTAAATGGTAACGACACTAAACGCCCTCTGACTGCTCGTGGACATGCTCAAGCAGAACAGACAGCAACATTTTTAAAAGATATTGTTAAGCCTGATATTTTTGTAGTTAGTCCTTTGTTACGTGCTCAAGAGACATTGGCACATATTCAAGCTTATTTTAAAGATGTGCCTGTGTTGTTGTGTGATAAAATTAAACCAGATGATAACGCCAAAGAGGCAGTCGAGTGGTTGTCTCAGATTCCTTATGAGTCAATTGTGGTCGTGTGTCATATGAATGTAGTAGGGCATATTGCTGAACTGCTGACCCATGAAAACTTTAATCCATTTGCGTTGGCGGAAGCTCGAATTTATGATCAGGCTGTGATTGCAACTGGTTTATCAACACAAAAAAATAGTTTTATACCCACAATATAAATAAAAAGGTTATTTAGCCCATTATGCTGTATTTATGGATGCCTGAAACCAATGGAATATGGCATTGGTCTAACGGAGAAAACTGGTTGCAGGCTGAAAGCCTCGATCAATTAATACAAGACCTACAATTGCACCAAGGAAAAGAGGCTGTTGTCTTTTTTCCTAGTCGTCATGCTCAGGTATTCCAACAACAAATAGCAAAGTCTCATTACAAGCAACTTGGGGCAGATGGTGTTAAATATTTGCTTGAAGAGTTTGTAACTTTGCCTATTGATCACATGAAAGTGGTTCATCATTTTCATGCTGATCAATTAACAATATTGGGCGTTGCAAAAACTACTGTGGAAACATGGCAACATGCGATGAATTTGTTGCCAATCAAACTGGTTGCTTTGTTGCCAGACTTTTTGATTTTGCCAGAACCGCAAGAGCACCAAGTTATCCTGTGTAATATTGACCAAAAATTACTGGCGCGCGAAAGTAAATGGGTGGGTAATTCACTAGATGATATGGGATTGTTTTTGGAATTCCAGCCAGTTGAAACAAACTATCAATATAGTGGATTAACGGCAGAACAGTTAGAAAGCTTAGAAGCAGCTTCTAGTATTGAGCAACGTTCAGAGTTTTTTTATCAATTTCAGGGTTTAGATAAACCTAAACAGCATCCTTTTAATGTTTTACCGAAAGCCAAAGGACAAGAGCAAACTGTCTCAGGTTACTGGAAAGCATGTGCTGTTATTCTTTTAGCAATAATTGTGGTTCAGTTTAGCTATGATTTGTTGCGTTGGGTAAAATTAAGAAATGTAGCGAATCAAACAGCTGAGCAGACGATTGAACAATATAAATATTGGTTTGGTCCATCTGGTCGAGTAACTGAACAAAATATAAGAAGTAGTTTTAAAAGTCATTTAGAAATGAGCAAGCAAGGTGATACGCAAGCACTTTCTTTATTGAGCCGTGTTGGACCTATTTTGATGCAAAGACAAATTTTAGCTCAGCAATTAAATTATGATGCTTCTACACTAACCATGGCCTTAAAAGCAAAATCGGGAGATGATTTGCAAGCTTTAACACAGCAGCTTAATCAGCAAGGATTTAAGGCGGAGTTAGGTAATGTTCAAGCCGATGGTGGTGGGGCAATTGGGGTGGTGAAAATACAATAATGAAAATGTTAGCTCAAGTGCAAAACCGCTTTGATCAGTGGATCGAACAAGTTAATCAATATTTAGACCGTTTAACTGTGCGTGAACGTATTATGGTGGTCTTTACTACAATTTTTGTTGTAGTAGCTATTATTGGAGCTTCACTTTGGAAAATGCATTCCTTAGCAGAACAACAGCAACAGCGTTTAAATGATTTAAAAGATTTGATGGTGTGGATGCAAAGTAATGCAGTTACTATGAAACCTGCGAGTGAACTTGAGTTAGGGCAAGCAGAGAAAATACAACGTGTAGCTCAACAGCAAGGTTTAACGGTTACTTCTCAACAAAATGGTGAGCAGTTACAAATTATTGTTACTCATCAGAATTACGCAATTTTAGCGAACTTTTTAACCCAACTGGCGCAAATGGGCTTAAGTATTGAAAAAATGGAAATGATTTCAAGTGAAGGTCAGATTAAATTAACAGCGACGGTTCAATAACATATTAAAATATGCTGGTCTTAAGCATGGTGTTTTGTGCTCCCTGTGCCTATAATATGCCTACCTAAAATCAGTAGATTGTGATTGGTATGTTATATTCACTTGCTCGCCCGATGTTGTTTAGTTTAGCACCAGAGCGTGCCCATGAATTAACATTATCTATGCTTGATAAAGCACATAAGTTTGGCCTACTCCGTCAGAGCGTAGAGGCGAAACCGACGACTTGTATGGGAATTGAATTCCCAAATCCAGTAGGTTTGGCAGCTGGTCTTGATAAAAATGGTGCACACATTGATGCTTTAGCTGGGTTAGGGTTCGGTTTTATTGAAATTGGAACCATTACACCTCGTCCTCAATTGGGTAATCCGCAGCCGCGCTTATTCCGTATTCCTGAAGCTCAAGCCATTATTAACCGTATGGGGTTTAATAATGATGGTGTTGATAAGCTGATTGAAAATGTCAAAGCTTCAAAGTTTAAAGGAATTTTAGGCATTAATATTGGTAAGAATGCTGATACTCCTGTAGAAAAAGCTGTTGATGACTACCTGATTTGCCTTGAGAAAGTGTATAACTACGCTTCTTATATTACCGTTAATATTTCATCTCCAAATACTAAGAACTTAAGAAGTTTACAAAGTGGCGATGCATTAACTGAACTATTGCAAACCTTAAAAGAAAGACAACTTGAGCTAGCTGAACAAAATAATCACTATGTTCCTTTGGTTCTGAAAGTTGCACCTGATTTAACAGCGGAAGATGTTGAATTTATTGCAGCGCAGTTAGTGCAGTTTAAAATTGATGGCTTGATCGTTACTAATACGACCTTATCAAGAGAAGGTGTAGAAAATCTTCCTTATGGTAATGAGTCGGGCGGTTTATCAGGCGCACCTGTTTTTGAAAAAAGTACAGAATGCTTACGTTTGTTTGCCCAAACATTAAAAGGACAAATCCCGTTAATTGGCGTGGGTGGAATTTTGTCTGGTGAACAAGCAGCAGTCAAACAGCAAGCTGGAGCAACATTAGTACAGATCTATAGTGGGCTAATTTATACAGGTCCTATTTTAGTGAAACAATGTGTTGCAGCTATGTCTTAAGTGAATATGAACACAATTGATATCATTATTCTGATACTTTTGCTCATTGGGGGGCTAAACGGTTTGCGACAAGGATTTATTAAAGCCTTTGCGAACTTGGTAGGATGGGTCATTGCATTAATTATGGGTGCAAAATATGCTGTCCTTCTTGCTCCGTCTATGTCGGGTTTAAGTCATGATCCAGTTGTTCAAAAAATTGCAGCTTTTGCATTTATAGCGCTTTTGATCATTGTTTTAACATGGATCGTCTCTGCATTTTTAAATGGCCTCTTGAAAAGTCTGAAATTGGGGCCATTAAATCGTTTAGCAGGTGGTGCTTTTGGTTCTTTAAAGGGCTTGTTGGTTGTACTAATTACAATGCAGGGTGTAGGACCTTGGGTTGAAAGTTCACCGCACTGGAAACAGTCCAAATTTATACAGTTTTTATTGCCTTATGCGCCTTTAGCTACCGAGTTGTCTAAAGATGCTGCAAGTGAGGCATTTCATCAAATAACATCTGGAGGTAGTGCATCAGGCACTACTTCAAAACCAATGGACGAATCGGAAGATTTAGAAAACCGATCCGACCATTCAACAAAGAATCCTTTTTATTAATTCCTAGCTTGTCTGCGAGGTTGCTATGTGTGGAGTTGTTGGTATAGCCGGTAAATCGCCAGTGAACCAAATGTTGTTTGATGCTTTAACGATGTTGCAACATCGTGGGCAAGATGCAGCTGGAATAGTAACCTGCCATGAAGGCCGTCTTTTCCTTCGTAAGGATAACGGTATGGTGCGTGATGTCTTTCATACTCGTCATATGAGAGCATTACTTGGTAATTATGGTATTGGCCATGTACGTTACCCAACTGCTGGTTCTGCGAGCAGTGCTGAAGCACAACCATTTTATGTAAACTCACCTTACGGTATTACGCTTGCACATAATGGTAACTTGACCAATGCTGAAGAAATTCATGATGATCTGTTTAAAACAGATTTACGTCATATGAATACAGATTCTGACTCAGAAGTTCTTTTAAACGTATTCGCACATGAATTACAGAAAAAAGGCACTTTAAATCCTACCCCTGACGATATTTTTCACACGGTTTCTCGTGTGCATGAGCGTTGCCAAGGTGCATATGGTGTAGTAGCGATGATTACTGGTCATGGTTTGGTTGGTTTCCGTGATCCGAATGGTATTCGCCCACTTATTTATGGTTCACGTGTGACTGAACAAGGTGAGATGGAATACATCATTGCTTCTGAATCGGTGGCTATTACTGCTCTTGGTTTCAAAATTGAGCGTGATATTGAACCGGGTGAAGCAATTTTCATCAATGCAAATGGCGAGTTGTTCTCTAAACAATGTGCTGCTAATCCTAAATACCGCCCATGTATTTTTGAATACGTTTATTTTGCTCGTCCTGATGCGATTATTGATGGAATCTCGGTTTATAAAGCGCGTTTAAAAATGGGTGAAAAGCTTGCTCATAAAATTTTACGTGACTGGGGCGAGGACCACGATATTGATGTGGTGATTCCAATTCCAGATACGAGTCGTACTTCAGCTTTAGAACTTGCAAATATTCTAGGTGTGAAGTTCCGTGAAGGTTTTATGAAAAACCGTTATATCGGCCGTACCTTTATTATGCCGGGTCAACAGCAACGTAAAAAATCTGTACGTCAGAAATTAAACCCTGTTGAGTTAGAATTCAAAGGTAAGAACGTTCTATTGGTGGATGACTCTATTGTACGTGGTACAACGTGTAATGAGATTATTCAGATGGCACGTGATTCTGGTGCAAAAAAAGTATACTTTGCTTCAGCAGCACCAAAAGTAATGTATCCAAACGTTTACGGTATTGATATGCCTGCTAAAGCTGAGCTTATTGCTTCAGAACGTAGCGTGGAAGAAATCCAAGAAATTATTGGTGCTGATCGTTTGATTTTCCAAGAATTGGAAGACTTGAAAAATGCTGTACGTACCAGCAAAGTGCCTGACTTAACTGAGTTCGATTGCTCAGTATTTGATGGAATCTACGTAACAGGTGATATTGATGGTAACTATCTAAATAATTTGGAGCAGAAGCGTAATGACTCTGCTAAGAAGAAAAAAGATGGTTATATTGACGTTAATGTCGATGCTGCTTCTGTAGATTTAACAGGCATCAAAGAAGAATAGAAATAGCCGAAAAAAGCGGGTATTTCCCGCTTTTTTCTTTTATGATGAAACCTAACAATGTAATTGGGAATATTTACATTGAAAGAAGTAAGCCACTATCTCATCGAAAATAAAAATATGGCATGGTCCATCACTATGTGTTTGGTTGCTGTGCTGCTTACTATTTTTATCTTAAATTTAATTTTAGGTTTACTCGTTCATTTTTTTGATTATAGCCAGCCAATTTGGTGGCATACCTTAAGTCCTTACTTCGTTGCATTATTACTTTTTATTATGGTTTGGTCGGTAGTTACCGAACTTTATATCCTGCGTAAAGGTGGGCACTCTTTAGCAAAACAACTTAAAGCACGTCGTTTGGTGAAAGAGGAAAGTACTCCAGAAGAACTCGCGGCATTAAAAATTACAGAACACTTAGCTCAAAATTTTTCACTCAAAGTTCCAACCGTATATGTACTACCTGATGAAGTTGGTGTAAATGCACTTACGGCAGGTTTTCATCCCAAAGATATCGTAATTATTCTGACATGGGGTGCTTTACAGAATCTGGATAAGCTTGAATTATATGGTTTATTGGGCCATGAGTTTAATCAGATTTTATCTGGTGAGGCTGTTGAGAATACAAAATTAAAGATTTTATATAGCGGCTTAACAACTTTTAGTCAGTGGGGCAGTAAATTAGCCAAGCAAGGTTTTAAACGCTATAGCCCCGGCTATAAACATAAATTTGAAACAGTTTTTGTTGCGGTGGGTGGAGTCATTTGGTTGGCTGGAAGCCTAGGTGTACTGATTACTCGTTTTATTAAATATTTGACTTTGAGTGGGCGCACATTTCGTAATGACCAAAAAACAGTACGACTATTAAAAAATAATGCAAATACACAAACCTTGTTGCGTATTTATGTTCACCATTCTGGTTCGCAAATCCATAGTGCTTATTCTGAATCAATCGCACATATGTGTTTTGCTAACTCACTGAGCCCGCAAAGCTGGATGAATATTCACCCGAGTATTCGTGAACGTATTTATGAGTTAAATCCCACTTTGCTACAAGATTTACAATTAGAAAATTTAAAGAAGCTTCGCAACCGTCCGTTGTTTAGCTTATTTCATTTCTTGGAAGAATCTGAGAAAGAAATTTATATTCCGTGGTCATCTCCACAGCCTCTACCTTTATTAAGGTTATCACCAATTAGTTTTGCATTAAATGATGCCATTAAACCCCTGAGTAGTGATGTACGTCGAAATAAAAAGCGTCCTGAATTAATTCAGCGAGCACTACAAACTGCGACTGGTTCACGTGAAGTTATGGTTGCTATTTTGATGATTCGCCAATATCGCGAGTTTATTCCAAAAGATGCACCTGTGAGTCATGCCATTATCGATGCATTATTGAATTTGGATGGGCGTATTCATATTCAGATATTTCATGATGCTTGTAAAAATATTGGACATATACCCGCAAGTATTGCGCGGCAATTTCTTACTAAGTTGGCCCTCATTATCCAAGAAGATGGTGAGATTGGGTTGTTAGATGCACTACTATTGGAGCGAGTTAAACATGAATTGAATTTGATGCCGTTACATCTACCGACTGCATTTGAAGAAGTGAAACCTCAAATTGTTCGTTTGATTGATGCTTTACTTCATGTTCAGCAAATTAATAGCCCAAATCAATTAGAAGTACGTGAGCGTATTTTGCGTTCGCTGCTCAATCCCGATGAAATGTATATCTATGATGAAATTTCAGATGAGCCATTAGATCTGGCTGAAATTTTAAATGATATTGCTGGTTTATTATTACGTGACCGTCTAAGTATTCTAGCTATTGCAGAAATGTGTTTGTGGAGCGACCGTATTATTACGCAAGATGAACTGGATGTGCTTGAATTGCTTTATTGGCGTTTTGGCTTCGAGACAGAAGAAATTGTGGATCAAATGCAAAAGAGAAATAGTGTGATGATTATTTAAAAGACATATACGATTATAAAAACATCTGAATGAAATAAAACACTGAAAAAAAAACTGAAGCCCGTTAGAATGTAGATAGAGTAGAGGTATTGATTTACAGATGATTGGGCAGCAAAGAAATATATTGGCAACTTTAGGAATTGATGTATGGATTCCTAAGACACAGGTGTGCCAAAAAAATAATGCTCAAAGTCTCTGGCGAGATCAAGCTGCGCCAGAAGGTGAACCAATTATATTGCCTTCTAAGAGCAATCCAGTTGTTGAGCAACCGACAAAACCACAAGTCAACGAAGTTCCAAAAGTTGAACCTGAAATTGCGGTACCACTTCCAGTAGAAGTTCCGCCTGTTGTGTCGCCTCGTACTGAAGTACAAGCTCCAGTGGTTACGATTGCTTCATTTGAGTTACAGGCTTTTGCGCTTGAAAAATGCGTTATTTTTTTAGATGTTACCAATTTAAGTGAAGAAGAAAAGCAGCTTTGGAATAACATTCAAAAAGCAAAAATAGGGCAATATGCTGAACTAAAATGGCCGTTCCCTTTAGCTAACTATCAAGATCAACGTGGTGCAGGTTCATATATTCAAGGATTTTTAGATGCTGTCGCAGCAGACAAGAAAATCTTGTGCCTTGGGGAATGTTCTTATATTCAACATGCCAATATTATTCATTTGGCGAGTTTAAAAGAGATGTTGGAGAAACCACTCCTTAAAAAAAGGTTATGGCAATTAATGCAAGATAACAACGAGTAGTAGGGATTTACATGAAAAAAGTTGTAGTTTTTAGCCAAATTGATGAAGAAATTTTGTCTCGATTACAACAGGATTATCATGTTGTGGTTCTTAATCCAAAACTGGGTGATATTAATGAGCAAATTCGCCAACAAGTTGTAGATGCTGATGGGATGATTGGTGCTGGTCGACTTCTTAATGAAAGTAATCTTGCGCCTGCTCAAAAACTCAAAATTATTTCATCTGTAACAGTTGGCTATGACAATTATGATGTGGCTTATCTAAACCAAAGAAAAATCTGGTTATCAAATACACCTCATGTTTTAACTGAAACAACGGCTGATCTTGCTTTTACATTATTACTAAGCGCTGCTAGAAAAGTTCCTTTTCTTGATCATTGGACGAAACAAGGTGAATGGAAAAGAACTGTTGGGTCTCAGCAGTTTGGTTTAGATGTTTTTGGAAAGACATTAGGAATTATTGGGCTTGGTAATATTGGTGCTGCAATTGCACGACGTGGTTTTTATGGATTTAACATGAATATTGTTTACCATAATCGCCGTGAAAAACCTGAATTGGCAGAGCCTTTAAAAGCACAATATCTTGGTTTAGATGAGTTATTGCAACAGTCTGATTTTGTAGTAACCGCAGTTGACTTAAATAATGAATCAAAAGCTTTGATGGGGAAAGCTCAATTTGAGCTTATGCAAAAGCACGCTATTTTTATTAATATTGCACGTGGTTCAGTGGTTGACGAGCAAGCATTGATTGAGGCCTTACAAAGCGGAGAAATCTTTGGGGCTGGTTTGGATGTATACGAAAAAGAACCTTTACAAGATTCAGAGCTTTTTAAACTGCCAAATATTGTTACTTTGCCTCACGTAGGATCTGCGACTGCAGAGACTCGTAAAAAAATGGCAAATCTTGCTTATAAAAATCTAGTTGAAGCTTTAGAGGATAAAACTCCTAGATATTTGGTAAACCCAAACTTTGCATAAATGATTAATAACACTTCATTGCAAAACTAAGCGATCTCGAGTGATATATTAAAAGTCTATTGATTGAACATAATTTTTTATGTTTTATATCAGTAGACTTTTTTGATGGTTTAATTTTACTAGAGAAAAACTTTTGAGATTTTTGCCAATTATTTTAAGTACGGCTTTTATAACAAATGCTTCGTACGCGCAGCCTTTCGACCCTCAGCCTTCTGCAAATCAAGTAGAAATTCCAAATATTGGAAGTGGGATAGGTTTGCTTGATCAACAAAAAGAAAAATTTATTGGTGAAAAAGTTTTTCGTGAAGTTCACAAACAAATGCCCGTTATTCAAGATGTCTGGCTAGAAGATCAATTTTTTCAGGTATTTTCGAGTATTTTAAGTGAAACTCAGCTTGGACAGCCGATTGGTCTAGTCGTGATTAAAGACCCACAAATTAATGCTTTCGCTGTTCCAGGTGGCTTATTTGCGCTCAATACAGGGCTTATTGCCTCAGCACGAAATATTGATGAAATTGCTGGTGTTATGGCGCATGAAATTGCGCATGTATCGCAAAGGCATTTTAGTCGCTCTGAAGAAGCCTTTAAAGGTCAAACATTGCTAAGTCTAGCAGGACTTTTAGCAGGGGTGGCTATAGCTGCGCAGGGTGGTGGCGATGCGGGTGCAGCAGTGATGCTTGGAACCCAAGCTGCACTCATGGATAAGCAATTAACATATAGTCGAAATCAAGAGCGTGAAGCAGACCGTATTGGTATGCAATATATGTATGCGGCAGGTTATAACCCTCAAAGTATGGCTGATTACTTTGAAACAATGCATAGAGCTACAAGTCGAGTAAGTTTTTTACCGGATTTCTGGTTGACTCATCCATTGACGACTGAGCGTATGAGTGAAGCTAGGCTCCGTGCAAACCAGCTGCCTAGAGTTAAAAATCGTATATATGATGCAGATTTTGAGATTCTAAAATGGTACACCATGGTGGTTGCAAATCAGGCAACTGAACACCAACTACAAAGTTTAGCGTCCCAAAAAAATATTGCTGGTTTGATTGCTTTAGCAGCATTTTACACAAGACAAGGTGATTATGTACAAGCGCAGTCTACTCTAGATCAAGCGAAATCTAGTGGAAAGCCTCTTGTCACATTGTTGCAGACAGATATTTATCTTGGCCAAAACAAGTTGGATCAAGCTTATACTACAATTGCTTCTATGCAGATGACGATACCTGAAAATAAAGCTTTTAGTTATAAGTTGGCTGAGGTGCTGCTACGCCAAGGTAAGTTTGCGCAAGTTCAAACTTTGGTTCAAAGATTTATTAATAAGAATCCAAGAGATATACAAGGTTGGCAATTTTTACAGCAAGCTGCGAATTTGGATAAGAATGGACCTTTAAGAGCGGTTAACGTTCTACGCTATCGGGCTGAAGCAGAATATTGGTCAGGTAGTGAGGAAAATGCAATTAAATCAATGTTGCATGCTCAGCGATTGGCAAAAGATAATCAAGCAATGTCGGCAAGAATAGACAGTCGTTTGAAACAAATGCAAGATGAGCGACGAATGAAAATTTAAGGTCTAGGATGACTTAGGAATTTTCACAGGCATAAATATATTTAAACTTACGAGAAAGTTTAATTTAAGGGTATATAAGAAGAGAGGGAATTAAGCTAATTTAGCTTTAATTTTTGCTGAAACTTGAGCAGGATCGGCACGCCCGGCTATGATCGGACGTAGAGAATTCATCACCTTACCCATATCTTTCATGCTAGTTGCTTCTTGAGCAGCAATCGTTTGCTCAATGATAGAATCAAGCTCTTCCTCAGTCATAGCTTCTGGTAGAAACTGAGAGATAATCTCAGCTTCGGCTTGTTCTTTACTAGCTAAATCATTACGACCAGCACCTTCAAAGGCTTTGATCGATTCTTTACGTTGTTTAATTTGCTTTTCAATGACCGCAAGAACCTGAGCGTCGTCAAGCTCTTTGCGCTCATCGACTTCGATTTGCTTAATTGCCGCTTGTAGACTACGCAAAACCGTCACTGTTGCCATATCTTTGGCACGCATAGAAGTTTTTAATGCATCAGTAATTTGGTTTTTTAAAGTAGTCATAATTCAGCAGTCAATCACAAATTAATTAGTAAAGGCGAGTAGTACGTACAGATTCGCGAGCCAATTTCTTTTGGTAGCGTTTAACTGCTGCAGCTTTTTTGCGCTTACGTTCTTGAGTTGGTTTTTCGTAGAATTCGCGTTTACGAACGTCAGCTAAAACACCAGCTTTTTCGCATGAACGTTTGAAACGACGGATAGCTACGTCAACTGGTTCGCCTTCTTTCAACTTAACTTGTGGCATGTAAAATCCTCTAGATTATGGATAAGATCAGGCACACCATTGCGCCGGATCACAAGTGAAGGTCAGTATTTTACTCATTTACAACTCATATCACAAGTCTATAATAGCGATTGCAATATTTTGACTCATATAAAAGGCAGTTTTGATGATTGTTTTAGGCTTGGAAACTTCTTGTGATGAAACAGGGTTGGCACTTTATGATAGCGAACTCGGCTTACGGGGACAGGTTCTTTATAGCCAGATTAAACTTCATGCTGAATATGGTGGCGTAGTACCTGAACTTGCTTCTCGTGACCATGTTCGTAAATTAATTCCTTTAATGAATCAATTGCTTGAACAAAGTGGTGTAACAAAACAAGAGATTAATGCGGTTGCTTATACGCGCGGTCCTGGCTTAATGGGAGCATTAATGACAGGTGCACTGTTTGGCAGAACTTTAGCTTTTTCTTTAAATAAGCCTGCAATTGGTGTTCACCATATGGAAGGTCATATGTTGGCCCCATTACTTTCAAGTCAACCACCTGAATTTCCGTTTGTAGCATTGTTAGTTTCAGGTGGGCATACACAATTGATGGCGGCCCACGCTATTGGTCAATATGAACTATTGGGTGAGTCTATTGATGATGCTGCGGGCGAAGCTTTTGATAAAGTTGCCAAAATGATGAGCTTGCCATATCCAGGTGGGCCAAATATCGCAAAACTTGCATTGTCTGGAGATCCATTAGCTTTTGAGTTTCCAAGACCTATGCTTCATCAAGGCTTGGATTTTTCTTTTAGTGGTTTAAAAACAGCTGTTTCTGTTCAATTGAAAAAATTGAATGGCGAAAATCGTGACGCTGATATTGCTGCTTCATTCCAAGAAGCAATTGTAGATACCTTGGTAAAAAAATCAGTAAAAGCTTTAAAGCAAACTGGACTTAAACGTTTAGTGATTGCAGGTGGAGTTAGCGCAAATTTAAGACTACGCGAGCAATTAGAAACCTCTTTGGCGAAAATTAAAGCGCAAGTTTATTATGCAGAGCCTGCTTTATGTACTGATAATGGGGCAATGATTGCTTTTGCTGGATATCAACGTTTAAAAGCAGGTCAGCATGATGGTTTAGCGGTAACGACCACGCCGCGCTGGCCGATGACTGAACTCACTATTCCTGAGTAAAATTATTCATCTTCAAAAGCATGTTGGTTTTCGATATTAATATATTCGATGTAACCACGGCCTTGAACTTCATTACCAAAATAATGACCTGTAAATATATAGCTACTCGCATAACCTCGCCCATGACCATAGCGGAATGGGCAGTCAATTTCTGCCTGAATGTTTAAGATAATTTGCTTTGCCTCATTTCTAGCGATCCAAGAAAAATATTTTGGAAGTCGCATTTTTTGCCCACTAGGTGAAACAAAGTCATCAACTTGATGCGAAATAATATCAAAGCTTACATCTGTATAAATTTCAGCTGGCTGGTCCAGATGTCTAATATGTAGGGTATATGCAGCTGTTTGTCCTGCAATATCGGCTTTGGTAAGAAGAAGCTGAGTGGTTTCATTTAAATTGATGATTTGATAAGTGAAAAAATCAAGTGGTAGTTTATATACATCAGGAATAAGTTTATTTGTGATGGAGTGAGGACCAACTGCTCGAGCATATTCGTAAGTACAAAGTCCTTGGGTTTCAATGCGTTCTGCTTGATAGTTTAGAAAACCTTTAAACTTTGCCAATAAGCTAAAATGACCATAGATTGGTGTTTTTATAAACCATGAAACATGTGAAGTGATATCGATATCAAAGTCGAAATCAAACCCATCATAATCTCCATTAATATGGATGTGCGGAAATTTGCCTTGAATTGAAATTTCCTGACCTAGTTCTATTAAGGTCCCATCTTTATTAATTTTTGTATCTTCGGGAATGATATAGGCCTTCAGTAAAGCTTGTTCCAGAGCAGCTGTACTTGAAAAGAAAGTAGCTGTTTTTCTAGGATTTCCAGTGATGATATCATCATGGTCAAAAGCAAGTGCACCGGGCGTACCGATTAAAATCATAATATTTAAGTAACGATGCGGCTCTGGTAAAAGCGGGAAAAAGATACCGTAATGTGTCCAGCTATAATATTTTTCGTCAACTCGTGGACGGATAATATGAGCTTGAGTAAAAGGAAGAGTTGAATATTTTTTTGCTTGGTCTAAAACGCCTTGTGCAAGTAATAAACTTTTACCAAGCGTTTTACTTGTTGGAGAAATTTTTGGCAATTGCTTTTTCATATATAAACCTAAAGAAGGGCTATCTTTGTTTTAGGTTATGAAAAACAACTGCCAAAGCTAAGCGGTTTATAGGCCAAAGCTAAGGCTTTGCGGGACATTTTATTTAATTGTTAGACAAATCTTTTAAGGCGTTTAAACCAATCCAATGCTTAGAAAACTGATAAGCAGCTCGACCAGAGCGCTGACCCCGCATCTGACACCAACGTAGACTTTCTGCACGAACTTCATCATTGAAAGGCATGTTTGCTTTATCAAGATAATGCTCAACGATTTCTAAATATAGGTTTTGATCCATTGGATAAAAAGATAGCCATAGACCAAACCGATCCGACAAAGAGATCTTTTCCTCAATCGCTTCTTGTGGATGTAGTTCAGTATATTGGGGAACATCGACCTTAGTTACAGGTGTATTTTCATGCATGAATTCTGGTAACAGGTGGCGACGGTTACTGGTTGCATAAATAATAAAATTACTTGAACCTGACTGTAATGAACCATCTAATACACTTTTTAGACTACGGTAATTTTCATCTTCGGCATTAAAAGCCAAGTCATCACAATAGACGATATATTTTTCAGGGCGATTTTGAATGAGTTTTTGAATTTTGGGTAAGTCTGATAAATCATCACGTTCAATTTCAATTAAACGTAATCCTTGAGGGGCATACTCAGTTAATAAAGCACGAACAATAGATGATTTTCCTGTACCACGTGAGCCTGTTAACAGCACATCATTCGCTGGTAGGTCATTTAAAAATTGCAAAGTATTTTGAATAATTTTTTCTTTTTGACGCTCAATGCCTTTTAAGTCATCAAGATAAATATTTTTTGGCGTATAGATGGCATTAAGTTGCTGATTTTCCCATCTAAAAGCAGGTGCAGTAAAATCTGTTTCTTGTCGAGGCTCAGGCAAGACTTGCTGTAACTGATTTAATACAAGTGATAATGTTTGAACTAAATTGTCCGGTAAATCAATGGTAGCCATGGTAAGTCAATCATGTTAAACAGTGTTTGATAGGATACTAACACCGAAATTAACAGGCTGACAAAAAACTTATTACCTATCCACTTTATCGGTTTTGCAATTGATTGAAATGTTCAGACCGAGCATAGTGTTGTGATGTCTATTCAGTAAAATCATCTGGGAAGATGAGGACGAAATATGTTTGAAAAAATACGAAGTGATATGAATCCACATCAGGCTTACCGTATCAAAAAATTACAACGTCAATTAGACATGGCTGAATCTTATGAGGAATGGAAGTCTTTTGCATTAAAACTAGATGAAGAAACAGGTGTGCAAGAGTGGAAGTTTGATAATAGTTCACCTTACTTCGATGCCGAACTGATTTCTTATCGATACACTTTGCTCAAAAGATATCGCCAGCAACATCGCACATTAGACCTCATCTATTTACTTAAAGAAGGTCTAACCTACGATATTGCAAATATTGGTCATCCAATGCTTTTTGCCGCAACACATGTCGGTACAAAAAAGTTAATTGAAGACTATATTGAAGAAGTTAGCCAAAGCTTGGCTTACATCGCTTCAAGTGAATGCATTACGTTTCAAAGAAAAGAAAAAATAGAGTTTTTTGAAAACTGTGAAAAGGCATATGGACAACCTGCACTTATGTTTTCGGGTGGGGCGACTTTAGGACTTTTTCATACGGGAGTATGTAAGGCTTTAATTGAACAAGACTTAATGCCTAAAGTGCTCTCTGGCTCAAGTGCAGGGGCAATTATGACAGGTATGCTTGGAACCTCTGCTAGTGAAGATATCCAAAACTTATTAAATGGTGAGCAATTTTTTAGTGATGCTTTTCATTTTAGAAAATTCCGTGAACTCATTAAAGGCAATGGTGGAATTGCCGATGTTCAATATTTGAAAAAATTCCTCATTGAGAATTTAGGTGATCTTACGTTTGAAGAGGCTTTCAAAAAATCTGGTTTAAACATTAATGTGGCGGTAGCGCCGTATGATGCAACAGAAAACCCAAGAATTATGAACGCCATTATGACACCGAATGTTTTGGTTTGGAGTGCTGTATTGGCTTCATGTGCCGTGCCAATTTTATTCCCACCGGTACGTTTAACCAGTAAACGTTATGACGGTGAACATACACCTTATATGGCAAATACAAAGTGGGTGGATGGAAGTGTAAGAAGCGATTTCCCGCAAGAAAGAATGGCGCGGCTTTATAACTTAAACTACACGATTGCGAGTCAGGTTAACCCACATATTGTCCCATTTATGCAAAATGATGCGGATCGCTTCCGTAAAGACGTTTTAAGTTGGCCTGAAAGAATTTTAAGACGCCAAGGTAAAGTACTATCAATGGGCATTATGGACTTTACGCGTCAACGACTTGGTTCTATATCTCCAGTTAGAAGATTGTTAGATCATGGATATGGCGTAATGGGACAGCGTTATTATGGTGATGTAAATATCATTGCTAAATATAGCCTAAGTCACTATACCTACACTTTGCAAAACCCGCGTCCGCATTTGTTTAAGCGTTTGCAAAGAGAAGGGGAACGTGCAACTTGGCCAAAAATTTCTTCAATTGAGACCCATGCTCGTATTGGTAAGACGATTCAGCATTGTTTAGAAGTTTTGCGCTTTGAAGAAAAGAAACAACAGCCTGAGTTTTACTATGCTGAAGCATGATTTTGCTTCGCATATAGAAAACTTGACATGTGTAACAAAGCCAACAAGTGCAGCGTTAGGGCGGTGTTTATGGACATGTACCATAGATGCCAAGAATTACTGGTTAAAATATCACTTGCCTGAAACCCATGCTCAAAGTGAGCAAGATTTCATGCATGAGCAATTATTTTATAAAGAAATTCACCTTAAAAAACCTGCATGGCTTTTACCTCATAGATTGATTGAGGGCAGTTTAATTCCTCAGCTAGGCCATTCTTTGGGTAAGGTTTTAATTTTACCTGATAGTGACGTGTGGTTTGGTTCATTGATTCATGAAAATGATTTAACTGATGTATATCGTAAGATTTGGTTGGCAATAAATAAGCTTGCAGAGCTTCATGAACTTGGCTGGATTCATGGTGACGTTAAGGCAGAACATTTTAGAAAGTTTCAGCAAAAGCCTTATTTAATTGATTTTGAGAAAACGAGACCGATTTCAAGTTGCGATACAGTCATGGATGCAACACCTCGTTATATGGCTCCTGAGCTATTTAGAGGAGGGCATAAGGGAATACAAAGCGATTTATATGCTTTTGGCATCGTTCTATATGAATGGTTAACACAAACTCGCTTAGAAGTTGGTAGTTATCGTGATTGGGCAGTCTTGCACTGTCAAAAATTAAACATTCAATTACCCACGCAGTTTTTGATTTTTTATCCCTTACTTGCAGGTTTATTACAAAAACAACAGCAAAATCGGTTTTCAAATGCTGATGAAGCAATAAATTGCTTAAAAGAGATTCAAATTGATAAAAATCATTGATCTAGTATCTGTATACAATTTACACGGTTAGTTTTTTTTAGAAAAAAAACACTTGTCACTGTCAGATCTTATCGCTAATATACACAGCCATCGGGGGCGTGGCGAAATTGGTAGACGCACTGGATTTAGGTTCCAGCGCCGCAAGGTGTAAGAGTTCGAGTCTCTTCGCCCCCACCACTTTAAGTTAATAACTTAAAGTTTGATGTAGATGTTAGGTCATCTAGATCTTGGAAGAGGATTGGTGTAATGGTAGCATGACGGTCTCCAAAACCGTTCGTCAAGGTTCGAGTCCTTGATCCTCTGCCACATTTATTTTAAATAAATGTCCCAGATGGGGGCGTGGCGAAATTGGTAGACGCACTGGATTTAGGTTCCAGCGCCGCAAGGTGTAAGAGTTCGAGTCTCTTCGCCCCCACCACTTTAAGTTAATAACTTAAAGTTTGATGTAGATGTTAGGTCATCTAGATCTTGGAAGAGGATTGGTGTAATGGTAGCATGACGGTCTCCAAAACCGTTCGTCAAGGTTCGAGTCCTTGATCCTCTGCCATCAAATAAAATAAGGCTCCTGTTTAGGAGTTTTTTATTATCTAAAGTTTTTAATTTAAATTATTTCAATTTAAAAAATAACTCTTTTTATTTTGAATCAAGCTATTTTCTAAACAATCTTTTTTAATTTGTGTTTTCAAGAATATTTACCAAAATAAGTTATTATTTAAGCAGGGAATATATTGAATTTGCTGATATTTTTACCTAACTTGTTGTTTTGTATTTATTTACTATAATTTATTGAAATTATTTATATAAAAGCCTTGAATACAAATTTATTTCCTGTATTATTCAGTTAACTAGAAAAAAGACTTGTTAGTAAATCTTCTTTTAAGTATCGTAGTTTTAGTCATAATCCTTCGTTTTTTAAGATATTAAGCTCAATTTGTTATTCTTTTTTCAAAGTTATGATAGGGTCATTATTTAATGATTCTAAAATATTAGAAATCAGTAGGATATATCATGTCTAATACAGTAAGTGGTACAGTAAAGTGGTTTAACGAAACTAAAGGTTTTGGTTTCATTCAACAAGACAACGGTCCAGATGTGTTCGCTCACTTCAAAGAAATCGCAGGTTCTGGTTTCAAAACTTTGCATGAAGGTCAACGCGTAACATTTACCGTTACTCAAGGGCAAAAAGGCCCAAATGCTGTAAATATTATTCCACAATAATATAACAGCAAGTAAAAAAAGCACTTTTTAGTGCTTTTTTTTATTTTAGCTTTTAAAGCAATTTATTGTTCTTTTAGAGCATTAGAAGCCCTCAATAGTAGGGCTTTTTATTTTCTTGTTAATATAAATCATTAGTTATTAAGCTCTTATAGTTAATAATCGAACATATTTTTAATATAAACTTTAGAATATGTGTGAAATATAAATTATTAGTAATAGAGATATGGTAGATTAAAAAATCTTTAAATAAAGAAATTTTATATTTCACGGAATTGCTAATGAACGTTCGCCTGTGTTATGCCAGTCAACGGAACGAAAAAAATGAAGACTTGTTGCAAGATTTACGTGATATTTTGACAGAAGCACGAGATTTCAATGATTTGAATCAGATCTGTGGGGTGCTCTATTATGCCGATAATGCTTTCTTTCAATGCTTGGAAGGTGAGCGAGAGGTGGTTGAACGATTATTTGAAAAAATTACAAATGATGAAAGACACCACAATGTTAAATGGTTGTGTACATATTCCATTGAACAAAACTCGTTTCAACGATGGTCAATGAAATATGTACAACGTAATACAAATATCGAATCTTTCTTTCTAAAAATGGGAGAAAGTACTTTTAATCCTATTCGTCTTGATGAGCAAAACTTAAAAGCTTTCATCAATGAATTAGTCATTGCCGAACAAACTAAAATTAACACAGTTAAGAAAGTGGGTATGGTGAATCGTGGGGTGAAACCATTTTAGCTATTTGGCTATCACGCCAATATGGATGGTCTTGAGTTTAGGTAATATTTTAGTCATGACTAAATATACAATAACTGAACTTGCGAGCATCCATATCACTTCTAAGCTTTGACTAATGACAAACATAGCCCAATAAAAAAAGCTAAATAGGGCGAGACAGAGTCTACTACCTTTAAAATACCAAGTAATAAATATTCCAAACAGTGCAGAAGAGAGAAGGAGATTAATCGTCTCGTTCATTCCTATGTAATTAAAGAAAATAATCAGTAAGCATAAAGCTAACATTGATAGTAAATATACAAATATATTTTTTGCAATAAACATTTTCTATACCCTATCTGATGATTAAAAAGTATCTTTCCTCTGTTTCCAGAGGAAAGATAGTACATATTAATTTTTGAGATTCTTTTTCTATTATTAAGAGTTTTTATATTAATAAAGATGACTTTATCATTTTCTCCAGATCTCTTTATTAATATTCAGCTTTCTATTTAATAGTAAAGAGTGCTTATATGTACTGAAATTAATTATAAGAAAAACAATCATTTGAGTTGTAAGCTTTGGCTTACATAATTGTGAGAGATTGCCTACATTTGTATAAATAATGATCAAATTTTACAAAATTAAATTTACAAAAAAATTTATTTAACAATAACTTAAGTAAATATATTGTTTAGATGAGCTTTACATAAATAACAAAAAGTAACATCAATTTTAAGAGATACTTTTCTTAAAATTTATAAATATTAATAAGAGAAAATTAATTTATTTAAAAAATTTTAACATTTGATAAAATATTGTTTTATTAAATTGTATTTCTAATAAATAAAATTTATGTGTTGAAGGATTTTTAATGTGATTAATAGTGAGGAAATTATATTTATATTTTTGTGTCATCTAGTAATGAGCTGCTTTTGAATTATGAGAAAAAACTACTGCAATATAAATAAAACTAGAATATCAGACTTATAAAATTTAAATTTTGGCCAGCATAGAACTGACTACACTGGCTTTACTGCTTTTGAATTAATTATTCTGAACGAGTAGCTAACCAAGTACTTACTTCTGGCCAGACCGTAGTGGGTGCTTGACTACCAGAAACTACGCCCATATGACCACCTGGTACCACCTTGAATGTTTTGTCTTGGCTACTAATTAAATCCATGAGTGGTTTAACAGCATCAGCTGTGACAATAATATCTGTGTTGCCACCAATAGCTAACACAGAGCATTTAATATCTTTTAGATAGGCGGTAAGTTCACCAAATTTAACTACACCTTTAGACAGTTCATTATCAATCCAGAAACGGAGAATAATATCGCGCATGACACCGCCCGGATAGGCCAGCATATTATCGATAAATGAACTTGAGGTTGCATGATCGACAATAAACTCTCGGTTATCTAGATTTTTAAAAAGTTCCCAATATGTTTTCAAATTTCCAATCGGATCCGTTAATTTAAAGCCAAGCGTGTTTTGCCAGCCATGAATATGAAATGCTTCACTTGGTACATGATGGCGAATACGAAATGGCGTATGTTTGCGAACCCATTCTGCGGGTTTGGTAAGACTACCGTATAGTTTCCCCATATAACCTGCTTTGTGTGTGTCGATAGGGGAAGCGAGAATAATTAGATTTTTAATATCTTTATCTTTAAACAATGCGGTATAGCAGAGCGAAAGCGCGCCGCCCAAACTCCAACCATGTAAAGAAAGCTGTTGCTGACCGCTGTGTAGGCGAACTTGCTTTAACATCTCTGGCATGAAAACTTTAATATAAGTACCGAAGTTATATTTTGCTTGGTGCCGAGTCGGGATGCCCCAGTCAATTAAATAGACATCAAAACCTTGCGCTAAAAAATAGCGTACAAAGCTACGCGTAGGGAACAAATCGTAAATGAGCATGTTCACTGCTAATGGAGGAACAATAACTAAAGGTACACGGTGTTTATGTGTGGATAAGCTAGTCTCATTTTTATAATGGCGTAAGGTAATGATTTCATGCTTATGAATCACATCAAATGGGGTTTTTCCTGATAAGGCAATTTGAGGGCCTCTGAAAAAGAGATCTGATGCATTGATCAGCATGTGAGGTATTTTTTGACCAGCACGTGTCTGAAGAGATTTTTTAATAGATTGTAGCTGTGGAACGTTCTGACGAACTTTAAGCAATAAACTCATTGAATATAAAACCTATAAAGATGTTGCCCAGAACAGTAAAGAGCTGGTCTTTGAAGGATATTAAAGTGAATGATGCAGAAGTTCAGTGACCCAAAAGACAGGATTTTTCTTTAAATGTATCAAGTTAGAGCTTAGCTTAGCGCAATATACTGTTGCTTAAAAAAAGAGTAATAAGATTGAGGCAACCAGATGTCTTGATTTCATCACTCGAGCATTAAAACTTTTAAAAAAATTAATTCTCAAAGCAAGATAGAAATTTAGGAGAGGGTACATCATGATTTTTTACTAAATACTTAAAACAATATTTTGATTTATATAGTTATTTTTAAATAAAGATGGTTTTTGTAAAGTTTGTTTGTGTTTTTTTTAAATAATAAAAAATAAAATATAATTATTTTACAATCCATTAGGAATGTAATCAGAAAGTAGCATATATGGAATTTGTTTTTAATGGTTTTTATACACTAATTTCGGCGGTTATCGTCTTATTGTTGGGCCGCTTTCTTGTTAATCGAATTGATTTTTTAAAACGTTATAATATCCCTGAACCTGTAGCTGGTGGTTTGGTTGCTGCTGTAGTTTCTTTACTTGTCCACACTTTGTGGGGGTATAGCATTGTTTTTAGTAGCGAATTACAAACCAGCTTTATGCTCGTGTTCTTTGCTTCAATTGGTTTAAGTGCCAATTTTATGAAGCTTAAAGAAGGTGGTACTGCTTTAGTCATCTTCTTAATTTGTGTTGCATCATTCATTGTTGTGCAAAATGCTGTTGGTATGAGCCTTGCGACATTATTGGGTCTTGACCCACTTATTGGTTTGATTGCAGGTTCAATTACCTTAACAGGTGGTCATGGTACAGCTGGCGCATGGGGTGAAATTTTAGAAACCCAGCATGGTATTCAGGGTGCTTTAGCATTAGGTATGGCGAGTGCGACCTTTGGCTTGATTATTGGTGGTGTGATTGGTGGGCCGTTAGCGAAATTACTCATTAATCGTTACAGTCTTGCTCAACCAAAAACCAATGCTGAAATCCAAAATCGCGACACACATCTTGAACAAAATTCAGATGACCTTGCTCCGTTTGAAAACCCGCATCAAGTCCGTTTAATTACTGCCGATAATGCAATTACTACACTGGGTATGTTTGCAGCATGTTTAGCGTTTGCTGAATTTATGACTGGCTTTAGTAAGGGAACGTGGTTTGAGTTACCAACTTTCGTTTGGGCACTCGGTGGCGGTGTAATCTTAAGAAATATTTTAGAAAGCGTGTTGAAAATTGATATTTTCGACCGCGCGATTGATGTATTTGGTAACGCGTCTTTGTCGCTTTATTTAGCAATGGCATTGCTTTCATTAAAGCTTTGGCAACTTGCCGACTTAGCTGGTCCGCTTGTAGTTATTTTAGGTGCGCAAACCATTACGATGGCTTTATATGCGGCATTTGTGACGTTCCGCGTCATGGGCAAAAACTACGATGCAGCAGTATTAGCAGCAGGTCATTGTGGTTTCGGTATGGGTGCAACACCAACAGCCGTGGCAAATATGCAAGCCATTACTAATATGTATGGTCCATCGCATAAGGCTTTCTTGATTGTTCCGCTTTGTGGCGCATTCTTTGTCGACTTAATTAATGCGACAGTCATTCAGCTCATGCTGAAATTTATTGCCTAATATAAAAAAAGCCCGTTAGGGCTTTTTTTATGGGTGTTTGTCCATGAGTATTTGATTTCTATTTATAGGCTCAATTTTTATTTTCGGATGACTTAAATCATTTAATTTTTAGGATGCTTTTTCTCAAAACTAATAATCGCCCTTAAACCTCGTTTCACATAGAATAAATTGCAGATAAATAAAATGAGAAATGTATGAGCTCAGAAGCACATTCAATTAGCTTGGTTGCCCCTGTGGTTTTATTGGCGGCTGCTGTCATTGCAGTTCCTATTTTTAAACGTATTGGTTTAGGTTCAGTACTTGGTTATTTAATTGCGGGTCTAATTATTGGCCCATTCGGTTTTGCTTTTTTTCAAGATTCCACCGCAATTTTGCATATTGCCGAGTTGGGAATTGTGATGTACCTCTTTGTGATTGGTTTGGAAATGCAACCCTCACATTTGTGGAGTCTTAGGCGCGAAATTTTTGGCCTTGGTACGCTACAGATTATTATTTGCGCGCTGGCTTTGACTGGCGTTGGGCTGTTATTTGGCTTTACATGGCAAGTTGCTTTTATTGGTGCGGCAGGGTTCGTCTTAACCTCGACTGCGATTGTGATGCAGTTATTGGGTGATCGGGGGGATTTGACTCAACCCCGAGGACAAAAGATTGTAGCCATCTTACTATTTGAAGATTTACTCATTGTGCCATTGCTGGCTATTGTTGCTTTTATGGCACCGAATCATGTGGTCGAAAGCACATCGGTACGATTAGAAAATATAGGAATTGGTTTACTCGCAATTGCAGGGCTTATTGCGGCAGGGTATTGGTTACTTAACCCATTGTTTAGACTATTGGCCGCTGCTAAAGCCCGAGAAGTCATGACTGCGGCGGCTTTATTGGTGGTGTTGGGTGCAGCGTTACTGATGCAAGTCAGCGGTTTGACTATGGCGATGGGTGCTTTTTTGGCGGGTGTACTTTTATCTGAATCGACCTTTAGACATCAAATTGAAGCGGATATTGAACCATTCCGAGGAATATTACTGGGCCTGTTTTTCCTTGGGGTCGGTATGTCATTGGACTTATCGGTAGTTGCTCAAAACTGGCAACTTATTGTGAGTGGTGTAATTGCCCTAATGCTTGTCAAAGCGCTCATGATTTATATGGTCGCCCGAGTAACGAAAAGCTCTCATACTGAAGCGTTAGACCGCGCTTTACTTATGGCTCAAGGTGGAGAGTTTGCCTTTGTACTTTTCTCGGCTGCGCTAAGTGCACAAGTTATTGATAGTATCGTTAAATCTAACTTAACCGCCATTGTTGTGCTTTCAATGGTGTTGACCCCAATAGTCGGTATTATTTTCAAACGTTTTACTCAAGCAAAAACGAAGGTTTCATTAGAAAACATCGACATTGCTGACGGGCTAAGCGGTAGTGTTTTAATGATTGGTTTTGGGCGCTTTGGACAGGTTACTAGTCAATTATTATTAGCAAGAGGTGTCGATGTCACCATTATTGATAATAATGCCGACATGATTAGAAACGCCGAAAAGTTTGGTTTTAAAATTTATTATGGCGATGGTTGCCGTCTAGATATTCTGCATGCGTCTGGCGCCGCAACAGCACAAGCGATTGTGGTGTGTGTAGATAGCAAGGAAACGACCAATAGAATTGTAGAACTCGTGACCCATGAATTTCCTTTGGCAAAATTATTAGTCCGTTCATATGACCGTGAGCATTCACTGCATTTAGTTAAACAAAAAGTGGACTTTATGATTCGTGAAACGTTTGAATCTGCAGTTAAGTTTGGCGGTGTGATTTTGCAAGAACTGGGTGTAGATGAAGACGAAGTAGAAAGAATTACCGAGGAAATTCGAGATCTCGATAATGAGCGTTTTGAAACTGAAATCGCTGCAGATGACGTCAATGCGGGAGCAGGTATGCAATATACACATACTCATCATCCAAGACCAACTGCGCCATTGATTCGACCAAAACAAGAAGGGCGGATTTTAAATAAAGAAGATACTTCAGAGAATGAGGGTGTGGATTAGTCATAAAGCTCAGTAAGAGTTTTTTAGAAAAGCTTTTACTGAGCATTTTTATTGGTGGAAGTACCTAAGTGCCCAAAATATTAGTTGAAACGGCTGCATTTAATTCATCTGGCTGAAGGTCAATAAACTCTTTCGTTGGGTGGCAGCTGCCTGCGTTATTAATCCACACATTTACTTGTCCAAAATGCTGAATTGCTCCCTCCCATAAGGCTTGTAAATCTGCAATTTGTGTCACATCACAGCATGAACCAATAAATTTTTCTTTACTAAAATGATTTTCTAGGTGAGTGAGAGCATGCTTAAGATGCTCCGCGTTTCGTCCAGCGATGACAACTGAACATCCCAGATCTAAAAAAGCGTGGGCGAGTGCTAAACCTATACCTTTTGTGCTTCCAGTGATGACTACGCAGCCAACTTCACGACTAGATAAACTCATTGAAATCTCTAAATTTTTTTAAAATTAACGCTATTGAGCAGCTTTATGAAAATGAGTTGTTTGCTCTTTTAATAAAAGCAAATAGATAATTGATAAACTTATCATCGAAATATTCATTACGATAGGGTTATAAGGCGAGATAAGTGTAGAAGGTTTTAAAAAACCAATTAAGAATAGTAAACCGAATAAACCTAAAATACTTAAATAGTGAATATATTTATGAGTATAAAAAAGAAACAATAAACCAAAAATAATTTCAGCTATACCGCTCGCGCGCCCTGCAAGTTTTGCATACTCAAAAGAAAGTCCGATGGTTTGCCATACAAATATTTCATCAGAGTTAATAAAAATTAGTTTAGGAACCAGTCCTTGATAAAACCACAAGAAAGCGAGCATAAAGCTTATAAATTTTAATGCTTTAGCATTATCCATTAAGATTCTCTAAAAGATTGAAATTTCAATTTTGATCATTGCGATTATTATGTTTTGATTTAATTTATTCTTCAATAGCTAATAAGACTAGCTAGTTTTTTTAATCATTTCTTATGGTTGTTTTTTAACATTAATGTAGGGATATGATAGGAAAATTTTATATTAAAACATAGGAGAAATACTCCTATGTTTTTAATTTTATGGTTCACTAACTAATCTTGATATATTTTTTAAAAGTATATTTCTTAGAAATTGTTTATAGCATTCATCTGTATTTTTGTTTGAATGTTGAACTAAATAACCGTTGAGCTGTGTAATTATAATTATGGCTCTTTCTTTGTATTCTTCTGATGAGATTTTATTGTGAATAGGGAGTATAATTTTATATATAAGTTCAAAATTATACTTTTGTATCATTGATAAAGAATCATATACATAGGGTAAGTGATCTGAAATAGAAAACACCTCTTTAAATGTATGCGTAATGACCGGTTGTTCTATTTCATATATTATATTAGCGATAATATTCATAAACCGATGCAAGGGTGGCTCATTTGCATTTAAGTTGATTAAAATTTCTATACGCTGTATGTAGTCGAAAATTAATTTATCGAGTAAAGCTTTTAATAAACTATCTTTATTTTGAAAATAATGCTGTAAGGTACTTAAACTAATATTCGATTGAGCTGCAACTCCTCGCATACTAAAACCAGAATAACCTTTGGTAAGAAAAACTATCTCAGCATTTTTTAAGATTTGCTTTACTCTTTCTTGTCCTTTTAGTGTGGTAAAGGACTTCTTTATTTGCATAGTATCAAAGGTATCAATTTTGATCATTATCCAGCCTGTAAGTACTATTTAAAAAAAGGCATTCTAAACCATGAAATTAGAAAAATATAAATAAAATATTTAAATTCTATTAAACTAATTATAGGTCATGTGACCTATAATTTTTTAATATCGGTCATATGACCTAATCTAAAATTAAAAAATAGGTCGAATGACTTATTCTTATCTCTTAAGTAATAGTTAAAATAGGTCGTGTGACCTATTTAAATAATAATGAGTTTCTTATGATTTTATTAAATCTATAAATTATTGTATTTGAATAAATATTGACTAGTTTTTATTTGATGGATGATATTTATTTTCTCTATTTTTTAGACTTTTTTTTAAAGTAGGGGTGGGTATTTAGTTAGGTGTTTTTTTTACTGGTAAAAAAAGAATTTTAAATAAGTAAACATAGTCTTTTTGTAATGTGTGTATACAAGTTAAATAATTGTTATTAAATTGTGAAAAGAATCACACAATAGTAAAAGGTAGTTTGTTTTATATATAAAACAAATTGGACATATTTTATTTATTGAGTTTGATTCATTTTGTTCTACAAAACTAATCATTATATATGTAGGTTATGAATATGAAAAACATTCAGAAATCACTTCTTGCAGCATTAATAGTTGCTGGTTATGCGGTAAATATTCAAGCGGCTGTTACTGGACAGGTTGACGTTAAATTAAATATCTCAACAGGCTGTACTGTAGGTGGTAGTCAAACTGAAGGGAATATGAACAAGTTTGGTACTTTAGATTTTGGTAAAACTTCTGGTACTTGGAACAACGTATTAACAGCTGAAGTCGCTTCAGCAGCAACAGGCGGTAATATTTCTGTGACTTGTGACGGCACGGATCCTGTTGATTTTACAGTTGCAATTGATGGTGGTGAACGTACAGACCGTACTTTAAAAAATACTGCTTCTGCTGATGTAGTTGCATATAACGTTTACCGCGATGCTGCTCGTACAAACCTTTATGTTGTAAACCAGCCACAACAGTTCACTACAGTGAGTGGCCAAGCTACAGCGGTACCAATTTTCGGTGCAATTGCTCCAAACACTGGCACAGCAAAAGCTCAAGGTGATTATAAAGATACTCTATTAGTTACTGTAAATTTCTAAATATAAAAAGAAATAATTGATTGAGTGGCAGGTTTACTTAAAAGCGAGTGAACCTGTTTTAAATGGAGGGGAGATGATATTTAATCGCGGTTCTATATTTATAATTTCTTATTTTTTAATTTCTTCATTAAATGCGGGTGAAATTGGAGCTAAGTTAACAAATCAAATTGAATTATTACCTTCTTGTTCTATTAATAATAAAGTTGTTGAAAATAATGCGACAAATTTAAATTTCGGAACTGTTGATTTTGGTGAAACCTCAACTGGTTTTAATGGGGTGATCGACGCAAGTTTGATGAATAATGGAAACTCTGGTTTACAGATACAGTGTGCTGGTATTTCTACTGTAAAAATAATATTTGGTTCTGGAAATAATGATAGTAAAGTTCCTGCTTCTTTTTCACAAAATTATTATCATGCATTAAGTAATGGTAGAGATTTTGTTGCTTATAACTTGCTCTATGGTTTAGATAGACAAGTGATTAGAGCGAATGATGCTTTTATTCTTAATGATATGAATACTAAAAAGAATATCGATATTTTTGCTCAAGCCATACACGATGGTGGTCGTATATCTAAGGGTGAGTATAGAGATATAGTACCAATTACAATTGAGTTTTAAGAAAATGAAATATTTTTATTTTAAAGCAATATTATTGCTATCTGTAAGTCCATTTGTATATGCGGTAGATCCTCAATTAAATTCTAGTTTTAAAGTTCAGGCTAAAATTGAAAATGGATGCTCAATAGATAATATCGAACAGAAAATGGATTTTGGTCAGTATTCAGCTTTATCAAAAGATAAAGTCGTTTCTAACATTATAAATAGCAAAGAATCTTGGAATATTCGTTGTACTGAAAGCTTGCCTGTTAGTATTTCTATAGATGGTGGTGAAAATCTACAGAATAATATAAGACGTATGAAAAATGGTTCATCTTCGAATTATTTGCCTTATAAGTTATATAACTCTAGCAGTTTGTCTACTGAATATGTTGTCGGTAATAAATATTTATTGCCTGCCACAACACCTACAAACCGTCTGGCAAATTTTGAAATATATGGTGTCGTTGATTTAGAAAATAATAATGAACCACATACTGCTGGAATTTATAAAGATACTGTTTCAATAATGATTACATGGTGATTTGTATGAACAATTCTGCATTTATTAAAAATGGCATTTTAAAATCTTTTTTATTTGCAAGTACATTATCACTTGTTACACCTGTGATGGCGCAAGCAACTTTTTTAATTTGGCCTATTTATCCAAAAATTGAAGCCAATGAAAAAGCAACAGCGGTTTGGCTTCAAAATACCGGCAAGACCGATGCGATGGTGCAAATTCGGGTGTTTAAATGGAATCAAGATGGCTTAAAAGATAACTATAATGAGCAATCCGAAATTATACCAAGCCCGCCTGTAGCTAAAATTAAAGCAGGTGAGAAGCATATGCTTCGTTTAACCAAAAGCGCCAATTTGCCAGATGGCAAAGAACAGTCATATCGGTTGATTGTAGATGAGTTACCGATTCGCCTTTCCGATGGAAACGAGCAAGACGCTTCTAAAGTGAGTTTCCAAATGCGTTACTCAATTCCGTTATTTGCCTATGGAAAAGGTATTGGTAGTGGTTTAACTGAAGAGAGCCAAAAAGCAAATACAAAAAATCCTTTAGCCAAACCCGTTTTACAGTGGTCCGTCCGCAACAATGAGAAAGGCCAGTCTGAGCTATATTTAAAAAATAATGGACAGAAATTTGCGCGTCTTTCGGCACTTAAAACTTCAAAAACTGGCAATGATATTTCTTTAGGGAAAGCTGCTTTTGGCTATGTTTTATCGAATAGTACCGTGAAGTTTGCTATTGATAAGTCGACTGCAAATGAATTGTTAAAAACTTCTAAAATTTATGGTGTTGATAGCTCTGGCATAAAACAAGAGTTAATCGAAATCACCAAAATGGAGGATCCAACATGATCCTTCGGCATAATAATTTATGCAAAAGTATTTTGCTAATTTTGTTGTCGGGTGGATGCTTAAATATTCCAAATGTTGCTGTTGCTGGCGATTTGCCTCCACCACCAAAAGATATTAACGAAATTAATCAATTGTTTAAGCTATATCTAGACTTGGTTGTAAACCAATATTCAGTTCAGCAGGTTGTGCCTGTCATCGTTAAAAATGATGAGTACTTCATACAAAAAAACAAGCTGATCGATGAGTTAGAAATTCAAATTCCTCAGGAGCTACTGACAAACAACGAGACTGCTTTAACCAATCAAGATATCTTAACTTTGGGGTTTAGTGGTGATGCAAGTGACTGGATATCTTTAGATAAGTTGAAAGATGTAAGCTATGAATATCAATCATCAAACCAATATTTTAAGCTTAACTTTCCACCTGCTTGGATGCCGACTCAAGTTTTAGGTAAAGACTCATGGTATAAGCCTGTCGTTGCTCAGTCTGGTATAGGGCTGCTCAATAACTATGATTTTTATACTTATAGACCCTATCAAGGTGTTTCAACCAGTAGTTTATTTACTGAGCAGCGTTTTTTCTCTCCGTTAGGGGTTATTAAAAACTCTGGTGTCTATGTCAAAAATCAATATAAAAATGAAGGTAACGCCGAGTCTTTAGACAATGATGGCTATCGTCGTTATGACACATCTTGGCAATTTGATAACCAAAATAACGCTACATCTTTTGTACTAGGTGACATTATTACCGGTAGTAAAACGACTTGGGGAAGCTCTGTCCGTCTAGGTGGTTTTCAGGTACAGAGAAATTATTCAACTCGACCCGATTTAATTACCTATCCATTGCCACAGTTTATTGGGCAAGCCGCGTTGCCAAGTACAGTCGATTTAATTATTAATGGTCAAAAGACCAGTTCAACAGAGGTACAGTCTGGACCATTTATTTTAAACAATGTTCCTTTTATTAATGGTAAAGGGGAAGCTGTTGTGGTCACGACCGATGCAGTCGGGCGTCAGGTTACAACAGCGGTCCCATTTTATATTTCTAATACTTTGCTCAAGCCCGGCTTATTTGATTACTCATTGTCTTTAGGGAAAATCCGTGAAGACTACGGACTTAAGAACTTTTCTTATGGAAAATTTGCAAGTGCAGCCGATGCCCGTTATGGGGTCAATGACTGGTTTACCGTAGAAGGTCGTACAGAACTTTCTTCAGACTTACAGTTATTGGGTGCAGGGTCTGTACTCAAGCTTGCAAACTTAGGTGTGCTGAGTGCTTCTTTTAGCCAAAGTAAGGCCGATAAGTCTATGTCTGAAGATCGAGCTAAAGATTTAGAGGGTAATCAATATACGGTCGGGTACAGCTATAACCGTAATCGGTTTGGTTTTAGTATTAACCATAACCAGCGCGATGATGAATATACCGATCTTTCACGGCTGCAATATAGCAATTTAATTTCGGTCAATAGCAATAAAAGCTTAACGGCCAATACTTACTTTGCGACCAAAAACTCAGGCACATTTGGCGTCGGTTATATTAATACTAAGGCGAATGACTTTAAAAACCGCTTCTTAAACTTGTCATGGGCACCTGTTTTACCGACTTATATGAATGGTGTGACCGTTTCCTTAAGTGCCAACCGTGACTTTATCGAAAAAGAGTGGAGTGCTGCATTTCAGCTTTCGATACCACTGTTCCAACGAAACGCGACTGTGAACTCGGGTTATGCATTTAATAAAGAGGGCGATACGGGTTATGTTAATTTCAACCGTTCTGTGCCGTCTGAGGGCGGTGTGGGTGTCGACTTGACCCGACGCTTTAATGAAAATAGTGAAGATTTAAATCAGGCACGTGTCAATTACCGCAATGGTTATATCAATACCGACTTTGGTATGTCTGGAAACCATGACTATAACTATTGGTTTGGTCTATCTGGTTCACTTATTTATATGGGGGGTGAGATATTTGCTTCAAACCGTTTAGGCGATTCTTTTGCATTGGTCGATACCAACCAAGTACCAGATGTTTTGGTTAGATACGAAAACAGTTTAATTGGTCGTAGTAATAAAAAAGGCCATATTTTTGTGCCATCGGTGACGCCTTATTATTCGGGTAAATACAGCGTCGACCCAATCGATTTACCTTCAAACTTTACAATCACGCAAGTTGAACAACGTATTGCTGCTAAACGCGGCTCGGGTGTTGTGATTAAGTTCCCAGTTCATCAGTCTATTTCTGCTAACGTTTATTTAACTCAAGCAGACGGCAAACCGATGCCTGTTGGTTCAGTCGTGCATAGAGCTGACCAAGAGTCATCTTATGTGGGAATGGATGGCATTGTCTATTTAGAAAATTTAAAAGCGAACAATACCGTAACTGTTCAACGTTCGGATCAGAGCGTATGTAAGGCAGATTTTTCTGTAGATGTAGAGCAAGCCAAGCAACAGATTGTGGTGGTTAAGCCTGTTACGTGTCATGAGGTATCTTTACCATGAAAATAAAAACAAAAAAATTACTCAGCCATTTATGTATGTTTTCTGGACTGATGTTGGCTGGAAATTTGGCTCATGCTGCATGTAGTGTGAGTGCTTCCGGTTCATCTACTATTTCGGTTCCGTCTATTTACCTAATGGAAAACGGTGAGAATTCTTCACAGTTTAATTCTGGTTTGTCATGTACGGGTTTTAGTCTGGCTTTAGCAAACATGACATATCTAAAATATCGAGTTGAACAAATGTCGAATTCGTTTACCAACGCTCAAACCGGAGAAAAGCTCAATGCTGTTATTTTAGATAGTAACAATGAAATCATTAGCTTAGGCCAAGAAAAAGACATGAGTAGCTTTACACTGGTCAATCTTTTTAGCGGGCCAGATGGTAATTTGCCTTTTTATATACGCCTTCCGGCTGGGCAAAGCGTATCACCTGGTGTTTATCAGGCTGATTCACCGTTAAAAGTAAAATGGTTCTATTCGGTACCAGGGGTTGCTATTGCCGGAATCGGTATATTCTTTGAAAGCCCAGGATTTAAACGCGGGGTATTGGGTATCGGTTTTAACTGGGGAACTGGAACAGACTCGCTTGGTTCACTGTCAATTACTGTACTTCCGGACTGTCGAATTTTAGCTCAAGACGTAAACTTTGGTACAGCAGCGTTTGCTTCCAAGCTTGAACCTGTCCAGTCTTCTATGGGAATCCGTTGCTCGGTAAATACCCCATACTATGTCAGTTTAAATAATGGACTTTCCCCTCAAAATGGCGACCAACGAGCTATGAAGTCGCAAACTGGTAATACATTTTTAAAATACGATATTTTCAAGAACTCATCGAATGATCGATGGGGAAGTGGTAACGAGCGTTGGTCGAGTTTAAATGCGACTCTTAACCCCGGTGTACATAACGGAGTGACGCAGCAGAGCTATGTGTTTACCACAAAAATTGTTGATGAAAATGCAGACACGATCCCTGCGGGAACTTATCAAGACACGGTCACGGTACAAGTCGAGTTTTAAAATTTGTTTGGTTTGGTGTGAAAGATAAAAGCTCAGTTCATGGGCTTTTTGTCTTTAAATAGAATATGAAATTTCTGGTTCTTATAAACCTATTCCAGTTCCAATTGATTATCATCTTTTGTAATTTTAATTTTTAACTTTTTATATTTTCGCTTATTTGGATCTAGGGCTGAGTTCATCACTTCATCCGCGAAAGGCGGACACTGCATCAATTTTGCATAAGCCCTATAGCCGATGCGTATTCGAGTAGGCGGGCAATCGGTTCTTTTTGAGTAGTATTCAATGAGTGAGTTCAGTTCTTGTAATAAAGTTTGCTGTTCCATCATACATACTTAACAATTAGATGACTTAAGCATAATAGACTTAGTCGTTTAGCGGAATATGCCTTTAAAATTTACAGCTCTGTAAATTGTGATTTAGTTCTCCAAAACACATATTTTATGTATGAAGTTTGTTTAGGAGAGATTTTGGATGTTTTTTTAATCGAAATGTCATAAAGAAAGGCTAATTTAGACTCATAACAAAAATGATGAAGATTGTTGCGAACAATAAAATCAAAAGCAATTTTCACAGACGTGGTCGTGAGGTAATTAGGGCTAATTCGAAAGAGTTGGCTTTTTTGTTTTAGTGCATTTGCTTAGATCAAGATGTCCTTTATTAACATTCAATTGCAAATAATCAAGTTCTAATATGGAACTTCATTTTTTAAGTAGATAAAAATAAAGGATCTTAAAAATGTTAATCTCAAGCGATAGATTACCAAAAAGTTTTAAAGACAGAGCCAATCAAAAGGTTGCCAAACTTTCAGGCTCATTGTTGGGAGCTGTTACATCAGAGCGACAAGCAACATTGCCAAAAGAGTTTGAACTCAGTCCTCATACTCTTTATAAGCGCTTTAGTAGTACACATTACGGGGTCATGATTCCTGACTTACCTGAACCATTTCGATATTTATCTTGGGCTTCGGTATTAGGTTATGTTGGATTTACGATTACAGATACCAACTATCAAATGTCTAAAGATGGAAAAGGGGATACAGCTTCTTTGGTACATGGAACAGCATTATCTACAACGCCTGAGGCCTACAGAACATTTTCAATCAAAAATGATATCAAGTTTAACCAAACTCCTTTCGCTATTAATTTTGACAATCAAAGTGTCATGCATGAGGATGGTGATGAATTTATATTAATTACTAAAAGAGAAGATTTAGAACTAGAACTTCATTTAAAGGCTACCAAAGCTATTTCATGGTTTGCCTATAGTGCTTTTTATAAGCATTTTAGTGTCTTGATGCATTATGAAGGCTACATTAAACAAAAAGGCAATAGTGAGACTGTTCAAGGGCTTTGTACGCTTGAGTCTTGGAAAGCTGTAGCGACCTCAATGCTCAAAAACAAATGGTTAGTTGAGAATATTCAACTCCCTGTAAAAGTCTTTAGCTATCAAGTTATTAATATTGACAATGAACAGCAGTTATTACTGGCTTTTATTTGCTATGAAGACCAACCCATTTTGACTTCTGTTTACTATCGTCATATTGATGGAACATCAATCCAATACAACGGCGATATACTTTTTGAAGTAACCAGTCTTCAAGAAGAACCACAGATTACACCTGATGGTTTTCCAATGAGTTTACCAAATACTTTTCGCTGGGCTGCTTATCACAACAATCAAAAGGTTCTAGATATTTCAGCACATGTAGACACTCCATATTGTTTTGGATTGGCTGCTGGTTTCGTTTCTTCTTATGCATGGCAAGGTGAGTTCTATGATCAGCCATTAGTAGGAAGGGGCTATATGGAATATATTGACCGAAGATAAAATCGTTTTAAAACTTAGTTGTTTATCTACAGCTTTAAGCGAACTAGAAAATATCTGTTTTATAAACTCAATTTAACAATAGATTTTAATTATTTATCCTTACTTTTTAATGATCTATTTTAAAACAGATGTCATTTTGTGTGCTTGACTGAAATAGGGTTGGGCACTATCCTTTGCCTGCTGGCCTACATTGCCAGTCGGTTTTAGCAGACCGTCTACAAAAGGCGCACAACAATGCTGTTTTGATTTTTGTGCGTTCTCTTAAGTCACGCCTTTATGGTGAGGCTAGGAGGGACACCTTCGGGTGTGCTGGTTTCCTTTTGTACCAGTCTGCTAACCCTTCTAGTCTTGCCACCATTATTTAGCAGTAATTGGTAAGACTCTTCTAAATCAAAAGGAGTCCGCCGTTATGCGTACTATTAATTTTCTCTCATTGGCAACCTTTGCCAAATTCTTTCTATCCATATCGCTTAGACAGTCTTTAAAACGGCTGAATCGGCTCTAGGTTTCTACACCTTAAGAATCGTTACGACTAAAACATAGCAACAATAAACCAGAGATAGGCGAGCACACTATTATTGTGGGGCTTTTGCATGCCTGTATTTAGCACTCATTTTAAGAGTGGTGGCATTTCTATCTCTTTTATATACAACAAAAAATTATTTTAAGCGGTATACATGAAAAATTTAGAAGTTTCATTTAGAGCAACTCGAGCGCTTTATACAGCAGCAGATTTATTTAAACAATACGGCTTTAACAAGGTCGGGGTAGACCGAATTGTTAGTGAGGCCAAGATGACAAAAGCCACTTTTTACAATTACTTTCACTCCAAAGAAAGATTAATTGAAATGTGTTTGTTGGTTCAAAAAGAACACTTAAAAGAAAAAGTGAGAGCGGTAAGTGAATCTCGTCAATATCCAGATTTGTCTCTTACGCTTAGACAAATTTACCTTTTACATGCGGACTTAAAAGGTGCGTATTACCTGTTGTTTAAAGCGATTTTTGAAATTAAACAGCTTTATCCAAATGCATATCAAACCGCAATTCGCTATAGGCGATGGCTTAAAAATGAAATTTTCTGGGTTCTGCGAGAATCTAAAAAAAGAGCCACATATGAAGAGTCTGATATTTTTGTATTTATGATTGATGGTGCGATTTTTGGGCTTTTAGGTTCAAGCCAAAATGAAGAGCCTGATCAGTTGCTGACTTACTTTTTACAGATAAATGCTTAAATTGAACCTGTTAAATTGAAAAACTGAAATAGCAAATTAAAGAACAGAAAGAAAAAAGTGAGGCTGCTAGAGCCTCACTTTATATAGGTGTTTATTTGCCTTTTTTAGTTTTTAAATACTCTGCATAAGCTTCATCTGCAAAGCGTCTTAAAGAGTCACCAATTGCAGCATATTGGTATTCATTCAAGTTAGCTAAAGATGCACGGGCAGAAGGGTGCTGCACACCGAAGCCAGAACCCGGTAATAAAACTACACCTGTTTCATCGGCAACTCTAAACAATAGCTCGGTCGGATTTTTATTTTTCATGACCCAATCAGCAAACTCATCTCCATAGAGAGTACGTGATGTGTTTTCAAGGTTGACTAGCGTGTAATAATCAACAGCATTTGGATCTGTTGGAACCTCGACACCAAGCTGTCTATAAAGTGCTGCATCGCGTTCACGAACAACAGATTTAACCGCTTTTTTATAGCTCTGGCGTGAGTCCATCATATTAAACAAGGCAAATAAAACCATTTGAACTTGCTGTGGGGTAGATAGACCAGCGGTATGGTTCAAAGCAACATTTCGGCTGTCTGCAACTAAGCGGTCAATAAACTTAATACTTGCTGGGTCGGTAGTTAAAGATGAATAGCGTTCTTCAAGCTCTTTCTTCTCTTTTTTCGATAAGTTCGCAATTTGTTTATCAAGCACATTGTTATTTGAAAGTGCAATGACACCAAGTCGCCAACCAGTCGCACCAAAGTATTTAGAGAACGAGTAAACCAGAATCGTATTATCTGGGCAGATTGCAAATAGTGATTTGAAGTTATCGGCAAACGTACCGTAAACGTCATCGGTCAAAATGATCAGATCAGGGCGTTTTTTGACGATATCGGCCAAAATCGCAAGTCCTTCATCACTCATTTTCACCGATGGTGGGTTACTTGGGTTGACTAAAAAGAAAGCTTTAATAGACGGATCTTCTAACTTTCTAAGCTCCGATTCTGGATATTGCCAATCGAGTTTAGGGTCTGCCGCAATTAATACTTCTTCAAGTTGGTAGTCATTGAGTTTTGGAATCTCAAGATATGGCGTGAAAATAGGGCTACCAATGGCAATGCGGTCACCATTTTTTATAATTTTATTTTCTTTTAATGAGTTAAAAATATAGGCCATTGCGGCTGTTCCGCCTTCGACCGCAAACAAATCTAAGTCTCTTTTTTGCATGCCTTGTACGCCCATTTCTCTTAAGACGTACTCTTTAATAATTGTTTCACTCACTCGAAGCATTCGGTCTGGTACTGGATAGTTACAGCCTAAAATCCCTTCAACCATTTCAAGTAAAAAAAGATCTGGGTCTAAGCCTAACTGGTCGCGCACATAAGACACGGCTTTACCTAAAAAGACTACACCGGGTTTGTCACGGTTTTCCAAAATGAAGTTATCAAAACGTGACTGGAGTCCAACGGGGCGCGGGAAGCCACCTAGACCTTCCGGCATATAGGAAAATGAAAATTCGGATTCGGTCGCAGAAAACAAACCCAGTTGAAAGAACGCTCTACGTGGGATAGTCGCAAGAAAGTTTGGATTACCACGCCCAGCATTTAGCATCATTCGGTCAGTTCTGCTTTGAGCTAATTCTATTAAATTATCTTTTAGTTCAAATGGGCTGAGTTTTGCGTATTTAGAATAATCGACTTTCCCCATGGGACGTCTCCTTAATTATAGTGAGATGAATAAAATTTCTAATTCAATGTATAAAATCAGGCCAAGCCTACAATCAGTGGTCCGAGCAAGGTTAAGAACACATTTGCCAAGGCATAGGTAATTGCAAATGGAACGGTCGGAATCGAGTTTCCTGCTTTGTCTAAAATTGCACCAAATGCAGGGTTTGCACTGCGTGAACCAGATAGTGCACCTGCCATTACTGCAACGTTGTCATAACGCAGAACATAACGAGCAAAGAGCATGGAAAGTAGGAGGGGAACCAGTGTTACCACAACTCCAATCATAAAGAGTGAAAGACCACTTTCTTTAATGGTTTGAATTGCTTGCAAACCTGATTGTAAGCCGACAGCAGCAACGAAGCCTGCAAGTCCCAAATCTTTAAGAAGCTGTGAAGCCGCTAAAGGCATATTGCCATGTACTTGATTTCGACTTCGAATCCAACCAAACAGAAGACCTGATAGTAAAGCACCGCCACCAGCACCAAGTGTTAATGGCACATCACCTAAACGAATCACAAAAAGACCAATCACCAAACCGACCACAAGGCCTGCACCATGGAAAATCCAGTCCGTTTTTAAACTTTCAGGTAGGGCTTTACCTGCTTCTTTCACCAAGCGGTCGAGGTCGCTTTTTGTTCCGTATACAGTGACCACATCGCCTTGGCGTAAAACAGTATCGTCACTTAAAGGTTGTGTCTCATCGTTACGCTTAATTGCAAGTACATAAATACCGTGCTTTAAATACGCAGGCGTATTGGCCTTAATGTCTCCTAAGGTACGGTTGAGATATTTGGAATTTCTTAGGATGACATCGCTGGTATCCATAATCATTTCCATACCTTGCGATGACTGTAATTCGCTACCGATTTGCTCGGCAACTGAAACTACATTGGCACGGCGACCAACCAGTAAAATGACGTCGTCAGTTTGTAAAGTTAGCTCGGGAGCGACATCAATAAACTGATCTTTACGTTTTAACCGTTCAATCGTAATACTCGGCTCTTTTGCTTCAATTTCCGCAATAGTTTGCCCATTGGCTTGTTTAACTTTATAAATACGGCCAACAATTTCGGGCATTGCCAGTTCTTGGCCTGGTGCGAGTTCAAAAGCACCTTTGAGTCGTTCACTCTGAGCTTTTAAAGCATCGTCATGAATTTCTTTACCCATAAATTTAGGCAAGATATTCACACAGACAATAATTGCTCCCAATGAACCGAAAATATAAGTGACCGCATAGCCAATCGCGACATTTGCCTGAAGTCTTTGAATTTCTGCGAGTGGGAGATCGAGTCTAGAAATTGCATCTCCCGCAGTCCCAATAATCGCTGATTGAGTCATGCCGCCCGCAGCGAGACCCGCAGCCAAGCCTTTATCGAGATGAAAAATTTTAGCCATTACTAAAACAGTGACTAAACCACACACTGCCATGAATACTGCTAATAAAATTTCTTTTATGGACTGTGGACCCAGTGATTTAAAAAACTGTGGACCACTTTCAAAGCCGACTGCGTAAATGAAGAGAGCAAATAAAATTGCTTTAACGCCGTTATCGACAGGTACGCCAATAAGACTTAAAACAACTGCGACGAGTAAGGAGCCTGCGACTCCGCCAAACTGAAACTTTCCAAACTGGAATTGTCCAATCCAGAAGCCTATTGCGAGTGATAAGAACAATAATATTTCGGGGCTGTGCTTTAAAACACCTTGTAACCATTCAATCATTTTGATCTCACTTTTATTATTAGATCTATCTTTAATATATAAATTTATTTATTTTTCATTTTTAAAATACAATATGAAAATTACTTAAGCAAACCTTTAAGTTTGGTGGTTTTCTTAAGTTTAATTATAAGAATTAATGAGTTTAAAATGCTTGTGATCTAAGGTTTGGTGGTAATTCTGAGTGTTTAAATCAACTATTAATTTTTTAATGAAAGGTGAAATTTATTTACAATAATATAAAGAATATTTTATGAGATTAAAGTGTATTGCTTATATCTAATTTTGAAAATAAGTTTTTAATATATTGATATTTAAATAATTAATTTTTAATTGCTAGGCTGGTCTTAATTTTTATATAAATTAAAAAATAATCTACTTAAAATTAGTTTTTTGATAATTGTGTCGCATAAATTAATTTTTAATATATTTAAATTAATCTTTATAATGACATTTATTTTTAAAGAAAAATATAAGATTTGAAATTGCCGTTCTTAAATGGAATGTATATTTGAATATAAAAGTGATTAATATTTTTATTTTATATCTTAATTAAAATTATCATATTAAAAAGAGAGGGTTATGGTTATCAAAAAAATTTAACTACTCTATGACCGCTCATACTTTTAAGTAAATCTCTGTCCGCGTGTATAACTAATACGCTATTCTTTCGTACTGGTTTCCCAATGACTCACATGCCGTACTGTTCAGAAATGCTAAATTTTTGATGGTTTCGTGCTGTCACATGCCGATCTAAGATATGTTGGTCATAAAACTGTACTATCTCAGCTTAAGCCTTTGACTTTTAGGTTCTATTTTAATTTGACCACAGAATTTGTACAGATTATTCAGCAGTTTCAATAATATATTGAACAGTACATGGTAATTTTCATCTCAAAATTTATGATGACTTGGATAGTTTTTCGATTGATTTATATTTTAATTTACCTTAGTAATAAAAAGAGTTTTGTGTGACACAGTTAAAACTATAAATCTCAGAGTATAACTATGAAGCTTAAAGAATTAGCAGGTTGTGAGGAATGCGATACTGTCTATCGTAGAACCCCGCTTGCTTATGGGAAAAGAGCTTATTGCTTATGCTGCGGTGCTGAACTCTATCGGCACACCAAACCTTTTTCGACACTGTTGGCATTAATCTTAACGGCGTTGATCGTATTTATTATTGCCAATAGCTTTCCTATTGTAAAAATTGAATTGCAGGGCAACATCTCTGAAACCACTTTACTTGGTGCGGTCTGGGTAATGTTTCATTATGATCGGGCTTTTGTTGGCATTCTTATTTTAATCACCACTTTTATTGTGCCACTTTCCTATCTTTTATTACTCTCCTATGTGTTGGGCACAGTAAGCGTATTGAAGAAAAGACCCACATTTTTAGTATTTGCCTTACGTACACTTTATTTTATGAGAGTGTGGGGAATGGTTGAGGTGTTCTTAATTGGAATCTTGGTCACGCTTGTGAAGTTAATGGGAATGGTGTTGGTCATTCCTGAGATTGCGTTATGGGCATTTGCGATTTTAAGTGTATTGTTGGTCTATATTACTTCCATAAAGGTGAGTGATATATGGAACGAAATTGATAGGTCACTGCCATGAAAACGATAAAAAATGTGACCCAAACACAAAGCTCGCAGCAAGGGTCAATGCTTAAGCAATATCCAAGAGCCAAAGATCTCTCATTAATTGTGTGTCACTGTTGTGGGGTTGTAAATTCTGCTCAAAATGACAAGAGACGACTCAACCAAAGCCATCAGGTATTACGTTGTATTCGTTGTAATAGCGTGCTGCATTTACGTAAACCAGCGAGTTTAAATCGAACTTTTGCTTTAGTGGTGGCTGCGACCATTCTCTATATTCCCGCCAATGTACTTCCAATGACGGTGACTGACTCACTGTTGGGTAGCCAGCAAGATACCATCATGAGTGGGGTCATTTACTTTTGGCAAAGTGGAGACTATCTGGTTTCAGCGGTCATTTTCATGGCCAGTATTTTTATTCCAATGTTAAAGCTACTGATTTTGTATTTTTTATTGGTGGCGGTATATCTTCAACAATCGGCAGCTTGGAAGTTTTTACCCGAGCAATGCGTTAAATTATATCGAGTTGTCGAGTTTATTGGCCGTTGGTCAATGATTGACGTATTTGTGGTGGCACTTTTAACAGCACTCATTCAGATTCAATCACTTGCTACGATTTTAGCAGGGCCGGGTTCGATCGCTTTTGGTGCAGTTGTAGTGTTAACCATGTTTGCATCTTTAAGTTTTGATCCACGACTTATTTGGGATAACTTCTACGCATCTCAAAATACAAATAAGCCTTCTTCCTTTGCCTCAAACAAAACCAAAATTATTCAGGCAGAACACCCGCCGTTGAATAATGATTCCATTAATCCCAGTCAATAAAAGAACAATGAGTATGTCTGAAAATGAAATAACCCATGGTAACTCAGATCGTCGTGATCCGGATGTTGAACTGGATAGCGTGAATGATTTGCCAGAACCCCAAGAAAAGAAAAGTCGGTGGAAGCCTCTTTTAATTTGGCTCATTCCATTGGTTGCTCTTTTAATCGCGCTTTCATTAGCGATAAAAGCGCTCTTGTCTCACGGCCCTACTATTGACGTGTCTTTTAGGACGGCTGAGGGATTGGTCGCGGGTAAAACAACGGTCCGTTATAAACAGGTGGATATTGGTGTAGTACGCCAGATTGATCTTTCAGAAGACCGTTCACACGTGATTGCCAGAATTGATTTGCGTAAAGATGCGAGTAACTTTGCCGCAAAAGATTCACGGTTTTGGGTTGTGCGACCACGGATTGGGACGAGTGGGGTTTCAGGAATAGACACCTTATTGTCAGGTTCATATATTGAAGTGGATGGTGGTAAGTCGGAAGAGAAAAAACTCGAATTTACTGGCTTGGAAATACCGCCAGTGATTACTTCCGATGTGCCGGGTAAAGAATTTTTCTTAAATGCAGATGACTTGGGGTCTTTAGATGTCGGTTCCCCAATTTATTATCGTCGAATTAATGTGGGCCAAATTACAGCCTATAAATTGTCAAATGATGGTAAAACTGTAGAGTTGCAAACTTTTATCCGTGCACCGTATGACAAGTTTGTCACCACAGATGCACGTTTTTGGCAGGCGAGTGGTATTGATGTGAGCTTGAATGCTTCAGGATTTAGTTTAGATACTCAATCGCTGGCAAGTATTGTCGCGGGCGGTATTGCTTTTGGAATTCCTGAAAGCTCGCGTGCTACTACAGCGGCAAATCATAGTCGCTTTAATCTGTGGGACTCGAAATCTGAGGCATTAAAAGAACCTGACGGGCAACCTCGTGGTGTGATTATGTACTTTGATCATTCATTACGTGGACTGTCTGTTGGCGCGCCAATTGATTTCATGGGCATTGAAATTGGTAATGTTAAATCGATTAATGCAGAGTTTTATAACAACTATAAGCAGATTCGTATGCGTGTTGAGGCGGTCATCTATCCGTCACGCGTTGAGAATGGACAGGCACTCAATCCAAACAGCAATATTTTCAAAGATTTTGTTGAACATGGTTGGCGTGCTCAAATGAGAACAGGCAACCTTCTCACGGGTCAAAACTATATTGCCCTAGATAAGTTCCCTAAAGCTAAACCAGCCACATTACAAATTTTGAGTGATGATCGTGTGGTGATTCCAACTACACCAACTGAACTGAGTGGCTTACAAGCACAAGTTTCTCAGATTGCTGATAAGTTAACTAAATTCCCGTTAGTTGAGATTGGGCAAGATGTACGTAAAACGCTCAACAATATGAACACAGCCATTGAGTCTACCGATAAATTGGTTAAACAGTTAGATGGAAAAGTTGCACCTGGTTTACAAGCAACCTTAGACGATGTTCGTAAAACTGTAAGATCGTCAGAGTCTATTTTGTCGAGCGATGCGCCGTTACAACAAGACGTACGTAAAGCATTGCAGCAAATGACACGTGCAGCTGCTTCATTACAGTTAATGGCAGACTATATTGAGCAACATCCTGAATCAATTATTCGTGGTAAAACACCAGAGACCGATGATGAAAAATAAAAACACTCTATCTTTTCAACATCCTAAAGCAGCCAAATGGCTGCTTGGGAGCGGCCTGTTTTTAACGGCAGTTGCCATGACGGCATGTTCGAGTTCGCCAACGCCAAATTATTATACAATGTCCCCTAAAATTACTGCGGCTACAAAATCAACTGTGCAGGTGATTGAGGTTTTACCCGTCGGGATTCCAGACCGATTGGACCGTGCGCCTTTGGTGCTCCAAGACAGTAGTGGTAAGTCTACGCTGTTAAATAATGAACGCTGGACATCGACCATGGGTACGCAATTACGCGATACCTTGTCGGCGGGTTTGCAGCAAAAATTAGGGGCAATTGACAGTTATAGCAGTGGGCTAGCTGGAAACAACCAACCTTTATATCGAGTTTCTACAGACTTTTCTCATTTTGATATTGTAGATAAAAGCTATATTAATATTGCGGTATCTTGGGTGGTGAAGCGTCAAATACCGCCCACTCAATTAGAGTCAAATAATGCAAAAGTCATCACGAATGCAGGATCTCAGCTCAATTGTCGAATTGCTTTTAAGCAGCCGATTGATCAGAAAGCTAAAAAGATGGAAGGTATTGTGAATGCTTCAAGTGAAGCAATGACCCAAATTATTAATACGGTTTCTTCTTCAATTGTGGCGCTAGATTCAAACAAGAAATCGGTTATTAGCAATGGTGTTTGTTCGTAAAACGCATCGTTTTTAATCAACCCCTTTATTTGTGTACAACAGATAAAGGGGTTTTATTTTTAGTTGCCTCTATAGGTTGAATAACCGTAAGGGCTGAGTAATAAAGGAATATGGTAGTGATTTACGCTTCCATCGACTTTAAAAATTACAGGAACCTCGGCAAAAAAAGTTTGTTGTTTGTTCTTTTTAAACCAGTCTTCTGTTTTAAAAGTAACTTTATAAATACCTTGCTCTAGTTTTTTATTTTCTGGATAGAGCGCAGTAATACGACCATTTGAATCTGTCACTTGCTGGTTGAGTTTAACCCACTGGTTATTGGTGTTTTTCTCTAAAACGACTTCAACCTGAGAAGAGGGTAAACCCGTTTCTAGATTTAACACATGCACACTTAGCGGATTAGTTTGTGCAAATGTAGCCGAAGCAATAAATAAAGAAGATAAAGCAATAAATGATTTAGTCATGGTGAACTCCTTATGAATGAAAAACGGTTTCAATGGCTTTGTTTGCGCATTGATTGTCATTTTGTGCGCCGCCAGCACCCGCAACGCCAATCGCGCCGATCACTTGGTTCTCAAAACGAACAGGTACTCCGCCGCCTAACAAAAGTAAATTTGCTACAGTGGTTAAATTTTTTGCATCGGGGTTTTGGTTACTGTTTTGGCTTAAAACCAAGGTCGATGTTTTGGTAGATAACGCGGTATAGGCTTTTTTCTCTGCAGCCATTAAATTATGCGGGCCAACCAACTCATGCCGTTCGGCAGTTAATGGATTACCGCCGCGATCTACAACAACAACCGCAATATTTTGATTTAATTTTTTGCATGCCTCTTTCGCACTGTCGGCTAACAGGTGGGCAGTTTTGAGATCTAACGAATAAACTTGATTCAAAGCAGGGGGCTGTGCAAAAGTACTATTACCAAATAGCACGGCTGCTAACATCAGCCAGTTCAATTTTTTCATAATGATTGCCTCTATGTCGCTTTGAAAATCTTAAACAAATTGCTTAATTTCAAGCATGACAATCACATTACAAAGTTGTCATCTCTCAAATGAGTCTCTACAAAATGCGTATCCTTATTATTGAAGACGAGATCAAGATCGCCACTTATTTGGTCAAAGGATTAAAAGAGTCTGGATATCAAGCGGAGTGTGTTCACTTAGGGCTGCAAGGTTTGGAAATGCTAAAGAGAGATCAATATGACTTGCTTATTCTTGACGTCATGTTGCCGGACATAGACGGCTGGAGCGTATTACAGGTCCTACGCCAGTTTTCAAAAATTCCGGTGATTTTTTTAACGGCAAAAGATCAGGTCATAGATAGAGTTAAAGGGTTAGAGTTGGGTGCAGATGATTACTTGGCTAAACCTTTTTCCTATATTGAACTGTTGGCACGTATTAAAAGTCTGTTAAGACGACAGCAATATCTGCAAGAAAATGAGCTATCTATTAGCGATTTAAAAATGGATGTGGTTAGCCATAAAGTTTGGCGTAGTGGCAACTTAATTGAGCTGAGTAAAACCGAATTTAATTTGTTGCGCTATCTATTGCTCAACAAAGAGCAAATTGTGACACGCAGACAAATTGGTTCCGAAGTTTGGAATATTAACTTTGACACTGATACCAACTTTATTGATGTCGCTGTACGCCGTTTACGAAGCAAAATTGATGAAGGATATGAATTAAAACTCATTCATACCATACGTGGCTTGGGCTATAAAATTTCGGTTAGCTTATGAACTTTAAATTTCTGCGTTCTCTCGAAGTCCGTATTACATTACTGGTCACGCTTTGTTCTGCCTTAATTTTATGTTCCGTCGGCTTTATGACCTATTTAGGCATTAACCAAATTTTATTGAAGCAACAAGATAAAGCTTTAGCAGAGCGAATTAACCGTTTGGAAATTTTGCTGCAAGATAGCGAAAATGTAGAGCAAATTATTGCGCGTCCTAAGCTGTATCAAAACATGCTCGGCAACCAAGACAACTTGTTTCTGCTCATCCATAAAGACAAAACTTTAATTAATATCAATCCGCTCCACATTCAACTGCCTGAACTTGCACAGCGCAACAGTCTTCAATTTCAAGATTTAGTTAACAACTCATATCCAACACGCATTGCTTGGAAAACCATAAAAATTAATAACGAGCCTTATGTGCTCATTGCAGGTAAACAGTGGTCGGAACGCATCAATATTCTTTTACCTTTTCAAGAAAGTTTGTTGATGTATGTGGTCGGGGGCGCGCTTGCAATCTTTGTGCTTTGTATTTTAGCGTGTCATTTTGGTTTACGGTCGCTGCAACAGCTTCGCAAGCAAACTCATTCTATTAACGTAAATCAGCTACAGAAACGGTTAAACCTCCTAAATTCACCTTTAGAAGTTGATCTACTTTCAAAAGATATAAACCATATGCTTGAGCGTATTGAAAAGGGCTATACCCAGCTCAACCGATTTTCTGAAGATATTGCACATGAGTTCCGCACACCTTTAAATAATCTGATTGGGCAAACCGAGATTGCTTTAACTGGCGAACGTTCGGTTGAACAATATGAAGATTTACTGGTTTCTCATTTAGATGATTACCACAGATTAAAACGCATGATTGATAGCATGCTTTTCTTGGCAAGAGCCGATCAGAAAATGGTGCTTGTAAATAAACAAGAAATAAATATCCAAGATGTTATTGATGGGTTATGCCAGATTTTTGAATATCAGGCCGAGGAACAAGACTGTCATTTTAGTTTTAACTTAGAAGCTCAAACGTTATTTGCAGATCCTGAGCTTTTTCAAAGAGCCGTTTATAACCTGATTTTAAATGCGTTGGTTCACGGTGGTGACAAGCGAACTATTTATATCGCAACAAAACATAAGATGATTGAGCATAAGCAATGGGTCAGCCTAACTGTGGTAACGGGTGGTATTTCAATTGCTGAACATCAACTTGAGCATCTTTTTGAAAGATTTTACCAATGCCACTCAAGTCGAAGTGATGAGAATCAAACAGGTGGATTAGGCCTATCGATTGTTGCTTCAATTATGGATCTACATGATGGCCGCTATCGAGTTTATAACACGGTTGAGGGTGTGTGCTTTGAGCTTGATTTTCCAGTTGCCGATGCTCTAAAGAAATACAATTAAATCCTTATTAATGTTGCTTAATTTTTAAAATTCACACTTTGTTCACAGCCCTCTGAAGTATGTTTAAACGTATGAAATAAACAGAAGAGGGCAATCATGAAATTATTATTTAAATCACTTGTCATCAGCAGTAGCCTTGCAGCGGTTAGCTTAATGCTTCCTTTGAGCACCTTTGCCGACACCAATACTAAACCTGTCGCTGTTGATTCTATCGATATTAATAAATATGCAGGTAAGTGGTATGAAATTGCGCATTTACCTATGTTTTTTCAGCGTAATTGTGTAGCCAATACAACTGCAAACTATTCTATTAACGCAGACAAAACCGTTGGTGTTTTAAATAGTTGTACGACTAAAAAAGGCGAAATGATCTCATCAGAAGGCGTTGCTTATCCGCAAAATGAAGGCAACAGTAAATTGAAGGTGAGCTTTTTACCTTCTGGCCTCCGATGGATTCCTTTTACAAAAGGCGATTACTGGGTTTTAAGAGTTGACCCAAATTATCAGGTCGCTTTAGTGGGTGGCCCAAGCCATAAATATTTATGGATTCTTTCTCGTAGCCCTCAACTTGATGAGGCGACATATCAGTCTTATCTGCAAACCGCAAAAAGCTATGGCTACGACGTTTCTAAACTCGTTAAAACAACTCAGTCTAAATAGTGAAATGCTGGTTGCGTAGATGCTTATATTTATCTCGTAACCGAGTGAACTTCACATAAATTTCATTGCGCATTTTCTAAATTAGAACCAAAAGAAATGCTTTAGATCAGGAAGAATCAATGTCTAAATTTTTTCTGCGCTGGATCGATAGCTGGTCAGATTCAGAAAATGCGCAAGTGGGTGCTTCTAGCGAATATGTCATTGAAAAGAAAATTCAATGGTTAAGAATTATTCCTTTTATTTTATTACATATCGCTTGCTTAGCTGCATTTTGGGTGGGCGTATCTTGGTTTGCTGTGATCTTCATGCTGGGATTTTATTTTCTTCGCATGTTTGCAATTACCGCTTTTTTTCACCGCTATCTTTCGCATAAAACTTTTCAGACATCACGTATTGTTCAATTCATTTTTGTACTGATCGGGACCATGAGTGCGCAGCGCGGACCTTTATGGTGGGCAGCACATCACCGTTATCACCATCACTTTACCGACACCGATCAGGACCCGCATTCAGCGAAAGCAGGCTTTTGGTATTCGCATGTAGGCTGGTTTTTAAATGAGCAAAATTTTGCTACTCGAAAAAAAGTCATTAAAGACTGGTTGAAATATCCTGAGCTGATTTGGCTAGACCGATTTAGTTTGCCTATTGTGATTTTGACGGCCTTAGCAATTTATGGTTTAGGTTCTTGGCTTGCACAACATTTTCCTGAGTTGGGCACCAATGGCTTACAGCTTTTGGTGTGGGGATTTGTGATTTCCACTGTTCTATTAACACATGCAACCTTGTGTATTAATTCACTCGCTCATCGTTATGGCTCACGTGAGTTTAATACCCCAGATGATAGCCGTAATAACTTCCTACTTTCTTTAATTACCTTGGGTGAAGGATGGCACAACAACCATCACTTTTACGCAGGCAGTGTGCGACAAGGCTTTTATTGGTGGCAGATTGATATCACCTTTTATGTGCTTAAACTGATGTCTTTATTTGGTTTGGTGTGGGGACTAAAGCCAGTACCAGACAAGGTTTATCAATATAAAAAGATTAAAAACCTATCGATAGAAAAAATTGAAAACGGTGAAGTGTTATGAAAATTGCCATTATTGGTTCAGGTATATCTGGACTTTACGCAGCTTGGAGATTGTCGGAACAACATCAAGTCACTGTGTATGAAAAAAATAACTATTTTGGCGGTCATACTGACACTCACGAGCTAGAGATAGAAGGCACTAAAGTCGCGGTAGATAGTGGTTTTATTGTGTTTAATGGCTATAACTATCCGTTATTTACCAACATGCTTAAAAAATTAGGCGTAGAAACTCAAAGCAGCGATATGAGTTTTTCGGTGAATAATCTGGTCAGTGGACTTCAATATAATCCTTCAAAAAAATGGTCGCTCTTTGCCCGTCCGCAGAACTTTTTAAACCGAAAATTTCTGCAAATGCTCTCAGATTTGCTGCGTTTTTATGATGACAATAAAGATATAGATGTGGCAGATATTGATCCTAATTTATCGATTGAAGACTATTTGGACCTTCACAAATATAGTCATGAGTTTCGTTATGAACATCTTTATCCGATGTGCGGTGCCTTATGGTCGGCACCCGTTGAGCAGGTAGGCCAAATTCCATATCGATTTGTGGTGAGCTTTTTTCAGCATCACCGCATGTTGCAGTTAAAAGAGCGGCCGCAATGGCAAACGGTTAAACATGGTTCGGCAAGCTATATTCGTGCTATTCAAAAGAATTGCCAATCCATTGAGTGGAAATTTGCAGAAGTAAAAGCTGTGAGCCGTTCACCAGAAACAGTTTTGATCGAAACCGTTGAAGGGCAAGAGCAATATGACTGGGTGATTTTTGCAAGCCATGCTGACGATAGCCTAAGTTTAATTAAAGATGCATCGGAGCTTGAACAAGAAATATTAAGCCAATTTGGTTATCAAGATAATCGAATGGTCGTCCATCGTGATCTTTCAATTATGCCTAAAAGCCGTTTGCAGTGGGCAAGCTGGCATGTACATGTAACACCAAAATCTCAAGTTCAAAACGAAGTATCCGACATATATTATGGTTTTACCTACTGGATGAATAATTTGCAGAATTTATCCTGCGCTACTCAGATTTTTTCTACGTTAAATCCGAATATGAAAATTAAAGCTCAAGACATCTTGGTTGAGCGGCAATACCGGCATCCCGTATTTGATGCAAAAGCGATTCAAGCTCAATCTCGTTGGTATGAAATTAATGGGCAAAATCGTACTTCATTTTGTGGAGCATATTGGGGCTGGGGCTTTCATGAAGACGGTGCCCGTAGTGCAGCACGTGTTGTTGAGCAACTCTTAGCGCTATAAGAATAAATAAGGAGCTTTCAAATGTTATTAAATAAACTTGCTATCGCTCCTGCGCTTATTCGTCATCGGCGTTATAGCCCAAAACCGCATGAGTTTACATCGACCTTAAATTATTTATGGTTCGATCCAGATCAATTAGTTGATATCACAAAAGATTGTTCACTCTGGTCGACGGATCATTGGAATGTACTAAATCTATCTAAAAATGATTTTTTAAACATGTATCACGGTTCTATAAGGGATAGAGTAGAGAAAGCGATACTACAAAATAATCACTTACATCTTCGGCCAGACTGGCAAATCCGAGTGTTGGCTTTGCCTCGTTGTTTAGGTTTTCGGTTTAATTCGGTCGTATTTTATTTTGTCTTAAATAAAGCCGGAAAACCGCTCTTTATTCTTAGTGAAATCACCAATACTCCGTGGAATGAACGAAAAGTCTATACACACGAATGTATAAAACAACAAGGTCAGGTAGGTGACTATCAAAGTTTCGATTTTAACTTTGAAAAATCATTTCATGTTTCGCCATTTATGCCCATGCAGTTGACTTACCGTTGGCGATTTAGTTTTTCAGATCAGCAGAATGTCATTCACATGCAGCTTTTTGAAGAGCAGAAACAAGTCTTTGATGCCACTATGCGTTTTGAGCTTGTGCCCATCACATTTCCTTCACAGCAATATCGATATGCTCTTATAAACAGCCTAGCGCCTTTTAAAATGTTGTTTTCAATATATTTAGAGGCATTTAAGTTGTGGCGAAAAAAAGTTCCATTTTATCGTCATCCTAAAAAGATCAAGGTAGATAAGACATGATAAAAACATTTCTTTATGGTGAAGATGACTCACTGCCGTTATTGCTCAAGAGTCTTCTCAAACTACGTCATGGACAGATCACTTTTCAGGGCGCGTGGAATGGGACGGTCGGTGAAGTTTCAGACTTACATGCTGTGATTGAAGTTCACAATCCTTTATTGATGGATCTCATTTTAAAAAATGGTGTTTTGGGAGCAGCAGAAGGCTACATCCGTGGTGACTGGAGCAGCGAGCACCTTGTCGAGTTGATTCAGATCTTGGCACGTAATCGAGCTGTATTGGACCAAATCAACCAGAATGTTATTGCTCAAGCGAGCCAGTTTTTTCTTAAAGCGTGGTATCAAAATCGAAAGAACTCTATAAGTGGTAGCCGTAAAAATATTGCCGAGCACTACGACTTAAGCAACGACTTTTTTAAATTATTTTTAGATCCGTCTTTAATGTATTCGAGCGCCGTTTTTGAAAATGAAAACATGACTCTCGAAGAAGCATCTGATTTAAAAAAAGAGATCATTTGTAAAAAGTTAGATTTAAAACCGCTAGATCATTTGGTTGAAATTGGAAGTGGGTGGGGTGGTTTTGCCATTTATGCAGCTCAACATTATGGCTGTAGAGTAACCACCATTACCATTTCACAAGCTCAATATGATGAAGCCATTACTCGTGTAAATGAAGCTGGCTTGGCACATCGAATTGATGTGCAACTTAAAGACTACCGTTTGCTCGAAGGTAAGTTCGATAAGCTGGTTTCAATTGAGATGGTTGAGGCGGTTGGTGCGCAATATTTATCGACATACTTTGATCAATGTAAAGCACTCTTAAAACCGAAAGGTTTGGCATTTATTCAAGCCATTACCATTGAAGATTTCCGATATAAAAAAGCATTAAATACAGTTGATTATATTAAGCGCTATATTTTCCCGGGTAGCTTCATTCCTAGCATAAGTGTATTAACTCAAACCGCCTCTGAGAGTGGTTTAAGGTTAAAACATTTAAATGATATTGGTTTAAGTTATGCACAAACACTTCATCACTGGCGAGCGCGTTTTTTAGCAGCGCGGGAACAAGTATTGGCTCTAGGTTTTGATGAAAACTTCATTCGCATGTGGGATTTTTATTTATGTTATTGCGAAGGTGGTTTTAAAGAAGGCGTGATAAGCAATGTTCACTTGTTGTTTGAAAGTACCAGCTACTAAATCAAACAGCTCAAGTAAGGAGACTGCTCATGTTTTGGAATTTACTGATTCTAGATTTAATGATCATGTTGCTGAGCTGGCTACTTGCCACTCTAAATGGCAGAGCTGGAATTGTAGATGCTGCATGGAGTTTCTGTCTGGCAGTAAACATTATTGTGTCTTCTTTACTCATTTCAGTTGCCCCAGTTGAAGTGCGTCTTTTTATCGGTATTTTTAGCGGCTTATGGTTTTTAAGATTATTTTGGCACCTGTTAAGACGTTATCAATCTGAACAAAAAGAAGATGGACGTTACGCGAGCATGCGTAAAGCGATGGGTAAGTTTCAGCATATTGGCTTTTTATTATTTTTTATCTTTCAAACACTTTTAGTGCTTTTGTTCTTTTTGCCGATGTGGATGCTCCTCAATGTAGAGACAACTGAATGGAGTAGTGGATATAAAGTCGCTTTAGTAATTGCTGCTGTTATCATGGCAATTGCTTTCATTGGAGAGCAGCTCGCTGATCAGCAGTTATACCGATTTAAATTAAATCCAGATCATCATGGCAAAACGATGGATCAGGGTTTATGGCGTTATTCACGGCACCCCAATTATTTTTTTGAATGGTTACACTGGTTTGCCTATCCAATTATTGGTTTAGCAGCAGGCCAATATGTATTGTGGATTTATCCGTTACTGATGTGGCTATTTTTATATTACGTCACGGGTATTCCATTTAGTGAAAAACAAGCAATTAAAAGTCGCGGTCAAAATTATCTTGATTATCAACAAAAAACATCAATGTTTATTCCGCGAAAACCCAAAAAATAGGTGCGCATATGGATTTTATTGTTCATCAGTCTTTGAAAATTGTTGAAAGTGGTGTGATTCCAGATCATGCAATTCGAGCTGCAATTCGTGCTTTAAGTAAAAAGCGCTTAATCCAAGAAGGCCGTTATGATCCTGAGCAAGGAGCGCAGCGCTACATGGATGTGCTTAATATGCTGAAGAAGAGCGAAATCGCGGTTGAAACGGATAAGGCAAACGAGCAGCACTATGAATTGCCGACCGAGTTTTTTCAGGCGGTGCTTGGAAAAAGACTCAAATATAGTGCGTGTTATTTTCCGACTAAAACAACAACTTTAGATCAGGCAGAAGAGTTGGCTCTTCAGCTTTATTGTGAAAGAGCACAACTTAAAAACGGTCAACAGATTTTAGAGTTAGGCTGTGGTTGGGGCTCTTTAACTTTGTGGATGGCAGAAAACTATCCAGGCTCACAGATTACGGCTGTTTCAAATTCTGCAACTCAGAAAAAGCATATTCTTCGGCAAGCAGAATTGAGAGGTTTAACCAATGTTGAAGTGCTTACCTGTGATGTGAATGTACTTGACTTAGACCAAGACAAGTTTGATCGTGTTGTATCGGTCGAAATGTTTGAACACGTTCGTAATTACCAACGTCTTTTTGAAAAAATTCAGGGCTGGTTAAAAGCAGACGGCTTACTTTGGTGTCATATTTTTTGCCATCGCTTTTTACATTATCCTTTTGAAGTAAAATCAGATTATGATTGGATGTCCAAGTATTTCTTTACTGGCGGTTTAATGCCTTCGACTTCGACTTTTTTGCATTTTCAAGAGCATTTAGAGTTGGCTCAACAGTGGCAGTGGTCGGGTGAGCACTATATGAGAACGGCAAATGCTTGGCTTGATAACATGGATAACCAAGAAGTCGAACTGAAGCCCCTGTTTAAAAAAATCTATGGAAAAGATGCCAATATTTGGTGGCAACGCTGGCGTATTTTCTTCATGGCTTGTGCTGAGTTATTTGGTTTTGAGCAAGGTCAAGAATGGGTCATTGGTCACTTTTTATTTAAAAAGCGATCATAGTAATTTCTATAGCCTATCCCGGCGATAAAGATATGATAAAAACTCGACATGATGGCAAAGCGAGTCATCCATTAGCCCAAATGTTCAATCGATATTACTGGTTGCAGATTGGTCTGATTGCATTATCGATCGTGGTCGGGTTGGCTTGTAGTGCTTGGGTGATTAAGGGCTCTTTACTTAAAACCGCTTTAGAACAGGAAATGGAGCATTACTGGTTACGCATAGAACGTAATCCAAATGCTGATTTACCAGATACTAAAAATTTATATGGATATCGGTGGAATACACAGGCCGCGCCTCAACCTTTTCGGGGCATGCATTTAGAGAGTGGCGTGCACCGAGTATTCGTTGATGGTAAAGAACGAATGACGGTCTATGGTGAGCGTAATGGTCAGCATGTTCTATTGGTATTTGGCGAAAGCAATGTTAATAAGCTGATCTGGTTATTTGGTCTTGCTCCACTGATGTTCAGCTTATCTGTTCTATATAGCTTTTTGTGGTGGTCAAACCGAAGAGCAAGACGCTATTTTTCCCCAATTACGCGCTTAGCGAACGCTTTAGAAAATATTGATTGGGCACATCAAGATACTCAGGCATCTCCTTTTAGAGATATTAATACCAATGGCAACATGGAAGCCGAATATCTCAAACAAGCTTTAGAAAAATATCATCAAGTTTTAAGTGATTTTATTCGACGTGAAAGAGAATTTACTGGAGATGTGAGCCATGAGTTACGCACTCCACTCACCATTTTGAAAGGTAATGTGCAACTTTGTCAGGCGAAATATGGAGACGATAAATCTTTAGTCCGTCTTCATAACACAATTGAAGACATGCAGTTGCTCGTTGATACCTTACTTGCGATTGCTCGGAATACGGTAAAAAGCTTGCCGTCTGAGAAAAATTTATTATCCAAAACGGTAAAAGATCTTGTTGAAAGTTTAGAAGCGGTGAGTGTAGGTAAAGGGATACAGATTAATATTCAACCTGACGTTTCTGAGCAGCCACGTTGGTTATATCCTTCGATGACTCAAATGGTTTTAGGTAATATTTTACGTAATGCGCTGAACTATTCTCAAGGCTCACAAATCGATATCATTCAACAAAAAAACAGCCTGATTATTGCAGATAACGGAATTGGAATTTCTTTACCTAACGATGTAAAGGTGCAAGAGCTCAGCGATTCGCAACTTTCCTTAAAGGCTAAAGGCCATGGAATTGGCTTGCAATTGGTACAAAAGCTTTGCAAACAACTAGGATGGAGAGTGGAGCTGTTTGATCGACAATATTATTTAACCACTCATCCTGAACTCGATTTGGAGCCAACCACGGGCTTAATTGTTGTGGTCTATTTAAGTTAAGTTGCGGAATCTTCCAAAGCAATTTTTAAACCGACACCTGCCACTGTATGTAATAGTTTAGGATCAAAAGGTTTATCAACCATTTTTCTTAGGTTATAGATATGACTGCGTAACGCATCGCTTTCAGGTTCTTCGTCTCCCCATAATTCCATCATCAGTTCTTGCTTAGTCACTACTTTTGGAGACTGGCGCATCAAAATTTTTAATAGTTTAAATTGAATAGGGGGTAACTCGATATTATTTCCGGCACGAACCACAGTTTGAGTTGAGCTATCAAGAATTAAGTCGTGAATTTGAATTTTATGGTGAGTGACTTCACCAGCTGCTCTTTTTATTAATGCACGAATCCGCATCACTAATTCATTAAAATCAAAAGGTTTTACCAAATAATCATCTGTGCCAGCAGTAAAACCTTTAAGTTTGTCATCTAAAGTATCTCTTGCTGTGAGCATAAGAACGGGAATATCAACGCCTTGTTCGGTACGTAGCCAGTTACATAGGTCATAACCCGAGCCATCGGGCAAATTTATATCGAGCAACAAAAGATGATAATGCTGAGATTTGAGAAAAGTCCGTGCAGCATCTAAATTACGTGCATGATCGACAACATAATCATGCACTTCAAGAAATTCGCAGACCGTTGCTGCGAGTTCAAAATGGTCCTCAACCATGAGGATAAAGTGATTACCCATGAGATTTTATTAAGCCATTAATTTAATAATTGTTGTTTTAATTTAGCATTAAACGGTTCGCTACCAAACCAGATTTTAAAATATTGATTTGCATTCGGATTGTTCAAAGAGCCGAGTAGCTTCTGGTTTAATTTTAATTCTAGTTTTTGATTTTCATGTTGATAGTAGAGACTATAAAGATCTCCACTCTTAATTGGCCTATATAGTTCATTAATATGATTAAGCGGGGATTTCGCATCAAAGCCGCTAACATTTTTCTTCAAAAAGTGGGTTGCTGCACGTTTAAATGCCCACTCGGGAATATCGCGGTTATAGCTAAAGTCCATTTTGATGCTTTGGTTCTGCCAATTTTTTAGGCAATCTTCAGCAAAGTAACTGACATTTCCCACTTTCTTGCTCGTCACCATTAAAGGAGCTGAACTGCATTTTTTTAGTTCAGCCGCATTGGCTTGAGATACGATTAAGATTCCCAGAAATATCAAGATTCGACTTTTTTGAACGGTAATACCCATTTATATACTCCTCCAAATATTGGTAAAGAACGGTAAAGGCCATTTGCCGGATCCCAATAATCTTGCTGGAAAATAATTTTTTGTTGCTCATTAATCTTAATTTGACTAATTCCATAAGAAGCCATGGTTTTTGAGCGACCTAGCATTTTAAAGTCATAGGTCATGTACCAATGAATGTAGGCTGTATCTTGGTGATGAGTTGCACTAATGAGTTTTACCGTGACATTACTCACTCGGGCATTCATGCCTTCAAAATGCTTAATCAGATCTTTCTTTTGAGAGAACTGCGAGAGTGTATCGTTGATATAGAGCTGATCAGCGTAAAGATTGCTAGCATTATTTACAAAAGAAGGAGTACCGAGCGTATTAAATGCAGCGACAAAACGATTGCCGACATCTAGCGCCTGTTGATCATCTAATTCTATACCAGTAATTTTTTGTTCAGCTTTGCCATAGTCACCTGAGTAACTAGGCACACTTTTACACGCCGTTAAACCTACCAAAGTAATCAACCCTAGGGCTGTAGTTATAATTTTCATGTCGATACCAAGCCAACTTTATAAGATCAAATTAAAGAGCTGGTCGTGAATTTTGCGTGAATTCTTATGTTTTATGATTTGGGATTTAATGCTGGTTCCTTTGAGGCAAATAGATCTTCACTAACTTAAAGTTTTTTATAGTAATGCTTTATTTTTTATCAAAGAAATTACAGATCTTTTTTGAAAAAGATAACATCCATATTCATGTAACTAGATGAATTTGTTTTTTCAAAACCAAGTTTATTTAATAGGTTGTGGGCAGGTAAATTATCTTTTTCTGAAAAAGCGATCACATGCTTAAATTTTCGACTTTGCATGTCTTCTAGTAACTTAAGTGAAGCTTCAACAATATAACCTTTATTTCGCTCAGTTTTAATAAGTCTAAAACCTAGTTCAGCTTCTGTCTTGCTATCAACCTCACAAGTTTCAAAACCACAATAACCAATAATTTTATGGGTATCTTTTAAAACGATAGCCATCTTGCCAAAATTATGATTTTTATAGTGCTCCAAAATTTCTAAAAAACGATCAGTTGCTGCCTCAGTTGATAAGGCACCATGAGGTGAAAAAGCCATAAAATCTTTGTCTTGAAACATCTCCAACATAATAGGTAAGTTTTCTTCAAGGAATGGCCGTAAAATTAAACGTTCTGTTTCTAACATAGAGTTCTTATTAAATAGTTTAAAAAATTATAGCTTATAAGATGAATAATAATTCAATAAAGAAAGCAATTTTATTCTAGCTGCGCTTTACCCATAAGAGATATAGATAAATTTTACATAAATAGAAGGATTCAATAATGAAAACAATCGGCTTATTAGGTGGAATGAGTTGGGAATCGACAGCGCTTTATTATCAGAAAATTAATAAAATGGTTCATCATAAATTAGGAAAATTGCACTCAGCTAAGGTCATTATTAATAGTGTTGATTTTGAAGAAATAGCAGCCTTGCAAGCGAAGGGTTTATGGCAAGAAGCTGGCACATATTTAGCTGAGCAAGCACAAAATTTAGAAAAAGCAGGGGCAGATTGTATTTTGGTGTGTACTAACACCATGCATAAAGTTGCTGCACAGATTGAAGATTCAATTACGGTTCCTTTCTTACACATTGCTGATGCAACTGCAAAAGAAATTTTGAGTCAAAACATTGGTAAAGTTGCATTGTTAGGGACTGCTTTTACAATGGAGCAAGATTTTTATAAAGCTCGATTACAAGATCATAGAATTGATGTTGTTATTCCAAATGAAGAAGATCGAAAGACAGTCCATCACATTATTTATGAAGAACTTTGTTTAGGTGTGATTAACCCCGATTCTCAGCAAAAGTATATTGCTATTGTAGAGAGGCTTATAGCTGAAGGTGCCCAAGGAATTATCTTAGGTTGTACCGAAATTTGTATGTTAATTGGTGAGCTTAAATTCTCGGTTCCTTTATTTGATACGACCACCATTCATGCAAAAGAGGCGGTGAGTTTTAGCTTGAATGAAAATAAGAATTTTCATAGCACCAATTTAAATATATCTGCTGCAATTTCTGGGAATACTGTTTAGCAATATTTGGAATATCCTTTGTCATTAAACGTTAAGCTTGTGTCGTCAAATGTAAAGTGGCCCATATCCTAACTGTTGTAATTTTGGTTATTGCTTTTATATGCACTCAATAAAAAACCAAAATATGGAATAGGACATGACGTTGACGAAAGCTATACGTTTCTATGGAACAGGAACGCCAGAAGTATTGCGCTATGAAGATGTAGAAGTAGGAGATCCAAAAGCAGGGGAAGTACGCCTACGTCATGTGGCAGTCGGTTTAAATTATGCCGATACATATTTTCGTAATGGAACCTATCAAATTCCAATGCCTAATGGCATGGGCGTCGAAGCATCTGGTGTTATCGAAGCTTTAGGTGAAGGAGTAACTCAGCTTAAAGTAGGTGATCGAGTTACCTATACAGGTTTTTTAAATACGTTAGGTGCATATAGCACCCACCGTTTAATTCCAGCAAATGCTTTAATTAAATTACCCGAAGAAATTTCTTGTGAAACAGCGGCAGCCATGACCATGCGAGGGTTGACCGCTGCTTATCTAATGCGCCGCATTTATGACTTTAAAGCGGGCGATTCAATTTTATTACATGCAGCCGCAGGTGGTGTTGGGCTGATCGTTTCTCAATGGGCTAAATTACTTGGCCTAACTGTTATCGGGACCACATCTTCAGAAGAAAAAGCTGCCGTAGCGCGAGCTCATGGTTGTGATCATGTCATTAACTACAGTCATGAAAATGTTGCTGAGCGTGTACGTGAGTTAACAGGCGGCGTGGGTGTAAATGTCGTTTTCGATAGTGTTGGCCAAGCCACTTTCATGAGTTCATTAGACTCTCTCAAACGCCGTGGTTTGTTGGTCTGCGTGGGAACAGCGTCTGGTCCAATCCCTGCTTTTGATCCGGTATTACTCGCCGTGAAAGGATCATTGTTTGTCACACGTCCAGCTTTGGCAGATTACATTGCAGATCCTGCTGAGAAGAAAGAACTGGCAAATGAATTATTTGATCATGTTCGACATGGGCGAATCAAAATTGAAATTAATCAGCGCTATGAGCTAAAGGATGCCGTGCAAGCTCATCGTGATTTGGAAGCACGTAAAACAATAGGTTCATCAATCTTTGTAATTTGAAGGGATTTCTTATGCAAATTGAACAGTTAACTTGCAATATTGGTGCAGAGCTCAGTGGCGTCAAACTTGCTGATGCGATTTATGATGATGGATTATTTGCTGAAATTCGCACACAACTACTTAAACATCGTGTGTTGTTTTTACGAGATCAGCACTTAACCCGTCAGGATCATGTCGCATTTGCAGAAAAATTTGGACAATTAGAAGATCATCCCGCGGTAGGCAGCCATCCTGATCATCCGGGTTTGGTGCAGATCTATAAACATCCTGAAAGTCCTGTCGATCGTTATGAAAATGCTTGGCACAGCGATGCAAGCTGGCGCAAGGTTCCACCGATGGGATGTGTGCTGCACTGTGTCGAATGCCCACCTGTAGGTGGTGACACCATGTGGACCAATATGGTCATGGCCTATGCGTCTTTACCCGACGATATTAAGGCTAAGATTGCAGACTTACGTGCCTACCACAGCATAGAAGCGAGTTTTGGTGCGGCTATGCCACTTGAAAAACGCTTGGACTTAAAAGCAAAGTTTCCCGATGCTGAGCACCCAGTGGTACGTACTCATCCTGAAACGGGAGAGAAAATTTTATACGTCAACGCGTTCACAACTCACTTCAGTAACTATCACACCAAAGACCGAGTCAGATTTGGACAAGATGCCAATCCGGGCGCAGCTGAACTACTGCGTTACTTAATTTCTCAAGCCTATATTCCTGAGTTTCAAGTGCGTTGGCGTTGGAAGCCTAACAGCATTGCCATCTGGGATAACCGCAGCACACAACATTATGCAGTCATGGATTACCCACCTTGCCACCGAAAAATGGAGCGGGCCGGCATTATTGGTGACGCAACCTATTAAATCTATAGGTTAATAATTTTATCTAATTGAAAATTCTAAAAAATATATGAGGAGATGCACATGCAATTCTTTGACGACTCATTGCACCCGGAAAATATGGAAAAAGTGGTGATCACGGTTGCGCCGTATGGACCCGAATGGATGCCAGAAGACTTTCCCGAAGATATTCCAGTGACCATGGATGAGCAAATTCAAAAAGCGGTTGAGTGCTATGAAGCGGGCGCGACAGTGCTGCATTTACATGTCCGTGAGCTTGATGGCAAAGGCTCTAAACGCTTGTCAAAATTTAATGAGCTCATTGCAGGGGTTCGTGAAGCTGTGCCTGACATGATTATTCAGGTGGGTGGTTCGATTTCATTTGCACCAGAAAGTGAAGGTGAGGCAGCCCTATGGTTAAGTGATGATACCCGACATATGTTGGCAGAACTCACTCCCAAGCCCGATCAGGTCACGGTGGCAATTAACACCACACAAATGAATATTATGGAATTGCTCTATCCTGAATATTTAGAAGGGACTTCATTGGCACATCCAGCGACTCAGGCAGCATATGCAGAGATGACTGTGCCTGCAGGGCCTGCATGGGTTACCGAACATATTAAGCGCTTATGTAAAAACAATATTCAACCGCACTTTCAGTTAACAGGTATGCATGGGTTTGAGACGCTAGAACGTATGGTGCGTAAAGGGTTGTACATGGGGCCGTTAAACTTAACTTGGATTGGAATTGGCGGTGGTTTTGATGGTCCAAACCCATTTAATTTCTTTAATTTTATTCATCGCGTACCTGATGGATGTACTTTGACATCAGAATCTCTGCTCAAAAATGTATTACCTTTTAACACCATGTCGATGGCAATGGGTTTACATGCACGAGTGGGTAACGAAGACACGATCATTGATCATCACGGACGCCGTTTTTCATCTGTAGAGCAAATTAAGCAAACCGTTCGGATTGCCCATGAATTAGGCCGTGAAATTGCCTCAGGAAAAGAAGCCCGTGAAATTTATCGTATTGGGGTGCAATACAACAGTATTGAAGAAACTCTAATCGCAAATGGTATGGCACCCAACCGTAAAGCAGGGCAAAAAGGCGTGCCGCAGCGTAACTAATGTGACAAGGTCTAACGGAATTTAGACCTCAAATGTAGTGCAGCTTATTCACTTTGTTTTTAAAAGTGCGCTGCTGCACTAGCTAAATAGAAATTATAAAAAATACAAGGAGGTCGTATGAATACACATCAGTATTCAGATCAGATGAGCGATGTTGATACGTCAATCAGTATACCTCGTCGTTATGCATGGCTTGTTTTTGCTTTGACATTTGGTTTGCTCATTTCAGATTACATGTCAAGGCAAGTCTTAAACGCAGTCTTTCCTTTACTTAAAAATGAGTGGTTGCTCAGCGATAGCCAGTTAGGTTTGCTCAGTGGCATTGTCGCGTTAATGGTGGGTTTATTGACTCTGCCGTTATCTTTAATGGCAGACCATTTTGGGCGAGTGAAAAGCTTGGCTATTATGGCGGCTTTATGGAGTTTGGCGACTTTAGGATGTGCACTGGCTGAAAATTATGAGCAAATGTTTATTGCTCGTTTTATGGTTGGTGTGGGTGAAGCTGCTTATGGCAGCGTTGGAATTGCAGTGGTTGTGGCTGTTTTTCCACGAGAAATGCGCGCAACACTCGCCAGTGCTTTTATGGCGGGTGGCGTATTTGGTTCATTTTTGGGTGTAGCTTTAGGTGGTGTACTCGCACAGCACTTCGGGTGGCGTTGGGCATTTGGAGGCATTGCTTTATTTGGTCTCATTTTGGCTTTTCTATATCCAATTTTAGTGAAAGAAAACAGAATAAATGCAGCACCTCAAAATAAAATTCGTAGTAAAACCCAGCACATAAAAAGCCCTTTAAAAACTTTATATTCAAGTCGTTCAGTCATTGCCACTTACATTGGTAGTGGTCTGCAATTATTTGTTGGTGGCACAGTGATTGTCTGGATGCCGAGTTATCTCAATCGCTATTACGGCATGAGTACCGACAAAGCAGGCGTAATGGCAGCGATCATTTTGCTATGTAGTGCAGTAGGCACAATTCTATGCGGCATGTTGTGTGATTATTTGGGCCGTAACTGTCCAGATCGTAAGGTCAGTTTAGCGATTACATACTGCTTGCTCGGTTGTGTTCTTTTATCAATTGCTTTTGCTATGCCTGTGGGACGTAACCAGTTACTTCTCATCTGCCTCGGAATGTTTATTGCCCTAGGAACCAATGGGCCATCTAGTGCCATGGTGGCCAATCTCACACATAACTCAGTTCATGGCTCTGCATTTGCAACACTCACCTTAGCTAACAATTTTCTTGGTTTAGCTCTTGGTCCTTTAGTGGTTGGCAAAGTATCTGATGTGATTGGTTTACATAGCGCATTTCAACTCATGCCATTGGTCAGTATTGCAGCTGCAGCAGTATTTTTTTATGCCAAACGCCATTATCACAAAGATATCTCACGCTTTGAGCAGCAAGCAATAACTGAGCTTGAAAATCATTCAGGTAACCAAATACAAAAATGCGGGATGAATAACAAATGATGATTCGGCAATTACACATTGATGTATTTTTTGACTTTATTTGTCCTTGGTGTTTGATCGGAAAACGTCAGTTACTGATCGCTATAAATAGATTTTATCAGCTTCACCCCAAAGTCAAAGTTATCGTGCACTGGCGAGGTGTTCAGCTTATACCTGACTTAGCTGTTGAAGGTGTACCGTTTCAAACGTTTTATTTGAAACGGTTAGGTAGCTTGACAGCAGTTCGTATGAGACAAGAACAGGTCAATAAAGCTGCAAATAAAGTTGGGCTCAAGATCGATTTTGAGCAAATTAAACGAATGCCAAATACGGCCAAAGCTCATCGCTTATTTGATAAAGCTTTAAAGATAGGAACTCCTGAGCAGTGCAATGCGTTGTTAGAACAACTCTTTGCTGCATATTTTTATGATGGGTTAGACATCGGAAATACTACTACTTTATACAAAATCGCCAAACGCTGTGGTTTCCCGCGTGAACTGATCAAAGATTTGCTTATTCAAGATCATCAAGATTTTATCTCTGCAAGTACAGGAGGTAATGGCGTGCCTTACTTTATTTTTGATCGGGCTTCTGCCTTGGTGGGCGCGCAATCAGCAGATGCACTTTATCAAGCGATGCAAGAGGCAATGCTGGCACAAGGAGAGTTGATATGACCAACCGATTTCAAGTGCCTTTTGAAAAAATTCCAAATTCAGGTGAGCGGGCTTTTTTTAAAATTGGAGATAAAACTCTCGCACTATTTAACGTTGCGGCTCAATTTTATGCAATCGATGACAGTTGTCCTCATCAGGGCGCATCGCTATTTAGCGGACGTCTAGAAGGACGAGTGATTCAGTGCTGTGCCCATGGTCTACGTTTTGATTTAACAAATGGCTGTTTGGTTAATTCCTCTCAGCTCAAAGTTGCAACCTATCCCGTAGAAGTGATCGAGGACAAGGTATTTATTGTGATGGGCTGTGGGGAAAATCATGAGTAGTTTAGTTTTGAAAAATTTTTCCCAGCGTACAAGAGAATTAGCACCAGGTTTTGTGGTCAGTTCGGTCGTTGCAGCAGCTGCCTGTTTTTTATCAGAGCACTATGGCGCGCCAGTTATGCTATTTGCATTATTACTCGGCATGAGCGTGAATTTTTTAGCTGCTGAAAGTAAATGTAAGGCAGGTATCGAGTTTACTGCACGTAGTGTGCTCAGAATGGGTATCGCGTTACTCGGAATGCGTATAACTTTAGGACAAATTACCGCACTAGGTTGGCAACCAGTTGCGTTAGTTATCACTTTGGTTGTTGTCACAATTACAGTTTCTGTTATTGCCGCTAAAATTTTAGGCTTCCAAAAACTATTTGGCATGCTCACTGGTGGATCAACGGCAATCTGCGGTGCCTCAGCCGCACTGGCGCTATCCGCTGCTTTTCCAAATCATCCGCAAAAAGAAAAGGCGACTTTGTTTACCGTGATTGGCGTGTCGGCACTTTCAACCTTTGCAATGATTGTCTATCCGATGATTGCGAATTGGCTAGAGCTATCTCCACAAGCGGCTGGTGTGTTTCTTGGTGCTACGATTCATGATGTGGCGCAAGTGGTCGGCGCTGGTTATAGCATGTCTACTCAAACTGGCGATACGGCGACTGTAGTTAAACTTATGCGTGTGGCCATGCTGCTTCCAGTAATCGTTTGTGCAGCCATGATTACCCGCATGCAAGGAGCAGATTCAACCGGAGAGCGACCACCATTACTGCCTTGGTTTGCCGTTGGCTTTCTACTACTCGCTTGTATTAACAGTACAGGATGGGTGCCAACGATGGTTCAAAATGGAATCAATGATTTATCGCGCTGGTTTTTAGTCATCGCAATAAGTGCTTTAGGAATGAAAACTCAGTTAAAAGAATTAGCATCTGTCGGCATTAAACCGATTCTTTTAATGATCGGCGAAAGCATCTTTTTAGTGGTATTGGTTCTTGGGCTTATGCGCTTGTGGTTTTAATTTCAAGAATTAGATTTTTAAGGAAGTTCTGGAGTAGTTTCCCAGCTTCCTTATACTTTAAATGACTTTATGGGGTGTCAAATAAAGAGAAATTAATTGAGCAGGGCTTTATTGTGACTACGCCACATATTTGGTGACATACCAAATTGGCTAATGAACCAACGGGTAAAAGAACTCGGCATTGAGTAACCTAAAATATCAGACACTTGAGCAAGTGAATAATTTAGATTTTTTAAATAACGAAATACGAGATCTTTGCGTACTTCATTCATTAAATCACTAAAACTCGTCTGAGCTTCTTCTAATCGACGTTGTAAAGTTCGTACATGAATACCATGTGTTTGAGCGACTTGATCAATAGTAGCGCGGCCCATTGGCAAAAGAAGATAAATACTTTTACGAATATCAAAAATCATGGTCGATTCATTGCTATTCTGCAAAATATCTAAATAACGTTGTGCATGGTTAGCCATAGCCAAATTTGCTTGAGGGTTTGTTGTATCAAGTTCGGCCGCAGTACAAACAATGCCATTAAAGTCACTACCAAACTCGAGCGCACAGCCAAAAATTCGCCGATGCAAAGTTAAATCACTAGGCGGGTTATGAGTGAAGTGTACACTTAATGGTCGCCATTTTTGCATCATGAGTGCTGCACAAAAACGATGGGTGATTCCTAAAGCAAGTTCTGTGGCTTGACGGCTATACCCGCAAGTTGTTGTTACAACTTCTTCTCGAATAACTACTGTATCGTCAATTTCTTCTATATATATTTCAAGTGAGTTATTGAGTAAATTCCTGTAACGAACAATCGTTTGCAGCGCTTCTCTCAAAGTATATTGGTAACTTAATAATAGGCTCAGTTCACCAAAATCCGCGATTTCGCGTTGCTCTGCCATATGTAAACCGAAAACATCGCAATTACTCATTTGGGCTGAGTCTTCAAGCAAGGTAATGGCTTTATCTACAGAAATACGTTGTTTAAGATCATTCAATTGAGTTTGGCTAAGCCCAACACGTGATAATAAATGGTAGGGATTTAGATCTAATTGCTGAGCAACTGCCAAATAATTTTTTAAAGAGGCGGTATGCGCAAGAGGCACCATTTTATTATCTCCTGTTCTTAATCAGCCATATTCCTTACAGCTCATATCTAGTTATAACTAAAATATCCACATTACAAAAGCTTTTATTTAAGCGCCTAATCATGATGTCGATTTAATTTTAAAGCTGTTCTCTTAATTCATTTGTAATTACAAAAACTATTTTAATTAATTTACGAAATTTTAAAAAGATGTGTCGTCAAATGAAAAGTCCGTGACGTCTTATGTACACCATTAACTGAAATGAGCCTTTATTGTGAATAGAGTTTTATAAAAATTCTTATGCATCCTAGATGGCAAAATTCACAGGCGTCGAAATGGAAAAAATACAAACCAAAGCAACAATTTTAATTATTCCGGGGTTACGCGATCATGTTCCCGAGCATTGGCAAACGATCTTAGAAACAAAGCTAGCAAAGGTTCGCTCTGTACCACCTGTAGAAACTAATAAACTCAATTGTGAAAATAGAGTTGCTGCTATTCAGGCACAACTCGAACAAATACAAGGGCCTGTCATTTTGGTCGCACACAGCGCTGGTGTGCTGATGACAATACACTGGGCTGCAAAATATCAACGACCAATTCAAGGAGCTCTACTTGTGGCTCCACCTGACTTAAACGAAAGCTGGCCAGAAAATTATCCAAGCCCAACTGTACTTCATCAAGAAGGATGGAGTCCTTTACCAGATCAAGAACTACCTTTCCCCAGCATTTTGGTTGCAAGCACCAATGACCATTTAGCTTGTTATGAAGCTGTCAGTGAAATGGCAGAAAAGTGGGGTAGTCGACTCGTAAATTTAGGTGAAGTGGGACATTTAAACCCTGCATCTGGCTTTGGCTATTGGCCTTTAGCTGAACAATTCATTCAACAGTTAGATCAGGTCGAACAACCAGCCTAGTGCAAAAAAATACCTGCTTATGTAAACCATTTAAAGCCAATGGATGGCTTTGAGTAATAAGCAATAAATAAAAAAATCATAGTTATAGGGAGATAATATGATGGGTCAGTACGTCTATTTAAATCAAAGAAATAATCACGTTCTATATATTCAAAAAATAGGTATTTCATTAAGCCTAATTTTATTCATGTCTAAAGCAAATGCAGCCAATTTTGATATTGATAAAGACTGGAAGTTCGAGACAAGGACGACATTAAGCTTAGGTGCCAGTTGGAGTACGCAAGATCCATCCGTTTCATTACTTTATCGGCCTGACGCAAACAAAATAGGTAAACAAGGCGCTAGCATTGATGTGAATGGTGATGATGGGCGTATGAATTTTAGTAAATATGATGCCATTTCACAGATCATCAGAGGCATAACCGAAGTTAAGCTAAATGGAAAACAGCAGGGTGCGGTCATTAGCACTAAATACTGGTATGACCATGCCTATGAGACAGGGCACGGAGACTTTAAACCCTTTAATGATTCAGCGTGGCCAAGGCTCGCAAAGTTCAAAGGTATCGATTTATGGAATGCCTATATATGGAAAGATTTTGAATTAGACGATGGAAAAAGCATCAATTTAAAATTAGGCAAACAGACTTTAAATTGGGGGAAATCTCAGTTTTTTCAAAACGGTTTAAATTCGGTGAGTGCTTTTGATTTTGCTGCAATTAACCGACCGGGTGGTGATGCAAAAGAAAGAATCATTCCAACCGAAATGTTTTCATTCGACACAAGCATTAATAAAAATTTGAAAATAGAAGGGTTCTATCAATTTAAATTTAGACCTTCAGTTGTTGATGGTAACGGAACTTTCTTTGAGATTTCAGACTTTGTGCCCGAAAATGCAGGTCCAGTTCTGATTGCTGGAGGTGGAGATAAATTATCGGATACCGCAATTCGTTTACGTACCTATATTCCACGTGCAGAAAGTAGAAAAGCAAAGGATAACGGCCAATATGGTATTGCTTTAAAACAGACATTACCCAGTTTAAATAATGCTGAGTTAGGTATTTACTATGCGAATTACCATAACCGTAATGCAAACTTTGATGGAACGGCCGTAACAGCTGCAGGACCCGAACATTTTAATAGCGCGAGTTATTTTTCTATCTATCCTGAAAATATCAAAATGTTTGGATTAAGTTTGACTGGTAAAGTTGGAACAACAAACGTTTTTAGTGAGTTAACCCACAAACCTAATCAACCTTTGCAACTAAACGGTACAGACATTGTCTATGCTCAAGTATTATCAGAAGGAACACCATTTGCACCGCCGGGAAAAACTGTTGGATTGGGTCAATATATCCAAGGATATGTACGCTTACCTGTAACACAATTTTCGGTTGGAGCAACTGGCAGCATATTCAATATTTGGGGTGCAAATTCGATGACATGGTCTACAGAGTTTGCCTTAAACCATATTGCAGATATTGGTAATCATCGGATTGGCCGGACAGGCGCATTTGGTCGTAGTGAGCTTTCAACAGGTGCTTATAATCCTGAAACAGGTGAGTTTAAATGTACGCCGTATGGTACAGCTCATCTTACCAATGCAGAAATTGATAACTTGAATGAACGCTTTTGTAATAAAAACGGTTTTTTTAATGAATGGTCATTAGGTTACCGATTACGTGGAGCATTAAATTATCAAGATATTTTACCCTCTACAGTGATTACGCCAAGTCTTAGTTTTAGACACGATGTTTATGGATATAGCCAAAACTTTCAAGAAGGGCAAATGAGTGTAACTGCGGCGTTATCTATGACTTATCAGCAAAAATATACAACAGAGATTGCCTATAATAACTTTTTTGGTTCTAATGAATTTAGCACGATAGATGATCGAGATTTTGTATCATTAACATTTAAAGCTAATTTTTAGTTCAATTATTTTATAAAAAATATAGAAAGGCTCGTTATAAATGATATTTATACGTGGAGGATAACTTTGAAATTTAGATCAAAAATTGATTGGTGGCTTTTACTCATATTTATTGTTGTCACTGGCAATATCCTTATGAAAATTTATGAAGCAAATCATCATTATTCTTTAGCTTCAAATTTTCAGCACCTCTTCATTTATAGTTTAGTCATTTTGGTTATTTGGCTTCCGGTCTTTAACACGTATTACGTAGTAGAAAACAACACATTAATCATTAAGAGCTTGGTATTTCGATGGAAAATTAATATCAATGATATTACTCAAATAGAACCTACCCATAATCCACTTTCTTCTCCAGCATTATCGCTAGATCGACTTAAAATTTATTATATGAAAGATGGAAGAATGGCTACAGTAATGATCTCGCCCAAAGATAAAGAGAGCTTTTTAAATACTTTAAACAATAGTTCTGGGACCAAGTTCTAATTGATAGTTAATTAAGAAAGTAAATTAAGTGCCTAATAAATACTCAGTTATGTATTAGATTTTTGAAAAATACGGTCTGTAATGCTCAGCACAGTTAAATAAATCAACTATAAGTCTCTCTTCTAAAGCATTAACCTGTATTTATTGCGAATAAATAAAATGGAGATAAAAGATGCTTAACGATTTTTTGAAGCCAACTTTAGGCATTACGGTTGTATGTGTACTTGCAGGATGTGCGTCATCCTCTCAATATCCAATTACTGATAGTTATGGCCCAGAACCAAAACTTCCTGAACCAAAAACAAGCTTATTACCGACCGTTAATATAGCCCCAGCAGAAGGTTGGCCAAATGGCGCTATGCCTACTCCAGCAGAAGGTTTAAAGGTCAAAGCCTTCGCCAAAGGACTTGAGCACCCGCGTTGGCTTTATGTATTACCAAATGGCGATGTATTGGTTGCTGAAACAGATGCTCCGCCTAAACCGGAAGACAGCAAAGGTATTAAAGGTAAAATCATGACTTTTGTGATGAGGCGTGCAGGCTCATCTCATCCGAGCGCAAACCGTATTATTTTACTTCGTGATACCAATGGAGACGGCGTCGCTGACCAGAAAACGGTATTCCTTAAAAACTTAAATTCTCCATTTGGTATAGCATTGGTAAGTAATAACTTATATATCGCCAATACGGATGCACTGGTGCGTTTTCCTTACCAAGAAGGGGAAACTCAAATTACAGCCAGTGGAACCAAAGTATTGGACTTACCGGGTGGTGCTTTAAACCACCACTGGACCAAAAATGTAATTGCTAATCGCGAAGGTACAAAGCTCTACATTACTGTCGGTTCTAACAGTAATGTTGCTGAAAATGGTTTAGATCAAGAAAAAGGTCGTGCACAAATTACAGAGTTTGATATTGCAAGTGGTCAGTCTCGCCCATTTGCAACAGGACTACGTAATCCTAATGGTATGGCTTGGCAACCTCAAAGCGGTAAACTTTGGACAGTGGTTAATGAGCGCGATGAAATCGGTAGTGACCTAGTACCCGATTATATGACTTCGGTTCAAGACGGTGCTTTTTATGGTTGGCCTTATAGCTACTATGGTCAACATGTAGATGTGCGAGTAAAACCGCAAAATCCTGAAATGGTTGCTCGTGCAATTAAACCCGACTATGCACTAGGCAACCATACGGCTTCTTTAGGCCTTGCATTTTATGCAGCCGAACTGATGCCACAATTTAGAGGTGGGGCATTGATCGGTCAGCATGGTTCTTGGAACCGTAAACCTCACAGTGGTTATAAAGTCATTTTTGTACCATTTAGAAGTGGTCAGCCTTCTGGTCCACCGCAAGATATTTTGACTGGATTCCTCAGCGATAAAGGCAAAGCGTATGGTCGCCCTGTGGGTGTAGCAATTGATTTCTCAGGTGCTGTGTTAGTTGCAGATGATGTGGGCAATACGATTTGGCGCGTTTCGCCAGTTGCAGAGACAACTTATGAGAGTCCAACCCAGCAATCCATTAGTAGTTCAGTGACTCAACCTTAAAAAGGTTGGACAAAATAGGTTTATTTTATGCAAATATTACGGTTATCTGATTACCCTCAATACAAAGAAATGGCTGCACAGTGGTTTTCTGAAAAATGGCAAATCCCTGTGGAAGCCTATCTTGATAGCATTCAGATTTCCATTGATCAAAAACATGCTATTCCACAGTGGTACATTGTTTTAAATGAAGATAAGCATTTAATTGCTGGAGCAGGAGTCATTGATAATGACTTCCATGAGCGTAAAGATTTAACACCAAACTTATGTGCTTTATTTGTAGAAGAGAACTATCGAAACCAAAATATTGCAAAGCACATTTTAGATTTTATACGTGAAGACTTGAGTAATCAGGGCATCCAAACACTTTATTTAATAACAGACCATACCGAGTTTTATGAAAAATGTGGTTGGCGGTTTTTAATGTTGGTAAAGGATGAGGAAGGCGAGATGGTACGTATGTATGTAGCAGATACTTTTTAATAGAATTTAAAGAGCATCTAAAAAAAATAGCCTCTATAGAGGCTATTTTTTTATAGGCTTATTTACTTTTAAAGTTTTTAAAAATCAAAAGAAGGGCAACAAACGATAGTAAAATAATAAAACTAATATAACTATTTGCTGTACTCATCAGCCCAATTTTCCCAACAAAATAGCCAGCTAAAATTGCTGGAACACTAAAAGCCAAATAACTTTCAACAAAAAATGCAGCCATAAGTCCTGCGCGTTCCTCTGGTAAAGCTAGAGGCATTACTGTGCGAATTGCTCCCATGAAAGCTGTACCAAAACCCACACCCGTAATAATAGAACCAAGAAATAAAACTACTGCATTTGTAAAATTAATTGCTAAAAATAAAACAGTTGAACCAATAGCAATTGAAAGAGTACCTATTAATAAAATACGATAATTTGTCGACTTTCTAAGCGTTAATATACCTGCCGCACCTGAGAGTGCTAGCGCTATAAACATAACACCGTTTAGCCATGCAGATGAAGTATGGAAAATTTTTGCCAGTAAAGAGGGCATAAGTGATAGGAAGAAACCACTGACCATCCAAAGAGCAATATTAATAGGGCTAATACTCAATAAAGCACTTTTTGTTTGTGGAGGAATAGCCATATTGGGCTTTAAAGAGGCAAGAGCACCCGATCTCTTTTGGGCTGTTTCAGGAGTAAAAAAACTTAAAATGAGTTCACAAATAAGAAGAAGACATAAAAATTCAAAAACAAGCTGTAACGGTTGGGCAGAGAATTGCAAAATAGAACAAGTTAGAAATATACCAACAGCCATGCCGACCATTGGTGCGATACTATTAATAAGCGAACCCTGAAGCTTACTAAAATCTAAAATTGCTGCGCCTATAGCCGAGACAGCAAGCCCTGTTGCGATTCCTTGTAAGCCCCGTGCAATAAATAACATCGAAACATCTGAAGCAAATAAGAAAAAGCTCATCGAAATAATTTGCAGAAAAATGGCTGCAATAATGACAGGACGACGTCCAATATAGTCAGACAAAGAACCAATAATCAGTAATGAACCCAGCAAAGTAAAAGCATAAGTTGCAAAAATTAAAGTCAAAGTGACAGGTGAAAATTGCCAAAGCTGTTGGTATAGACGATAAAGTGGAGTCGGTGCACTAGACGCTGCCATAAAAGTCATGAGCGTGATTGTATTGAGTGTCAATGCACTTGCACTATCTAACTGAAAAACTGATCCAGACCGTTTTGAACTTGAATTGTTCATATAAGATGAATAACATAAAAGCGAATATTTAGCTTTTATACATTATTTTCACACTAAAGCAAATCTTTAGCTTTAGTGTATTTTGTATATAGATATAAATATTTATAAATTTTTTGATTCCTTTTACAGAGTTTATAAATGGCAAAAGTTGTTACTGGTTTACGTCCTGGCGGTCGTAGTGAAAGAATTCAAACTGCGGTGCACCAAGCGGTAAAAGAGCTTCAAAAAACCTTAGAGCAGAGCCAGATTACCATACCTATGATCGCTCATGAGGCAGGAGTAACACCTTCGACAATTTACCGCCGTTGGGGCGATATTAATCAGCTATTTTCAGATGTAGCCCTAAATGAACTTAAACCTGATATGGAACCAAAAGATTTAGGTTCATTTCAGCTAGATATCACTGCATGGATTGAACAATATTTTGAGGAGTATTCTTCTGAAGTTGGTCAAACATTATTGCGTGATGTGCTATATACAGCCGACTCTTCAAATGCAAGAAAATGTGAAACCTTAATTATTCAACAACTTGATATTATTCAAGCCAGAGCTAAATCGCGTAATGAACCCACTATAAATAATGAAGAAATTATCGAAGCTGTTATTGCCCCTATGCTATTTCGCATCTTATTCACTGAACGTACCTTAAGCTTAGATTACGTCCACATTTTATTGGAACGGTTATTTAACGCTCCCTAATTTGAATTAATTTATCAAAGCCTATTAGTAGGATTTTTTTAACAAAAAAGAGACACTTTATCTTGTTAAAAAATTATATATCAATTTTTCTTATTATTTTTAAACTAAATTTTCATAATTTATAATTTACATGTTTTTTATAAAATCATTTATTTAATAAATGTTGTGCTGGTATGAGACAATTAAACTTCTACAGCCATTTTTGTGCATGTTTTTACTTAAAATATTAAGATTAAATAATGCTTTATAACGAATTTTGGTTGTTTTTTTATTTTTTAAAACTAGAAAATTAAAATGATTTTATATAATTTATTGCATGATTATTGAATTTGACATTTTTTAAATTTATAACACAGGCCGTTTTTTATTCTTTACAATGGCTTTTCCTTGATAAAGCAGCTTGTGGTGCACGCTTTATATTTTATTTTTTTATCCCCATCGAAAAGGTATTTAGATAATGGATTTCAATACCCTTGACCAAGAAACGGTACAGAAAAAACAGAAGTTTCACCAAATTTTGTATGTACAGGTCATCTTTGCAATTATTTTGGGCATTTTAATTGGTCATTTTTACCCAGAACTTGGCGAAAGTTTAAAACCGCTTGGTGATGCATTCATCAAGATCGTTAAAATGATTATTGCTCCCGTCATCTTTTTAACCGTTGTTACAGGCATTGCCAGTATGACAAACATGAGCCGAGTTGGCCGTGTAACTGGTAAAGCTATGCTTTATTTCCTTACCTTCTCAAGCTTGGCGCTAGTAGTTGGTATGATTGTGGCAAATATTATCCAACCAGGTAAAGGTCTTAATATTGACCCCGCTACCTTAGTCAACGATAAAGTAAATACTTACGTTGAAAAGGCGCATGCAACAAATATTACTGACTTCTTCATGAATATTATCCCGCAAACTCTAGTTAGCCCTCTGGCAGGTGGCGAGATTTTGCAGGTTCTGTTTGTGGCGGTGTTATTTGGTATTTCTTTGGCTGCATTGGGTGACCGTGCACGTCCAATTACCGACTTCTTAAATAACTTAACAGCTCCAGTTTTTTACCTTGTTGGTATGTTAATGAAGCTGGCTCCAATCGGTGCTTTTGGTGCAATGGCTTTTACCATTGGTGCGTATGGAATCGAATCAATTGGTAATTTATTACTATTAATTATGACATTCTATATTACAGCGGTATTGTTTGTCATAGTGATCCTAGGAGCAGTAGCCCGTTACAATGGCTTCTCAATTATTCATTTAATCCGTTATATCAAAGATGAACTTTGGTTGGTTTTAGGAACAAGTTCTTCTGAAGCAGCTTTACCATCTTTAATGGATAAAATGCAAAAAGCAGGTTGTGAAAAATCGGTGGTAGGTTTGGTGATTCCGACAGGTTATTCATTTAACCTCGATGGTACAAATATCTACATGACTATGGCGGCTCTATTCATCGCACAAGCGTGTAATGTTGACTTATCAATTAGTGAACAAATTGCATTGCTTCTTGTGGCAATGGTAAGTTCTAAAGGTGCAGCAGGGGTGACTGGTGCAGGCTTTATTACTCTGGCTGCAACTCTATCGGTTGTACCGGCGGTTCCTGTAGCAGGTATGGCTTTAATTCTTGGTATTGACCGTTTTATGTCAGAGTGCCGTGCATTAACAAATTTAGTTGGTAATGCTTGCGCAACAATTGTTGTAGCACGATGGGATAAAGCTTTAGATAAAGATCTTTTAGATAAAGCTTTAAAGAATCCTAAAGCAGAATAATCTTATAAAAAATCTGTAGCTGAGGGCAATTTGGGAGAGTAGCCCCGCTACAGATTTTTTGTTTAATATTTAACAATATATTTTAATTAAACCATTCTAAAGTTTTGCAATATTACTTATCTTTCAAAAAGACAATACTGTAAATCGAGTCGTAAAAAATTATGCTTTTAAGTGATCCTCAAACTCTTCACCTAATTGCATCGCTAATGAATTACCTGCTAAATCACAGGTCACTAAACCATATTCTTTTTTAAAACTAAAAGTAAAACCTTTTCCATCAGCAAGATTTTTAACTGAATACCCTAACTTTTCTAACCAAATACGAAACGCAATCAAATTTTTAGCTTTAACAACCTTTTTCACGTGAGAACTCCTTCTATCCGTGGCATTACATCTTATTTATTAATAGGGTTTTAATTAGATTTTTTAAAGGGGGAAAACTTTGTTTTATTTTGCAACTTGTAAAAAAAGTAAGATAGAGAAAGAACAGTTTTCATTTTTATAAAAATATGGTGGTGTTATGTAACTAAAAAATAATAACTTTTTATTTAATGGATTGTTTGTTGGCGTGTTTTTAAGAAAATATAAATTCGAGGGAATTTTTAAAAATATGAATAAATATGAAGATACTAAATGTAAAAAATAATTACGATCAACGTGCACTATGCAAAAAGATACAGTTTTTAAAATGAAACTGTATCTCTTAAAAGGAGAGGCTTTAACTTTAAAAGTTATCTTTAAGTGCACGTAAATGAGCAAAGTCTTCAGCACTTTCTGCACGAAGAAAAGGATTGGTGGCTAATTCGAGTTCAATCGTACTCGGAAGGGTGATTGATCCTTGTTTACGTAGCTCACGAACTTCTTCAGCTCGTTCAGATAAGGCGTGGTTATGCGGCTCTACCGTTAAGGCAAATTCGGCATTTGAAAGCGTGTATTCATGCGTACAATAAACTTTGGTTTGTGTTGGTAGCGCTGCTAAACGACTAAGTGAGTGATACATTTGTTCAGCCGTACCTTCAAATAATCGTCCACATCCCATTGCAAACAAAGTGTCACCGCAGAATACAGCTTCTAACTCTTCAATAAAATACACAATGTGCCCTAAGGTGTGACCTGGGGTCGCGATAATCTCTACTTTTAAATCATTAAATTTTAAATGATCGTCATGTTGTAAGGGGTGAGTAATTCCCGGAATTTTTGAGAGCTCATCACGTGGACCATAGACAGTAATATTTTGGCCAGCCGTTAAATCCGCTACACCACCGATATGGTCTTTATGCCAATGAGTGAGCCAGATTTGTTTTAAAGTGAGTTGATAATTTTGACAAAATTGAGTCACAAGATCAGCTTCTGTTGGATCAACTGCAACAGCCTCTTGGGTTTCAGTATCTTCTAAAATCCAGATATAGTTTTGGAGGGCATTCTGTACATCAATAAAATGAATTCTATAACGCATTGTTTTATCCTAAAACCAAATCCAAAGAATAAGTAATCACTGTTTTCGATAATAACAGAAAATGGTATTAAGCCACTCACTCAACCTTTTTATGAAAACGATGTATATAAAACAAAAAAGCCCCCATTTAGGGAGCTTTTTATATGAGTAATTTAACGGATCTTAGAGAGCCAGTTACCTAGCGTCTGTACAATCTGTACTAAGAGCAATAGAACAATTACTGTTAAAATTACAACGCTTGTATCAAAACGTTGGTAACCATAAGAGATTGCTAAGTCACCAATACCACCTGCGCCCACTGCACCAGCCATTGCTGTTGCACCAATCAAACTGATTGTCGCTGTTGTGAGGTTTAAAATGAGTGAACTGCGTGCTTCTGGCAAAATAAAGCGGTAAATAATTTGCCAAGGTGTAGCACCCATCGCCTGAGCAGATTCAATAATTCCTTCATTTACTTCGAGTAGGGAAGTTTCAATCAAACGTCCCATATATGGACCAACGTAAATTGTTAAAGGGACAATCGCAGCCCATGTACCAATTGAAGTTCCTACCAATAACTTGGTAAGAGGAATCACTGCAATAAGTAAAATAATGAATGGGAGAGAGCGTAACGCATTTACAATTGGGTTGAGTAAATGATAGACGAATCTATTTGGCAAAATACCTTCTGGTCGAGTTACAAGCAAGATAACCCCTTGAATGAAACCCCAAATACCACCAAATAAAAGCGCAAAAAACACCATGTGAAATGTTTCTTGTAGAGCTGTTACAAACTGGTCAATTGAAAGAGAACTGTGCCAGAAAGGTTGAGTAAGTTCAGTTAACCACTGTACGATTAAATCTCTCATACTTGATCTCCTGATTGAACTACACTCACTTCATTTTTCTCTAAAAACTCGATAGCCTGTTTAATCAACTGTGGCTCACCTAGAAGCTGTACAAACATTTGACCAATGACAGTACCGTTAATTTCAGTCATGTTAGCGAATAAGATATTTAAACTAATATCAAATTGTTTAATCAGTGACTGAATTACAGGTTCTTGAGCAGAACGGCCCAAAAACTGTAAACAGTAGATGCTATGGTGATGCTGATTTTCGAGTTGATTTAAAATATTCACAGGCAACTGTTGATGTAACACAGTTTGAATAAAGTTTTTAGTCGTCGGATGTTGAGGATTACTAAAAATATCAATCGTTGAACCTTGTTCAATGACTTTACCAGCTTCCATCACAGCTACATGATCACAAACAGTTTCAATGACATCCATTTCATGGGTCACCATAACGATTGTGATTTTTTGCTCTTGATTGATTTTCTTGAGTAACTCTAAAACAGACTTGGTTGTTTGTGGGTCTAGGGCAGAGGTTGCTTCATCACACAAAAGAATTTTTGGATGATTTGCCAAAGCACGAGCAATACCGACACGTTGCTTTTGGCCGCCAGAAAGTTCATCAGGATAAGCATCTTTTTTATGCTTAAGATCAATGAACTCCAATAACTCATTTAAGCGCTTTTCACGTTCTGCTTTATTGTAATTCAGCAGACACATTGGCATTTCGATATTTTCAGCAACCGTTTTGGTTTGTAGCAAATTGAAGTGCTGAAAAATCATACCAATATTTGCACGTTCCTGACGTAATGAACGCGCATCCAAAGCAGTGAAGTCCTTTTGATTAATGATAACCTGACCTTCATTTGGTCGTTCAAGTAAGTTAATCAGGCGGATTAAAGTACTTTTACCTGCACCACTATAGCCAATAATACCAAAAATACTCCCTTCAGGAATTTCCAAATTAATTTGGTCCAGAGCTCGTATGGTTTGGCCTTTAAGCTGATAGTGCTTTGAAATGTTTTTAAATTGAATCATGTCGTCAAAAACTATGCTAAAAAGAAAAAACAGGCAAAGAGTCTTTGCCTGTTTCGCGTTGCAGCTATTATATTACTATTTAGCTTCCGTGAGGTAGCTGATTGGCTGATTCACGTCAACTTTTGTACCACCAAAGTGTTGTTCAACGTATTTTTTAACAGCTTCAGTGTGGTATAGCTGACCAACTTTCTGAAGAATTGGGTCATCTTTGCGAGATTCAGCTGTTGCAAGGATGTTTACATTCAGTTTAGTGCTTTGGTCAACAGGCTCATAGTAGATAGAATCTTTAAGTACGTTCAGACCACCTTCTAAAGCTAACGTATTACCTAAAACAATTGCATCAACTTCATCTTTTACGCGTACAGCTGTCGCCATTTGGATTGGTTTGATATCAATTTTTTTACTGTTATCTATAATATCGCTTGGTGTGCCTTTAGCAGGGTCGAAGTCAGCTTTAAGTTTAATTAAGCCAGCACTTTGTAATAACAATAATGCACGAGCTTCATTCGCTGCATCATTAGGAATTGCAATGCTTGCACCTTGTTGGAATTCTTCTACTTTTTTATGTTTACTTGAGTAGATCCCCATTGGCTCAAGATAAGTTGTAGCAACTGGAGCAATTTTATCTTTATTTGATGCATTGAAAGCCACCAAATATGCATAAGATTGGAATGCATTTAAGTCAACTTCTTTATTTGCTACAGCTGTATTCATTGCAACATAATCAGTGAAATTTTTCACCTCAAGCTTAACACCAGCAGCTTTAGTTTCTGGTAAAGTCGAAATATAACGCCAGATATCAGCGTCAGAACCAGTTGAGGCAATAACCACAGTTTGAAGTTGTGATGAATCACCACTCTTTCCAGCTTGTGGTTCACTTTGTTGTTTACCGCAAGCTGCAAGTAATAGCACAGACACGCTTAAAAAAAGACTGATCAGCTTTTTCATGTAAAAAAAGTCCTGATTAAGAGAGATATCAACTATTTAGTTGGCTCTCTAGAAAAGAAAATGAGTTTTGTTGTCACGTCACAAAGTTTTGAATGCTAAAAGTTATAGCTTTTAGGTCTTTTCTAATTCCTCAGATACTTGTTTTACCGTTTTTGATCTGTACTAAATAAAACTATTTTCACAACAGTTCTATCATGAGTTGACAGTCTTTAAGCGATTTCTAAAAGTATTTAATGTTAAAAATAAATATTATCCCTAACAGAATTAGATGATGAGCCTCAATATTTAAAGGCACAATAACTTTGTGGAAAGTTCCAACGCTTTATCTAATCATATCAATAAAAACATATTCAATATAGTGGACATGTTTCGATCTTATTGATTGGAAGTGAATAAAAACTGGGATTTATATAAAATTTTCTGATAAATAAGAATGAAATATAAAAAGCCCTCTTTAATAGAGGGCTTTTTATCAGTTGAGAGTTTTTTACTCAGCTTTTTCTCGTGCAATTGCGCGATAGCCAATGTCACTACGATATTGCATACCTGTAAAGGTTACTTGTCCGCATACTTCAAGTGCATTAATTTGTGCTTCAAGCACGCTGTCGCCTAGCGCAGTTACACAAAGAACTCGACCACCAGAAGTCACGATGTGACCATCTTCACGAGTTGCAGTGCCTGCGTGGAAAATTTTAGTATCTTCAGGTGATTGTCCAATACCTGAAATTACATCACCTTTGCGTACGCTATCAGGATAGCCTTCGGCTGCAAGTACGATACCGATTGACTTACGCTCATCCCATTCAGCTTCTTTTGGCAAATTGCCAGCAATGCCAGCTTCTACCAATTCAACAAGAGATGACTTTAAGCGCATCATGATTGGCTGAGTTTCAGGATCACCGAAACGACAGTTGAACTCGATCACACGCGGTTGGCCTTGTTCATCAATCATTAAGCCAGCATATAAGAAACCAGTGTAGACATGTCCGTCAGCAGCCATACCTTCAACAGTCGGACGCATGATTTCAGTCATAACACGTTCGAAAATGTCAGAAGTTACCACCGGAGCAGGAGAGTAAGCACCCATACCGCCAGTATTAGGACCTTGGTCACCTTCAAAAATACGCTTGTGATCTTGTGACGTTGCCATTGGTAAAATGTTTTTACCATCAATCATACAAATGAAAGAAGCTTCTTCACCTGCAAGGAACTGTTCAATTACAACACGTGAACCAGCATCACCGAATTTGTTGCCTGCAAGCATGTCATCAATTGCTGCAAAAGCTTCTTCGTTGGTCATTGCAACGATTACACCTTTACCAGCAGCAAGACCGTCTGCCTTAATTACAATTGGTGCACCATTTTTTTCAACATAAGCTTTAGCTGCATCAACTTCCGTAAATACTTCGTAAAAAGCAGTTGGAATGTTATGACGCTTTAAAAAATGTTTAGCAAATGCCTTTGAGCCTTCAAGCTGCGCAGCATATTGAGTTGGTCCCCAAATTTTTAGACCTGCTTCGCGAGCAGCATCTACCACACCATTCACTAAAGGTGCTTCTGGACCAACAATAATAAGTTCAACATTATTTTCTTTAGCAAAAGCGATAATTGCAGGGTTGTCTAAAATATCAAGCTGAACATTAACGCATTTGTCTTCAGTTGCAGTTCCCGCATTTCCCGGTGCAACGAAAACTTGAGTAACTTTGGTATCTTGCGCGATTTTCCATGCCAAAGCATGTTCACGACCACCACTACCTAAAACTAAAATATTCATTTTTAATTTGTTCCTTAACTTTAATCCTTTTCATCCCCCTCTATTCCTCAAGGTGGAGTTAGCTCCATTATTGTGGAAAACCCTCCTGAATGAAAGGAGGGTTAGGGAGGACTAAATTTAAATTAGTGGCGGAAATGGCGCATACCAGTGAACACCATTGCAATACCAGCTTCGTCTGCTGCAGCGATTACTTCTTCATCACGCATAGAACCACCTGGTTGAATGATGCATTTAATGCCAGCTTTAGCAGCATTATCAATGCCGTCACGGAACGGGAAGAATGCATCAGAAGCCATTACAGCACCTTCAACAACCAAACCAGCATGTTCAGCTTTAATGGCAGCAATACGCGCTGAGTTAACGCGACTCATTTGACCTGCACCCACACCAATAGTTTGGCGGTTTTTAGCATAAACAATTGCGTTTGATTTTACATATTTTGCAACTTTCCAAGCAAAGATAAGATCATCAATTTCTTGCTCAGTTGGCGCACGCTTAGTAACTACTTTAAGATCATCTTTAGTGATCATGCCCAAGTCTTGATCTTGAACAAGTAAGCCACCATTTACGCGTTTATAGTCAAGTTGCGGTGCACGTGCATCAATTGCAGGTAACTCGCCACATACTAAAACACGTACATTTTTCTTAGCGCCAGTTACTTCAAGCACGCCATCAGCAATACTTGGAGCAATAATAACTTCAACGAATTGACGCTCTACAATTGCTTGAGCAGTTGCAACGTCTAATTCACGGTTGAATGCAATAATACCGCCAAAAGCAGATTCTGGATCAGTTGCATAAGCTAAATCATAAGCAGCTTTAATGCCGTCTAAAGAAACCGCAACACCACAAGGGTTAGCATGTTTCACGATGACACAAGCAGGTTTTGCGAATGATTTAACACATTCAAGTGCAGCATCTGTATCTGCAATGTTGTTATAAGACAATTCTTTGCCTTGTAACTGTTTTGCAGTAGAAACTGATGCTTCTTTTGCATTAGCTTCGACATAGAAAGCAGCCGATTGATGTGGGTTTTCACCGTAACGTAAATCTTGTGCTTTGTTCAATTGAGTATTGAATGTACGAGGGAATAAGTCAGCTTCACCTTCAGTCTTACCAACGCGAGCGCCTAAGTAAGAAGCGATCATGCCATCGTATTGAGCTGTATGTTCAAATGCTTTAACTGCTAAATCAAAACGTGTTTCATAAGAAAGTGAACCAGCAGTTTTTAATTCATTAATTACAGTGTCGTAATCAGAAGCATTAACTACAATACCTACTGAAGCATGGTTTTTAGCAGCTGCACGAACCATTGTAGGACCACCGATGTCGATATTTTCGATTGCATCAGGAAGAGTACAATCAGGTTTTGCAACGGTTGCAGCAAATGGATAAAGGTTTACAACAACAATATCAATCGGATCGATGTTGTGTTCTTCCATAACTGCTTCATCTAAACCACGACGAGCAAGAATACCGCCATGAATTTTTGGATGTAAGGTCTTAACACGACCATCCATCATTTCAGGGAAGCCAGTATGTTCAGATACTTCTACAACCGCGATATTATTATCTTTAAGCAACTTATATGTGCCGCCTGTAGATAATAGTTCTACCCCTAGAGCTGCAAGGTTTTGAGCAAATTCGACAATTCCTGTCTTATCAGATACAGAAATCAAAGCACGTTTAATAGTCATGATGTTTAATTCAACAATTTCAAGTCTACGGATTAAAACCAATAAGCATAAAAAAATGCCCACGACGTCGTGAGCATTTTATCATTTATTCACTCATTAAACCGTGAGCTTTTAACTTTTTACGTAAAGTGCCACGGTTGAGTCCAAGAATTTCTGCAGCACGCGTTTGATTACCACGTGTATATTCAAGAACTACAGATAAAAGAGGTTTCTCCATTTCTGCTAGCACCATGTCATATACCTGAGATGGTTGCTCACCTTGCAATTGTGCAAAATAATGGCGAACTGCGCGATCCACGTGGATGCGAAGAGCAACATCAGATTGTGCAGTAAAAATAGGAGATTTGCTATTCATGCGAGTTAATCCGAAAATCAAATACTAGCTTGGGTAAAGTAGTATATAAATGTGGTCTAAAAATACGGAGTCCTGTTTTAGATCCTAAAACAGTGACTCTAAAACATAAGAACAATTAGCTTGCCATATTTCTTCGTATTGAATAAAAAATAAGCGTAACAATAATTAAATATTTGTTACAGCCCCCTCAAAAACAAAAAAAGTTAGGCTATGCGCTTAAAGTAGAAAAGCACACATGCTTAACAGTATTTTTTTTGGATTGAGAGCGAGGAGTATATGAGTCAAAGCTTTCGTGGCGCGTATCATACCATTGTCTAGGAAAAAGTGAGCAAATTAACTGCATTTTTTTTTATTTTTTTTTTCACTTTTTTTACATTTTAGGGGTGGACAATTTCTAATCGATAATTTACTAGCCTTTTTTTGCTTTTGTTTAGCTCAAATTGGAATCGGAATGGAGTGTTTGATGGAATACGTTGAATACCCCTTAAATTTTCGACTAGGTATTCTTGAGGAGTTAATATGATTTCCTCTGTTTTGTCTGGCTCTGTTGCAAAAATCAAGTTTAGGTTAGGAAGCTCAATACTTTTATCATTCTGGTTGAGCAATATGCCTGAGAACTGGGTATGGTTCGCATCGATCTTGCGGACTTTTAATTTTTCTATATAGATAAGTTGATAAAGTTCTGCTGATTTGTTGCAGTGCAGTATTTGGCAAACGTAATTAAAAGCATGGCTAACGGTTGGGCTTGCATGCATGAGCTTAGGGTTAAACCAGAGAATTTGAAAAGTAAAAACTAAAATTAAAATAAGGTTGGCAGAGCTCCAGAGCGTATAGTAAAGCCAACTATGCTTTTTATTGTTGTCTTGTTCTTGTGGGGATGCCTGCTCAGCTAAATTAAGATTTGGTAGAGCATTAATAGGTTCATTGTGAAAGTAATTTAAGTTGTTGAGGTAAGTTAAAAGATCAATATTAGAGTTTTCTACTTTTTGGTCAAAGATATCTAATACGTGAGAATGCGTCATATATCTTGTCTGCATTGAACCATTGGCTAGAGTCGTTGAGTTGACCATAACTGGCTGTTCAATATTGATTAGATGGGTTAAGGCATTAAAGCTTGAATTACATTTAGGGCAACAAACCATACCCTGGGCGACAGTCAATTGAGTAAGAGATACTTTATAAACTGTTAAACACTTAGGGCAGCGGGTTTGTTTTTCATTCATGAGTTAAAAATCTCAATTTATTGTTTTACGTTTTCCTGAAATGCGACACCAGTTTTCTTCGCGCTTTTCGACATCTAATATATCAAAAAATTCAGAATAAACACGTGAAACATCAGCAACTTGCTCTTCAATCACACCAGCAAGTGCGAACTCGCCCTCAGATTTGATTAAATTTGCAAATTCAGGCGCAAGCATCATTAAAGGTCCTGCTAAAATGTTTGCAACTAAAACATCGGCTTGTTTAGGTGTGAATTCTTGATCAAACTCTTCAGGAAGACCTACATATAGTCGATCTAATACACCATTAAGCTCTGCATTTTGTTTCGTTGCTAAAACAGCTTGCGGGTCAATATCTGTGGCATATACTTTTTTAGCGCCTAGTAATAAAGCTGCTACGCCTAAAATGCCTGAACCACAGCCATAATCAATCACGATTTTATCTTTAACGTCAGTTTTACCCAGCCATTGTAAGCATAGGAAAGTACTTGCGTGATTACCTGTACCAAATGCAAGACCTGGATCTAACTTAATATTAGTTGCATCCGCTTCTGGGGGCTCTAGCCATTCAGGCACAATCCAGAACTTTTCCCCAATCTGAATTGGCTCATAGTAATCCATCCATGCGCGTTCCCACACTTGATCTTCAAGTTCTTCATGACGCATAGGAACATCTGGAAGTTGAGCTTTTAAGAAAGCTTCTAAAGTGTCGACATCAATTGGGTCTTGTTCGTCTTGTTGATAGATGCCTGTCACAATAACTTTGTTCCATAAAGGTGTTTCACCCGGTAATGGTTCAAGTAAAGCCTGATCTTCAGCATCATCCAGCGTTACGCTTACCGCACCTAGAGACATTAAAAGTGTTTCTGTGAACTCAACTTGTTCTTGATCAACGGTAATGTGTATTTGTAACCACTTCACGAAAAGGACCTAAAAATTTTATTTAAAGGCGTATTGTAGCGGACTAGACCATTTTAAAAAAGAAAGCGGCCCATCTTTAATGGACCGTCTTTGAAAATACTGATGAGATATAGCGGAAAATAAATGACTTCTTCTATACCTATGTCAAAACAGATTAAGGAGCAGGGGCCTTAAATTGTAACTTGCCATTTTCATTTGGTTGGCAAGTACCGTTAAAGGTCACACCATTGTGATTGTAAGAAACCCATTCACCTTGCTGTTTTTTTGCACAGACTCGAATTTGTTTTTGCATTTCGGCTTTGCTCGTGTCAGCAGCATGGGTAAAAGTTACGCCTGAAAAACAAATTAGAGATGCAGTTAAGATTTTTAACATGGTCGTTTTCATTTTGTATTCCTTCTCGTTGCGTTAATTTTAAAGTCATAGAAGTGCTGTACATTTTTTATTCTAAGATGAATTAATTTTAAAAACATTCACTTTGTATTGAATTCATGAAACAAAATGTCAAATCATGTGGCATAGCGTAAATTATGTGAAGACAATTTTGTAATTATGTACATCAATAAGCAGATAATTTTGCTATAATGTTCCGTCTTTTTTTTCTGGTGTTTTTGTACTCATGCACTATCCTAAAGTTTATGATGTTATCGTTATCGGTGGCGGTCACGCAGGTACGGAAGCGGCCCTTGCTGCTGCGCGTATGGGACGACAGACTTTGCTTTTGACCCATAACATTGAGACTTTGGGCCAAATGAGTTGTAACCCAGCAATTGGTGGTATTGGTAAGTCTCACCTAGTCCGTGAAATTGATGCACTTGGTGGTGCAATGGCTCTGGCTGCCGATAAAGGTGGTATTCAGTTCCGTATTTTAAATTCGCGTAAAGGTGCAGCTGTGCGTGCAACACGTGCTCAAGCTGACCGCGTGCGCTATAAAGCTGCTATCCGTGATACTTTGGAAAATCAAGCAAATCTTGACATTTTCCAGCAAGCAGCTGATGATCTGATTGTTGAAGGCGATACCGTTAAAGGTGTTGTTACCCAAATGGGTATTCGCTTTGATGCAAAAACTGTTGTGTTGACTACAGGTACATTCTTGGGTGGTGTAATCCACGTTGGTTTAGAAAAATCAAGCGGTGGTCGTGCGGGAGATCCTCCTTCTATTGCACTTGCTCAACGTTTACGTGAGTTAAAATTACCAGTGGGACGTTTAAAGACTGGTACTCCACCACGTATTGATGCACGTTCAGTTGATTTTTCAGTCATGATTCCGCAGCCGGGTGATTTCCCATCTCCAGTGATGTCATTCATGGGTGATGCTTCTATGCACCCTGAACAAGTAAACTGTTATATCACGCATACGAATGAAAAAACCCACGATATTATTCGTGGTGGTTTAGACCGTTCACCAATGTACACTGGTGTTATTGAAGGTGTAGGTCCGCGTTACTGTCCATCAATCGAAGATAAGATTCACCGTTTCGCTGATAAAGACTCACATCAAGTATTCTTGGAACCAGAAGGTCTAGATACACATGAGCTTTATCCAAACGGTATTTCGACTTCTTTACCATTTGATGTTCAGTTCGAGCTTGTACGTTCAATTCGTGGTATGGAAAATGCTCATATCTTACGTCCGGGCTATGCAATTGAATATGACTATTTCAACCCGCAAGCTTTGAAATTTACACTTGAAACTAAAGCGATTAATGGCTTGTACTTTGCTGGTCAAATTAATGGTACAACAGGTTACGAAGAAGCTGGTGCCCAAGGTTTACTTGCAGGTTTAAATGCTGCGTGTCGTGCGTGGGAGCAAGAAGAGTGGACGCCTAAACGTGACCAAGCTTACATGGGTGTATTAGTTGATGACCTCATTACGTTAGGTACTAAAGAACCATACCGTATGTTTACCTCACGTGCCGAATATCGTTTGATGTTGCGTGAAGATAATGCGGATCAGCGCTTAACTTCTATTGGTCGTGAACTTGGTTTGGTTGATGATGTTCGTTGGGCTGCTTATTGCGAGAAAATGGAAGCGGTTGAGCGTGAAACCTCTCGTTTACAACATTTATGGGCAGCACCAAATAACCCTATGGGTAAAAAATTCGTTGAAATGACGGGTGCTGATTTGAGTAAGGAATGTAGTGCGATTGATTTGCTTAAGCGCCCTAATATCACCTTCGGTCAAATTGCTGAACTTACTGGCTCTGAAGTTTCAGAACAAGTGGGTGAGCAAATTGAAATTGCTGTGAAATATGAAGGTTACATTAACCGTCAGCATGAAGATGTTGCTCAATTAAAGCGTCTTGAAGAAACTAAAATTCCTGCCGACTTTGACTATGATGTCGTGTCTGGGTTGTCACGTGAAATCACGCAGAAGTTAAAAACAGTTCTTCCAGAAACTTTAGCTCAAGCAAGCCGTATTCCTGGTGTTACGCCAGCAGCAGTTCAACTCGTAATGATCACAATTCGTAAAAACAATATGATTAAGAAAACAGCTTAATCATTTAAATGTACAAAAAGCCCATTTATTGGGCTTTTTTATTTTCTATTCAAAAAATATATGGAAACTTCCTAAGGAAGAAAAGAGATTTCGCTTCCTTTTTTTCTTATTTCACATATTTTAAGCCGCCAGTTATATTGAATTCACGTTCAAACAAGAGGGCTTTAACCATGACAATGAAATCAATTCGCTACAATGGATATGAAATGGCATGCCAATGCTCATGTTCAAAATAGCGCAAAAGAAAGAGCAGATCAGTTTTGGTGGGGGAGAATACATTGATCTGAAACAAGTAAAAAAATAAGAACAATATAAAATTAAGAAAATTATAATTCAAAATCTAAAGAGAACCTTACGGTTCTCTTTTTTATATCTATTTATTCTCAGTTTCAATTTCTCGCACAGCATTATGTACTTGTACTGGCTCAATATGCAGTAATTTCTTACCAAAACTACGTAGCCACCATACTAGTTGAGATGTAAAAGGTACAGTCGCTGAAACTTCTACAATATTTTCTTCAAGCGGAGTAATCGTTTGGTCTTTACTTAACTGACTTTCATAAAAGGTTTTAGCAGTTTGCTCTGTCATGGTTAAGGTGAGCTGAATTGATTCAGTTGGTTGGTTATAGTCCACTCTAAAGCCTAAAGCCCCTGAGTCAATATAATGATCAATATCAAAATTAACTGGATGCAGTGCTCGACTGTCTAATACTTTTGCTGATTTAAAACGGTGCAGAGCAAATGTTTGAACTTCAGTTTTGTCATGTCGTGTGCAAATTAAATAAATGACTGCACCTTTTTGTACCAAAGCCAAAGGATTTAAAACATAAGTTCTGTCTTCACCCTGATTGACCCGTGCCCGATAAACACATTCTATTTGCTTGTCTTGGAGCAAACCTTCATAAATTGCTTGTTGAGCATTTCGGTCAACTACAGGTGGAATTAACGGTTGGCTTGCCGGAACAATACGTACACGGTTAATCCACTGTCTCACATTATTTTGAGTAGAGAGACTACGTTTGGCCAAATCGAACCATGGTCCCATCTCATCAAGCAGGCTCGGAGGAAGGAGGTGCTTAAGGTGCTCCTCAACCATCATAAAGGTTACCGCTTGAGAACTTGTCATGTGAGGTAAGCTTTGAATAGGCGCATCGGATTGCCACCGCCAGCCTTGAGGTACGGCTTTATTGCTCTCTATCGGAAAACGCTGAGCAATTTGATTTAAGTCACGCTGAATAGTCCTTAAACTAATATCAATACCTTCACGCTCAAGCATTTCTTGCAATTCTCGAGTCCCGATCCATTTGCCGGTCGGTAGGCGAGACAAGATCTGCCATTGGCGATATAAACTATTCGAAGTTTCTTTTTCTATTACAGACATAAGCGTAATACATCTATATCCAATTGCTTTGGTGTCAACACAATAAAAAATCTTTACAGATTTAGCAAGTTTGTCAGATTCAGTTTATAGCCCATTGGGCAAACGATGATAAGATTTAGAAGAAAGTTATAACAATGATGCCGTACAAGTATTACAGATATATAAGTGGCACTGAAATTGCTTATTTAAAAATGAAATATAGATAAATGATAAGACGAGGTGGTTATGTCAGAACAAGAGCATGAATTACATCTAGATAATGATTTTTTTATACAAGAGCAGACAACAACAGCACTCATTAACCCAACCTCTTTTTTAGAACATATTTCTGTGCAAACCAATTTCTTTGAGCAACTCAAATCACAGTTCTTTAATGAGATGCTTGATGATGTAACATCAAATGGTGCAGCTTCTAAAAAAATTGAACAATGGTTGAGCATCCGTACTTTAGATGAGTTAAAGGAGTTAAATACCCAAGCAAAACAGCATTTTCTTTATCATGGGATTACTTTTAATGTTTATGGCGATAAAGAAGGAACGGAGCGCACTATTCCTTTTGATTTAATTCCAAGAGTAATCGAGAAAAAACAATGGGAAAAAATTGCCTCAGGCTGTGCACAGCGTGTTAAAGCATTAAATTATTTCCTAGATGATATTTATCATGGACAACATATTTTAAAAGAACAAATCATTCCCGAAGAACAAATTATGGGAAATGATGCTTTCCAGCCCCATATGCTTAAACATTCTTTAAAAGGAAAAATTTATTCACAAATTAGTGGGATCGATATTATCCGTGATGGTGAAGGGGAGTTTTTTGTATTAGAAGATAATTTGAGAACACCTTCTGGGGTGTCTTATATGATTGAGAGCCGAAATATTAGCCAGAAATTAATGCCTGAGCTATGTACAGCCAATAATTTACAGGGGATTGAGCATTATCCAAAACTTTTAAAAGAAATATTGCAAGAAAATTCTTCTGCAGATCAACCCTTTATTGTGGTGCTAACACCAGGGCGTTTTAACAGTGCTTATTATGAGCACGCTTTTCTAGCGCGTGAAATGGATGTGCCATTAGTTACAAATCGGGATTTATTTGTAGAAAATGATCAAGTATTTGTCAAAACTATTCGTGGGCGTCAAAAAGTAGACGTAATTTACCGCCGTTTAGATGATGACTTTCTAGATCCTTTAGCATTTCGACCAGACAGTGCTTTAGGTGTAGCAGGTCTTATGTCTGCTTATTTACAAAAAAATGTTGTGATTGCAAATGCACCTGGAACAGGCGTGGCTGATGATAAATCTATCTATCCTTATGTAGATCAAATGATTCAATATTATTTGGATGAAACACCAATTCTAAAAAATGTACCCACTTATCAGTGCCGTAAAGAAGAACACTTAGACTATGTACTCTCTAATCTTGATCAATTAGTCGTTAAGGAAGCACAAGGTTCGGGCGGATATGGCATGTTGATTGGACCTAAAGCAAGCTCATGCGAAATTGATGAGTTTAGAAAAAAATTGATTGCGATGCCTCATATGTATATTGCGCAGCCTACCTTAGCTTTATCTGTCGCTCCAACTTTAACTACGGGAGGAGTAGCGGAACGTCATATTGATTTGCGTCCATTTGTATTGAGCTCACCTTATCGTACAGAGATTGTGCCTGGTGGCTTAACACGTGTGGCCATGCAGGCGGGTTCTTTAGTTGTAAATTCGTCTCAAGGTGGCGGTATAAAAGATACATGGGTTGTTGAAACATTACATTCCTGATTGTGGGTTAAAGAGGAACTTTATGGTTTTACTCAATTCGAGTGCGCATCAAATATATTGGTTGGGTCGATATTTGATGCGAGTTAAATTTGCAGCCTCTCATTTACCCTTTACAGAAGATGAGAAAGCAACAAGATTTGCAGCAGCATTTGGTTTGGTCATAGAAAATGCTGAATTACTAAATCACTATATGTTAGACAAGAAGCAAACATTTTCATTACTGAACCAGCTCATTATTGCTAAAGATAATATTCAGGAACTAAGAGGTATTTTGTCATCACATGCTTATGCAGAATTAAATAATGTGATTAATACGCTTCAAGCTCAACCTGATGCATTGAGTAAAGCAGTCGAACAATGCACGCAAATACTAGAAGTGGAACATGAAGACGTTCGTTTATTTCTGCATTTAGGCCAAAAAATAGAGCAATTTGATATAGAACTGCGTTTTGGAGAAGATTTATCTGTTCTCATATCAGAGCTAGATATAGTGGTGCAACAGCTCGCTAATTTGAATTGGGAAAATATAAATGAAAATTGGCAAGCGCTAAAGCAGCAACTTATGTGGGACGCTTACTATACTTTTACACAGCAGTTGGAAAATATGTTTGAGGGCTGATTATGAAATTGATGGTTAATCATCAAACGCATTATAGCTATACTGAAACTGCTCGGAACAGCATTCAGTATATTAAAATGATGCCTCAAACATCGCCTCACCAACATGTTATGAATTGGGCAATTAGCGTGCCGGGTGATAAAACAATAAAGAGAGATATATTTAACAATGTATGGATGACGGCTAGTCAGCGTTATCCATACCAACATCTTACATTTATGGCCCAAGGAATTGTTGAGCTTCAAAATATAGAACTAGGTTGTGTAGATCTCTCTACACCTACTAATTTGTTTTTGCAGATGACAGGTGCAACCCGATGTGATACGGAAATGTTGGACTTTGCAAAAAATATTGTGGTGAATAAAGACCGACAACATATTGCATTATTAAGCGAAAATATCTTACAGAAAATACTTTATCAGCCTGAAAGTACTTCGGTTCAGACAACTGCGATCGAAGCATTTCAAGCTGGACAAGGTGTATGCCAAGATCATGCTCACATTTTAATTGCGATGTGTCGTGCGCTACAATTACCTGCACGTTATGTCTCTGGTTATCTATTTGATCAAAACTATCCGCACCTGGCCAGTCACGCTTGGGCGGAGGTATTTTTAGAAAATCAGTGGTATTGTTTTGATGTAAGCAATCAGTTGTTTACACCCAAACATCATATCTACCTTGCAGTAGGACGTGACTATCTCGATGTGGCACCTATTCGTGGCGTAAGAGAGCAAGGTGGAGTTGAGAACATGATGTCTGTGGTTCAAGTGTTGGCATGTTGAATGTAAAGAGAATGAAATGACCTATTGTTGTGCGTTAAGATTGGAACAAGGTTTAGTGTTTATTAGTGACACAAGAACCAATGCAGGAGTTGACCATATTTCTGTGTTCCGAAAACTGCATACTTTCGGCGTTACCGGAGAACGTTTTATTGCCTTGCAAACTGCAGGTAACTTAGCAACAACGCAAGCTGTTATAGGTCATTTGCAAAATGCCCTGACTTTGCAGCAAGAGCCTAATCTATATAGTGTTAATACGATGTTTGAGGCGGCTGAACTAATTGGAAAAACCTTAAAAACTGTTTTAGAGGATATTAGTTCGGACACTCAAGAACAAATGAATTATGCCTGTAGTATTTTGGTGGGTGGGCAGATTAAGGGTGGTGACATGCAACTTTATAATGTCTATCCACAAGGCAATTTCATTTGCGCAACTACAGATACACCTTATTTTCAAATAGGTGAGAGTAAATACGGGAAGCCTATTCTGGATCGAGCTTTATATTATGCAATGCCACTAGATGATGCATTACGTTGTAGCCTGATTTCTTTTGATTCGACTTTGCGTTCAAATGTTTCTGTTGGCTTACCACTTGATGCATTGGTCTACATTAAAGATAGCTTTGTTATCCCCATGGGAAAACGAATAACCGAAGATGATCCTTATTTCTCACAGATTAGTAAACAATGGTCAGATACTCTTCGTCGGGGTTTACAGGAAATGCCAAAGCCTACAGATGATTACTGGCGATAAATTTTGAATGTTTAAATAAAAAAAATCCAAGCATGCTTGGATTTTTTTTATATTTTATTATTTAAGTACTTTTACGAGTGGGGCGATTGCTTAATCGACAGAGTAATTCATATCCTATCGTTCCGTTTGCATCCGCAACATCATCAACTAAGCGATGTGGACCCCAGAGTTCAACTGGAGTGCCTAATTTTACTTTCATGCCTGTCACGTCGATTGCAATCATATCCATACTCACTCGCCCTACAACCGCACAGGGTTGTTTATCAATAGCGACATAGTTCGGTTTAATATAAGCTCGTGGATAACCATCACCGTAACCTATAGAAACAATTGCAATATCCATTGCTTGAGTGGCACAGAAAGTTGATCCATAACCGACATGTTCATTAGTTTGAATATGGTTGAGTGCAATTACTTCTGCTGAAAAAGTCATCACTGGTTTTAAGTCAAGATCATGGACTGTTTGATCTGCAAAAGGTGAGGCGCCGTAAAGCATGATACCCGGACGAACATAATCAAAATGTAACTCTGGCCATTTATAAATAGCAGCAGAATTACAGCAAGAAGCTAACACTGGATCACAAGCTTGTTTAACTTGTAGAAATTGTTGTTTTTGTTGCTCGTTAAGTGGATGGTCTACATCTGCATTTGCGAAATGCATTGCAAGTACACAAGTAAATCCTTCAGATTTTAAAGTCTTAATAACTTCAATAACTTCTGGATTTTTAAAACCTAACCGGTTCATCCCACTATTAAGTTTAACCCAGACTTTTAAACCTTGATTGATGTACGCTTGTTTGTGTTTAATCAACCATTCAAACTGTTGTTGATGGTGAATGATACATTCAAATTTTTGTTTAATTGCAATTGGCATTTCATCTTCAGAAAATACCCCTTCAATTAAAGTGACAGGTTGTTGAAATCCTAATTCACGAATTTCCAAACCTTCTTGTAGGCAGGCGACACCAAAGGCATCTGATGCATTTAAGGCTGCTAAACAGTCTTTGATTCCATGTCCATAAGCATTGGCTTTTACCATACTTACAATTTTTGAATTTGTTGCGAGTTGTTTGACACGGTTTAAGTTATATTGAAGTGCATTGCGGTCAATATAAACTGTTGCTTGGCGCACCCTCATTTACTCCTTTGGGCTAGAGATAGAGCTTATTCTTCATCATCATATTGGCTGTAATACTCAGGAGAGAGATTACTAAATCGAGTATATTGACCTTCAAAAGCAAGACGAACTGAACCAATTGGACCATTACGCTGCTTACCAATAATAATTTCTGCAGTGCCGGCCTCTTTTGACTCTTTGTTATAAACCTCATCACGGTAAATAAACATAATTAAGTCGGCATCCTGCTCGATCGCACCGGATTCACGTAAGTCGGACATTACAGGGCGTTTATTTGGACGGTTTTCCAGACTTCGGTTAAGCTGAGAAAGTGCAATAACAGGACATTGCATCTCTTTCGCCAATGCTTTTAAGCTACGAGAAATTTCTGAGATCTCGCCTACACGGTTATCACCCATGCCCGGGACTTTCATGAGCTGCAAGTAATCGACCATGATACAACCGATTTTACCATCATGCATTTTGGCAACACGACGAGCACGGGCACGAAGTTCAGTTGGAGGTAGGGCTGATGAGTCATCAATATACAAATGCATTTGCTGAAGCTGCAAAATTGTACCAGTCACCTTGGTCCATTCATCTGCATCGAGGTTACCAGAGCGTAAATGTCCTTGATGGACTTTACCCATTGCGGAAATAAGACGCATCGCAATAGAGTCTGCTGGCATCTCCATTGAAAAGACCAGAGCAGGTAACTTGTTATATTGCAAAACACTCTCAACCAAATTCATGGCAAAAGTAGTTTTACCCATTGATGGGCGTGCAGCAACGATAATTAAGTCACCAGGTTGCATACCAGATGTTTTATTATCAAGTTCTAAGAAGCCAGTCGTTAAACCTGTAATATTGCCATCTAATTTTGAAAGCTCATCAAGCTTACTAATTACGTCTGCGGTAACAGAACTAATAGATTTAGGACCAGCATCTTTTTTATTGTTATTGTGCTGTTCTGCTAATGAGAAAATACTTGTTTCAGCTAAGTCTAAAATTTCACTTACACCGCGGCCTTTCGTGTCATAAGCATTTTGCAAAATTTCAGTACTAACTTTAATCATGCTACGAAGCGTAGAAAACTCTTTAATTTTAGTGGCATAAGTTTCTAAGTTATAGAAACTTGAAGGTGAGTCAGCCATGAGCTGCATTAAATATTCTTCGCCACCGATAGCATCAAGTAAATTTTGTTTTAAGAGCCAGTCACTTACTAAGACAGCATCATAGGGTGAGTTTTCTTGTGCTAATTTCTCGATTGCACGAAAAATATATTTATGGCGAGTCGCGTAAAAATCATTTTCTTTGAGTACATCGTTAACTTGTTCGAAAGATTCGGCAACTGTCATCAGGGCAGCTAGCACAGCTTGTTCAATAGCTAAATTGTGTGGGGGAGTGCGAAACTCTTTAAGTTGGCCTGATTCACTCGTTTTATTTTCTGTTGGAGATGAAAGCGCTAAAGAAGTGGCATTCGCCTGAGACATAATTAGACCTGATGATAAAGAAAGGTGTACACAAAGAGGCTGTAAAGCCGAGAACTATCTTAAAACAAAATTAAATAAACTACCTAATTAAAAAACCAATTAAACTGAAGAACTGATCAGGAATTAATATATCTTATTTTAAAATTTGAAACATAAAAAAAGAGCATGCAAAAGCATGCTCTTTTTTTGATGAGAAATTACTCAGATACGATAGTAACGAGAACTTCTGCAACAACATCATGGTGCAATTGGATTGCGATGTTGAATTCACCAGTGTGACGAAGCGCGCCATTTGGTAAACGAACTTCTGCACGGTCAACTGTAAGACCAGCATTCGTTAATGCGTCAGCGATGTCACGAGTACCGATAGAACCGAAGAGTTTACCTTCGTCACCAGCTTTAGCAGTGATAACGATGTTAACTTCATTCAATTGTTCAGCACGTGCTTGAGCAGCAGCTAAAACTTCAGCTTCTTGCTTCTCAAGTTCAGCACGACGAGCTTCAAAAGCAGCAGTGTTAGCTTCAGTAGCTGCAACTGCTTTACCTTGAGGGATAAGGAAGTTACGGCCGTAACCAGCTTTAACTGATACTTTATCGCCTAATTTACCAAGGTTCTTAATGCGTTGTAATAAGATAACGTCCACAGATCACCTCACTTATGGTTGTCAGTGTACGGAATCAAAGACAAATAGCGAGCTTGTTTGATAGCAAGTGCTAATTGACGTTGATAACGAGCTTTAGTACCAGTGATACGGCTAGGAACAATCTTGCCGTTTTCAGTGATGTACTGTTTTAAAGTGTCGATATCTTTGTAGTCGATGTACGCAACATTCTCAGCTGTAAAGCGGCAGAACTTGCGACGACGGTAAAAACGTGCCATTGATGTTCTCCTTATTCAGCTTCTTGAGCAACTTGCTGTGCTTCTTCGCGTTGAGCTTTACGCGCACGCTTTTCTTCAGCACTCTTAGCAAGCAATGACTCTTCAGTGATTGCGTGTTCACGACGGATGATAAGGTTACGAATGATCGCGTCGTTATAACGGAATAATTCTTCTAACTCATCAAGCGTAGTTTGACCACATTCAACATTCATAAGAATGTAGTGCGCTTTGTGAATTTTGTTAATTGGGTAAGCCAATTGACGACGGCCCCAATCTTCTAAACGGTGAATTTGACCTTCAGCTTCTTTGATCTGAGAGATATAGCGTTCAACCATACCTACAACTTGATCGCTTTGGTCTGGGTGTACCAAAAGTACGATTTCGTAATGACGCATTGTCAGCTCCTTACGGTTTAAACAGCCCCTAATAAAAAAATTAGAAGCAAGGAGTCATAACTTAATAAGTTATGTCGCAAAATTTGCGAAGGCTGAATTATAGGTAAAAGTTCGACTAAAAACAAATCTTTTGATCAGAAAAGTAAAACTTCTTTACTATAAAGAGGAATCCTCTCTTGTTTAAAAGAGAGGAAGATTTGGAGCAGGGGATTGATAGGTAAAGCTAAAGCTCAAACTTAACAGGGTAATTAATATGACCGAGTACAGGAAAAAACGTTTAGCCCACAATTGATCATTTTCGGCTTTAAATCCAATAACTGATAAATATAACCAATATGCAGTCAAAGCATTAAAGGTAATTAAAAAGAATACATTGGTATAGCCAAAACAATATAACCCATTCAAAACAGCTGCAAATAATAGGATATATATTACACATTCAATTTTCGTACGATAAATAGAACGTGCTACAGGCAAAATTGGAATTCCCGCATTTTTGTAATCATCAAAACGATAAATTGCAATTGCCCAAGAGTGAGGCATTTGCCATAAAGCGTATGCTAAAAACAAAAGCAAGGCTGCCACATCAAATTGATGAGTTACTGCTGTATAACCAATAACAGGAGGGCTCGCTCCGGAGATACTACCAATGACGGTTTGATGGATTGAGGTGCGTTTGGTCCACAAACTATAAAAACCGACATAGACAATAAAACCAATCATTGCAAACAAAAATGCATAACCATTTACACCGAACCACAAAATGCTAAAACCAATTACTCCAAGCACTAATGCATATATCAGCGCAACAGTAGGAGAGATTGTTTTTTTAACTAGTGCGCGGTTTTGTGTGCGCTGCATCTTTGTATCAATATCTTGATCTATAACATTATTAACCACACAACCAGAAGCTACAACTAAAGTTGTTCCAAGTAGGGTGAGAAGTAATAATAAGATGTCTATAGAGCCTTGGGCGGCTAAGAAAAAGCCGCCCAAGGTGGTAATGAAATTACCGAAGAGAATTCCTGGTTTAGTCAGGAATAGATATTTTCTCAACATGACAATCAGTTTAGATCATCATATTGTAGTGAAGGTAATTCATAATCCACACAGAACCGATTAAAAGTACGGCGATACATAGGATTGTGTAGATGAATGCAATCATATTCCAACGTTGTTCAGATGATGTATTCATGTGTAGGAAGTACACAAGTTGTACAAGAACCTGAGCAACCGCAGTGATTGCAATCACTGTAACTAAAAGACCACGACTGAAACCACCCGCCATCACCATCCCGAAAGGGATGATGGTGAGGATAACAGAAAGGATAAATCCAACAGTGTATTGCTTAAAGTTACCGTGTGACGCACCAGCAGCATTATGCTCATGACTACTCATTAGAGAACTCCCAGTAAGTAAACGACGCTGAATACACAGATCCAAACGATGTCAAGGAAGTGCCAGAACAAGCTTAAGCAAGCAAGACGACGTGTATTCGGTAAAGTCAAACCTTTAGTTTTGATTTGATACATTAATACTAGCATCCACACTAAACCAGAAGTTACGTGGATACCGTGTGTACCAACCAAAGTAAAGAACGATGATAAGAATGCACTGTGAGTTGGACCATGGCCTTCATGTACAAGGTGATGGAATTCATAGACTTCCATTCCAATGAACGATGCACCAAAAAGGAATGTAATAAATAACCAAGTGATAACTTGATTTACATTCTTTTTATAAGATGCAAGTACAGCAAAACCAAAGGTTACCGATGAAATCAATAAGGCAAATGTTTCAGTTAACACGAAGCCTAATGAGTCATGGAATAGGTCATATGCGCTTGGAGTGCCTGCTGGAACATGACTGCTTAATACAGCGAACGCAATGAAGAGTGATCCGAAAAGAATCAAGTCACTCATCAAGTATGTCCAGAAACCAAAAACCGTTAAGTCGGTATCATCATGTTCATGATGACCGTCATGGCCGTGGTTGTCGTGATGAAGTACTTCAGCCATTTCCTTAGTCCTTCTTCAAGTGTTTTTCAAGTAAAGCATAGCGTTCGTTTTCAATACGCTCAACTTCAGCAGCAGGAACGTAGTAGTCAACATTCTTAGTGAATGAGCTTACGATCAAGCTAACAACAGCTGCAACGAATGAAACAACAACGAGCCACCAAATATGCCAGATGAGTGCAAAGCCAAGAAGAGTAATGAACATTGCAATGACAAAACCAGCAGCACGATCAGTCGGCATGTGGATGTCTTCATATTTAGTGTTACGTGCGTATGCTACACCATTTTCTTTGTCAGTCCAGAAACGGTCGATACCGCTTGCATCTGGTTCATGTGCAAAGTTGTAGAATGGAGCAGGGGAAGAGGTCGCCCATTCAAGCGTACGAGCATCCCATGGATCGCCAGTAAGGTCCATGTTGTCTTTGCGTTGTAAGAAACCAACGATGATTTGCATTAAGAAACATGCAATACCAATCGCAACAAGAACAGCACCAAATAATGCAATCGCAAGGTACGGATCCCATTCAGGGTTGTCATATGTATTCAAACGACGAGTCATACCCATGAAACCAAGGATATAAAGTGGCATGAATGCAAAATAGAAACCAAAGAACCAGAACCAGAACGCAGCTTTACCCCATGCTTCGTTGAGCTTCCAACCAAACATTTTTGGCCAGTAGTAAATGATGCCGGCAAACATACCAAACACCACACCACCGATAATTACGTTATGGAAGTGAGCGATCAAGAATAATGAGTTGTGTACCAAGAAGTCCGCAGGTGGAACAGCCATAAGTACACCAGTTAAACCACCGATACCGAATGTTACAAGGAAGCCAAGCGTCCATAACATTGGAGTAGTAAAGGTGATGCGACCTTTATACATGGTGAATAACCAAGAGAAGATTTTAACACCAGTAGGAATCGCAATAACCATGGTCATGATACCGAAGAACGCGTTAACGTTCGCACCAGCACCCATGGTGAAGAAGTGGTGAAGCCATACAACAAACGCAAGAACAGTAATCGCGATAGTTGCATACACCATAGACTTGTAACCGAACAACGCTTTACGAGAGAAGGTTGCAACGATTTCTGAGTATAGACCAAATGCTGGTAATACCAAGATATATACTTCAGGGTGACCCCATGTCCAGATCAAGTTCACATAAAGCATTGGGCTACCGCCAAGCTCATTTGTGAAGAAATGGAAGCCGAAGTAACGGTCTAGAGTAAGCATTGCAAGTGTACCTGTTAATACAGGGAATGATGCAATGATTAATACAGCCGTACAAAGTGAAGTCCACGTGAAAATAGGCATGTCCATTAATTTCATGCCCGGTGCACGCATTTTGATGATGGTAACGAAGAAGTTAACACCAGATAAAAGCGTACCTAGACCAGAAACCTGAAGTGCCCAGATATAGTAGTCGACACCTACACCAGGAGAATATTGAATGCCAGATAGAGGAGGGTAAGCCATCCAACCAGTCGCAGCAAATTCACCTAACACAAGTGAAAGCATCATCAAACCAGCAGCACCAGCGAATAACCAGAAGCTTAAAGAGTTCAATAATGGGAAAGCAACGTCGCGAGCACCAATCTGTAAAGGTACAGAGATGTTCATCATACCTACAACGAGACCCATTGCTACGAAGAAGATCATGATTACACCGTGTGCGGTGAAGATCTGGTCATAGTGGTCAGGATGTAGATAACCTTCGCCGCCGCCTTTAGCGAGGAAAAGTTGTAAACGCATCATGATCGCATCGGCGAAACCACGCAGAAGCATGACAACAGATACGATGATATACATGATACCAATCTTTTTATGGTCTACCGTAATAAACCACTCATTCCACAAATATCCCCATTTTTTGAAATAGGTGATACCGCCAAGCACTGCAATTGCACCAATTGCCATAAGGACCATGGTGACAAGTACGATTGGCTCTGTCGGGATAGAGTCCCAACCCAGTTTACCAAAAATCATATCCATGTCTTATTCCCCTTGAGCAGCGTGTTCAGCTGCAGCATGAGTGTCAGCTGTTGCGTGTTCAGCAGAGTGGTCAACACCATGATAGTTACTCATATAGTGGTTGATAATTGTTTCAAACAATTTAGGCTCAACAGTAGAGTAATAAGTCACAGGGTGTGGCTTAGTCGGGAACGGTTTCATAGCTTCAGCTTCAGCAACTGCTTTTTCATCACCAGCAGCTTTAGCACGATTTACTAAATGCTCGATCTGATGCTTAGAACGGTTACCATCACGTAAGGTTGCCAATTCAGCTTGGTCAAGCGTAGTTTTTTGAACTGCTTCTGGGTTAATGGTTGAACCATTACCTGCTTTAACCGCTGCTACCCATTCGTTGAATTGTTGCTCTGTAACACTATGCGCTTTGAAACGCATTTGAGAGAAACCGTAACCTGAGTAGTTAGAAGAGAAACCACGATATACACCAGTTTCATTTGCTAACAAATGAAGGTGAGTTTGCATACCTGCCATTGCATAAATCTGGCCGCCTAACTGTGGAATGAAGAATGAGTTCATTGTAAAGTTAGAAGTGATTTTAAAGCTTAACGGAGTTTTTTCAGGGAAACGTACTTCGTTAACTGTTGCAATGTTTTGTTCAGGATAAATAAAGATCCACTTAAACTGTTCAGCAATAACTTGAATAGTTAAAGGTGCTTTATCTGATTCTAAAGGACGGTATGGGTCATACTTGTGGGAACCCCACCAAGTTAACCAAGCTAAAATACCAATAATAATGACAGGGATACCCCATACTACAACTTCAATTGCAGTTGAGTGTGCCCATGTAGGTTTATAGTCTGCATCTTTATTTGACGCGCGATATTTCCAACCAAACCATAATGCCATGATGATTGAAGGAATCACCACAAGTAACATTAAATAGATCGCAGTCATCATAAGGTCACTTTGACCTTGACCAACTGGACCTTTAGAGTTTAGAAGTACCATATCACCACCACACCCAGTCAAAAGTGCGGCAAGCGTTGATAAAGACAATACAGCTAAAATCGTTTGTCTCATTTTACAACCTCGGTGAAGAGTCCCATTCCCTAATTAAATATGGGATAGCGATTAAAGTGTCGCATGATTGAGAACGCTAATCCTTAAATTTAGACTTCTCAATTATATGACACCGCTACGTTGTAGGGCATTATGCCTCATATCGACAAACTAAGCTATACATAAAGTAGGCTGAAATAATTGTTTTAAAACCCGATTTTTTTTGTAGGGTATCGAGTCGCAATAGAGCTTTTATTTAAATATCAACTCACTATAGAAAAAAGGAGGCGGGGTGCCTCCTCTTTTTTTAGACATTAAATGAATGAGTCATTCACTATCATTTGATCACTTTTGTTCTTGCAATTTTGTCATGTAAAGCTTGTCGCTTTTGTCCTAATGCAAAAGCGTAGTCAATAATTGTACTGATCGGCATAAACAATAAGTTTAATATGATAAAAACAATACTTCTTAATAAGAAGATGCGAGTTAAATTAACCTTGCTATTGTCCTCAGCATCTACAATTTTAATTCCAACAATTTTCTTACCTATACTCTGACCAAACTTTGTTAAAAGAACGGCTTGAATTGCAAGCATAATTACGACGTAAAGAAGCATTGAATGCCAAGCTTCTATTGGAATTAAAGTAAAAAGTTGCTGTTGCAATTCTGCAGCTTTAGTCGATGCGACTTCGGCAGATTGCATCTGTTTTTGCAGCTCGAATAATTGCTTATATTGAGCTTCATTAAAGAAAAAAGAAGGAATTGCAGCGATTGGTAACCAAAGCAATAAATCAATAATTTTTGCTAAAGCCCGAGCTGGAATAGATGCAAGTTCATGAACTTTAGGTTCTACACGAATTTGACGAATAGTTTCATTAGTTGATGTATTCGTATTTATTGTAGGTACAGAATAACCGATAGGTTGATATACAAGTTTACCTTGGGTTAATTCTCCTAAAGCTTTCCATTCTGTCATGCCTTCATGCCAAGCTAAATCAGTTAACAAAATTTGTTGGCTAGCCAACATTTGATTTACTTGTTCTAAAGTATAAGGCCCAGCTTGTTGATTATTACGTGCCAAGTAAATTTGCATAAATAAAAATTCTCTATTCTAAAGATGAAAAAAGACCCACGGATGGGCCTTTTTTTATAACATATTAGATTTGCTTGATTTTTTCTTCAGCAAGGAAGAACCATGTATCTAAAACTGAGTCTGGGTTAAGAGAGACAGATTCAATACCTTGTTCCATTAACCATTTTGCAAGATCTGGATGGTCTGAAGGACCTTGACCACAGATACCTACATATTTACCTGCTTTACGGCAGGCATGGATTGCCATTGAAAGAAGAGCTTTAACAGCTGCATCACGTTCATCAAATAAGTGTGAAACAATACCTGAGTCACGGTCAAGGCCTAACGTTAACTGAGTTAAGTCATTAGAACCAATAGAGAAACCATCGAAGTGCTCTAAGAATTGTTCAGCTAACAGAGCGTTAGTTGGTAATTCGCACATCATGATTACTTTTAATCCGTTCTCACCACGTTTTAAGCCATTTTGTGCAAGTAATTCAATAACACGTTTTGCTTCAGATACTGTGCGTACAAAAGGAATCATGATTTGAATATTGGTTAGACCCATTTCATCACGAACTTTCTTAAGTGCGCGACATTCTAATTCGAAACAATCACGGAAGTTATCAGATACATAACGGCTTGCACCACGGAAACCGAGCATCGGGTTTTCTTCTTCAGGCTCGTATAACTTACCACCAATTAAGTTTGCGTATTCGTTTGACTTGAAGTCAGACATACGAACGATCACTGGCTTGTCACCAAATGCAGCAGCGAGAGTCGCAATACCTTCAACCAATTTTTCAACATAGAAATCTACAGGTGAAGCATAACCCGCTGTACGAGTTAAAACCGCAGCACGAGTTTCACGAGGTAGGCTATCAATATTGAGTAGGGCTTTAGGGTGCACACCGATCATACGGTTAATGATGAACTCAAGACGAGCAAGGCCAATACCTTCGTTTGGAATTTGAGCAAAGTCAAATGCACGGTCAGGGTTACCTACATTCATCATAATTTTAAACGAAAGCTTAGGCATAGATTCGATTGAGTTGCGTTGAACTTCGAAATCTAAAGCACCTTCGTAAATGAAACCTGTATCACCTTCAGCACAAGAAACAGTTACTTCCTGACCATCAGTTAATACTTCTGTTGCGTTACCACAACCTACAATCGCTGGTACACCAAGTTCACGTGCAATAATTGCTGCGTGACATGTACGACCACCACGGTTAGTGATAATTGCAGCAGCACGTTTCATTACCGGTTCCCAGTCAGGATCGGTCATATCTGATACAAGAACGTCGCCTTCTTGAACTTTGTCCATTTCTTTAATTGAGTTAACAATACGGACTTTACCAGAACCAATACGTTGACCAATTGAACGACCTTCACAAAGAACAGTGCCTCTTTGTTTGAGAAGGTAGCGTTCCATAGTGCCTACATTTTGGCGGCTTTTTACAGTTTCAGGACGAGCTTGAACAATATAAATTTGACCGTCATCACCATCTTTTGCCCATTCGATGTCCATTGGAGCACCGTAATGCTGCTCAATGATAAGCGCTTGTTTAGCTAACTCTTGTAACTCATGGTCATTTAAAGCGAATTGTTGACGGTCTTGTTTTTCAACATCAACAACAACAACAGATTTACCCGCAGAACCTTCTTCACCATAAATCATTTTTTGGTGTTTAGAGCCAAGGTTGCGACGTAAAACAGAATGTCTTCCTGCATTTAATAATGGTTTAGATAAGTAAAACTCATCTGGGTTAACGGCACCTTGTACAACCATTTCACCTAAACCGTAAGATGCAGTAATAAATACAACATCACGGAAACCAGATTCTGTATCAAGTGTAAACATTACACCTGCAGCGCCAGTTTCAGAACGAACCATACGCTGAACACCCGCAGAAAGTGCAACGATGTCATGATCAAAACCTTGATGCACACGGTAAGAAATTGCACGGTCATTATATAAAGAAGCAAATACTTCTTTAATCGCAATAAGTACGTTATCAATACCGCGAATATTCAAGAAAGTTTCTTGTTGACCCGCGAAAGAAGCATCTGGTAAATCTTCAGCAGTTGCAGATGAACGAACGGCAACCGCGATATCAGGGTTGCCGTTAGAAAGTGCTGTAAAAGCGGCGCGAATTTCTTGTTCTAAGGTTGCAGTGAGTGGAGTCTCTACAATCCATTGACGAATTTTAGCGCCTGTTTCTGCAAGAGCATTTACGTCATCGACGTTGAGTTGAGCAAGTTCTGCTTGAATTCGAGCGTTAAGACCACTTTGGTCTAAGAACTCACGATAGGCAGCAGCAGTAGTTGCAAAGCCACCAGGTACCGATACACCAGCATTTGATAAATGGCTGATCATTTCACCCAAAGATGAGTTTTTCCCACCTACGAGTTCGACATCGTGTTTCCCTAATTTTTCTAGACCGATTACGCGCGCTTCCAAAGTTTTCACTCCACTTTTGCAGTATTAATGTCTATCTTGGCATGAAATTATAAAAATAAAGTGCTTAGTTGAGAATTATACTAAGCGACAGTCATGTAAGATCAGTTTACTATAAAGATTATATAGCACTAAGACAAATGTTTAAGGAGAATTTTAATGTCAGAAAGTAAACAATTTAAGCGGAGTGTTTTTTTTATTTCTGATGGAACTGCAATTACTGCCGAGACTCTTGGACATTCGTTATTAGCACAATTTCCCAATGTAGATTTTGATATTCACATCATGCCGTATATTACAACTGAAGAGGCGGCAATGGATGTGGTGGTTGAGATTAATCGATGCCAAACCAAAGATGGTTGCCTACCTTTAGTATTCGATACTTTAGTCGATCCGCATGTGCGAGAGATTATTAATACGGCTAAAGCGGTTAATCTGGATGTGTTTGAAGGTTTAATTAGTAAACTTGAACAAGAGCTTGGAACACCACCAACAACATTGGTTGGGCAGACTCATGCGGTAACCGATTCTGAATATTATAAAGCCCGTATCGATGCTGTTCATTTTGCGCTTGATAATGATGATGGGGCACGTACTCGTCATTACGATAAAGCGGATTTAATCTTAATTGGAGTTTCCCGTTCGGGTAAAACACCGACTTCTATTTACTTATCTCTTCAATTCGGTATTCGCGTTGCAAACTATCCATTAACTGAAGAAGATTTAGATGATAACCGTTTACCAGCAGTATTAAGAGCTCATCGTAGCAAGTTATTTGGTTTGATGATTGATGCTGAGCGTTTGGTCGCAATTCGTAGTGAACGTAAAGCGAATAGCCGTTATGCAAGTTTTAGCCAATGCCAAATGGAGCTAAGAGCAATTGAAGGGATTTATATTTCAGAAGGCATTAAATATTTAAACGTGACCGAAATGTCGATTGAAGAGATTTCAACTCGTATTTTACAAATGACAGGATTAAAACGTCGTATTGGTTAATTTAATCAATTGTTTATTTTAACCATTCAATTTTTGTATATTAATTTATAGATAAGTTGAATGGTTTTTTAATATATATCACAGAGAAAAATTAAAGTTTTATATATAAAACTAAATATTATTAAATAGTTCTTATTGGTTATAAGCCCGTAGTTATTTTGAAACTCGTTTGTAAATTTAAATAACACTATTGAAAAGAAGTGTATGTTTTTTATTGCACATAAAAATGATAATTCTTTATTTTTTATGAATATTTTATGAAAGCATTCATGAAAAATCCATAATTTATAAAATGTTAAATAGATCACACTTTTTTGGTGTTATGTGATTGGTTTTTGATTTTAATTATAATTTCCCACCTCGATATGGGACTATCCGATTATCAAAATGCTAAAAAAATGTATTTTTTCATTGGTATATATCTTGCCTCTTAATTTATATGCTGCTCAAGTAGATGAATTGCGAGAGCAAGCTATTCACACTTACAAAACTGGGCAAACTCAACAAGCAATATTGCAATTAGAACAATTGCTAAATAAGTACCCGCATGACCAAAAATTACTAGCTGATTATTTAGTTGTCATGTCAAGTGAAAAAAGAGATTTATTAACCTTTTCTCAGCATTTAGCAAATGTTAATTATGTGAATTTCCCAGAATATGGGCAACTACCATTAATACGTAATTTTCGTGATTTTAAACACTTCAAAGATGCAATTGATTGGTCGAATAAATTTAATATTCAAAAGACATTTGATGGGCAGATTTTATTAGCGGTTCTATATGCTGAGGCTAAAGACCCTGTAAATGCTAAGGTGCATTTATCAGGTATTAAGAGTAAAAATCTTACAGCTGATCAATTTGTTCAAATTGCTTATGCATATCGACTTATTAATTCACCTGTAGATGCTTTATCTGCAATCGAGCAAGCTTATCAACAACAACCAAAATCTTTTGCGGTTTTGCAAGAATATAGTTACGACTTGGCGGCTGTAGGCGCTTATAAAAAAGCTCAGCAGTTGCTGCTTGCCAGCGATAAAAATACGCAAATAGAATCGTTACAACACTGGTTAAAAGTCAGCGAGTTTTCTCAACGTGTAAATAACGCAATTACTCGCTATAAATATTTGAATCGGGAAGGCATGTCGGACAGTGAAGGCTTTGCCGAGCTTGATGCTGTGTTGAAACAAGGTGAACAAATACAGTCTTTGATTCAACCGTCAGACCCTAATTATTTAAGATTTCATTATGACTATTTGTATGCTTTGGACTTTCGTGGGCGTAGCCGTACGGTATTAGATGAATTTACTAAATTAAATGTACCGTTAGAAAAGCTGCCGGCTTATGTACGTCATGCGATTGCTGATAGTTATTTAGCTGAAAGACAACCGAAGCAGGCTGAACTCGCTTTTAAAACCTTACTTACCGAAAAAAACTACTCAGATATGACGGTATATACGGGGCTTTATTATTCTTATATTGAACAAGAAAAATATAAGCAAGCTGAACAACTTTTGAATGATGTTGATAGGTTGATCCCTACATATAAATATAGCCAAGCCAAAGGAGTAGATAAATCAAGCCATCCTGATCGTGATGATTATATTGCTTTACAAGGCATGCATTTAGCCTATGCAAATCATTTGGGTCAATCAGAAAAGCATTTTCAGAAACAAGTAGATCTTGCACCTGCTAATGAAGGTTTAATTAACAACCTTGCTCGTGTTGAGCGCTGGAGAGATAAACCTTTACACGCAAAGCAAACAATTGCTCGTTTAAATGGCTTAACGCCAGTTGCTAAAGATACGCGTATTAATCAAATGCAAAATGCTCAGGCTTTAGGGAATATTCCTGAGTGGCGCAAAAGCACAGAAAGTCTTTTGCAATATTATCCTGAAGATAGTGGTGTAGTTAAAAGTCGAAAAGAGTTGGATGATCGTGATATAGCAACTATCTCGCACTCAACAACTTGGGGCCAAAGTAAAGCAGAAAATAGCGATTCTGTGAGTGGGCAAAATGGCTTAAAAGATCGGGAAATGGAAACTCGTATTAATAGCCCTTGGATTAAAGATAATTATCGTCTATTTGCTTGGCATCAAGATCGTTACGGTGGATACCGTTTTGGTGATGTGCATGACCAACGTTATGGGGTTGGTGCTGAGTGGCAAGCAAACCGTAAGGCATTGTCGGCAATTTTGTCGCAAAGTACAGATGGTGGCCAAGCAGGTGTTCGTATTGATTGGTCGCAATGGTTAAACGACCACTGGCAATATCAATTGCAATATGACAGTCAGGCTAATATTCCATTACAAGCAATTGATGCTGGTGAGGATGGACAAGCTTACCGTGCTGCTTTGACATGGCAAAAAGATGAGTCACGCCAAATTGGAGCGAGCTATGGCTTAACCGATATAAGTGACGGTAATAAACAACAAGAATTTTCTACTTTTTGGCGTGAGCGATTATTCGATGCGCCTCACCATATTACTTACGGAACCGTTCGTGGATTTTATGGCAGCAATAGCCAAGATCAGACTGCTTACTTTAGCCCAAGCAATCATTACAGTGCCGAGTTGAATTTAAGCCATGACTGGGTCACTTGGCGAGAGTACGAACGCTCATTTAAACAACATTTTGAAGCTGGAGTAGGGCTATATAAACAAGCAGATTACTCAGCTCGACCAACATACTCTTTGCAATATCAACATCAATGGCAGCTCTCACGGACTTGGCAACTTAATTATGGAATTGGTTGGCAATACCATCCATACGATGGTCATGATGAACAACATACCTACGGTATTTTCGGATTTGAAGGGCGTTTTTAATGAATAACATGATGTCAAAAATGTTGAGCTGTGTGTTTGCCTCAACATTATTACCCGTACAATTTGCCTATGCCCGCATTGAAACTGAACTACCAAAAAATCATACGGTTTCGTTAACTTTTCATGATGTACGAGATGACGTACTCAAGGAAGGTGATCGTGATATTTATGCGATTCAGACCAATAATCTGGCGCAGTTTCTCGATTGGCTTAGTCAGTCGGACTGGAAACCGATTCGACTAAAAGACATTGAAGAGGCGCGCAAGCAAGGTAAAGAATTACCTCATAACTCTATTCTACTGACCTTTGATGATGGTGCTTTAAGTAGTTATAGCCGAGTATTTCCTTTGCTTAAGCAATATAAAATCCCAGCAGTTTTTGCACTTCCAACCAGTTGGTTAAATGGTAATATAAAAGCGGGTTATGAAGCCTATGGTCAAGGTAATTTGGTGAACTGGGCTCAAGTTCGTGAAATGCAAGCATCTGGCTTAGCCGAGTTTGCAAGCCATAGCGATGATTTACATCATGGTGTATTAGCCAATCCTCAAGGCAATGAGCAACCTGCTGCTACTTCTTATGCCTATTTAAAATCGCAATCACGTTATGAAACCGATGCGGAATATCAACAGCGCATTTTGCAGGATTTAAAAAAATCTTATGCAGTTTTAAAAAAAGAAGTAGGGGTTAATCCTAAAGCAATTATTTGGCCTTATGGCGCCGTGAATGAACAGTTAGAAAAGCTAGCACAACAGGCGGGTTTCCAGTTTTCATTCAGTTTGGGACGTGATGGTATGAATCGCGTGAGTGACTCAACTTTTAAGCGTAGCTTAGTCATTGATAACCCTACAGCCGAACAACTGACAGAAGGCATGTTAAATATTCTGAGCTTTGAAGAGTCAGATTTATTTAAGCAATCGCGTCATTTTGTGAGTATGGATTTAAAGCATTTGACAGCACAACAAAATGCTCAAACTGATGAAAAACTTGGGCAGTTGTTATCAAAATTGTATAGCTTAAAAAACAATGCTTTAATCTTAAAGCCTTTAGAAGACAAAGATGGAGATGGGCAATATGATGTTGCCTATTTCCCTACAGATAAAATGTCTGTTCAACAAGATATTTTAAACCGTAGTTTATGGCAGGCTCAAACTCGCGCAGGTCAATCTGTAATATTAGAATTACCTGCTTATCCGCGAAAAGATAGACCATTTTTAACTATAGATTTGGCTAAAGATATTGCGCGTTTTAACAGTAATTTAAGTGGTGTTCAGCTTAATGCAGGATCATCTTTAAATTGCGCAATGCAAAAAATAACCGTGCAAGAAAGCAGTTGCATTGAACAATCAAAACAGCTGGAACAACTGAGTGAACTGACTAAAGAAGCGGTCAAACCTTATTTAAATATGAGTAATCAGGCACAGTTTAGTTTATTGCTTACACCTGATTTAGATCATGTGGAAAATCTACCTGAGCTTATAAAAACACTTTTAATGCAACATGACTTAGTCAATTTGAAGTTTGATGTGATTGGTAAGAAAAAACAATTTAATCAGTTGTTAACGCTCTTAAATACACTTGATCAAAATGATAAGCAAAGAATAATGCTGACTTTAGTATTACCAGAAAATTCGCAGAAAAATGCTTGGGAAGATGTTCAGCAAGGACTCTTTTCTATTCAGCGAGTAGGAATCCAGAAATTCGGTATTGATGGCTATGACTTTGAAAAATCAAAAGATGTTCATCAGTACTTATATAATCCGCTTAGTCTGAATGCTAGCCCTGTGATGTATCAGCCTTTTGCTGGATTGGTAGAGGGGAAAAAGTAATGAGGGTATTACTCGATATTCTGTTTGCTTTTGCCTTTTTATATCCCTTACTGATGGCTTGGACATGGATGGTAGGGGGACTTTGGTTTTTCTTTAAAAGAGAATACCGCGAACAAGCGCTTCCTGAACCGACAGGTGAAGGATGCAGTATCATCATTCCGTGTTTTAACGAAGAAGCGCAAGTACGCCAAACAATTCGTTATGCGTTACAAACCAAATATCCGAATTTTGAAGTCATTGCTGTTAATGATGGAAGTAGTGATAGGACCGCCGAAATTCTAGATGAATTGTCAGCGCAAGATTCACGACTTCGGGTTGTACACTTAGCAGAAAATCAGGGTAAGGCCGTAGCTTTAAGATCGGGAGTACTGGTTAGTAAATACGAATATCTTGTTTGTATTGATGGCGATGCGTTGTTGCATCCGCATGCGGTACTTTGGTTAATGCAACCTTTTATTAACTTCCCGCGAATTGGTGCTGTAACTGGTAATCCACGAATTTTAAACCGATCTAGTATTTTAGGAAAATTACAAGTTGGTGAGTTTTCTTCGATTATTGGTTTGATTAAACGTGCACAACGTACATATGGTCGTATTTTTACCGTATCTGGTGTGATTGCAGCATTTCGTAAAACTGCACTCGCTCGAGTCGGGTTTTGGTCAGACGATAAAATTACCGAAGATATTGATATTTCATGGAAGTTACAGCTAGACCATTGGGATATTCAGTATATTCCACAAGCGCTTTGTTACATCTATATGCCTGAGACATTTAAAGGTCTATGGAAACAGCGTCTTCGCTGGGCGCAAGGTGGGGTAGAGGTTCTTATAGAATATATTCCACAAATGTTCAAACTGCGTGTTCGAAGAATGTGGCCGGTCATGATTGAGGCGCTAGTCAGTATTATCTGGTCTTATGTGATGATCATGATCTTCACGCTATTTTTTGTTGGATTATTTGTTGAACTGCCTCAGCAATGGCAGATCAAAACGCTTATGCCGCAGTGGTACGGTGTAATACTAGGCGGAACATGTTTGATCCAGTTTTTAGTGAGTTTGTGGATTGATCATCGTTATGACCGAGGGCGTTTTTTTAGAAATTACTTTTGGGTGATTTGGTACCCGTTATTTTTCTGGCTACTGACTTTGTTCACGAGTGTCGTTGCGGTACCAAAAACTTTATTTAACACAAAAAAACGTGCCCGTTGGGTAAGTCCAGATCGAGGCTTCCGTGGAGATAACCCATGAAACTTGAGGAAAATAAGGATATAGAGACTTTAGATATCCCTGAATATATTGATCAGCCAGAATATGTCAAAAATAAAACAGCAAACTATATATTACAAACCATTGGCTGGATTTGTTTAATGTGGTTGCTTTTCCCGTTGGTTTCACTGTTTTTATGGGTTTTTGAAGGTCACTTAATTTATGATTACGTCTGGATAGACCACTTATCAGAAGTTAAGACCTTATTACATTTAGCATTAATGATCGGAATTAGCGCGCTTATTTTAATTTTATGGGCAAGTTATAACTGGATTAGGTTTAGTGGTGAGGACCGACGTGCTAAGGCACCTAATAGTTCTGTAGAATTATTAGCGGCCCAATTTTCAGTTACTTCCGACATGCTAAATGATTTGCAAGAAAAACAGCGCATCATTTTGCATTACGATGATCATGGTAATTTGCAAAAATATGAGTAAATAAAAAAGCATGGCCTAAAACCATGCTTTTTTTTACTTTTATGGTATTGCTCTGATAATAATATCAACGGGTTGTTCTATACCATCCATGCTGTGAATAGATCTATTGGTAATTTTAACAATTGGCCATGTTTGCAATTTACAGTTGGGTTTCTGAAGTGCTGCATAATAACTGTCGGATTTAAAAAATACTTTTTTGGTGGTTGCAGTATTGGGAGTCAAAAGACGCTTAAGCCATGGTTCGTTTACTTGGGTTTCTAGAAAACGTAATGCCAGAATGCTTTTAACACGATTGTTAAATAACCTGCGGTTTTTGATAATAAGTGGGTGAGTAATTAACTTATGTGTACCCATCTGACTATGGGGCAAAATAAAATGAGGGGTGATTTGGAAGACAGTCACAAATTTTGCTTGCTGGCAGATTTTTTCAAGATGAGTCACGCTATCTTGATTTGTACCAATAATCGCGACAGATGAATGTGAAAAGTCAAACTCTTTAATTGATGTTGAGGAAATCACTTGACCAGTAAAATCTTCGAAATCTTGAGAGATATTCTGAAAAATCACTGATTTTGAAGTGTTATTTTTAATATTAATACTCATTTTCCAAAAATCCTTTTGGTTTTTAAATCATGATGTTTTTATCGTTTTAATATAAATAACCAAGCAGGCAGTTGGGGTAAAGTCTTTTCAGATAGATGGTCATCCCATACTCGAAATCAATTCAAGTATGGGAGCTTAAAGTAGAGTTTAATGTTCTGTTTTTACATTCATGAGTTGTGTAAAGCTTTCTAAACGTTTAGCTGTATCGTATACATCGCATGTAAAAATAAATTCATCAACATCGTATGTCGCTAATAAATTTTGTAAGCCAGAGCGAACCGTATCTACAGAACCAATTTGCGCCATTGCATAAAAGTTTTCGACAGAAAGTTGTTCTGCTGTATTCCATAATCCCTGCATTGATTCAACTGGTGGTTTCAGCTTCAAGCTTTCACCACGGATTAAACCTAATACGCGTTGATAAGCACTAGTTGCTAAAAATTGTGCTTCTTCATCTGTATCTGCAACAACAACAGGCACACCCATTGAAACATACGGCTTATCTAGGTACTCAGAAGGTTCAAAGTTCTCCCGATAAAGTTGAATCGCTTGACCTAACATACGTGGTGCAAAATGTGATGCAAATGAGTAAGGAAGTCCAAGTTTTGCCGCGAGTTGTGCACTAAATAGGCTAGATCCAAGTAACCAAACAGGAACATGGGTGCTTTGCCCTGGTGTTGCAATAATTTTTTGTCCTGCTTGAGGTACATCGAAATATCTTAAGATTTCGACAACATCTCGAGGAAACTGATCTTCTGTTTCTTGATGGCCACGACGTAAAGCTCGCATGGTGAGTTGGTCTGTACCGGGAGCACGGCCTAAACCAAGTTCAATACGATTTGGATATAAAGTAGCAAGCGTCCCGAACTGTTCTGCGACAACTAAAGGGGCATGGTTAGGAAGCATAATTCCGCCTGAACCTAAGCGAATATGCTGTGTATGTGCTGCAATAAAACCGAGTAAGACAGCGGTAGCTGAACTTGCGATTCCATCCATGTTGTGATGTTCAGCAAGCCAGAAACGTTCATAACCTAGTTTTTCTGCATGTTGTGCCAATTCTAATGCGTGACGTAATGAGAATTCGATGGTTTTATCATTACGAATAGGAGCAAGTTCCAAAATGGAGAACTTGGTATCTTGAAGTGATCGCATGCGATATTCTCGAATAAGGATATATCGAAATAATACGATATATGGGGTGTGATGTATATCGTTTTTTTTCGATATTAATTTTTAGCTATAAATAAAAAAGCACCCGAAGGTGCTCTTTTGATTCATCTGTGAATTAGCGGTTTTTATACCAACCACGGTGTAAGCCATTGTCATGGCGACGGCTACCACCTTTATAATAACGACGGTCACCATCGTAATATCTGCGGTCATCACGATCGTAACGATCACGGTCATAACGGTCATCGTAATTACGATCTTCAGCAACTTTACGACCTAATGCAGAACCACCAGCTGCACCTACTGCTGCACCGATGTATCCACCGTTGGTGCCGCCCATATTTTTGCCGACTGTATAACCAGCACCACCACCTAAAGCACCACCAATTGCAGCTTCTGTACGATTACGACGATCACTTGCTGCTGCTGCACCACCAGCACCACCTAAAGCAGCACCGATTGTTGCACCTGAGGTACCACCAATACTTTTACCAATTGCAGTACCCACTACACTACCTAAAGCAGAGGTTGCAGCAACACGTGTACCATTGTCAGCATGTGCAACTGTTACCATAGAAGATGTTGCAATTAATGCACTAGCCAACCAAATATTCATTTTCATCGTAGAACTCCATGTCCTTTTTACTGGAAGGACAGTTATCTTTATCTTGGGGTAAATGTAATAAAAAATTTCGTGATAATTATGGAGAACCCCAAGGGTGATACAAGTGTTTTGTGTCTGTTTGTAGTGTTTGTATTAATTTGTGGATAAACCATGAGCATACGACAAATTAGCTTTTAATCACTCATAATAAAAAAGCACCCGAAGGTGCTTAAATATCTGTTCGTCAAATTTGATTAGTGATGACGACGGTGTTTTTTCTTCCAGTGTTTAGAAGATTTTTCTGTATAACGGTCTTTAGAGATTTTATTACCCAAAGCAGAACCACCCGCAGCACCTAAAGCAGCGCCTACATAACCACCATTTGTGCCGCCCATGCTTTTACCAACCGTATAACCAGCACCACCACCTAAAGCACCGCCAATCGCAGATTCAGTACGGTTACGACGATCACTTGCAACAGCTGCACCACCAGCACCACCTAAAGCAGCACCAATTGTTGCGCCAGATGTACCGCCCATGCTTTTACCAATTGCAGTACCTGCTACGCTACCTAAAGCAGAAGCAGCTGCTACATGTGTTGTATTGTCAGCATGTGCCACAGTAACCATTGAAGTTGCTAGAACAGCGCTACATAACCAAGCATTTAATTTCATTTTGACTCCGTGTCCCTAGTTGCAGGACCCTATATCTTTTGTTACGGCAAATGTAACAAAACACTTCTCCCCAAATATGGAGAACCATCTTTTGATTATTGCAGTTTAGTGTCTGGTTTGTATGTTTTCTATTAAAATAGAATATTTAATACTCATATAGATAAATTAAGCTTTATTTAGTTTTGACGGGGGGAGTCACGATCAGAACATAGAAAATTTATTAAAGCTCTTGTCGCAGACGACATATGTTTATGTTGTGCGTACAGTAAAGAAAAGGGCCGTGTGTGACCTGCATAACCCTCAAGTAGGGGCTGCAATTTTCCTTGCCGGATCTTTTCATTAACAATAAAGCTATAACTCTGACATATTCCTAATCCACTTTCAGCAAGAGAAACTACTCCCAAAATATCTTCTTTTACTAAAATCCGATTTGATGGTATCCATTGAATTTCATTATCACCATTTTTAAAAAACCATTGAGTGACCTTACCTGTGCTCGGTAATTCAAAGGCAATACATTGGTGATGGTTTAAGTCTTCCAAGGTTTGAGGAACACCCATACGTTTTAAATATTCAGGTGAAGCAACAAGTTGAAGAGGGGCAAGCTCCAAAGGTCTGGCAATGAGAGTGCTACTAGGAAGCTGACCTTGACGAATAGCTAAATCAAATCCTTCCGCAATTAAATCGACGTTTCGATTAGAAATACTGACTTCTATTTGAATATCTGGATATTCCAAAAGAAATTTTTGTAGTAATTCTGGAAGGCGATAGTGTCCATAGGTGGTGGGTACGCTTAATTTAATTTTGCCGGAAATTAGCAGTTGCTTACCTTGAATAGCACGCTCTGCATGGTCAATTAACTGAAATGCATGTTGCATCTTTTCATAATAAAGCTGGCCTGCTTCGGTCAGACTTAAATGACGAGTTGTTCTTCTGAAAAACTGAATACCAAGTTTTTTCTCTAGCCGCGTAATTGTTCTACTAATGACTGAGGGGGTTGTTGCTAAATAAATTGCAGCTGCACTAATAGAAAGCTTCTCAGCCACAATTAAAAACACTTCAATATCGGCAAGATGGTCAAATTGACGTGACATTTAGTCCTCAAACGCAAAAAAGATTTGTATGTATGGTTGTTTTTCTACCTTATTGGCAAAAATAGAATATATCCATCCAAAATATAAAGCCAGCAAATGGTTGGAATGAAGGTCGAATGATGAAATCTCTAAATAAAATAATGCTTGCAGTAGTTGCCGCTTCAGCAGCATTCACTGCAAATGCTGCTCATGTGTTGGTTGTATTGTCTGATGAAGCCCAATTAGAGCTGAAAAAAGGCCATATTTTTAAAACTGGTTTTTATTTAAATGAATTGATGCAACCTACAAAAATGCTTTTAGATGCAGGCCATACAGTAACTTTCGCTACACCAAAAGGGAAAGCTCCAACCTTAGATGAATCATCGAATAATGCGATGTATTTTAACCAAGATGAAAAAGCATTAAAGCAATATGCAGATTTATTGCATGATCTAAAATTAACATCTGTTCAAGATTCTCCAGTTGTGAGCCTATCTCGTATTGAGCAAATTGGTGTGGGTCAGTTTGATGCTATTTATATTCCAGGTGGGCATGCACCTATGCAAGATCTATTAAAAGATAAACAACTTGGAAAAGTACTTACAGCTTTCCATAAAGCTGGTAAACCTACTGCGTTGGTCTGTCATGGTCCTATTGCATTAATGTCTACTTTACCTAATGCCTCGGAAGTAGTTGGTCAACTCGAACAAGGCAAACCAGTAAAAACTGGCGAATGGATTTATAAAAATTATCGAATGACGGTGATTAGTAATCAGGAGGAAGAGCAGGCTAAAGCTTTATTAAAAGGTGGAGAAATGAAGTCTTATCCACAAACTGTATTACAGTCACTTGGAGGTAAGTATCAAAGTAATACCATTGCATGGACTCCAAACGTAGTGGTGGACCGTGAACTTATTACAGGACAAAATCCGGCGTCAGCTGTTTTGGTGGGCAAAACCTTATTAGAAAAATTAAAATAAGTAGGCGGGGCAAAAGAGGTTTTTAAATAAAGCCTCGATTGTCATATAGAGGGAAAATATAACTTATTATTTTCTACAGAACAGCCAAATTATAGGCAAGTAATAAATCTTATTCGAAATCATTATATTTATACGCCTCTACTTATTGGGAAAGTTGATGAATTGGCTGATTATATATGTCATTTAAGCAGCATAATCTGTAAACTATGCGCTATTTTTACGATTTTGCTTATCTTCTATACTTACATAGCCTTCGATAAGCTTTTTGGACTTTTGAGATATTTCCTCTTATGAAAGCGTCACTCCGTTTACGACTTGATCAACTCTGTGATCGACATGAAGAACTTACTGCATTGCTTGCAGATGCTGAAGTGATCTCCGATAACAAACGTTTCCGTAAATTGTCTCGTGAACATAGTGATTTATCTGAAATTACCGAAGTTTGGGGCAAATACCGTCAAGCAGAAGAAGATATTGAAACTGCTGAAATGATGAAGTCTGACCCAGACTTTAAAGATATGGCAGAAGAAGAAATTCAAGCCAATAAAACATTGCTTGAAGAATTAGAAAGCCAGCTCAACATTTTGATGATTCCAAAAGATCCAAATGACTCTAATGCGGCTTATTTAGAAATCCGTGCTGGAACAGGTGGTGATGAAGCTGCGATTTTCTCTGGTGATTTGTTCCGTATGTACAGCAAATATGCCGAGACACAAGGCTGGCGTATCGAAGTCCTTTCTGAAAATGAAGGCGAGCATGGTGGCTTTAAAGAAGTTATTTGCCGTGTAGATGGTGATGGCGTTTATGGTCGCTTAAAGTTTGAAAGTGGTGCTCACCGTGTACAACGTGTGCCAGCAACTGAATCACAAGGTCGTGTGCATACATCAGCTTGTACAGTTGCGATCTTGCCTGAAATTGATGTTGATACCAACGTTGAAATTAATCCGGCAGATTTACGTATTGATACTTACCGTGCATCTGGTGCAGGTGGTCAGCACATTAACAAAACCGATTCAGCGGTGCGTATTACTCACATTCCAACCGGCACAGTGGTTGAGTGCCAAGAAGAACGTTCACAGCATAAAAACAAAGCTAAAGCGATGGCATTGTTAGTATCGCGTTTAGAAAATGCAAAACGTGCAGCAGCCGACGCAGCAACTTCTGAGATGCGCCGTGATTTGGTTGGTTCTGGTGACCGTTCTGAACGTATCCGTACTTATAACTACCCACAAGGGCGTATGACGGACCATCGTATTAACCTAACTTTATATAAGTTAGATGCAATTATGGAAGGTGATTTGACTGAATTGCTCGATAGCTTACACCGTGAATATCAGGCAGATCAGCTTGCGATGCTTGCACAGGAAAATGGCGGCTAATGAATATTGCTCAAGCGCTTGCAATTCGTGGTGAGCCTGACAGTTATGAACGACAAGAAAATGCTTGGTTACTTGAGCATTTTCTAAAAATCAATTCGCTTGAATTAAAGTTTAGACTTGAGCAAGAGTTAACTGCCCAACAAAAGCAAGATTACTTGGCTGGTCTAGAACGTATCCAAAATGGTGAGCCTTTAGCTTATGTGACGGGTTCACAGCCATTTTGGACACTCGATTTAAAAGTAACGTCTGATACTTTAGTGCCACGACCTGATACTGAGGTTTTAGTTGAAACTGTTTTAAATCTAAATTTGCCAAATACTGCAAATATTGTTGATTTGGGAACGGGAACAGGTGCAATTGCGCTTGCATTAGCAAGTGAACGTCCAGATTGGCAAGTCACGGCAACTGATATTTATGCGCCTACTTTAGAAGTCGCAAAAGAAAATGCACAAGCACATGATTTGCAACGTGTGAAATTTGCCTGCGGCGCTTGGTTTGACGCACTTGAACCACAAAAGTTTGATTTAATTGTTTCTAATCCGCCCTACATTGACCCTGAAGATGAACACATGCAAGCTTTGGCTACAGAACCACGCCGTGCATTGGTTGCAGATCATCAGGGACTGGCTGATATTGAAATTATTATTGCTCAAGGGAAAAACTGGTTAAAACCGCAAGGCTGGATTGTACTAGAGCATGGTTATGATCAGGGACAAGCTGTTCGAGATATTTTCACAGAGTATGGTTTTAGCCAAATTAAAACTATTCAAGACTATGGCCAAAATGATCGAGTCACTTTGGCATGCTGGATTTAAAATTACCTTTGTAGTGTATCTCGCCAACGTAATAACCAGTTTTCGATAAGTTTCATTAAGGTATCGGTTACTTTACCCAATAGGGCTAATAAAATAATTGCAATGATAACAATATCTGGTCGAGACGTTTCTCGGCCATCACTGAGTAAATAGCCAATCCCTTGAGTGGCTGCAATCAGTTCAGCTGCAATCATAAACATCCAAGATAAACTTAAGCTGTTACGTAAACCCGTTAAAATGCCTGGAGATGCTGCCGGTAAAATAATAGATATAATCCGCTGAAAAGCATTAAGCCGATAAACTTTTCCAACTTCAATGAGCTTTTTATCTACATTATGAATTGCTGCAACTGTATTGGTATAGGTTGGAAAAAATGCTCCGATTGCAATCAATGTAATTTTAGAACCTTCGTCAATTCCTAACCAAAGCAATAACAGGGGAATCCAAGCAAGACTTGGGATCGATTTAATTGCTGAAAAAGTTGGTTCTAAATAAGCTTCTGCTTCTTTACTTAATCCAACCCAAATCGCAAAAATTAAACCTAAACCGCTTCCTATAATAAAGCCCAACAGAACACGCCATGTACTAATATAAATATGGGCAAACAGGTCGCTATGAGCTAAATCTAAAAAAGATTGCCATAAACTAGACGGTGCAGGCAGTAGATAAGCATCGATATAGCCATTTCTGACTAAAAACTCACAAGCCGTTAAAAAGATGAGTGGAATGAGTAGCGCTTTAAACCACCGTGTAAATTTGTGGTTTAGATGCTTTTTCTCAGATTTTAAAGCCTGCTGAGCTAAGAAGTGATTTAGCTCAGCTTTGTTAAGTGAATCACTCATATACTATTTCACGACTTTTTGAGCAAAACGTGGGTCTAGCAACTGATCAACCACTTGATTGACGTTAGTACCTTTTCTAACCAAATCTTCTTCAGTCAAAATTTTCCCAGAACGTTTTAGCGCTTGTGCTTGAGTTGCTGATGGAATGCTTTGATCGAAGTTGGTTCGGCTCAGTTGTAGTTTAGCCACAGGTAGAGGAAGTTTTGATTCTTGAGCTAAAAGTGCTGCCACTTTATCTGGATTGGCTTTTGCCCATTTTCGGGCTTGTTCATAGGCTTTAATAACGGCCTCTACCGCTTCAGGGCTTTGCTTTGCAAAATCTTCTTTAACGCTCAGTACACTATAGCTATTAAATCCAACATTACGATAAAGCAATTTGGCACCCGATTGAATTTGAGCAGAAGCCATTAATGGATCAAGTCCAGCCCAAGCATCTACTTGGCCACGCTCTAATGCAGTTTTGCCGTCTGGGTGTTGTAGATGAACCAGTTGTACATCACGTTTACTCAAACCGACTGTATCTAGTGCTTGTAGTGTAAATAAGAAAGGATCGGTTCCTTTGGTGGCTGCAATTTTTTTACCTTTTAAATCTTTTAGGCTTTTAATTGGTGAATTTTTTGCGACAACAAGCGCGGTCCATTCCGGTTGGCTTTGTACATAAACCGTTTTAATTGGACTACCATTCGCTCGACTTAATACAGCAGCTAATCCAGCGGTAGAAGCAAAATCGATGCTGTTACTGTTGAGATATTCTAATGAGCGGTTACTACCTTGACTAAAAACCCATTTAATTTGGGTATTTGGCAGTGCTTTTTCGAGAAGTTTTTGATCTTTAACGATTAAACTGGTTGGTGCATAGTAAGCATAATCAAGTTTAAGTGTAGTCGGAATTGCTGCAAAAGCAGATGAAGCAAATACAAACCCCAATGTTGATGCCAACAAAGTCTTTGGTAGAGAAAATTTTGATTTTAAAGACATGATAAAAATAAAACCGAAATGAAATAGGAGATCATCCTTTCACGTGTTTAGAGGCTTATGAACTTAGTTATTTTGATTTATAAATCAGTTTGAAAGATAAAAGTTTGAATAAAATTATAAATCACTGTTTTTATGACTATTATCAAATTTTAAATAATGCATTTATCTGAAATATTGAATTTAAAATACATAAATATCATAAGCTTAAACTCTAACGCCTTAAGCTTCATTCGATGTATATGTTATTGCTTGTGTCCAGTTAAATTATCTCGATATGCACCTGGGCTGACACCTGTCCATTTTTTAAAAGCACGGTGAAATGCACTTGGGTCATGGAAGCTTAAATCTTCACTAATATTTTGAATTGAGTCATTCGTTTTGCTTAAACGTTGAACAGCAATATCACAGCGGATTTCATTTTTAATTTGTTGATAGCTTACACCTTCATGTTTCAGTCTACGTTGAACGGTGGCTTCTGAAATATTGAGTTGGTGAGCTACATCTTTAAGTTCGGGCCATTGTGCAGGGTGGAGTTTCAATAAATGGCGACGAATAAGTACACTCAGGGCATTTTCATTTTTAAAGCGAACTAAAAGATTTTGCGGAGTTTGCTCTAAAAAATCATAAAGCGCTTTTTTATCTTTTTTAATTTTAATATCTAAATAGTGGGCATCGAACTCAACTCGATTTATCTCAGCATTAAATTGAATATCTTCACCAAAACGAACGAAATAGTCCTGAATATCTTGAGGTTTAGGACAACGTACCATAATAGTATTTAAACCAATTCGCTGGTCTACCAACCAACACATAAGTCCGTGCACTAATATTAAAAAGGTTGCGTAGGTAAACATGCGTTTAGGCTGTTCACGATCATGAATCACTAAATAAGCTTTGTCTTGCTCTCGAATGAGTTCTCCATGCATGTCATCTAGAACAAAGTTAAAAAACTTCAAAATATCGTAGAGTGCTTTTTCTAAAGTTTCAGCCGTACTGACGAGTTTAGTCAGTAATTTATAGCTTCCACGACGCATGGGGTGGCTATCCATTCCAAAAAACTCATCGTTCATGGCATTGGCAAGCTCTATCCACAATTGGGCATAGGTTGTAACAGGCACACGTGCCTTTGGCGACATCAGTAATTCAGCGGGGATACCTGCTTTATTTAGAATTATTTGTGTATTTAGGCCTTTGGCATAAGCCGCACTCAGTGCTTCATGTACTAGTGCAATCGAAATTGTGCCTTTACTTAAAGAAGATTGGACAACCATGTCAAAGACTCATATTTTCTTCATATATTTCAAGTGAAATACTGCATATTTAAAATTTGGATTGATCAAAAGCTGCAAACATTTTGAGGCTTTTTGAAATTGTATCGGAAAACAACAACTTTTACTCTCACTACTAAGTTTAAAGAACATTTCTATAGGACATTACACAATGAAAATTCAAGGGAAACATTTCGTAATTACAGGTGGTGGGTCTGGTTTAGGTGCTGCAACAGCTGAGTATTTAGTCCAGCAAGGTGCTTCAGTTACCTTGGTAGACATGAATACAGAAGCAGGCGAGCAACAAGCAAAACAGTTGGGGCCAAAAGCTGACTTTGTAAAACTTGATGTGACCGATGAAGCTGCTGCTGAACAGTTCTTTAAAGATGTGTTGACAAAACATGGTCATTTGCATGGTTTGGTGAACTGTGCCGGTATTGGCCCTTCTGCGAAAGTGGTTGGCCGTGAGGGCATTCATGACTTGGGATTATTTGCAAAGACTTTAAATATTAATGTTACAGGTACATTTAACATGCTGCGTTTTGCAGCAGATGCAATGAGTAAAAACACGGTTGAAGAAGGTGAAGAAGATCGTGGTGTAATTGTTAACACTGCTTCTGTTGCCGCATTTGATGGTCAAATTGGTCAGGCTGCGTATTCTGCATCAAAAGGCGCTATTGTTGCGATGACATTGCCGATTGCTCGTGAGCTTGCGCGACATGCTATTCGTATTATGACCATTGCACCGGGAATTATGGAAACCCCAATGCTTAAGGGTATGCCACAAAATGTACAAGATGCTTTGGGGCAAATGGTGCCGTACCCATCTCGTTTAGGAAAACCAGAAGAGTTTGCTCGTTTGGTGGCACATATTGCTGAAAACTCTTACTTAAATGGTGAAGTCATCCGTCTAGATGGTGCAATTCGTATGGCAGCAAAATAATAAAAATAAGGATGCTGAAATGATCTTAAATGCTGAACAAAGTATGGTTCAGGAGATGATGCGTAACTATGCGCAAAATCAGTTAAAGCCAACTGCTGCACATCGCGATAAAACTCATGAATTTCCAGCTCAGGAACTCAAAGATTTAGGTGCACTAGGCGCTATGGGGATGACCGTGCCCGATGAATGGGGCGGTGCAGGAATGGACTATGTATCTTTGGTACTCGCAATTGAGGAAATTGCCGCAGGCGATGGTGCTATTTCGACAATTGTAAGCGTACAAAACTCTTTGATTTGCGGTATTACACTGGCATACGGTTCAGAGCAGCAAAAACAAACCTATTTGCCAAAATTTGCCTCTGGCGAATGGCTAGGATGCTTTTGTTTAACTGAGCCACATGTCGGTTCCGATGCGAGCGCGATTTTATGTAAAGCCGAGCGAGATGGCGACCATTGGGTGCTTAATGGCGTAAAACAATTTATCACCAGTGGTAAAAATGCCCAAGTGGCTTTGGTGTTCGCGGTCACAGATAAACAAGCTGGTAAAAAAGGTATTTCGTGCTTTCTTGTACCCACCAATACACAAGGTTACTTGGTGACTCGTATTGAAGACAAAATGGGTCAACATGCTTCAGATACAGCGACCATTACTTTTGAGGACTGCCGAATTCCTTTAGAAAATTTGGTGGGGCAAGAGGGTGAAGGTTATAAAATTGCATTATCTAATTTGGCAGCTGGACGTATTGGTATTGCAGCTCAATCGGTAGGTATGGCAAGAGCGGCTTTTGATGCAGCGGTGCAATATGCAAATGAGCGTAAAGCTTTTGGAGTCGAATTAGTTCAGCATCAGGCGGTTGGTTTCCGTTTAGCCGATATGGCGACCCAGATTGAAGCGGCACATCAGTTGGTTTTACATGCTGCAACTTTAAAAGATGCGGAGCTACCTTGTTTAAAAGAAGCCTCAATGGCAAAGCTATTTGCATCTACTATGGCTGAGCGGGTGTGTTCGGATGCGATTCAAATTCATGGTGGTTATGGATATGTGAGTGATTTCCCTGTAGAGAGAATTTATCGTGATGTTCGTGTAAGCCAGATTTATGAAGGTGCTTCTGATATTCAACGTTTGGTGATTGCGCGTGAAGTGGCTCAAGTTTAAATATTAGATTTTTAAAAAATGTTGTTGACTGCAAAAAAACCGCAATTGTTATGCGGTTTTTTGCAATTAAATGAAACTCACTTTTTAAGGATTAAATTTGAGCTTTGACTTCCTCACCAATCAAATAAAAAGTTCCGCCTGCAATATAGTGCAGGCTGCGAAGTTCTTTTGGCGCATCTTGAAAATGCCAGTGCCCATCTCTAAAAACGCGGCTATCTGCCCATGCACCTACAACAGAACCAATAAATAAATCATGAGCTGACTGATTATGTGGTTCTGGAATAAGTTTACAGACAAGCCATGCAATGCAACCTGATACAAGCGGGCTGGTAAGGCCTTCTTGATAGAATAGCTCAACACCGCAATGCTCAAGTTTTTCTGGATCATCCAACTTATTAATGGTTCCAAGTTGATGAGTCAGATCGAGCTGTGCATAGCAGGGAACTTGTAGTGTGAAATAGCCACTTTGCTCAACGAGTTGTCGGGTTTTAGTGCTTTTGTCGAGAACTACGGACACTTTAGCTGGTTTGAACTCTAAGGCACATGCCCAAGCGGCAGCCATCACATTGCGGTCATCACCATGTTGTGCAGAAACAAGCACAGTTGGGCCATGATTTAATAAACGATAAGCTTTTTCTAACTCTACAGGTGCAATATATGATTGCGTCATATTTAGCCTAAGTAATAAAGAAAATAGATATTTCTATTGTTGCAGAAAGCTTGATAGATGCAATGTTGATAAATAAGCTTTATTAGAATAAAAAAGTTGTTTCTATTTTATAGCTTTCATAATAACGAACTTAATCATAAAATCATTTCGCTTCTAAGTGAAAGGATTAACGTGTGACCGAGCTTCAAGATATCGATTTTGTAGAGTTAAGTGATGAAGAAATGCATCTCTATAGCCGTCAGATTTTACTTGATGGATGGGATATTGAAGCTCAGGAAAAACTCAAACTTGCTAATGTGCTGATTGTAGGTGCTGGTGGAATAGGATGTAGCAGTGCGGAGTTACTAGCGCGAGCAGGGGTTGGGAAAATTACACTGATTGATGCAGATATGATCGAAATAAGTAATTTACAGCGTCAAATTGCATTTGGTCATGAAGATATTGGTCGTTACAAAGCAGAAATTTTGGCTAAACGTTTACAGAAAATTAACCCTTATATCTGTGTCGAATACTACAACGAACGTTTAGACGAACATAATATTGATAGACTTGTTGAACACCAAGATGTGGTTTTAGATGGATGTGATAATTTTACAACTCGCTATTTAGTAAATGCAGCTTGTAAGAAACATCAGGTCGCATTAATTAGTGCTTCAGCAATTGGTTTTCAGGCACAAATGTTTATGGTTGAAGGTGATTCAGCTTGTTATGAATGCCTTTTCCCAAAAGAACAACCTGCCAATGAGGGGCTGCGCTGTGCAGAGTCAGGGGTACTGGCAACTACTCCTGTAATGATAGCGTCATTACAAGCGCATCACACTTTGCTATATTTAGGTTTAAATCGTACACCTTTAAAGCAGAAACTATTATTGTGGGATGGTTTAAATATGACACAACGTATTGTTAGTTTTGATAAAGATGTAAATTGCCCACTTTGTCAGGCAAGCTAATCAGTAAATTAAACAAAATTTGCTACACTCAACCTGAATGATTTGGTTTTGAAGAAATATGAAAAAAAATATTTTGTTTGATGGGCTGCGTTCAGTCGCCCGCATTGGTGAAACAGCAGTGGTTGCGGCCAAAGCTGGAATTAAATACGCAACTGAAAAACCAAGTAATGCCAAACTCATGCGAGAGACTTTTGAGTCACTTGGTTCAACTTATATTAAGCTTGGTCAGTTTATTGCGAGTACGCCATCGCTTTTCCCACGTGAATATGTAGAAGAATTTCAAGGTTGTTTAGACCAGACACCAACACTCCCATTTAGTTATATTCAAGGTGTGCTTGCATCTGAGTTTGAAGGGCGCGATTTAAGCCAGATTTTTAGCTATATCGATGAAAAGCCATTAGCTTCTGCATCAATTGCTCAGGTTCATGCAGCTAAGCTGACCACAGGTGAAGATGTCGTTATCAAAGTACAAAAGCCTGGTGTTGAAACCATTTTATATACAGACTTAAGTGTAGTACATTGGGCTGCCAAGCTGCTCGAACGTGCTGTACCAAAGATCAAATTCGCAGCTCTTTCTGAAATTGTAGATGAAATTAAAAGCCGTATGGTCCGTGAAGTCGATTTCATTGAAGAAGCACAAAACCTAGATGATTTTGTGGAATATCTTAATATTTCACAAAATAAAGCAGCGACAGCGCCTAAAGTTTATCATCAGTTTTCTACACGTCGTGTCTTAACTATGCAACGTCTATATGGTGTGTCTTTGACAGACTTTAGTGTTGTAAAACAATATGCTAAAGATCCTTCGCAAGTACTGATTACTGCCATGAATACATGGTTCGGTAGTCTTATGCTGTGTAAGAGTTTTCATGCTGACTTACATGCTGGGAACCTAATGTTGCTTGAAGATGGGCGTATTGGTTTTATTGATTTTGGTATCGTCGGCCAGTTAAAACCTGAAGTTTGGACTGCATGTATTGCATTTATGGATGCCTTACAAAAAACTGATTATCAGGCAATGGCTGAAAATATGCTGAAAATGGGTATGACCCATAACAAAATTGACGTTCAGGTGTTGGCTCAAGATCTAGAACGTTTGTTTAATGGCGTATTAATGGCCGATCCGCAACAGATCTTGTCTTCAAATCCAGCCGATTTAAATGACATCATGATGGATATGGTAGGTGTAGGCGAACGCCACGGGATTAAATTCCCACGTGATTTTGCTTTATTATTTAAGCAAATGCTTTATTTCGATCGTTTTATGCGCGTACTCGCACCATATACTGATATTTATGCAGACCAGCGTTTGAAAATGGTTCAAAATATGGAACCTGCTTCGTTATTAAAGCACTAAGGTCAGTTTAAATTTATGGATGCCATTATTATTGAAGGCTTGAAAGTTGAGACAGTCATTGGCTGTTTCAACTGGGAAAGACAAATCATTCAACCTTTAATGTTGGATTTAACCATCCATAATGATTTGAGCCGAGCTGCAGCGTCTGACAAGCTTGAGGACACTCTCAACTATGCGCAGATTTGTGAGTTATCGGCTCAAACCATTCAACAAGCCAAACCTGAATTAATCGAGCATGCAGCACATCTGGTTTTACAATGTTTGTTTGAAACCTTTCCATCAATTGAAAAAATTACCATAACCATCCGTAAGCCAGCCATCATTGCAGAAGCAAATGCTGTAGGAATTCGTCTTGAACGCACCAGAAACAATTTTTGCGCTCGCCCTAGCGAGTAATTTAGACGCAGATCAGCACTTTACTTTTGCTTATACGCAATTGGCAACATTGGGGAAAGTGCAGTTTTCATCTGTTTATCAAATTCCATGCCGAGATGGTATTGGAGATGATTATTGGAATTCGGCATGTCTATTAAAAAGCACTTTATCGTGTGAACAAATTGAATCTTTTCTAAAGAAACTTGAGTCAGATTCGGGGCGTGTTCGTCCGTCGCATCATATTTCTTTAGATGTAGATTTGATTGCATGGGGAAGTGATCTGGACCATATGCAATTTAATTCTAAAAAGCTACCTTTGGCACTCGATGTAAAAATTCCTTTATATGAACTTTGGCATTGTGAAGCCTTAAAGGCTGATAGCATGATTTATCCAGTCGTTAATTTTAAAGTTTAATACCCTTCAAACTAAATTTTACGCAAACTTTACGCGGGCTTTGACTTCCTCAATAGAGAATTTACGGGTATTTTATCGATACTGAAATTCACTAAATTAGTGTTATTTCAGGACAATAAAGATGCTTATAAATTCTCAAATGCGCATCTTGCATCAGTCTGGCATTGTCTTATGCGGACTTAAAACAAATGATATTTCTTCATCTCTCCTTATTTCCAGTCTGGCAAATCAAGCCAAGGGGTATAGAGGAGAATAGCCATGTTAGAACTTATACTTGTTTTATTTATTGCTATTTTTCTAGCATGGTGCCTCAGTAAATATTTATCCAAAGTGATGGCAAATCAGCCGATGTGGGGTGATGGATTATTTCGCTGGATTGAAAATCCTGTATACCGCTTATTAGGTGTATCTCCACAACAACAAATGAATTGGAAACAATATTCTCTAGCATTTGTTGTGAGCTGTATTTTTCTTGCAGTGGCTATTCTTGCTATTTTTATGACGCAAGCATGGTTACCATTAAACCCGAACCATGCACCAAATATGAGTTGGGATTTAGCGCTACACACTGTTATTTCATTTTTAACAAACACCAACCAACAGCATTATTCTGGTCAGGCTCAATTATCTTATTTGTCGCAAATGACAGGTATTGTGGGCTTGCAAGTCATTACTCCAATGATGGGGCTGGCTTTGGTGGTTGCAACATTAAGAGCTTTCTTTTATCAGCGTCCAAGCCATATTGCGGCCGATGTTGCCGAGCAGCCAGATCAAATTTTAATTGGTAACTATTGGGCAGATGTAATTCGTCCTACAGTTCGCTTTTTGCTTCCACTCTGTTTTGTCTGGTCATTGTTGCTTAACAGCCAAGGTGTGCCTGCAACTTTCCAAGGTGGGCCAGAAGTACAGCTTATTGATAAAGCCAATAGTGTTGAAACTCAAAAAATTCCTTTAGGACCAGTTGCGCCAATGGTGGCGATTAAGCAATTAGGTAGTAACGGTGGTGGTTGGTACGGTCCAAATAGTTCTGTGCCTTTAGAAAATCCAACACCATTTTCTAATTTACTAGAAATGATTGCGATCTTACTTATTCCAATCACAGTCATTTTTATGGTTGGGCATTTTACTCAGCGTAAAAAGTTTGCTTACTTTGTCTTTGGCAGCATGCTTTTCATGTCAATTATTTCAGGTGCAGCGGCTGTCTGGTCTGAGAGTATGTCATCGACAGCATCTCAATTTGCCGTAATGGAAGGTAAAGAACAACGATTTGGACCAGCAGCATCAGCAGTTTGGGCAGCGCTTACTACACAGGTAAATAACGGCTCGGTCAATATGATGCATGATTCTTCTGCACCGCTTACCGGTTTAGTCGAACTCATTAACATGCTGATTAATGCCATTTGGGGTGGTGTGGGCTGTGGTCTGCAACAGTTTATGATTTATCTGTTACTCGCAGTATTTATTGCAGGTTTAATGACAGGTCGTACCCCTGAATTGTTTGGGCGCAAGATTGAAGCGGCAGAAATTAAGTTGCTCGCGATTATTATCTTGATTCAACCTTTAGTCATTCTTGCATTTACCGCATTAAGCCTCAGCGTTCCAGGCATATCTGGAATTAGTAATCCGGGACCACATGGTATTAGCCAAGTGTTCTATGAATATGTCTCTGCATTTGCCAACAATGGTTCAGGTTTTGAAGGTCTTGGAGACAACACTGTATGGTGGAATGTCACTTGTAGTATTGCTCTTCTTTTAGGACGTTTTCCAACCTTAATTTTGCCATTAATGATTGCAACACATTTAGCAGCAAAAAGAAAAGCACCCGAAACAGCAGGTAGTCTTCAGGTTGAAACTCCAACCTTTGCTTTAACGCTGATTACGATTGTTGTGTTGCTTACCTTATTACAATTTATGCCAGTTCTTGTCCTTGGGCCTATTGCCGATCAACTTTTGTTGGTTAAAGGCTAAGGAGGCGAGTGAAAATGAATACACAAACTCATGTAAATAGCCATAAACAAACCATGGCAGTGCCAAATTTTGAAGTTTGGAAAAATGCATTTGTGAAACTGCTACCGCAGCATGCAATTAAAAACCCTGTGATGGCAATTGTATGGCTTGGAACAGTGGTTGCTGCAATTAGTACAGTCTTGGGTTACACCACGCTGTTATTTGGTTTCGCAGTTACAGCAATTCTGTTTATTACCATTTTATTTGCTAACTATGCTGAAGCAGTTGCAGAGGCCAGAGGTCGTGGACAGGCATCTTCATTACGTGCAGCAAGAGAAAATTTAACAGCTCGAAGACTCAACTCTTTGACAGACCGTCAAGCGACTCAAGTTGCAGCGACTGAACTTCATTTAAATGATTTCATTGAAGTTCATGCAGGTGAACTTGTTCCAGCTGATGGTGAGATTGTAGAAGGCTTTGCGACCATTAATGAATCGGCTGTTACAGGTGAGTCAGCACCTGTGCTACGTGAAGCTGGAACTGACCGTTCAGGCGTTATTGGCGGAACTAAAGTACTTACGGATCGTATTATCGTACAAGTGACTGCTGAATCTGGTCAAAGTTTCTTGGACCGCATGATTGCTTTGGTCGAAGGTTCAAATCGTCAAAAAACACCGAATGAGATTGCGCTTGGCTTCTTATTAATGGTGATGACAATCACGTTTTTAATTGTCGTGATTAGTTTGCCATTTATTGCCAAGTATTTGCATATTGAGCTTGATCCAGTTGTGCTCGTGGCGTTACTGGTCTGCTTGATTCCTACAACCATTGGTGGTTTGTTACCTGCGATTGGTATTGCGGGGATGAACCGTGCACTCAAAGCCAATGTTTTGGCGAAATCAGGTAAAGCGGTAGAAGTTGCAGGTGACATTGATGTGCTTTTACTCGATAAAACAGGAACCATTACCTATGGTGACCGTCAAGCGACCTCATTTTATCCTTTAACTTCGGTAACTGAGTCTGAGTTAAGAGTGGCTGCTTGGGTAAGTTCACTTGCCGACCCAACACCAGAAGGGAAATCGATTGTTAAGTTAGCAAAAGAACAAGGTTTAAAACAGCAAGAACCTGAGCAAGCTGAATTTATCTCTTTTAGTGCTTCTACCCGAATTTCTGGCGTGAATTTACCGAATGGTGACCAAATTCGTAAAGGTGCTTTAGATGCAATCTTGAAGTTTGTAGATGAAGATTATTCTCAAGATTTAGAGTTAAAAGCACGTGTTGAGCAAGTTGCCAAAAAAGGGGCAACACCATTGGTTGTCGCAAATCAACATCATGTATTAGGTGTGATTGAACTCTCTGATGTAATTAAACACGGCATTAAAGAACGTTTTGCTCGTTTAAGAGAAATGGGCATCAAAACCGTTATGGTTACAGGTGATAACCCATTAACTGCGGCCGCCATTGCTGCTGAAGCTGGTGTAGATGATTATATTGCCGAAGCAAAACCAGAAGACAAATTGGCTTGTATTCGCACAGAACAACAACAAGGCCGTTTAGTTGCGATGGTCGGTGACGGAACCAACGATGCACCAGCATTAGCTCAAGCCGATATTGGCTTAGCCATGAACTCAGGTACACAAGCTGCAAAAGAAGCTGGCAATATGGTCGATTTAGACTCTGACCCAACCAAACTACTTGCTGTGGTTGAGATTGGGAAACAGCAGCTGATTACCCGTGGTGCTTTAACAACATTTTCGTTAGCAAACGACGTCTCTAAATACTTTGCCATCTTGCCTGCATTGTTCGCTGCTGCGATTCCACAAATGCAAGTATTAAATGTAATGCACTTAGCAAGTCCAAGCAGCGCGATTTTATCTGCATTAATTTTTAACGCGATTATTATTCCGCTATTAATTCCAATCGCACTCCGAGGCGTGAAATTTAAACCTTCAACTGCAACTCAGTTACTACGTCGAAATATGTTGATTTATGGGGTGGGCGGTGTAGTTCTACCATTCCTTGCCATCAAAGCGATTGATGTAGTGATTGTTCAATTATGTGGTTTGTAATCTGGAGTTTGAAATGAAAACTTATGTACAAAATTCAGAAGCAAATTTGGGTCAGACCTTAAGAGCATCTTTGGGATTATTAATTTTTACCTTAGTTGGCTGTGGCGCTGCTTATAGTGCTATCGCTACAGGTGCGGGACAGGTGTTATTCAATAATCAAGCAAATGGTAGTTTGATTGAAATAGATCATAAAGTTTTAGGGTCAAAATTAGTTGCTCAGCCATTTGTTGGAGAGGCTTATTTTCATTCACGTCCTTCAGCAGTCGCTTATGACCCGATGGCGATGGCAGGTACAAACTTAGCTCGTACTAATCCTGAACTACAGCAACAAATTGATGCTCGGATTCTTGCTGTGAAAAAACAAGATCACACAGGTAATACACCTATTCCAAGTGATTTGGTGACTAAATCTGGTAGTGGTATTGATCCGCATATTAGTCCTGAATCTGCTCAGTTACAGGTTGCTCGAGTGGCTCAAGCTCGTCATTTAGACCCTAAGATTGTGGAAGAGCTTTTGCAAAAGCATATTGAACCGAAGCAGTTTGGTGTACTAGGGCAAGCTCGTGTTAATGTATTACAGCTCAATATTGCTTTAGATCAATTACAATCTACACATTAACTTAAAAATAAAGTTGTTAGTTTACCGGATGATATCAAGTGCAAAGCAATCGCGAAAATCAGGCTGAGGCCTTATTAAATCATGTCAACAGATATCAAGCCGGTCGACTAACGGTCTTTCTTGGTGCGGCACCTGGTGTAGGAAAAACTTATGCCATGCTTGCCCGCGCCAAAGAATTATTTCAACAGGGCACAGATGTTGTTGTTGGTATTGTTGAAACTCATGGAAGAATCGAAACTCTAAAAATTTTGGAAGGGTTGCCTCAGATTGCTAGAAAAGAAATGCAATATCAGGGGCATATTTTAGAAGAAATGGACTTGGATGCTATTTTACTTAGGCATCCGCAAATCATTTTGGTTGATGAATTGGCTCATCGCAACGTCCCAAATAGTCGTCATGAACGACGGTGGCAAGATGTTAATGAGTTGCTAGACGCTGGTATTGATGTATTCACCACTATAAATATTCAACATTTAGAAAGCCTAAATGATGTGGTCTATCAAATTACAGGCATTCGAGTAAATGAAACAGTACCAGATCGGGTATTTGATCGTATTCGAGACATTCGCTTAATAGATTTACCCGTCAGTGAGCTTATTGAAAGGCTCCATCAAGGAAAAGTCTATGTGCCAGAGCAAGCAAATCTGGCATTACAAGGCTTTTTTAGCATTTCAAATTTAACGGCATTACGTGAACTGGCAATGCAATGCGTTGCTGAGCATGTCGATTCAGACTTAAAAGAGAGTTATGCCTCAAAGGGTTTGAAATCTATATCGTTACAAAATGAATTGATGATTGCGATAGATGGGCAAGGCTCTTCTGAATATTTAGTGCGAGCAGGCTGCCGCTTAGCAGAACGTAATGGGGCTACATGGACTGTAGTAAATGTTGCTAGAAGTTTGGACTTTGGGCAGAGTTCAGTGAGTTCTTATAAAAAAGAATACATCGAGATTGACCGTGCGTTTGAGTTGGCTCGACAACTAGGTGGTCGAACTGAAGTTTTATATGGGCCGCGAGTTGCATCAGTGTTAATGGATGCCGCCGTTGATCGAGGTATTTCCAATCTTGTCATTGGTAAAAGTATTTCACCGTGGTGGTTAAAGTTATTTAAGAAAAATTTAGCTCAGCAATTATTAAATCAAGAAAACTCAATTGCTTTAACCATTTTGCACCCAGAACAGGGTACTAAAAAGATTAATCAGCTCAAAAAGCCTTCATTTTTATCATTAAAAGAAAGTGTTTTTGTTTTAGCTGTGACGTGCGGTAGCATTTTTCTAGCTCACTTCGCCGAAGTTCTATTTGGTATTGAAGACTTCTCTGTCATTTTTATTATTTCTGTTTTAATTGTTGCAACGAAAACCCGAATGTTAGCTGCAGTAGTGGCTGCTCTTATTTGTTTCTTAGCCTATAATTTTTTCTTTATTGCCCCGCGTTATACCTTTCAGATTTCAGCACACCAAGGGGTAGTCACCGTTGTTGCTTTTTTTGCAGCAGCTTTAATTGCTGGCCGTTTAGCTTCTCAGTTACGCCAGCAAGTTTTGTCTTTAAAAGCTGCGAATGCTTACACTACGGTAATGCAAGACTTGGCGCGTAAGCTTTCTAGTGCAGTAAACCTTGAAGAAGTCATGCAAACAGGACGTATGACTTTAGAAACACAACTTCAAACTAAAGTGTGGATTTCTATTCGAGATAAGGTAATTTCATCTGATATTGAGCTAAATGATAAAGAAAAAGTAGCCGCAGAATGGTGTTTGAAACACAAGCAGCCGTGTGGGCGTTTTACCGATACTCTGAGTCAGTCAAACTGGTGGTTTTTACCTCTTTTAGAACAAAAAAATAGCCTAGGTATTGTGGGAATTTACTTTAAGGATGAAGTGGTTTCCTTAAATTTTGAGCAAAAAAAATTGACTGAAAGTGTAATTGAGTACATTGCACAGGCAGTACTTCGAACCCAATTGGTCAATGAGCTTGAACAAGCAAAAGTCACCAGTGAAACAGAGCGCTTACGTTCTGCTTTATTATCTTCGGTATCGCATGATTTACGTTCGCCACTTGCTTCTATCATTGGCGCAGCAGACACGCTTGCTAATTTTAAAGCTGATATGTCAGAACAAGACCAACAAGATCTGCTTGAAACAATTCATTTAGAAGGTGAGCGTTTAGACCGTTACATTCAAAACTTACTTGATATGACACGCTTAGGTCACGAAGGTCTAACTTTAAAAAGAGACTGGATTGGGGTAGATGAATTAATTGGTTCGGCAACCCGCCGTTTAAAGCGTTATAAACCAGATACACAAGTGGTCGTTCAGTTATCTGAGCAACAAATTAGTTTATATGTTCACCCAGCACTGGTAGAACAAGCTATTTTTAATGTTTTAGAAAATGCCGCAAACTTTTCACCTCCAGATGAACCAGTCATGATTCGTGCTCATCTTGTGTCAGAAGATGAAGTAAAAATTGAAATTGAAGATAGAGGAACGGGAATTCCTGAAGACGAAAGACATCGTATTTTCGATATGTTTTACACGATGGAACGAGGAGACCGTGGAAAGTTTGGTACTGGTTTAGGGCTTACAATCGTAAAAGCGATTATTGGTGCTCATATGGGTACAATAGAAGCATTTTCAGGGCGCCAAAATAAAGGTACTTTAATTCAAATCAGATTACCCATTCACCCAGTAAAAGAATAAGTTGTAAATTCATGATAAGTTCCGAAACCTCACCTGTAGAAACACGTATTGTGATTATTGATGATGAGCCTCAAATCCGTAAATTTTTAGACATTGCTTTAAGAACTCAAAAATACAAAACCACGCTCTGTGAAACGGGTTACAAAGGCCTAGAGGCATTGGCAACCCAAGGGGCTGATTTGGTTATTTTAGACTTAGGCTTACCTGATTTAGATGGGAAAGAAGTCCTCCAAGAATTACGTAGCTGGTCGAATGTTCCCGTTATTGTGTTATCTGTACGCGCTGATGAATATGAAAAAGTTGCCTTGCTAGACGCAGGGGCAAATGACTACATGACCAAGCCTTTTAGTGTGCAAGAGCTTTTGGCGCGCATACGTGTCATTTTAAGAAATCAACCGATTCAACAAGAAGCTCATGTGTATGACGATGGCTATCTCAAGGTTGATGTCATGCAACGTTTAGTTTGGATCGAGCAACAACCAATTACTTTAACTCGAAAAGAGTTTCAACTTTTGACACTATTAATGCGCTATCAAGGGCAGCTTTTAACACAGCCTCAGCTCTTAAAAGAGCTATGGGGACCCACCCATCAGGAAGATACGCACTATTTACGTATTTTAGTGGGTAAGTTACGCAGTAAACTGGGGGATAACGCGATTCAGCCACGTTATATTGCTACTGAACCAGGTGTTGGGTTACGTTTTTTAGCTAAACAGAAAAATCATTAATTAGATATAAAAAAACCTTAGGGTATTTCTCCCTAAGGGTTTGCAAAGTGGTTTATAGTTTTTTTGCTTTTTTTATTTATATATCCCAATGTTGTTCTGCTTCGGTCATTTGACTATAAATATTTTGATATTCAGCATGTTTAACTGTGAACCAATGCTCTACAAAGTCTGCTCCTAAATATCCTTTTAAAATAAGACTTCCTTTAAATATTTTTAAGGCTTCCGGTTGGTTATTTGCTAGTAAAATGTGTTCGTCTGGAAATTTTAAAAGATGTGCTGGTTTTGGGAGCGGCAATTTATGAGATAAGCCATAAGACACACCAGCTAAAATAGTCGCTGTAACAAGATAAGGGTTACAGTCAGCTCCAGCAACACGATATTCTAAGCGTTGATTTTGTAAATCTGAGCATGGAATTCGTATTGCGACATTTCGGTTATTGGTATCCCAATTGGCTTCTAATGGCACATGATGACCAATTTTAAAACGTCTATAAGAATTAATATTAGGCGCTAAAATCGCCATAGATGCAGGCATTAACTCAATTAGGCCACTAATCGCGCTCAATAATTTGGCTGAAAGCTCATTTTTTTCTACTTCTGAGCTAAATATATTTTCATGGTATTGATTAAGTATGCTCATATGAAAATGCATGCCACTACCAGCCTTTGCTAAGTTTGGTTTCGCCATGAAACAAGCAGTTAAGTCATGTTTTCTTGCGACTTGCTTTACAATTCTTTTTAAAGCATTAATTTGATCGCAGAGTTTTAAAATGTCATGGCTGTGTTGAAGATTTAATTCGTATTGTCCAGGGGATGATTCCGCAACAATTGCGGTAATTTCAATTGATTGTAGTAAGGCTGCTTTTTCAACTTCATCTAGGACTTGTTGATAGTTATTTGGCGCATCTATATCAAAACATTGGTTTTCTGAACATGTCTCGAATTGATGCTGAGGTGAGAAAAGGTAAAACTCTAGCTCGGCAGCCATGACAGGAAAATAATTATTAGCATGTAACTGATTTAATAATTTTTTTAATATATTACGTGGTTCATAGCGACAGTCTGAACCATCTTCTTCTTGCATTGATAGGTAAAGCTGAGCATTTAATTCTGGGGATAAGGCACTTGGTTGCAAGCTGCCTAAAATGGGTAGGCAAAGTCTATCTGGTTCACCAATATATTTTCCCAAGCCTGTTTCTTCAATCACTTTTCCATCAAGGCTCATGGCATAAACAGAAAGAGGAAAATAACAGCCATTAGATAGATTTTTCAGACTCTTAACTTCAATTCGTTTGCCACGAATATGCCCGTTTAAGTCATGCAGACAAATATCAATGTGCTGAGTGTGGGGATATAAACTTAAATATTCATCAACTTCTTTCAAAAAAAGCTCTGAGTTGAAAATGTCGGTTTGTGTTGGAGGAATAAAATCATCTGATATTTTAAATGCCTTAAAAAGAGGATTTTGTAAGTTTAAGTTTGGATAAATAAGCGTACTCATTATAAAAAACCTTGGTGGTTATTTAGCTAAAATCCTAACTTAGCCTTTGAAGTTAATCTCGTAAAAAAAGAGTAAAATAATGAAAGGTTTTTCTATGGGGTTTGTTGCTTTTATTTATTAATAATCAATGTTTTGAATCTAATTTTTGCAATCAATTTTTAAAGTAAAATTAGCGTATAAGATCAGTTGGCGTATTATAAAATTCTACGGATTTCTCTTTTTTAAGTTAAACAAAGCTAAAATTTAAGCTTCTCATTTGGTGAGATGGTCAAACTGCTTTAAACTTAAATGCTTATCCAGTTAAACATTTATTTATAAATCTTGAATTGAGCAAGGCTTATATAGCACATGTACTGGAATTTTATTTTTTGCGTTTTTTAATTTTATTTTTGAGTTTTCTTAATATGAAAAATATCGGGTTAGCCATTTTAGCAATCAGCCTTTCAGGTTGTGCTGCAATGAGCGTAGAAGAATGTAAGACTGCGAATTGGTCATTAGTGGGTGAGAAAGATGGTTCAAAGGGATCTTCGCCACGTTTAGATCAATATTATAAAGCGTGTGGAAAAGCCAATATTGTTCCAGATCAAAAGTCATATGAACGTGGATATAAAGAGGGCTTAGGGTATTATTGCCAGCCATCAAATATTTTTTATAACGCTTTAGAGGGTAACGGCAATATTAATGTATGCCCAATCGAGCAGCGTAATCGTTTAATACCTTATTATCGAGCAGCTTCCGATTACTACAACGCAAAAAATGAATATGAGCGTTATGACGAAAAGTTTAAGCAATATTCTGATAATGCTTACAACGAAAAATTAAAGCCAGAAGAGCGTGAACGTTATCGTAAGCTTTTAAGAGAATTACAAATTGATCGTGACCGTATTAACAGAAACTATTGGAACTCAATTCGAGATATCGAACGTTTCAAATATGATCACGGCTTAAAATAAATATTTTAAAAAAGGATTGATCTGAATGAGATCAATCCTTTGGTTTTTAAAGATAATAACTGGTTTTTGTCATTAACTTTGAAATAGCAGTCATTGTGATTTTTACTGCATATGGTAATTCAACACCGCCTGCTTCAAGTGCAGTATGACGGTGATGCAATTCATCTTCATTCATTTGCTCTAAAATTTTACGAGAGCGTTCATCTTGAGCAGGTAACTGGTTTAAGTGATCTTGTAAATGCAGACTAACCTGACGCTCAGTTTCAGCAACAAAACCTAAGCTATATTTGTCACCAGCAATACCGGCAAGGGCACCCATGCCATATGACAATCCGTACCAGATTGGATTTAACAAACTTGTATGACTGTTTAATTCTTTTAAACGATCTTCACACCAAGCTAAATGATCTTGTTCTTCAATCGCTGCTTGTTGCATTTCTTGGCGTACATTTGGCAATTTCGCCGTTAATGCTTGCCCATGGTAAAGTGCTTGAGCACATACTTCACCACTGTGGTTAACACGCATTAAACCTGCGACATGGCGAGCATCTTCTACACCAAGTTTTGTTTCTACTGTTTCAGCTGGATTTTGACGCTGTGCTGCTGTTGCACCCGGAACAAGACTACGCAATGCCTGATCAAATGAGTTAATAAGTTGATCAATTCCAGTATAGTGGCGCATAAATTAGTCCTCTAAAGAAAGGTGGGCTGTGGCAAGCATTGGTTTTAGTCTAGCAAGAAGCCAGATACTAAAGATTGCACTAAGTACAGCTGTAATAATAAATAGTATTTTAATATCAATTTTTAAAACACTTAAGATTAAGATTGAAAAAATTGCAGAAGAAACCATAAAAACGGCATTTAGGATGTTATTCGCTGCAACAACACGTGCACGATGTGAACGTGGTGAATAAGCCTGCATCATGGCATATAGGGGAACAATATAAAAACCGCCACTAATCCCCAATAAAGTCACAGCAATCATGACATGATAGTAAACCCAGCCTTGGGTAAAAACATCTTTTAAGGTAAGTAATGCCCCAGTTCTTTCTGGTACAAAAGCTAAACTGGCAGCAAGGTAGAGCGCAAAAACAGTAAGGCCAATTGCACCAATCGGCACCATTTTAATATTAATTTCTGAACCACCAATTTTACGACAAAGAAGAGAACCCACACCAATACCGACTGAAAAGAAAGTCAGTAACAGGCTAACGACATTTTCTGATGCATGAAGGTTTTGCTGGGTAAGCTGCGGAATTTGCGTTAAATAAGTCGCGCCATAAAACCAGTACCATGAGTTGCCTAGCAAAATTGTGAATACTAACGGTAAGCTTTTAGCATATTTAATGGTTTGAAAGCTTGTACGGATAAAATTCCAGTCAATCTTTAAGTCAGGTTCAGCAACTTTTTGCGGCAAAATGAAGCGACTAAATAAATAGCCTATGCAAGCAATAGCCACTACGGTGATACTAATCCACAATAAATTACCATCTGATGAGGCAATTACGGCACCACCTAAGATCATTCCGAACAAGATCGCCATGGATGTGCCGGATTGAAACAGCGCATTACCAGACATTAACTCGTTCGGTTTTAAAATTTCAGGCAAAATTGCGTATTTAATCGGGCCGAAGAACGTCGAATGTGTACCCATCAAAAATAAAGCAAAAAGAAGTAGCCATAAGTTTCCTAACAGGAAACCTGCAGTACCGATGAGCATAATGATGATTTCTAAAATTTTAATACCACGGACGAGTTGAGATCGTTCGTATTTGTCGGCGATTTGTCCAGCTGTGGCTGAAAAAAAGAAATATGGCAGAATAAACAAGAGGGCTGCCAAATTATTAAGAGTACTTACGGGAGCAGATTGTTGCTGAATCCATCCATAAGTAATCACCAATAATAAAGCTTGCTTAAAAACGTTATCATTTAATGCGCCAAAAAACTGGGTAAAAAACATCGGTACAAACCGACGTGAGGTCATCAGGTGCTCATCTTGTTTCATCATGTGCAAACTTCATTGTGTTTTATAAAAAAATGTGACCGAGTGTTAATTTGCATCGAAAACCATGTATGATATTTTTAACGCTTGATTAAATGAAAAATCAATGGTTTTGAGTGAGTTTTACACTCACATTGGTGCGTTTTATTAAAAAATAAGTCTAGAGTTTTCTATGCCTTCTAAAATTAAGTTTAAACAGTCAACTCTCTCACATTCTATGCATTTAATTTTAAAAATGCAGGGCATTCCTAAACTTATTTGTAGCAGCTTGTTGTTAAGCGTTTGCGTAACGCCAAGTTTTGCTCAAACTTCTGTTGAGAATAGTTCATCAACAACTTTAAACCAGACAGTATCTGATGAGTCAACTGAACAATCAGCTCAGGTTAACGAGCAATATACTGCTCCAGTTACAGATATCGCTACACTTGTAACCCAAGCTCAGCAGCAACAAGATAGCTTGGCTATATTGCAACAACAAGAACAATTTCCAAATCAAATTGATGAATTTAAGCCAATTACTCTTGATAATCTTGAAGATTTACCCGACTTGCCTGTTGATCAAAACATGGCAAATGAAATTTATAGGGTAGCCGAAGAAGCTAAAAATGAAACGCAGAACTTTCAAAATGGGACTCAAAAGCAGCCTGAAGTTACTGTAAGTGATGCAACGCAGTCTGAAATACAGGAAATTAAACAGGCACCTGTAAATATTGATCAGCTTATGCAAGAGATTAAGTCTGATAGTAAGATTGTAGTTGAAGCCAATGAGACTGGAAAAACACTGCCTGAATTGACACCAGAGGCCGAAGAACCGCCTGAGCAAGTTGGTTTCTTTAAGCGTATTTTAAATAAAGTACGTCCGCCGCGTGCAATTCCGATGGAACAAGTACCGCGTATTAGCGCAGAGGTAGAAGGTGCTTCAGATGTGTTGGCTAAAAATATTAAAGGTAAGCTTTCAACATTTACCCAAGAGTCATTTGAAGACTTCAATGCTGCTTTACCTCAGCTTAGAACATTAAGTAATCAGGCTGCTCAAGCTGTTGGCTACTATAATGCTGAGTTCCGATTTGAAAAATTAAGTCCGAGTCGTGTTCGTGTCAGAGTGACACCAAATGAACCAGTACGAATTAATGAGCAAAATATTGAGTTTACCGGTCCAGGCGAAAAGCAGCCGCAATTTCAGGTTATTCGTTTAGTTCCCGATCAAGATGTGGGTGATATCTTTAACCACGGTTTATATGAAACCACTAAAAGCCGTATTGTTGATGCCGCATCTAATAATGGTTATTTTGATGCTTATTGGCGATTGCATGATGTAAAAGTAAGTCAGCCAGAAAATAAGGCCGATATCAATTTACGCTACGAGACTGGTGAGCGCTATAAATTAGACAAGGTCGAGTTTCGTATGAGTGATCCTTCGAAACCTTTGCCATTAAACCAAAATATCTTAGAAAGTATGGCGCCTTGGAAAGAGGGTGATGACTATGCCTTCTGGCGTGTAAATGTGCTCGCAAATAACCTAACCAACTCACGTTATTTCAATTACACCTTGGTTGATAGTATTAAACCAGACCCAATTGAAAAGCCACTTGAGCTACCACCAGATTTACAAGCTTTGGTGGATGAACAAAATATTGATGTTGATGAGTCTAATTTACTTTCACCAGAACAACGACAACTTGCGAAAGCACGTCAATTAGCGACATCCAATAAAGAAGTTACGCAAAACGTAGTCGATGAAAAACAGTTTGCCGGAACACAAAATGCAAAACAGGCAGAGCCTCAAACTGCGATGTTGCAAAGCGCCGCAGCTCAGCATGATGAACAGGAAACTGAACAGGATCATTTACAAGCTCAAGCACGTGAAACAAAAAGAATTCCAGTTATTGTGACTTTAAATGCTGACAAGCTAAATAGTTTGGAAACTGGTATTGGTTATGGAACCGATACGGGTGCACGTTTACGTAGTCAATATCGCCGTTCTATCGTAAATAAATATGGTCATTCATTTGATGCCAACTTGGAAGTTTCTGAAATTCGCCAATCGATTGATGGTCGATATAGTATTCCCTATAAACATCCGTTAAATGACTATTTTAATATCGTCGGCGGTTATGAGCGTGAAACACGGGATGATATCGGTCCAGATGTAAGCCTGTTAACCGAATCTGCTGTTGTGGGTGGGGAGCGCGTAATCAAACGTCCATTAGGAAATTGGCAGCATACTATTGGTGTTCGTTATCGTTTAGATCGTTTGACCCAAAAAGGTAATGTTGATATTTCTGAATTACCAGATGCTTTTAAAACAGCTGCATCTGAGCAAGAAGCATTATTGTTTAGTTATGAAACATCTAAAACCTCAAGTAATACACGTTTAAACCCAACAAAAGCTTTTAAACAAACTTATAAATTAGAATTAGGCAGTGAGAGTTTACTGTCTGATGCCAATATGGCGATTGCGAGTGCAGGCTGGAGATTTATTTATTCTCTAGGTAAAAATGATGATCACCAATTTGTTGGAAGATCTGACCTTAGTTATATTTTTACAGATGACTTTGACAAAGTTCCATACAATCTTAGATTCTTTACGGGTGGTGACCAAACGATTCGTGGATTTGACTATAAAAGTCTTTCTCCAGAAGTAGATGGATATAAAATTGGGGGCCAAGCTTTAGCTGTAGGTTCTTTAGAATATAACTATCAGTTCAAAGATGGATGGCGAGCAGCTGTTTTCTCTGACTTTGGTAATGCTTACGATAAAGATTTCAGTAATCCAGCAGCTTATAGTGTTGGGGTCGGAATTCGCTGGAAGTCTCCAATTGGGCCAATCCGTTTAGATGTCGCTTCGGGTATTTCAGATGAGAACCATCCGATTCGTTTACATTTCTTTATAGGCCCACAACTTTAAAAATAAAATTTTATTAGGTTTATTTTATGGCGGAAGTAGAACAGCAGCCCACTTCGGCACCAAGCTCTCCTAAGAAGAAGCGTCGCATTTTGCGTAGCTTCTTGCTGACGATATTGATCATATTGTTATTATTGGCTTCTTCGTTAGTCATCATGATGTCAACGGATCGCGGAAGCCGTTTTTTATTAGATCGGGTTTTAGAAGCTCAGAAAATAATTAAATATGAATACGAAGGCGGCAACTTATTGCGAGGCATTATTCTCAAAAATGTGTTGGTGCAATTAAAAGACGTTGATGTTTCATTAGATCGAGCTGATGTAGGCTTAGGATGGCGTTCTTTATTATTAGAAAAAGAAGTGCATTTAAGCCATGCAGATGTACGCAACTTACGTATTATTAATAAAACTCCGCCTTCTGGTAAACCGTTTGAATTTAAACCAATCAAGTTACCCTTTGTTTTACGCGTAGATGAAGGTGATGTTGATCATTTAGAAATTAAGTTGGCAACCTCAGATGTAAGTTTTCATGACGTTCATTTGCAGGATGCACTTTGGTCAGAGACCAAACTGGAATTTGAAAAATCTAGTATGGATATGGGCTATCTTTCAGTCCATAACGCAACAGGTAAAATGGATTTCAGTGGTAAATATCCATTAGATGCCACAGCAGATTTAAGAATCCCATCTTTAAAAAGTCTAAATATTCAAAATATTAAAGTGGCTGCTCGGGGAAGTTTAGATACTATAAAAGCTGGGGTTGCAACAACCACTCCCGATCTATTAACAGGTTGGGTAATATTGCATCCGGTTCGCGATGAAGTTCCAATGCAAGGTGAACTATTATTAAAAAACTATCATTTACCTTTGCTACAAGAACAAAAACTATTTGCAAAAAATGGTGTGATTAAGTTTCAAGGTGATATTAAACAGCTTAATTTGGCACTTGATACAGATTTAAAGGGTGAGAATTTACCTGAAGGTCAGTACAACGCTTTAATGAATACTGATTTAGTTCATCAGCTTAATATTACCGATTTTAATGGCCAAGTTATGAAAGGTGCCGTTAATCTGAAAGGTCTGGTGAATTGGAAAGATCATGTGACTTGGGACATCAAAGGTCGTTTAGATCGCATTAATCCTAAAGACAAAGCGATTCCTCAGGTGGTTCAAGACTTCTTACCGCCAAGTTTAGATGCTGCTATTGCTTCAACTGGTTCTTTGGAAAAAGGCACAGAAGTATTTGCTAACGTTGATTTTGACCGTTATGAGTCTTGGAAACTCAAGCTTAATCAGGCGCCTGAAAAAAATAATAAACCTCAACCAATGCTCATGAATGTGGCGTGGGCGAATATAGACCGTGCAATGCCTTATATTGGATGGTTAAGTAGTGATAATGGTCAAGTCGATTTAACATTACGTGACGGTCAACAAGATATTAAGGTTGCTACAAAAGTATATCAGCATGAAAAAACTTTATTGCCAGCAGGACAATATCTAGCCAACCTGAATGTTAAAGATAATATCTTAAATGTGCCTAATTTTAGTTTTGCTGCTGAAAAAGGTAGCTTAACAGGTCAGGCTAAAGTTTTATTACCTACTGAAAAACGTCAGCTGGCTTGGAATGCTTTATTAAATGCAAAAGATTTTAATCCGCAAAGTATTCATGCAGCAGCGCCGGTCAATTTATTAAACGGTTCGATTAAGGCAAATGGTTTCGCTAAACCAAACCAGCAAATTATTCAGTTTGAGAAAATTGATTTAACTGGTCGATTAGCTCAAGCAGGTCAAGAAACTGTAAGTTTAGGTGGAAAAAGTACAGCAGCATTATTATTTCATGATGTTAAAGCTGGTGGCGGCTTTAAAGGCTTTGCGGTTAATTATGACGGGTCTTTAAAAGCCTTAAAACAGGCAAATGGTTTGTTGAAGTTTTCTATAGCGGGCACGCCAGATTTTATTCGAATTAGCCAGTTACAACATGATGGGGTGGCTGGAAAAATCTATGCTACTGGTTCTGTCAATTTAAAAGACCGCATTGCATGGGATATTAATAGTTCATTAGTACGCTTTAAGCCTCAATATTTTGCCTCAACTGTTAAAGGTGAAATTTCAGGAAACCTGAAAACTCAAGGGGTTTGGTCTGATCACTTGAAGCGAATTAATATTCAGCAATTGAATCTTGCAGGCTTTTTAAATAATAAACCTGTTCGGGGTAAGGGTAATCTATCTCTATTGATGGATTCCAATCAAAATGGCTTTTTACCTCAGCAATTTGAAGCGAATAACTTATTTTTAGTGTATGGACAGAACCAGTTACAAGCTACTGGCAATGCACAAAATCTAAAAATTAAGCTGAATGCGCCAGCACTCTACGAGTTATATCCAGGACTGCGCGGACGAGCTTATGGTGATTTGAATGTTCAATCACAACCACGTTTAAAAGCAACAGCCAATATTGCCGTAGATAATTTTGCTTTTAATACACTTGTAAGTGTGAAGAGATTGAGTATTCAGGGTGAGCTTCCAACATCGGAAACAACACCGACTCAATTAACCGCAAAATTAAATAATCTGCGTAGCGGAAATAGAGAAATCCAGTCTGCTGAAGTGAATTTGACAGGAACAAGAAAAGCACATTTATTGAAAGTACTTGGCAATAATAGTGTTTCCAAGTTCTATGTTCAGTTGGCAGGTGGATTTAATCAAAAGAATGATTGGTTAGGTCAAATCCAAAAAGGAAGTTTTGATTCACGACGAATTCGTCTGGCACAAAATCAAAATGCTCCAGTAATTTTTTCTTCAGCGAAATCTGAGCTATATGTGGGTCAACATTGCTGGCAAAGTACCAATAGTCAACTATGTTTTGATCAGCCGGTACGAGTGAGTAAAGCACGAGGTAATGTTTCTTTTGTAACTCAGAACATGGATTTAAGTGACTTCGCAGCATTTATGCCAGAAGGCTTAGCGATGACCGGACAATTAAATGGTTACGCCAAGGCATCGTGGGTAAATGGTGGTAATCCAAAACTTGATGCACGTTTAATTACGCGTAAAGGTGAAATCGGTTTAGCTGCTGAAGATCCGCAAGACCCTGCGACTACTCTGGCTTATGATGAGTTAGGCGTGATTGCAAAAAGTGTATCAGAGGGACTGTTATTCCGAGTTGATGTGAAAACACCAGATATTGGTACGGGTTACGCGAACGTTATTATCAACCCATTCCAGTCTTCAATGCCAATGCATGGTGAAGTGGCCTTTAATGATGTTCAATTAAAAGTCTTGAAACCATTTATTCAAGATGTTCGCTCAATGAGTGGAACGTTAGCCTTGGCTGGTAAAGTCAACGGTACATTAACTCAACCTCAGTTTACTGGTGAAATGCGTCTGAAAAATGGTGCGATTAGCATGATTTCTTTGCCAGTAAATCTAACCAATGTGCAGGTATATTCATCAATTCGTCAGGATATGGCAACAATTGATGGAGCATTTAATAGTGGGCAAGGTGTAGGCTTGCTTAAAGGTAGTTTTGAGTGGAAAGATGCGCCACGTCTTCAATTAAATCTGAAAGGTGATAATTTACTGGTACGTCAAGCGCCATTAATTACCGCAATTGCCAACCCGAATCTGACACTTGATATGTATCCTTTTGATAAGCGGTTAAGTTTAAAAGGATCTGTAGATGTTCCTCGTGCACGTATTTCAATGCCAGAAACGACTGCTCCAATTATTAATACTTCATCAGATGTTCGCATCGTGCGCCAAGGTCAAGACCCACTTGCAATTTTACGGGCCGCTAAACCTTGGGATATTCGAGCTGATATTTCTGTTAATATTGGAAAACAAGTTATCTTCCAAGGCTTTAACAGTAATATTCCATTAGTTGGTCGTCTAAACTTAAGCCAACGTGGTTATGAAACTGCAATGAGAGCTAATGGGGCGATTGGTGTCAGCCAAAAAGTGAAAATTGAAGCTTATGGACAAAGTCTAGACTTGAACCGAGCAATTGCCCGTTTTAATGGACCATTGGCTAACCCGACTTTAGATATCGATGCGAACAAAAATGTTCAGGGAAGCATGGTTGGCGTACGTGTTACAGGTACTGCGACATCACCAAACATTCAGGTCTATAACGATGCAGGCTTATCTGAGCAAGAAGCATTGAATGCGCTTGTGACTGGTCGTATTAATGAAGGTTCGAGTGGCTTGAGTAATGCAGAAGGTTTTAAATCTGATGTAAACAACACCATTGCAGCTGCAGGTATTAGTATGGGCTTGGGTGGTACACGTGCTTTAACTAACCAGATTGGACGTACGTTTGGTTTGAGCGGCCTAGCTTTAGATGCACAAGGTACAGGTGATGATACGCAAGTGAGTTTAACGGGTTATATCACACCAGATCTGTTTATTCGCTATGGTGTTGGGGTGTTTACTCCTGTAAATAAACTTACTTTACGTTATCAAATGAATCGACGTTTATACTTAGAAGCAAGTCAGTCTTTAGAAAGAGCGATCGACTTATTCTACAATTGGCGCTTTTAGTTGATTGAAACCAATAATGAATGAATTAAAAGCTCACTATTGTGGGCTTTTAATTTAATAACATTTAAAAAAGTTTAGTATTTATGATTTAAAGTATCGCTTCTCTTAAGAGTAAAGAAGCCTTGGATAGGTATTGATTAAAGAAAATTCACTTGAAAATTGCTGTTTTATAAATTAGTTTTCAGAAACATTAAATGAAATTAGATTGATATACCTTGTTGATAAATGCAAATAAGGTGGGTTTTTTCAAGGATATAGTAGTGAATATAGATACTTATGTTGAAATTAAAAATGGCAAGGAAAACGATATCAACGTTAAATATCGTGGCCTAATTCAAAAATTAACAGCAACATTGTCATTGACGCTTTTGTCATTTGGATGGTGCTCCACCGTAAATGCTGCACAACAACAAATTGCTTTAGTAGGTACATGGACATCAATTCCTAATGCACCGCTTGCGCAAAAACCAAAACAAGCCAGTGAAGGCTTATACCAGCTTCACGTGAATAAGGATGGAACTTTAACTCCCGTTAAAGTGTTGAAAATGAAAAGTCCTTCTTGGATTGTGAAATCGAAAGATGGCCGTTTTGCATATACCACTAATGAAGAAAACGAAGGTGCGGTGACCGCATTATCTATTCAAAATGGAAAGGTGGAAGTGTTGAACACAGTGGATAGTCATGGTGGACATCCAACACATGCAACAATTAGTTTAGATGGTAAGTTCCTGTTTGTGTCGAACTATTCAGCGTTCGATAAAGGCCGTGGTGGTGTGGCTGTTTTGCCAATTTTACCAAATGGCCATTTGGGTGAAAAAGTACAAAATATTGTTTTTGAGGAAGGTTCTGGCCACGTCAAAGGCCGCCAAGAAAGTGGACATGCTCATTCCACAACTTTTAGTCCGGATGGTAAGTATTTATATGCTAGTGATCTTGGAAATGACAAAGTCTATGCATTTCGTTATAACCCGAACAAGGCTCAGCCACTTGAAGCGGATACCAACCGCGATGTAACTTTTACACATGGTTCTGGCCCGCGTCATATGGTCTTTTCACCCAATGGCAAACATGCATATGTTACCGCAGAAATGCGAAGTGAAATTGTGACATTTAACGTGCAAGATGGTCATTTGAAAAAAGTGGCCGAGCTAAAACTAATCCACGAGGACAAAACACCTGAATTTAAGAGTGCGAGTGGAATTATCCTTAGCCCAAATGGTAAATATGTGATTGCTGCCAATCGAGGTGCAGACAACAAACTTTTAGTATTTAAAATCCAACAGAATGGATTGCTAGCTAAGCCAGTTGTTTATAAAGCGAATGGTATTGAACCTCGTGCATTCTCATTTGATGCATCTGGTAAGTATCTATATGTAACCAATGTTTATAGTAACAATATTAGTTTATTCCGTTTTGATGCAAAAAATGGCACCTTAAAACCAGCTGGCGATGCAGCAAAAATATCAACACCTACGGATATTAAATTCTTTAATTAATCCAAAACATGAAACTGACCTTTCTAGTACTTAATACAAAAGACCGAGATTTTGTTATCTCGGTTTTTTATAGCAGTTTTGGCAAAAACGATGATTTTCCGTATGATATGGGCAGCAATAATTAGTGTAGTGAAATGATGAAAAAGATTTTATTGATTGCAATGAGTTTGCTCTTTGTTGGTTGTTCGGAAAAGAAACCATTAACACCAGAAGAGCAGTGGCATGGCTTTTGTACTAGCGTAGGAAATGCTGCAAGAAGTATTGTTTTTGATCGTCAGCAAGCAATTGAAAAAACTCAGGCAGTTGAGCATGCAAATAAGATTGAAGATGAGATAACTAAAAAATTCATTCTTAATATTATTGAAAAAGTTTATGCAATTCCAAAAGAAGAACTGACAAAAGATCCTCAAGCAATCCAAGAAAAAGTTAGAAAGCAAATGATGGATGAATGTTTGGCAACACCTCATGACAAAATGCCAAAATATAAATCATTCTAATTGTGGATGAGGTTATTGAATTTTCATCCGGCTAAAGCTCTTTTTGCTTAAAAATAGCTCAAATCCGCCTAATATGCTCATTATTTAGACACAGGTATTTAGATACAAAATAATGGGCATCACGGAGAAACACCCCGCGCTCATTAACTTTTACCTTGAACTCTAGTAAACTTTTGTAGTCCATATTACTTGTGAAGCTTTTAAGAAAGCTGGAATTTGCAAGTAATTTTTCAAAAAAAAGAGGAATGAACACCGTGCTAGAAGCTTACCGCCAACACGTTGAAGAACGTGCCGCACTCGGAGTCCCACCGAAGCCACTTGATGACGCTCAAACAGCTCAGCTTGTTGAACTATTAAAAAATCCACCAGCAGGCGAAGAAGCGTTCTTGGTAGATTTGCTTGAAAACCGTGTTCCTGCAGGTGTTGACCAAGCAGCTTACGTAAAGGCAGCATTCTTGGCAGCGATTGCAAAAGGCGAAGCAACTTCACCACTCGTTTCTAAAGAACGTGCAGTTTACTTACTTGGCACTATGCTAGGTGGTTATAACGTAGCACCACTTGTTGAACTTCTTGACAATGCCGAACTTGCAGGCTTAGCTGCTGAAGCATTAAAGAAAACTCTTCTTGTATTTGATGCATTCCATGATGTAGCAGATAAAGCAAAAGCTGGTAATGCAGCTGCTAAAGCTGTTTTACAATCTTGGGCTGAAGCAGAATGGTTCACTAGCCGTCCTGACGTTCCAGAAGAAATCAAAATCACTGTGTTCAAAGTAACTGGTGAAACAAATACTGATGACTTGTCTCCAGCTCAAGATGCTTGGAGCCGTCCAGACATTCCATTACACGCAAATGCAATGTTGAAAAACGAGCGTGATGGTATCAACCCTGAAAAACCAGGTGAAGTTGGTCCATTAAGCCAAATTAAAGAACTTATCGCTAAAGGCAATCAAGTTGCTTACGTTGGTGACGTTGTTGGTACAGGTTCAAGCCGTAAGTCTGCAACTAACTCTGTTCTTTGGTTCTTTGGTGATGAACTTCCACACATTCCAAACAAAAAAGACGGTGGTGTGTGCTTAGGTTCTAAGATCGCTCCAATTTTCTTCAATACTATGGAAGATGCAGGTGCATTACCTGTAGAAATCGACGTTGCTAATATGAACATGGGCGACGAAGTAGTATTGAAAATTGACCATGCTGCTGCAAAAGTAACTGCTTTTAAAGATGGCGTGCAAATCTCTGAAGCAGATCTTAAAACTCCAGTACTTTTAGACGAAGTACGTGCTGGTGGTCGTATTAACTTGATCATTGGTCGTGGTTTAACTGCTAAAGCACGTGAAGAATTAGGTCTTGCACCTTCTACATTATTCCGTACTCCAGTACAACCTGCTGACACTGGCAAAGGCTTCACACAAGCTCAAAAAATGGTTGGCCGCGCATGTGGTTTACCAGAAGGTCAAGGTATCCGTCCAGGAACTTACTGTGAACCTAAAATGACTACAGTTGGTTCTCAAGATACAACAGGTCCAATGACTCGTGACGAGTTAAAAGACTTAGCATGCTTGGGCTTCTCATCTGACTTAGTGATGCAGTCTTTCTGTCACACTGCTGCGTATCCAAAACCAGTTGACGTAACAACTCACCATACATTACCTGACTTCATCATGAACCGTGGTGGTGTATCTTTACGTCCAGGTGACGGTATTATCCACTCTTGGTTAAACCGTATGTTACTTCCAGATACAGTAGGTACTGGTGGTGACTCACATACTCGTTTCCCAATCGGTATTTCATTCCCAGCGGGTTCTGGTCTTGTTGCGTTCGCAGCAGCAACTGGTGTTATGCCACTTGATATGCCTGAATCTGTACTTGTTAAGTTTAAAGGTAAAATGCAACCTGGTATCACTTTACGTGACCTTGTACATGCAATTCCTTACTACGCAATTCAAGCGGGTGATTTAACTGTAGAGAAGAAAGGTAAGAAAAATATCTTCTCTGGTCGTATCCTTGAGATCGATTTATCAGAAATGGAAAATGACTTGACTGTTGAGCAAGCATTCGAACTTTCTGATGCGTCAGCTGAACGTTCTGCTGCTGGCTGTTCAATCACACTTTCTGAAGAGAAAGTTGCTGAATACCTACGTTCTAACATCACGATGTTGAAGTGGATGATCGCAGAAGGTTATGGCGATGCACGTACACTTGCGCGTCGTGCTGAAAACATGCAGAAGTGGTTAGATAACCCAAGCTTGTTAAAAGCTGATGCTGATGCTGAATACTTAAAAGTTTACGAAATCGATCTAGCTGACATCAAAGAACCAATTCTTTGCTGCCCGAACGATCCAGATGACGCGAAACTTCTTTCTGACGTTCAAGGCGATAAGATTGATGAAGTATTCATCGGTTCTTGTATGACTAACATCGGTCACTTCCGTGCAGCTGGTCAGTTACTTGACAAAGTACCTGGTGGTTCATTGTCTACTCGTTTATGGTTGGCTCCACCAACTCGTATGGACGAGCACCAATTAATGGAAGAAGGCTTGTATAACATTTATGGCCGTGCTGGTGCACGTACAGAGATGCCGGGCTGTTCATTATGTATGGGTAACCAAGCACGTGTAGCGCCGAACACAACTTGTGTATCGACTTCTACTCGTAACTTCCCGAACCGTTTAGGTCAAGGCGCAAACGTTTACTTAGCGTCTGCTGAGCTTGCATCTGTAGCTGCGGTTCTTGGTAAATTACCAAGCCCAGAAGAATATCAACAGTACGCGTCGCAAATCGACAGCGCTTCTGCTGACATCTACAAATACTTAAACTTCGACAAGATGAGCGAATATACTAAAGAAGCTGATCAAGTTGATACTAAGAAAATCCAAGCTGCTCAATTGACTTAATACGTCGATTTAGTACAAAAAAGGAGCTGATTATTCAGCTCCTTTTTATTTTAAATGAGACTTTGTACATTATTAGACTTAGAAAATAATAAATAGATCAAATTTTATTTAATGAAAATGTAAAAATAAATATTACTCTAGATATTAAATTGATTTTTGTTTTAAAATATTTGAACGAACTTGAAAATAATTAAAAAAAATATGAGTATTTTATATAGGGAACTTAAGAATGCTAAAGACAATTGTTGAATTTAAATTTGATGATTATCAATTATATGACCAAAAAACTTATGCTGATGAAGGTAGTATTTTAGTTCAAAAAACTGAAGATATTGCACAATATATTTTTAGTATATTAAAGAATAGATATCATTTAAATGTAGAGTTATATAGTGAAAGCTGGGGGTGGGAAATTGAGATTCCCTTAGCTGAAATAACGATGTATCTCGGAATTAGTGTTTATGAAGAATATAGTAATGGATTCGCAATTTTTATTTCTCCAAATACTCCGATTTTAAGAAAATTTCTATTTAGAAAAATTGATATTACTCATCATATTATGGTGTTGCAAAATTATATAAATATTATCTTAAAATCGCATCCAGGCATCTATGATGTGATGTGGTGGGAAGAGAATGAATTTCGATGTGTAGCCACGAATTGATGAAAAAAAATTAAGGCTCAAATATTGGGGTAAGTAAAACAAAAATTGTTAAAGACTATATTGGTGAATAGAGGCGATGAGCTTACTATATCTACAATATTAAGTGGTCAGATCAATATGCATAATTCAGCTTGGAAGGGATTACGTAAGTTTTTTTATAATAATCTTCACAACCATGACTATGAAACGACGGTAAGTAAATGCATTAACTATTTTTTAGTTATTTTAATTATTGGTAACGTCGCTGCTGTTTTATTAGAAACAGTAAATGATTTGTACTCAAATTATCGTATTTGGTTTGACTACTTTGAGAATATTTCAATCGCAATTTTTAGTATTGAGTATTTATTAAGGTTGTGGAGTGTTGCAGATCGAGATACGACACAATCCGCATGGAAAACTCGCTTGAATTGGATGAAAAGTGGGGAAGCAATTATTGATTTGATGGCAATTTTGCCAGCTTACCTGAATTTCTTTGTACGAATCGATCTTCGTATGCTTCGGATTTTACGTCTACTTCGTTTATTAAAATTAACACGCTATTTCATCTCACTACAGATATTGTTATGTGTGATTAAACGCGAGAAGGGATCTTTTCAAGCAGTTATCTTTATTTTAATTATCATGATTATTATGACTGCTTCTGGAATTTATGTGGTTGAAAACAAAGCTCAGCCAGAAGCTTTTAGTTCAATACCTAAATCTATGTGGTGGGCAGTGGTTACCTTAACTACAGTGGGGTATGGCGATGTCACTCCTGTAACTAGCCTAGGAAAGTTATTAGGGGCGCTTATTACTATTTTAGGTGTGGGTATTGCAGCATTGCCTGCTGGTATTTTGGCGTCTGGACTTGCAAATGAGCTTAATCAACGGAATCAGAGACTAGAGCAAGAGTTTCGTGAGCTACTTCAAGCACGAGGTATTGATATTTTACATAATGAAATTGAAATAGAGCGGATCCGTCAAAAAGTAGGATTGCCAAAAGAGCAAGCGCATAACCTGATTATTCAAATTATGCGTGAAAAAGTATTAGAGGAAGAAGAGTCTGTTCGAGAGAAAAAATGTTATTGCCCGCACTGTGGTGGAAAGCTAACTGATTAGAAGTAATAAGTTAGCCTTTTCTTTAATTAAGCTTTTTTGTTAGCTTTTTCTACTGCAAATGCGATAAGTAAAATAATCAGACCGCCAAGGCTTAAAACAAAACCTACCCAGATTGGAGCGATCCAACCCATTTGGTGGCTGAGTACCCAGCCCCCTAAAAATGCACCTAATGCATTGGCCATATTAAAGGCAGAGTGGTTGAGTGAGGCAGCTAAAGTTTGGGCATCACCTGCAACATCCATTAGACGAGTTTGTAATGCTCCGCCTAATCCCATTACCGTGAGACCAATTAAAAATAAAGATGCGATGGCAGTATAGATATTACTCATTAAAAAACTAGCGACAACAAAAGCGATAGCTGAGCTAATTAATACACCCACTATAGTTTTGTTGAGGTTCTTATCTGCAAGCCATCCTGCCGCTAAACCACCAATAACCATACCTATACCCCAGATAGCTAAAGCGATAGGAACGATTTGGATATTAACTTTTGTATATTCAGTCAAAATTGGTGAGACATAGCTATAAACTGAAAACATGCCTCCAAAACCGATTGCACCCACTGCTAGTGTTAACCACATGTTGATATTTTTAAGGCCAGCTAATTCAGTTTTTATACTGGCAGTAGCTTGAACTGGGATATTGGGTACAAAGAAACCTACAGCAATTAAAGTGACGAAAGCAATAGTTGCTGAAAACTCAAAACCAGCTCTCCAACCAAAGTTTTGGCCTAACCAAGTTGCTAAAGGAACTCCAATTACAGTTGCGACTGTAAGCCCCATCATCATTTGGGCAACCGCAGAAGCTCTTCTTGATGGACCCGCTAGTTCAGCTGCAACTAATGCACCGACTCCAAAATATGCTCCGTGTGGTAAACCTGCAATGAAACGTGAGATTAAAACAGTTTCAGGTGTATGAGCTAAAGCAGTAAAGGCATTCGCAACACCATAAAAAAGCATTAAGCCGAGCAATAAAGTTTTCCTAGGTACTTTAGCTCCAAGAATTGCGATGATAGGAGCACCAATAACTACACCCAATGCATAGGCACTAATAAAGTGACCAGCTTCAGGTACTGTAATATTTAAATTATTTGCAATTTCCTGAATCAGTCCCATTGCGACGAATTCAGTGGTTCCAATACAAAAACCACCTACAGCGAGTGAGAAAATTGCTAAAAAGAGAGAGTAATGTTGAGGTGTGGAAAGAGGAGATTGCGGGGACGCCATAATAAGTTGAAGCAAGACTCAAAAAGAGAAGTATAAGGGAAAAGAGAACAGAATAATAAAAAACTAAAATATTGAGGGGAAAGTTTGCGTATTTCTTTTTTAGTAAAATTAAATTTATTAATGATAATAAGAATTATTTTTATTTGTGTATACTGTATCCGCTTATATTTTGTCTGAAATTTTAACTTTGCGTATAACAGGATTTTGTAATAATGAATAGATTTCTAATGATGTCACTTGCATTGATATCTACAACAGGCTTTGCTCATGAACCTTATGTAGCTCCTGTAGCTTATAAAACTGAACAAACTCAAGTACCCGTAATTGCTGGTTATGCGGAAGAAGCATTAAATAGTGAATATGCTTTAAAGGATGCTAAGCTTACTGTAATTACACCTAAAAATGAGCTTAAAACCGTCAATTCAGAAGCCCTGAATAAGTCTGCTACTGTTTTTGATGTAGATCTACCTGAAGAAGGCACATACATTGTTCAAACTCAGGCAAATTATCCTTTGAAATATGTATACGACCAAAAAGCATGGCATTTATTTTTTGATATGCCAGCTGATAAAGCTCCACCGAAAGCAGAGCGTGAATATTTGATTCCGACTGACCTTAAAACAAAAACAATTAAAACAGAACAAGTAACACGTGAGTGGATATTGCAGAGTTATCTTTCTAAAGGAAAAGTTTCAGATATTCAACTTCCGAATACACCGATTAAAGTTAGTTTCTCTGTACATCCTAACCAGATTAAAGCTGTTCAACCTGTTAAATTAACCATAACTGAAAAAGGGCAACCTTTAGCTTATGCTGAAGTGAATTTAAGAGAAAAGGGTGCAACTGAGAAGCAAGCGCAGCAGTTTAAGGCAGGAAGCAACGGTCAAGTTGAGCTTACGTTTCCAAAAGCTGGAGAGTATTTAGTAGAAGTAACAGCTCCTCTAAATTTGAAATTAAAACCTAAAGATCAGAGCTATACGATTATTAGCTTAAATGTTTTAGCACAATAGTTTTTAGTGTTTTAAAAAAATAGGCCTTTATTAGGCCTATTTTTGTCTTATAGTTTTTAACTACTTTAAAAAATTTTTATAAAATCGTTTTAATTTTCCTTCATTTTTGAATGATACCTAAATTCATACCATGTAAAAATAGTGAAATAAAATTCATGTTGAGACAAACTAACTAATTTTATGTTAAAGTGAATAAAATTCATCAATAAAGATTTGTCGAAAGTTTTATGGAAAAGCAAAGATGAGCTTTATCCATTTATAGATAAATCTGTTTTTTAGGCTTGGGCCCATGTTAGAAATACGCCACCTTAAAACTTTAGTTGCTTTACGTGAGCATGGTTCATTAGTTTCGGCAGCAAATGACCTTTGTTTGACGCCATCTGCTATTTCCCATCAATTAAAAGAATTAGACCATTGGTATGGAGTAGAAGTAGTTAATCGTCGAAGTAGACCTGTTAGTTTTTCTAATGTTGGACAGCGCTTATTAAAGTTAGCAGATGATGTTTTACCACAAATCCAGATTACACATAGTGATATCACACGTATTGTGCATGGACAGACAGGTAGAATTATTTTTTCATCGGAATGCCATAGTTGTTTTGACTGGTTAATGCCTTTATTAAATCAGTATCGCCAGCAATATCCTGACGTCGATTTAGACTTTGCTTCGGGGTTTGAAGCTAATCCACATGAACTCTTACAAAATGCAGAATTTGATTTATTGATTACAGCTGACCCAATCGCGTTAAAAGGAATTGAGTATTTTCCGATTTTTGAATATGAGTCACGGTTAGTCTTATCAAATACTCACCCTTTGGTGCGGGCTGAAAATATTACAGTTCAAGAGTTGGCCGAAGAAGTTTTAATTACTTATCCAGTAGATAAGCACCGTTTAGATATTATGTCTAAACTTTTCATCCCCGCGAATATTCAGCCTAAACAAATACGGACAACAGATTTAACTCAAATGCTTATTCAACTTGTTGCAAGTGGACGAGGTATTGCTGCTTTACCTGATTGGGTGGTGAATGAGTATGAACAAAAGGGATGGGTTACTAGTCGTCGTTTAGATTGTGTTTCTCCTACAGGTTTAAGACGAACTTTATATGCGGGCTACCGAACTGAAGAAAAAGAGAAAAGTTATTTTGAAGGCTTTTTAAAGCAGTTAGAAAAGTTCTCTCTAAAGCGAAACGCTTATTATTCTGGCTAAAAAATAATTTAGCCTAAGTGTTAAAAAGGTGCTTTATTGCACCTTTTTTATGTCAATTTCTTATTTGCCAATGAATAAAGAGAGTAGGCCTGCCGCAATTAGAGGACCGACTGGTACACCACGGAGTAAAGCGACACCAGCAACTGTACCAATGAGTAAACCTGCAACTACGTCAGGTTGGCTCGACATTAGTTTTACTCCGCGACCACCTAGCCAGGCGACTAACAGGCCAATTGCGATAGCCATAATAGACTTAACACTAATAAAGGATTTTAAAATACTCTCTCCACTGAGTTTCCCACTGGCAATTGGAGTGAGTACGCCAATGGTTAAAATAAGAATTCCTAAATTAAGACCATGAGCTTGAATATAAGGGAAAAACTCATTTAATGGTGTGATTTTAACGACAATCAACACACCTGCTGCAATAGTTACAGCTGCATTTTGACTTAATAAGCCGCAGACAAGCAGAACGAGTAGAACAACTAAATTAACATCAAATTGGGCAAGCATGGCGAGCGGAGGGCATTATAAATAAATGGAATTGTATAATATTTAAGACTTGGAATGTGAAAGCTTTAAAAGATACAGCTGATTTCAGCTCTTCTTAATTAAAAATTGAGTGTATATCTCTCAATGATAAGGAGTTTTAATTTTTGGTTACGCTTGGAAACAATGTTATATAAATTAACAAGTTAAAAATTATAGCGTTTAAAAATTATGATATAAAAATAGTCATTACTCATGAGTACGGGATATTTTTATGGACATTATAGATATCAAGATCAAAGATCAGTTTGATAAGATTCATGATGCAAAAGCACAACTAAAGAAAAATTTAGTGGAACATGAAAATGAATCTTTAAAACTAAGCCAACGTATTGAGCATATTATTGTTGATAATGAAATTATTTTGCCTACTACAGAATTATTATTTGAAAGCGAACAGAATGAAAATATTTATCGAGTCGTTGAAGAGTAAGGGTGCGAACTAGTTTAAGTAGATGAAAACAGTAGCGAGTAGTATTTAGTAAAAAATGGAAACTACGTTAAAATAACAGCTTAGTTCTAATGAGAAAACTTCATGCTGCTGGAAAAAATTTTACAATCACAAGGGTTTGGTTCTCGTAAATATTGTCAGCAGTTAATAAAAAACGGATCTGTAAGTATTGATGGAGAGGTTGTAAGTGACCTTAAAAAGCAATTCTCTCCAGAAAATTTAGAATTTTCTCTTTTTGGGGAAACTTATCAATATCGAGAAAAAGTTTACCTTGCGTTAAAGAAACCGAAAGGTTTTGAATGTTCACACCAACCTCACCATCATCAAAGCGTATTTAGCCTTTTACCCGAAATTATGATTCAACGTGGTGTGCAAGCCATTGGCCGTCTAGATCAAGATACAACAGGCTTACTTTTACTTACTGATGACGGTAAATATCTTCAAGCTTTAACTCATCCCCGTAAGCATGTTCCAAAGGTTTATCATGTTACGACTATAGATCCGGTTACACCAGAGCAAATTGAAATGCTGAGCCAAGGTGTAAGCCTACATCAGGAAAAAGGTGTTTTCGCTGCAACGGATATAGCGATATTAGAAACGCATCAATTAACCATGACGATTCATCAAGGTGTTTATCATCAAGTAAAAAGAATGATTGCAGCTGTGGGAAATAAGGTAGAAGCATTACATCGCCATCAAGTCGGGCAATTGGTTTTACCTGAACTTGAAGATGGAGAATGGGTTTATTTATCTGAACAACAAAAACAGCTCGCTCAAAATATCATTTGAGAAAACAATGGAAGGTTTGGAACTCACTATCTCGAATAAATCCCATTTGTTCATATAAACGATGAGATTCATGATTGTTGCTTTGAGTTTCCAAACTAATCCGCAAAGCATTCTCTTGCTTTGCAAATAAGATTGCTGTATCGATTAGCTGTTTAGCAGAACCTTGACGTCGGAAAACAGGCGTAACATATACATCATCTAAAATATAGTAAGTTGAACAAGCAACTGAAGAAAAACCTAAATAGAGTAAAATAAAACCCGTAATTTTATCGTCTTTAATATGAATGAAGAACACACTTTCTCTATTCTCAAAACGTTGTTTTAGGAAGTGAAGTGATTCATTAAAATTAGAAGAGGCCCCATAAAATTGGCGATATTCATCAAATAAAACGGCGAGTTGCTCTAAATCTTCAAAAGTCGCTCGTCTAACGATCATTTGGCACTCCTTGTAACTTATCATTATGTTTTTACAAAGAGAGCATAACGAAAAAAAGAGCTTTTTGACGTTAAAACTTGTTTATAAATGCAACAGTGTTAAGTTTTGTCGCTTTCACCAAGAAGTGCATTCAACTCTTCAAATAAATCTTCATGGTCATCATCTTCAGCTATAGTTGATGAGTTTTGGTTTAATGAAGATGCTTTTGCTTTTCTCAGTTTTAATAATTGTTCCATATTAATATTCTGATTTTCGATTGCAAAAGGAATAGATTTAGTTAATACGACCTGTTTAAAAAAAAGTCGTACTGCTTGAGCAGGGGTAATTCCCAGTTGTTTAAAAACAGCAAAAGCCTGCTTTTTTTCTTGGGAGTCAAGTCGAACCTGATAAACTTCTGTTTTTCGCATGAATAACAAAACCAAATGATTTTAATTTTTAGGAGTTTATTTTAAACCATCGCAATGTAATTTCAATGCTTTTTGGCATAAAAAATAATTTTTTTGTCATTACGGTTACATTACAATGTCAATTCAAACTTGGAATTAAAAGACATTCCCTCTTTTGTGAGGGGGTCTGTAAATGAAATATGCTTAGCCAGAAGCTGTAATGGTTCCGAGAAGTCATCCTCAGCTTTGTGCTGAACTACTGGATAAAATGGATCATTTTTAATAGGAATTTCTAAGTAATTAAGATGCACTCGAAGTTGATGCTGTTTGCCCGTTGTAGGAGTTAAGCGATATTTTGCCCAAATCTCGTTGTGCTCGATAAGCTCAATATCAGTCTGGGTATTGGCTTTCACATTTTCTATAACCTGCATCGTATAAAAAGGATGGCCTTTATCTAAATGCAAATATAATGTTTGAGGAAAATTTAAATCTTTTTTATAAGGTGCAATAGCGTGATAAATTTTATTGACTCGGCGCTCTGCAAATAATTGGTGATAAATACCACGCGATTCAACACGTTTGCAAAATAGAACAACACCCGCGGTTTCGCGGTCTAAGCGATGAATAGGGGTTAAAAATTCATTGCCTGTTTGTTTTTTTAGCCGTACTAAAAGCGTTTCTTGAACATATTGTCCTGTCGGGCTAATTGTTAAAAAATGTGGTTTATCGACCACTAATAAATCATCATTCTCAAATAAAATCCGATGTTCAAATGGAACGTGGACTTCATAAGCAAGAAATCGATAATAAAAAATATGACTATTACTTTGGTATGGACTATCTAATGTTAGTTTTTGTCCATTTGCCCCATAAATAAGCCCGTCTTGAAATCTTTGTTTCCACTCATCTGTTCTAATATGTGCAAAGTGACCACAGAGATACTCATAAATTGTTTGAGTGTCTTTTTGTTGAGGAAGATAAACTTGGCTTGCGCTTACACCATCAATCATAGGTGGCAAAAAATCGTTCGGACTAGACATAAAAAAGTGTAAATATGTAAGAAAATTGATATAAAAAAGCCAACTTCTAGGGCTTAAGTAGGCTTTTAAGGCAGGGCAATGTTATCATATCGATTATTTTGAATCATGTTATGTGTGCTATGTCGTATTCATTGAAATTGCTCTTAAATCATGAAGAAGATACTGAGCGTCTAGCTCGAGCTTTGGCGCAGCATGTTCAGTCGGGTGTAATTTATTTAATTGGGGACCTAGGTGCGGGTAAAACCACACTTACTCGTTATTTTTTGCAAGCTTTGGGTCATAAAGGTTCTGTTAAAAGCCCAACTTATACGCTTGTTGAGCCGTATAAAATTAATGATAAAGAAATTTTTCATTTTGATTTATATCGTTTGAATGACCCCTACGAACTTGAATTAATGGGAATCCGTGATTATTTAGATATCACAGATGCGTTATTTCTATTTGAATGGCCTTCTAAAGGTAGAGATGAAATTCCACAAGCGGATATCATCATTGACATTCAAAAGTCAGATGATGAGTTGACTCGTTTAGTAACGTTAACTTTACCAACAGAAAATTTGTACCAGACTTTGCAGGAACAGTTTCATGACTGATGAAAAGCTAACACAACGTCGTATTCATACATTAGACGCAGCGTTAGCGAACCAGATTGCAGCAGGTGAGGTGATTGAGCGTCCTTCTTCTGTGGTCAAAGAATTATTAGAAAACTCAATTGATGCAGGTGCAACTGAGCTGATTGTACGGATTGCTCAAGGTGGTTCGACTTTAATCGAAATCATTGATAATGGGCATGGTATTCATCCGGATGATTTGGCACTTGCTGTCATGCGTCATGCCACAAGTAAGATTAAAACTGCTGAAGATTTACATGCGATTGTGAGTTTGGGGTTCCGTGGGGAAGCCTTAGCTTCGATTGCTGCGGTTTCAAGATTGACTTTGACCAGTAGCCAAGATGAAAGTGGTATTGGTCATCAAGTTGAAGTAAATGGAACAGCATTTGATCATCAAGAAGTACAAGCAGTTGCTGCTCAAAAGGGCACCCATATACGTGTTCAGGATTTATTTTTTAATGTTCCTGCACGCCGTAAATTCTTAAAAAAACCAACTACAGAATTTGGTCATATTGAAGAGATTGTTCGCCGTCTGGCCCTAACGCATTTCGATATACGTTTTGTGCTTGAACATAATGATAATATAAGAATTAATTTACCTATAGCGGATAGCGGAGAGCTACGTTTTCAACGAGTTCAGCAATTATTAGGCTCACAATTTGTTCAAAATGCATATTGGATCGATGCTGAAAGTATTAGCATGCGTTTATCAGGTTGGCTTGGTCATCCTTCAGATGCACGTGCACAGGCTGATATGCAATATGTCTATGTAAATGGCCGTATTGTCAAAGATAAAACGATTTCGCATGCGCTACGCATGGCCTATGATGGTATTTTACATGGTCATCAACATTCATCTTATTTACTTTTTTTAGAAGTCGATCCTGAAAATATTGATGTCAATGTTCATCCTACTAAACATGAGATTCGATTTTTAAATCAAAGAGAAGTGCATGAGTTTGTAAGACATTATGCAAAAGAAACTCTCGCACAATTTCAGACAGCGAGTGCTGATCTAGCTCAAGCGATGAAAGTGGATGAAAGCTCAGATTATTCAGTACAACCTCAGCCCAAATATCAAGAACAATTTTCATTGCACCGTGCAAATGAAACTTTAAATTCAGACAGTGAAGCACGAACTCAGCCTGCACCGACAGAATTATTAACCGATTTTAACGCTAGTCGTCCGCAAGCTGTTTACTATGCAGATCAAACACCAAAATATAGTGGTTCTGCTCAATTAAATAATGCTTTAAAAACTTATTTAGCCCCACTTCGTGACCAACCTACTAATTTTTCGGTAAATGAGGATGTTGAGCCAGTTGCTAAAGTAGATGAATTTCCATTAGGTATCGCAATTGCTCAACTGCATGGAATTTATATTTTAGCGCAGAATACCGAAGGGCTTATTATTGTTGATATGCATGCTGCACATGAACGTATTTTATTACAGCAAATGAAAAATGCTTGGGATAAACCTGAATTTTGGACATCTCAGCAGTTGCTTATACCTAAGGTGATTTCTATTAGCCGTATGCAAGCCGTTAGAGTTGAAGAGTTAAAACCTCAGCTTGAGCGCTTAGGTTTGGAAATTGATTTATATGGTGATGAGCAAGTTATTGTTCGGGGTGTGCCTGCCATATTACAAAAAGCTGATTTTGAAAATCTTATTCCCGAGCTTTTAAATGATTTAGATCCAAATGATGAAGCACAAGGATTACTTCAAAAAAGAGATGAGTTATTAGCTGGAATGGCATGTCATGGAGCAGTACGTGCACACCGACAACTCAGTCTTTCAGAAATGAATGCTTTACTTCGTCAAATGGAACAAACCGAATTTGCAAGCCAATGTAACCATGGGCGGCCAACTTGGCGTGCATTCCCATTATCTCAATTAGATAAATTATTTGCTCGAGGAGAGTAGTTTTACATGTCAAATCAATTGCCCGTCATCAATTTAATGGGACCAACTGCGAGCGGAAAAACCGCTTTGGCATGTGAACTATACGAGCGTGGAAATTTTGAGCTAATTTCTGTTGATTCTGCACTAGTATATAAAGATATGGATATCGGCACGGCTAAACCAACTCGTGAAGAGCAAGAACTCTATCCTCATCATCTTATTGATATTATTACTCCTCTGGAAGTCTATTCAGCTGCTCAGTTTGTTGAAGATGCATGTAAATTGATTGATGAAATGCATTCACGTGGCAAAACTCCTATTTTAGTAGGAGGGACAATGTTATATTTTAAGGCATTGTTAGAAGGATTATCTGGTAATCTACCAAGTGCTGATGCTCAAGTTCGGGCAGCCATTGAAGAAAAAGCTCTAAATGAAGGATGGCAAGCAGTTTATGATGAGTTGGTTTCTGTAGACCCTGCTGCCGCTATAAAGTTTAATGTAACTGATAAGCAAAGAATTATTCGGGCACTGGAAGTTTATAAAATTACGGGTGAACCAATTACTAAATTGCAGGCAGAACAACCAAAAAACGTACCATATCGATACATATTTCATAACTACGCTTTACTTCCGGATCGGGTAGAATTACATCAACGCATTGAGCAAAGATTAAGCAAAATGTGGGATATCGGTTTTTTGAGTGAAGTTGAAGCTCTAATTGAAAAATACGATTTAGATGAAAATTTACCCTCAATGCGTTCGGTGGGTTATCGACAAGCATTAGAATTTCTATTAAAAAGTGACCTAAGTCTCAAAAGTAAACGTGAAATGGAGGATAAAGCTTTATTTGCAACACGACAACTTGCCAAACGTCAATATACGTGGTTACGTTCTTTGCAAGAAATACACGATTTTAAAACTTACTTGACGATAAAGCAGGCGAAAGAAGACTTGCGAAACTCTTATGGATAAAGCAAAATTTGCACACTGTCTTTTTATAATTTTTAGTTGAAAAATAAAGATAGTTTTTTTGCGCTGATTTAAAAATTTTTTTTGGAGTTAAAAATGTCTAAAGGTCAAACTTTACAAGATCCGTTCTTAAATTCTCTCCGTAAAGAACGTATCCCTGTTTCTATTTTCCTTGTGAACGGTATTAAATTACAGGGTCATATTGAATCTTTTGACCAATATGTTGTTTTATTAAAAAATACTGTAAGTCAAATGGTTTATAAACACGCGATTTCAACTGTTGTTCCAGCACGTAACCCTCGTCCAGCAGGCGCTCAAGGTACAGGCTTCCCAGCACAAGGCGGCACTCAAGGCGGTTTTGGTGGTCAAGGTAGCGGCTTTGGCGGCGGTCAAGGCGGTGGCTTCGGTGGTGCTCAAGGCGGCTTCGGTGGCGCTCAAGGTGGCTTCGGTGGTCAAGGCGGCTTCGGTGGTCAAGGTGGTTTCGGTGGTCAAGGTGGCTTTGGTGGTCAAGGCGGTTTCGGTGGTCAAGGTGGTTTCGGTGGTCATCAAGGTGGTTTTGACAACGATTCTAAATTTGAAGATGGTCAAGACGACGAAAATAATCGTTAATTGAAATCTTAAAAAAGAAACCAGTCAGACAATGACTGGTTTTTTTATGTGTATTTAAAAGTTGATTCAGAATATTTAACTGGTCATGGAGAATGATTTGCCATGATGACTAATTTTATTTAAATAAATAGGGCTTTAATGAATGCTATTAATATTAGCTGCTGCTTTTAGCAGCGTCTTGGTATCTATCCTATTAAAAAATTTAAAGAGAAAAGGTTATCAACCACTACAAATGATTGCGTGGAACTATGCAAGCGCAAGTCTTCTTTGTTTTTGGTGGTTTCAGCCTGATATTCAACATGTTTCAATACAACATACTCCTTGGTGGTTAATCTTTGCTTTAGGAATAATTTTACCTAGTATTTTTTTATGTCTTGCTAAATCATTAGAGTATGCAGGAATTGTGAGAACCGAACTTGCACAGCGTCTTTCAGTTGTTCTTTCCTTACTTGCGGCATATTTCTTTTTTCATGAACAATTTAATACCTTAAAACTGTGGGGTGTAGGCCTAGGGATTTGTGCGGTCTTACTCGTATTATTTGGGCAAATCAATTCTTCAGCAAATCACCAATCTCGAAAAGCGATCTTTGCTCTTTTAAGTGTATGGTGTGGTTATGCTGCAGTAGATATTCTCTTGAAATATACAAGTAGTTTAGGTCTGCAGTTTACACTCACTTTAAATCTTATTTTTATTACTGCTTTTATATTGTCGATTTCATATTTATTGCTACAGAAGACTCAAAAGTGGCAGTTTAAAAGTACGATAGCTGGGTTAATATTAGGAATACTTAATTTTTCAAATATTGCTTTATATGTAAAAGCTCATATTCTTTTAAAAGATTCTCCTGCTATTGTTTTTGCAAGCATGAATATTCTTGTTGTGTTATTTGGAATTTTAAGCGGAGTGATTTTATATAAAGAAAAATTAAAATGGCCTACTATTTTGGGGATCCTTTTAGGAATAAGTGGGGTAGTTTGTTTAGCTAGCGCAATGGCTTGATAGTTCAAGAGAATAGAATCTCTTGAACTATAGAGATTTTTATAAATATGTGAAAATCACTTCATCTGGCAGACGTGATTTAGGAAGCTTAGCATTAAAGTCATTTTCACTGCGATAGCCTAGAGAAACAATCACAGAGCTTCGTAAGCCTTTTTCAGTTAAACCTAGCTCAGTATTTAAAATTTCTTCATCAAAGCCACCCATTGGAGTTGCATCAATGCCTTCTAAGCCAGCAGCAAAGAGTAGCTGTCCTAAAGCAATGAATGTTTGATTTTCCATCCACCCAAATAAATTTTTCTGTTCATTTCGGTAGAACTCGACGTAGCCATGGCGAGTATCTTTTTGACCTAATTTTGCTTTTTCATCTTTAAAACGGCCATTTAAATCATCTTGCTCAAGTAGTTGATTTAAGTACTCAGATGTAATATCCGTTTTTGTACAGAATACAAGTGTATGCGATGACTCAAGCACTTTAGGAGCATTGTAAGCATACTTTCCTGTTAATGCTTTTGCGATTCGTTCTTTAGCTGCAAGATTATCTGCAACTACAAAATGCCAAGGCTGAATATTTACTGAAGATGGGGTAAAACGTAAAATTTCTAATAATTTCTTAATTTTTTCTTGAGGAATTTTCTTTTCAGAATCATACGCTTTTGTTGTATAGCGACTTTTAACCGTATTTAATAAATCCATACTTTACTCCATATCAGTTTTATAGCAATTGAGAGAATTTAATCTTTGCCATCATACGCTATTTTATTCAAAAACATTTCATATGTAGTTTAATAAAGAAATATAATGTTCATATAAAGTTTTAGTAATCTATTGAAAATGATTGATTTAATGCCAACAGATGCGAAGAGTAAGCTGCGGGAAATTAGAATTGTGAAAGCCTTTATCATTTTTGCATTTGTTTTGAGTCTTTTGATTTTATACATTGAGTATCAAAAGTATGGACATATAAACTGGAAATTTGTATTTATTGCCAGTATATGTGTGATTTACGATTTTGATTTAAATAACAAAATTAAAGAATTGAAAGTTCAAATAAAAAGTTACTAACTTCTAACTAATAATTCCAGATAATCAATTCAAGCTGTTGCATATTTGAAGACGGATCAATTTCTAAAATATAAGCTTGATCTTCACGCCAATCGCCAAGAACAATTCGTTGTTTAGCTTGTACTTGGTGAATTGCAGGGCGATGGGTATGCCCATGAATCAGTATATCTGCATCTTCTAAAGCAGAAATAACAGCCTGTTCATTCACATCCATAATTTCATAGCTTTTTTGCTGTTTATCTGCGGAGCTTCTTTTTCGAAAGCCATTAACCAGTTTGGTGCGAAAACTCAGGGGTGTACGGCGTAAAAAAGCCACTAAAAGTGGATTTCGAATAATTTTTCTAAATCTTTGATAGGAAACGTCATCTGTACATAGTGCATCACCGTGTTCTAAGCGGTACTGATGTCCAGCAATATTAAGATAATAAATGTCAGGTAGTAATACACCGTTAAATTTATTGAGGAAAATCTGATTTAAAGCAAAATCACGGTTACCTACTTGGAAGTAAACCCGATTTCCTTTTTTGTTAAAGTCTTTTAATGCCTCAATAATTTCATCGAGCCATGGTGCTGAGTAATCATCGCCAATCCAAGCGTTAAACCAGTCACCTAAAATATAAAGCTGTGTTTGTTTATTTTGATAATGCACCAATAAATCTAAAAACCCTCGAACAAGTCGAGGGTGTTCAGGTGACAAGTGTAAATCAGAGATAAACAGATAAGTCACAGCTTATTCCTAAAATTATTCAGAAATAATTTTAGCAGATTCGATTACAACGTTTTCTAAAGGAACGTCAGCGTGGTAACCACGGTTGCCAGTGCGAACGCCTTTGATCGCTTCAACAACATCCATACCTTCAACAACTTTACCAAATACAGCATAACCCCAACCTTGAGCAGTTTTAGAGGTATGGTTTAAGAAAGAGTTGTTTTTTACGTTAATGAAGAACTGTGCAGAAGCAGAGTGAGGTGCTTGAGTACGTGCCATAGCAATCGTACCAACATCATTGCTTAAACCATTGTCAGCTTCGTTTTCGATAGAATCACGAGTTGCTTTTTCTTTGAAGTTTTCATCCATCCCGCCACCTTGGATCATGAAACCATCAATGACACGGTGGAAAATAACGCCGTCATAAAAACCGTCACGTACATATTCTAAAAAGTTTGCTACTGTTTTTGGTGCTTTTTCAGTATTTAGTTCAAGAACAATACGACCTTTATTGGTGTTTAATTCGACTTGAGGAAAACTCATTACATTAATCTCCTAAACATGGGCTTATGACCATGGGTTTTTGGTTGAGAGAAGCATAAGCAAACTGTAAACTACAAGGCAAGTAAAAAACGTTAAAATCTTTGTGAAAAATGAAGATAGCGTTTAAATTTTTCGAAATTTATCTACAAAGAAGTGATTGATACACTATGAAGCCTAATGATGTTGTCTCGAGCCTGCCTAATAACCCGACACCGAATACTCATGCCTCTGTCGATTCTGCGCAGCAAGAACAACAGGCTGGCTTAGATTTTGTTCGCCAAGTCATTACTGATGATTTGGCTACGGGACGTGCAAAGCAGATCGTAACGCGTTTTCCACCAGAACCAAATGGTTATTTACATATTGGCCATGTAAAAGCGATTTGCTTGAACTTTGGTGTGGCTGAAGAGTTTGATGGTTTATGTAATTTGCGTTTTGACGATACAAACCCTGATGCTGAAGAACAAGAGTATGTTGACGGTATTGCTAACGATGTGAAATGGCTTGGTTTTAACTGGAATGGTGAACCACGCTATGCATCAGGTTATTTTGATCAATTATATGCATGGGCAGTTCAACTTATTGAACAAGGCGATGCATATGTAGATTTACAATCTCCAGAAGAAATTAAGTTAAACCGTGGTAGCTTTGTTGAGCCAGGTAAAAACTCTCCATACCGTGATGCTTCTATTGAAGAGAATCTTGCTCGCTTTGAAAAAATGCGTAGCGGTGAGTTTAAAGAGGGTGAAGCGGTTTTACGTGCCAAGATTGATATGGCAAGTACAAATGTACATATGCGTGATCCGATTTTATATCGCGTATTACATTCAGAGCATCACCAAACTGGCGATAAATGGAAAATCTACCCAATGTATGACTATGCTCATCCATTGTCTGATGCCATTGAAGGAATTACCCATTCGCTTTGTACATTAGAATTCCAAGATCACCGTCCGTTTTATGACTGGATTGTTGAAAAAGTAAAATCTAAAGCTGTTCCGCATCAGTATGAATCTTCACGTTTAAACGTGGATTACACCATCACGTCAAAACGTAAATTACGTAAATTGGTGGAAGGTGCGTATGTAAATGGTTGGGATGATCCACGTATGCCAACCGTAGTCGGTATGCGCCGTCGTGGTTTTACTCCTGAAGGTTTACGTGATTTTTGTAAGCGTGTAGGCGTGTCAAAAACTGACGGTATTGTTGATGTTGCAATGCTTGAGTTCTGTATTCGTCAATCTTTAGAAAATACTGCTGCGCGTGGTATGGCTGTTTTAAGTCCACTTAAAGTGACTTTAACTAATTTACCTGAAGATATGGATCTTACGCATGCTCGCCATCCTAATGTTGATATGGGTGATCGTGTGATTCCTTTAACTAAGGAAATCTATATTGATCGTAAAGATTTTGAAGAAGTACCGCCAAAAGGCTTTAAACGTTTAATTCCTGACGGTGAAGTGCGTTTACGCCATGCTTACGTGATTAAATGTGATGAAGTCATTAAAGATGCAAATGGTGAAGTGATTGAACTGAAATGTTCAATTGACCCTGAAACTCTAGGAAAGAATCCGGAAGGCCGTAAAGTTAAAGGCGTGATTCACTGGGTATCTGCAACTAAAGGGATTCCTGCTGAAGTGCGTATTTACGATCGTTTGTTTACTGAAGCCGCACCTGATGCAGATGATGACTTCTTGGCAAATCTTAATCCTGAATCATTAAAAGTGGTACAAGCTGTCATTGAACCAGCTTTGGCACAAGCGAATCCTGAAGATCGTTTCCAATTTGAGCGTGAAGGCTATTTCGTTGCTGATCAATATGATCATTCACCAGAGAAACCGGTTTTCAACCGTATTCTTGATTTGAAAGATAGCTTCAAGCCTGAGAAAAAGTAAGAGATTGATTATCTCTTACTTTTTCGCAAGATGAACAATATGTTGTGAGTAGATAGTAGAGATCGATTATCTCTTACTTTTTCGCAAGACGAACAACATGTTGTGAGTAAACAACAAATATAAAAAAGCCCAACTCAGTTGGGCTTTTTATTTAGATGTCTTCTCATATTTTCTTTTTCTTTTTCTTTTTCTTTTTCTTTTTCTTTATGATTAATATCCTTGGCAAATTAGCTTAGGTTGGATTAATCACATAAAAATAAAGAACCAAGATTATAAGGAGAATACATGAAAGCAATAAATAAGTATTGACCGTATTAAAGCTTTTAAGAAATTTCCAGATATCCATAGTAAATCAACGTATATTTTGTGTTACAAATTAATAATACACTGAAAATTTTATTAAATGTTTGTTAAAGGCGAATATAGCACTCTCTTTGTTTGAAAAATAAGCAAACAATAATACCAAATGGTAAAATTTAATATTCGCGCACATTCGAGTCTTTATAGTTTATCCACTATAACCAATTCTTTTTAAGAATTTTTGAATAACCTCAAATGCAGCATGTTCAAGTGCTTGAGCATATTGTAAGTTTTCTTCGCGAAGTTTCTGAATCGAAATCTTGGCATTACGAAGTTCACATGTGTGGCCAATTAACCATTTCTCAAAATTTTCTTCTGTTGTTTCAATATGAAACTGCAACGCGAGAATATTATTTCCAATTTCAAATGCCTGATTGGTATAAATCTCTGAACTAGCTAATAACACCGCGTTTTCAGGGAGATCGAAAGTGTCACCATGCCAATGTAGAACATGGATATTATTAAGCAAAGCAGATAATACCTGATTAGGACGTAAACTTAAGCTCAGTGGACCCCAGCCAATTTCTTTTTGATGTCCTGCATATACTTTTGCACCAAGTGCATGAGCAATAAGCTGTGCCCCCAAACAAATACCTAGTGTAGGTTTATCTGCTGCTAAACGTTGTTTAAGTAAAGCGATTTCATCTTTTAAAAACGGATAATCTTCAGTTTCATAAACCCCGATTGGGCCACCTAAAATAATAGTTAATCCATCGTGTGCAAAAGCAGCAGTTAGATCATCTACACCTGCTTCAAAATAACGGACGCGAAATCCGAGTTGATAAAAGACATCTTCTAATGAACCTAAGTCTTCGAAAGCAAGATGCTGAATGGCATAAATAGTTTTAGGGAAGGCGTTTGTTGTGTTCATACAAATGATTCATAGAAGATCAATAGGTGGAGTATAGCGATAAATATAAAGAAGAAAATATCTGTATAAATCGTCAATACCTGAAAATTGATATTTTTCGTTAAGATAATATTGTTATGCAAAGGATTATCTATTTTCCAATAAATCTCTTTGCATATTCCATTGCTTAAAATAATAGCTTTTGAGTTTCTTCAAAATCTATATTTGAAAGTTGATGCTCATCTTTTAGATTAACTCCTGAGAAACCAAGTTGTTTGGATTTTTTTATTAAAGCGATTAAACGTTGTACTGCAACTGGAATACTTAAACCTGCTGAGCGAATATTAGAAACACAATTACGTTTGGCATCGAGGCAGCCTGAATATGCATTCCATGTATAGTAAATTCCCATACTATCAGGAGAGCTTAAACCAGGACGCTCACCGATCAGCATCACAAGCATCGGTGCCTTAAAGATTTCAGCAACCTCATCACCTAATGCAACCCGACTGCCTGTTGCCAGTGCAATGGGTGCAAGGCTCCAGTTTTCTTGCTGAATTTGTTCATTCAGCATTGTAATGAATGAGATAGCATTCGCTTCAATCGCTCTTGCGGAGAGACCATCACCGACCACAATACAAACATCGTATTGTTGCGTGTTTTCTGCATACTTCTTAATTAAGGCTTCTTTTGAGGGGTTTGAAAGCTGACGTCCTAAATCAGGACGTTTAAGATAAATTTCTTTATTAGGTGCATTACTTTGTACATGAAGACTTTGCAGCTGCCGTTGTGTTAATTGCTCCGAGAGGTAGGAAACATCCATCTCTTGATAAACCGCATCTTTTGCTTGCGCATGCGACAACTGGAACTCAAGTAAGGCACGTGTTGGAATGCTACAACCCGCACGGCCCAGAGCAATACGGGCATCAGTAAACTGTTTAAGTTTTTCCCACTGATCTTGATGGGTAGAAGATGGATATTGAATATCACGGTTCAGTTTCATGGGGTTCTCCCTAGCTCATGAGCAGACGAGAGAATTGGTCAGGCATGTGGTCTGCCCAACAGATTTGAGAGTTTTGTTGTTTAAAAATACCTTGCTGTTCAAGCCAAGCTGAAAACTCAGGAGCAGGTTTTAAACCTAGGAGTTGTCTTAAATAGAGAGCATCATGGAATGAGGTCGTTTGATAGTTGAGCATGACATCGTCTGAACCCGGAATTCCCATAATAAAGTTAATGCCCGCAGCACCAAACAGAGTAAGGAGAACATCCATATCATTTTGGTCGGCATCGGCATGGTTGGTATAACAAATGTCGCAGCCCATCGGTACTCCAAGTAACTTACCGCAGAAGTGATCTTCTAGTCCCGCACGTATAATTTGTTTACCGTTAAATAGGTACTCGGGGCCAATAAAGCCGACGACTGTATTTACTAAAAGCGGATTGTATTTACGGGCGACTGCATAAGCACGCGTTTCTAATGTTTGCTGATCAACGCCGTGATGTGCATTGCTGGATAACGCACTGCCTTGGCCCGTTTCAAAGTACATGACGTTTTGTCCAATCGTTCCGCGCTTGAGTGCAAGTGTGGCTTCATATCCTTCTTGTAGTAAATCGAGTGAAATTCCAAAACCTTCATTAGCTAGTTGGGTGCCGGCAATTGATTGGAACATTAAATCAATTGGCACATTTTTTTCAGCCAGTTGAATACCTGAGCTGATATGGGTAAGTACACAAGATTGCGTCGGAATTTGATATTCCTGAATGACATGATCAAGTAACTTCAGTAGCTCTGATAAATTATGTAAGTTATCTGTCGCTGGATTAATCCCAATTACGGCATCACCATTGCCATACATCAAACCATCTAAAATACTGGCAGAAATACCAAGCACATCATCGGTAGGGTGGTTCGGTTGTAAACGGGTAGAAAGATGACCTTTTAAACCGATTGTGTTGCGAAATTGGGTGACCACTTCGCATTTGCTGGCGACATAAATCAAATCTTGATTGCGCATAATTTTGCTGACTGCAGCCACCATTTCTGGAGTTAAACCTGATGCTAAAGCTTTTAAGCTTTGTGCAGTCGCTTCTTCACCAAGTAACCAATTTCGAAAATCGCCTACTGTAAAGTGTGAAATAGGGGCAAAGGCTGCTAGATCATGTTCATCAATAATTAGTCGTGTAATTTCATCAGTTTCGTAATCGACCACAACCTCATTCAAAAAAGTTTTAAGTGGTACATCGGCTAAAGTCATTTGTGCCGCAACATGTTCGGTTGCATCTCTGGCCGCTACACCTGCTAATTCATCACCTGAACGTAACGGCGTTGCTTTTGCCATCAAGGTCTTCAAGTCAGCAAAGTGATACTGTTGATTGGCGACAATATTGCGATAACTCATAGTTGAATCCTTTTTTATAGTTCTTGTTCTGCGGCTTTAATATTTGCAAACTCTTCTTCTGGTGTGCCTTTCACTAAATGATAACGGCTATAGAATAAAAAGTAAGCAATAAATACGACATAAATAGCGGCAGCAATAAACCAAACTTTTGGGTTAACAACAAAGCCCGCAACTACAGCAGCGACTGCTAGAACTAAGGCAATACTTGAAGTAACGATTCCTCCAGGAGTTTTATAAGGACGAGGCATGTCGGGTTTAGATAGGCGTAGTTTGATGTGGGATAAAAGAATCAACACATAAGAAATGGTGGCACCAAAAACAGCGATTAAAATGAGTGAATCACCTTCTTTGGTGAGTGAAAGCAAGAACCCAATAATGCCCGGAATAATAATTGCGAGATAAGGGGCTTTATTTTTATTGGTTAAAGAGAGTGAAGTAGGTAAGTAACCAGCACGAGAGAGTGCAAAAATTTGACGCGAATAGGCATAGATAATTGAAAAGAAACTCGCGATTAAACCTGCTAAACCAACAAAGTTAACAAAAGTCGCAAGCCAAGTATTGGTGCCATACACTTTAACCAGAGCATCGACGAGGGGAGCGCCAGAGTTTTGTAAAGTACTTGCACCCGCTGCACCTGCACCTAAGAATAAAATGAGTATGGCAAAGGCTGTTAAGATGAGCATTGCTCCGATTAAACCGCGTGGCAGAGATTTGGCTGGATCTTTCGCTTCTTCGGCTGCTAATGGTACACCTTCAACTGCAAGAAAAAACCAGATAGCAAAAGGAACTGCAGCCCAGATGCCCAAATAGCCATGAGGTAAAAAAAGACTTGCACCAACACCTGTACCAACTGGAATATCAAATAAATTTTGCGCTTTAAAGTGTGGAATCATTGCCCCAATAAACACGACAAGGGCAACAGCAGCGACAAGCGTAATTGCGAACATGATTTTTAAGGCTTCGCCAGCACCTTTGAGGTGTATACCCATAAAAATGGCGTAACAAGCGAGGTAAATCATCCAGCCATTAATACCAAATAGAGATTCGCAATAACCACCAATAAATACGGCAATAGCCGCAGGAGCAATTGCGTATTCAATTAAAATAGCTGTTCCTGTTAAATAGCCGCCAAAAGGACCAAAAGCAGCACGTGCAAAACTATAACCGCCACCTGCTGTCGGCATCATGGTGGACATTTCTGACATAGAAAGACACAGGCACAGATACATGATTGCAGCAAGGGCAGTGGCAATAAACATCCCGCCCCAGCCACCTTGGGCTATGCCGAAGTTCCAACCAGCAAAATCACCTGATATCACATACGCTACGCCTAAACCAATCAGGAGTAACCAACCAACGGTACCTTGTTTAAGTTGACGCTGAGCAAAATATTCTGCTGACGAGACTTCTGTCTTTGAGGAAATAACGGAAGCTGTTTCTGGTTGATTCATACAATACTCCTGCGAGTTAGTTTGTATGAATCAATGCAAAAGCAATGCCTAAATGAAGCACTTTAGAGAGTAGATGGAGCTTTTTTATTCTAAATGATAAAAATTCAATCTTAACAATCGGGAATAAAGAAGCCAGCAATCTAAATTACTGGCTTCTTATATAATTAGTCATCTTACTTCTTTCTAGTGTTGATAGTTTGGTATCAACTTGGTGCGAAACTTAGAAGAAGCCCATTGGTTTAGTTGAGTAACTTACCAACAAGTTTTTAGTTTGTTGATAGTGATCTAGCATCATCTTATGGTTTTCACGGCCAATACCAGACTTCTTGTAGCCACCAAATGCAGCATGTGCAGGGTAGATGTTATAGCAGTTTGTCCAGACACGGCCAGCTTCAATAGCACGACCCGCACGATAAGAAATGTGAGCTGAACGTGACCATACACCTGCACCTAAACCATACATGGTGTCATTGGCAATTTTAATTGCATCGTCAAAGTCTTTGAATGTTGTCACAGCAAGTACAGGTCCAAAAATTTCCTCTTGGAAAACTTGCATGCCATTGTGACCTTTAAAAATAGTCGGATCGACATAGTAACCATCGCCTACTTCTTTACGGCCGCTACCGCCAAGTAAGAGTTCTGCACCTTCTTCACGACCAGTGTTAATACAACGTAAGATTTTCTCTTGCTGTTGTAGAGATGCTTGAGCACCAATCATCGTTTCAGTATCAAGTGGATGACCAGTTTTAATACGTTTTACACGTTCGACAGCCATCTCTAAGAACTGATCAGCAATGCTTTCTTGTACTAAAGCACGAGAAGGGCAAGTACATACTTCACCTTGGTTTAAGGCAAACATAGCAAAACCTTCAAGCGTTTTTTCTAAGAAGTCATCTTCTTTATCCATGATATCTTCAAAGAAAAGGTTTGGTGACTTACCGCCAAGTTCTAATGTCACTGGAATAATATTTTCGGTCGCATATTGCATCACCATTTGTCCAGTTTGAGTTGAACCTGTGAATGCGATTTTTGCAATACGTGGGTTGGTAGCTAACGGGCGGCCGACTTCTGAACCGAAACCATTGACAATATTAAGTACACCCGGCGGTAAAATATCTTGGATGAGTTCAGCCACCAACAAAATACCCACTGGAGTTTGTTCAGCTGGCTTAATCACAACACAGTTACCTGCTGCTAAAGCAGGTGCAAGTTTCCATGCTGCCATCAAAATTGGGAAGTTCCATGGAATAATTTGACCAACTACACCGAGTGGTTCATGGAAATGATAAGCAATGGTATCTTCGTCAATTTCAGAGATTCCGCCTTCTTGAGCACGTATACATCCAGCGAAATAACGGAAATGGTCGATCGCGAGCGGAAGATCAGCTGCTAAAGTTTCACGTACTGCTTTACCATTATCCCAAGTTTCAGCAACAGCAAGCATTTCAAGATTTGCTTCTAAACGATCAGCAATTTTTAAAAGTATATTTGAGCGTACCGTCGGTGATGCTTTATTCCATGTTGCTTTCGCTTTATGTGCTGCATCTAGAGCGAGTTCAATATCTTCGGCACTAGAGCGTGGAATACGTGTGAAAGCTTTTCCATCAACAGGAGATACATTGTCAAAATATGCACCCTTTAAAGGTGCCACCCATTCACCGCCAATAAAATTTTCGTATTGTGATTTAAATTGAACTTTTGAGCCTGGTTGATTTGGATCGATATAGCGCATATAAATATTCCTTTGCTTTTTAGGACTAAAGACTAACAAGAACCCTGTCAGTAGGTACTTTCGTACTTTGTATAATTAGGATATAAAGAAGAAGGTTGGAGAAAGGTTGGAATAGAAATGTGGATATATAAGGAATTTACAAATGTTCACAAAAAAGGATTTATTGCAGCAACGGACGTTGATTGATCAACTGCGCACGCAAAATAGTCTCTCTCCTCAGAACGCTGCCAAACTCGGCCAAAGTATTGCAAGCTCGTGGGAACGATCGGCTTCTGCCGCGATTCCTAAAGAGCGTTTTGCTGCTCCATTAGTCGAGAAAAAAACTGCTTCACAAAATGCTTTAGATATGGCTTTAAGCCAATGTGCCGATGACTTACGTCATATTGCAGAGCAATCTTCAATGGTAATTGCTGTCGGTGATATTGGCAGTACGATTATCTGGACGGCACCAAGTGCTCAAATGCAAAGTGCTGCTGAGCGTGTACATTTCGTACAAGGTGGTCAGTGGCGTGAAGAATTTGTGGGCACCAATGCCTTGGCTTTATCTTTAAAAACTCAACAATCAAGCTGTGTTTTTTCAAACGAACATTACATGGAGTCGATTCATGATTGGGTGTGTTATGCCGCGCCGATTATCGATCCATATTCAAAACAAACCCTTGGTGTTGTTGATTTATCAACCACATGGAAGAACCATAATAGTTTAGGAATTCTGGCTGCTGAACGTTGTGCATCCATTATTCAATCTGCTTTGCTAGAGCAGCAGCGCCAGCAATTACATATCCGTGCATTTTCGACGCCGCAAGTTAAATTTAACGGCAAAAGTTTATTATTAACGCCGCGTCAAATTGAAATTTTAACCATATTGGCACTATGTCCGCATGGTTTAACTTTAGAGCATCTTTATCAGGCGCTCTATGGCGAACGTAAAGTCAGTATGGGTACGCTTAAAGCTGAAATGTCTCAACTACGAGATATTTTGGGTGGTTTACTTGGTTCACGTCCATATCGTTTGCTGGTGCATGTTGAAGCCGATTTTTTACAAGCTGAACAAGCGCTCGATGCGGGATATGCAGCCTCGGCTTTGCAGCTTTACACAGGTGTATTTCTGGCAAAAACTGAAAGTCCATTTTTATGCGCATGGCGCGATTGCCTTGAGTCACGCTTGAGCGATGCAATTTTTAAAACCCAAGAAACAGATTTACTGTTAAAGCATCTAGCTCATTTCCCTGAAGCAATTGACGCGGTAGAACGCCTTATGGAGCTCTTACCAAGTGAACATCCTGCGCATCAACTGCTGGTGAAATACCTTGACTCACCTAAGCTTAGTTAAGTAATTTTTTGATCCAGCCACTGGAACAATTGTTGATAGACTTGTTCTCGTACTGGCTGGGCCGAAAGGACTAAGTCATGCAATCCATTGTGAATAGAGACAACCGAGACATCGCCTTTAATTTTTTTACCATGTTTCTCAATATCTTTAACATCTAAAATTACGTCACTTTGAGTCGCATCTATTCCCCATTTTTTTGGATTTTTAGTTTGGTGCGAATGCATAATCAGGGCGGGAACGTTCAGTTTAACCCCACGGTGAATCTCTTTTTGTGCTGTATGAATTGCATGTACAAAGCTGAGTTGAACTGTAGGGGCAGAGGTCGGTTTCCAGTCAAGATTGAACTCCCATTCACCTTTCAGCTGCTTATGAAGGCTAGTGGTGTACCATTTGTTTAATTGGCTTGGAAATTTAACTTTTGGTAGATATTTTCCTACTCGACTGAGCATTGGAATACCAAACTTCTTTTCGACTAAGCTTAAATTAAAATCGTAAAATGGACTATTTGCCCATAGCGCTTTAATAAGAGGATGATCTGGATGATGGGCAGCATAAAGTGTTGCTGTCAAACCACCAGTTGAATGCCCTGCGAGTAAAACCTGAGTGTGTTGCTCTTCGCCAATAATCTCTAATGCTTGAGTAATTTCGGCATCATATTCTTTTAAATCAAGCACATTATAGAAAATTTGATGAGGTAGCTTTGAGCGGCCATATTTTCTTAAATCAAGTGCATAGAAGTCATAACCATGAGCATTGAATTGCTCAGCCATTTCGGTTTGAAAGAAATAATCTAAAAAACCATGAATATACAGCACGGCTTTTTGAGTCGATTGAGCGGCCTTTTTACGTACTAAGGTAGCTACAACTTTCCCTTCATAATCATCAGGAAAACTAAGTGTGAGCTGTTCGTAACCTGTGCCTAAAATATCTGGAACATAAGTTTGATTAGCTAAAGATGTATTCATTTTTATCGAGCTATTGTAATTAAGACATGCAGAGTATCCTTCAATGAAATGGGTGAATTGTCAATCAGGTTTGGAAAAGGTTGGAGTATAGGTTCTAAAAAAAGGGAATACCGCTGGAGCTAAGTATTCCCGAAAAAAGTAAGTCAACGGTCGGAGGGATTTGACTTACTAGAGGGATATGCCATTACATCAGTATTAAAGTGCTGCTTTGAAAATCTCCACAACTTGTGCATGATTTGCTTTACGAGGGTTGGTGAGCATACATGCATCTTTTTGAGCATTATCTGCCATCACCGCAAGGTCTTCAGTTTTTACACCAAGCTCGGTTAAACCAGATGGAATACCAATTGATGAAGACAGTTTACGAATGGCATCAATAGCAGCATACGCAGCTTCCATCACTGTTAATCCATGAGTTCTTACACCCATTAACTCTGCGATTTTTGCGTAACGATCTGGGCAAGCAATTAAGTTAAATTCACAAACGTGTGGTAACAAGATGGCATTACATACGCCGTGAGGTAGGTTGTAGAAACCGCCTAACTGGTGCGCCATTGCATGAACATAGCCTAATGACGCGTTGTTAAATGCCATACCAGCCAAGTATTGTGCGTAGCTCATTGCATCACGCGCTTCGATGTTTTCACCATTTGCGACAGCAGGTTGGAGCCACTGGCTAATCATCGTAATCGCTTTTTCTGCACACGCATCAGTAATCGGGTTTGCCGCCGTAGAAACATATGCTTCAACTGCATGAGTTAACGCGTCCATACCTGTTGCCGCTGTTAAACCAGCCGGTTTTGCGATCATGAGTTTAGGGTCATCAATGGCAATGAGTGGGGTACAACGCCAGTCGACAATTGCCATTTTTACGTGAGTGTCTGTATTAGTAATAATACAGAAACGAGTCATTTCAGAGGCCGTACCAGCCGTTGTATTTACTGCAATCAACGGCGTCATAGGTACTTTGCTTTTATCAATACCTTCATAGTCACGAATATGACCACCGCCAGCAGTGACTAAGCCAATCCCTTTTGCACAGTCGTGAGATGATCCACCACCTAGAGAGACAATAAAGTCACAGCCATTATCTTTATAGGCATTTACGCCATTATGAACATTAATATCGGTCGGGTTCGGTTCTGCACCCGGGAAAATATGGCTCGCAACACCTGCTTCAGTTAAATAGTTTGCGATAAGGTCTGCAACGCCAAATTTAAATAAGCCTTCATCGGTCACAATTAATGCTTTTTTTGCACCGAGGTTTTGCGCCTTCGTACCAATTTCTTTGGCACATCCTGGTCCAAAGAGTGATACGCAAGGAATGTAAAAACCGTTTGTTTGATCTGCAATATTTTTAAAAGCCATGGAGTGATTCCTTCTTCCATAAATCCATTGTTTGTTATTACAGGTGAGCCTCACCATGGGCTTAGTATTGTGATGTGAAGTTTATTTTCCTACCTACCAAAAACCTACCAAATATTATTTTGTTTTTAATTATTGATTTATATGTGCTTTTTAGAAAGTTTGGCACATTCATTTAATTTTTTCGGGAAAATCGTTAAGCTATGGGCTGTTGAAGATGTACATATGAGATTATGAAACAGGAAACTGCGCTTAAACTGCTTAAAGCAGGTGAAAATGTCTTTTTAACCGGTTCGGCTGGTGCAGGGAAAACCTATACACTTAATCAGTACATCCAATACTTAAAAGCACGTAAAGTGCCTGTGGCAATTACGGCGTCTACAGGTATTGCAGCAACACATATGAACGGTATGACCATTCATACATGGGCTGGCATTGGCATTAAAGATCTGTTAACTGACGACGATCTAAAACGCATGAAAGAGCGTAAATATCTCAAGGAACACCTTGAAAATGCGCAAGTTCTTGTGATTGATGAAATCTCAATGCTACATGCGAAGCAGCTCAATCTGGTCAATCAAGTCCTAAAATATTTTAAAGAAAGCGACGAAGCATTCGGTGGTATTCAAGTCATTGTGGCTGGAGATTTCTTCCAGTTGCCGCCTGTAGGACGTAATGGTGAAGCCAATCGTGACAAGTTCTGCTTTATGTCAGATGCATGGGTCGAAGCCAAATTCCGTGTATGTTATTTAACGGAACAACACCGCCAAGATGATGAAATTCTGAACCAGATTTTAAACGCTATTCGCGCGCAAAATATTCAACCCGATCATTTGCAAGCACTGCGTCAATCACGAGCACATGATATTGGTGAGACCTTTACTCGTCTTTATACACACAATATGGATGTCGATAACATCAACTATCAGCACTTAAATGAAATTGATAATGAAGGGCATCAATTCAATGCTGTTTTAGATGGTAATGAAAAGTTATTAGAAACTTTAAAATCTTCAGTTCGTGCGCCAGAAGAACTCACCCTTAAAAAGCATGCAAAAGTCATGTTTGTAAAAAATAACTTTGATATGGGTTATATCAATGGAAGCTTGGGTGAAGTCATCGGCTTTGAAGAAGATGATGAAAATGGCTTACTGCCGAAAGTAAAACTGACTGATGGCACGACTTTGCTGGTTGCTCCTGAAACGTGGTCCGTTGAAAATGAAGCAGGCAAAGTGATTGCAAGTTTTCAGCAAATCCCACTTCGTTTAGCGTGGGCGATTACTATTCATAAAAGCCAAGGTATGACTTTAGAAGCGGCTGAAATTAACCTGATGAATACCTTCGAGAAAGGTCAGGGTTATGTTGCATTGTCGCGCTTAAAATCTTTAACTGGTCTAAAATTATTAGGTATTAACGAGCAAGCTTTAGAGTTAGACAGTTTAGCTGTCAAAGCCGATCGCCGTTTCCAAGAGCTTTCAAAAGAAGCCGAAGACAACTTTGCAGATGTAGATTTAACGGCTCAGCATAAAGCATTTATTCGTCATTGTGGCGGTACCTTGAATGAAACCGAGATCTCTCGTAATGAGAAGAAACTCGCAAAAGGTGGCAAGCAAAATTATGCTACGGCAACTTTAGATGAGACACGTGTTTTGTTTGAAGAAGGCTATGAGATTGAAGACATCGCGCATGAACGTGGTTTAACCCCAGCGACAATTATTAATCACTTGGCTCGACTGCATAAAGAGCAAAAGTTAGATATTTCGGTTGCCCATCCGGGTGAAGAGGTGGTCGAAGAAATTCGTAAAATTTATAAGAAGCTGAAAAAGCGCCAAAATCCAGATCATTTTTCTGATGATGGTTCGATCAAACTAAGACCAATTGTTGAAGCAACCAGCCCTCGAATGGGATATGATCAGGTCAGATTAGCTTTATTATTTATTGAGTAAAGTTTAATTAGCTTAATGACTTGTTATATAAATTGAGGTGGCTATGCCGCACGTTATAGTTGATTATTCAGAAAATTTAACTGGATTAAACGCAAAACAATTACTTGAAGAAATTAATACCACATTGATTGATACAGAGCTATTTAGTCCAGAAGACATTAAAAGCCGTGCGCGTAAAGATGATGTTTTCCTCATAGGTTTGGGAGCGGAACAGGCTTATATTCATGCAAAGGTCTATATTTTGTCGGGAAGAACGGCTGAACAAAAACAGCTTCTGGGTGAGCAGTTATTAGCGGCGCTTAGTAATAAAAAATATCTACAACCAGAGTTTCATAAAGAAATTCAATTGTGCGTTGAGCTTGTCGATATGCCAAGAGAAGATTATTTCAAGCAAGTTGTATAACACTAAAAAGCGTAATTTCGATCAAGAATAGCGATCAGCACTATGTAAAAGTAGTGCTTTCGAATGAACAGACATCTACTTACTTTAAAGTGAGTCTAGTATGATACAGGTATAACCTAGATTATGCCTGTATCTCTAAAAGCTTAATATCTGCATATTGCTCAATCAAGTTGTCATCTAGCATGTGGATGTAATCCATGAAGATGGTGCTAAAACTTCCCATAGTTTGCGCTTGATTTGCAGCAAGTTTACCCGCAATCGCAAAATGAACATGAGCTGAAAGAGCAGCAATTGTTGGCGTCGTCACAGCGCTATATGCTGCGATTAAGGCACCTAAAGCGCAGCCCGTTGCTGTAATTTTGGGCTGTAATGGACTTCCACCGTTTACTTGAATAACGATGTCTAATTCTTTAGATAAAATATAATCTGACTCACCTGAAATAGCGATACAGTCCGTATGTGCTAATAGTGCATAAGCCTGTTGATAGGCTTGATCACTGCTTAAAGTACTATCGACACCTTTAGATTGAACTTGGTTGCCAGCAAGCGTACTAATTTCTGAGGCATTACCACGAATAACGCTTGGCTTGAACTGTAAAAGCTCGTCTGTCATTTGACTACGCCAAGCTAAAATTGGTCCATAGCCGACTGGATCAAGCACCCATGGAATGCCATTGAGCTGTGCAGTCTTGGCAGAGATTTGCATAGCTTGCATTTGCTCTGAGGTTGGCGTACCCAGATTAATACTCAAAGCCGATGAAATTTTGGTAAAACTTTCCGCTTCATAAGGATTATCAATCATGGCAGGTGAAGCACCAGAAGCAAGTAAGACATTGGCTGTATAGTTGGCTGCAACGCTATTGGTAATGCATTGCACAAGAGGCGTCTTTGCCTGCATGTTTTGCCAAGCGTCAATTACCTGCTCAATCAAAGTCGATGCTGATGTCATGTTATTATCCTTATTAAGCCAAAGTGATTGTAGATTTAGTGAGTAAAATAATGATCTTGATGCTTACATCTTTGGCAAATTAAAGAAACATAATCTGCCGCATCATAATCAACACTTAAATCATTTGAACCACAATGCATACAGCGTTTAACTGAATAAAAGTTTAATCGAGGTTCAATTTTTCGCCATGCTTTCCAGACAGGTTGGACAAAGATTTGTTCGTCGTAGCCTAAGAAGCGGTTAAGTAAAATATAACTCATTTTACTGTAGGGAATATTGTGAGGGCGAGGCAACATTGAGGTTTCCCACTTTTCAGCTAAGGCTCTCTCGCGATATTGCTCTAAGGTTTTCTTTAACAAATTGGTATTAATAAATTTTTCATTACGCGGCTGTAGGGCTTTCTGTTTATAAAGATACTCAAGTGCGGTTTGAATTAAATAATAAATCTGACCAATTGCCAATGAATCCATTAAACGATAGCAAAAAGTTTGGAAATTTGAGCTTCCTGCAATTTGAATGCCCCAAGTTCGGCAATAGAACTGCATAAACTGAATAATCTCTTGATAGAGCACCTGAAAAAGTACGTCTTTTACTTCATCAGCACTACGAAACGGAATACCAAGACTTAAATTTTCATAAAACCAGTAGCGTAATTGCTGGGCTACACTAAATAAACTTGGGTCACTATAACCATCTAAGCGAATGTTTAAATAAAAGCACTGAGGTTCATCCGCTTGATCTTGGGCGTTTAAAATTCCATCTTTATGGAGTTGTTTAATCAGATAGTTTTGAAAAATCCAATTTGGTGTAATGGACTGATATTTAATTTTGTCCCAGTGAATATATTCGTCATGAGCAACATCGTCTCGTGCATAGTCGTCGAGCAGGCTAAGTAAAAAAAGTTTATGTAAAAAACTGAGCTGTTCCAGACTACGTTGAGGTTGCTCTTTTGACTTAAACTGGCGTTGTTCTTGTAGGCGTGTTTGCTGTAAAAGCTTTTTTCGTTGTTTTGTGCATGTTTCACAATGACAAGTCATTTTCGTATCTTTAAATACACGGTGCTGACAATGACTGCATTCATGAAACTGAATGTCTTGTTCAAATTGCTCGGCATCTACCCAGTACATTGAAGCTTGGCAGAGAGGACAATGGCTACTTTCATCTAGCTGTTTCTGTAGAATTTGTAAGACCATTTTGCTCCGAACGTTTAAAACTATCATGATTGACTTATTATACACAGCCGCATTGCCGATAGCTGAGATTGTCTTTTTGTTTGATGCAAAAATAGAAAACCTAAAATCTTTATTATGATTTTAGGTTTTCATAAGGGATTAAAATTTAAAATTAAACAGGGCACGGCAAGCTCTCATCATTCTGTCCAAGCTTTTTGGCATTAATAAGGGCCTGCACTTTTTTACTTGGTAATTTTACTTTACCTAAAGCGTCGTAAGTATTGACGATAGAAGTTACCTCCTGAGCAGTCATTGAAATACCTTCTGCAGATAAAAACACCGCAATCACATGGTGATCGAGACCTGCTGCGTTTAGATCATGAATCGCTTTAATATTTTCTAAACGATGAAAATGTGCTTTTAATTCCATACTGACACCTCTTGTTCTGATTGAAATAATTATATTGGTGTATTAGTGAAGGCAAGAACCATGCCCAAAATGTAAGCTGACTCTAAAAAATGTTAAAAGCTGAAGTTGTTTTATTTTTATTGTATAGATTGATTATATAAGCAACGATTATCGTAAATTTGGTCTAATCTGTGCTAATAAAAGACGATTCTAATTTGAAATGTATAAATGAAGTCCCATTAATTTTATAAAGGTAAACAAACACGGTATGTATGAATGTGTATGATCAAGTTCATAAAATTCGTACAACGGTTTCCGAAAAGTATATAAGGAATAAAGATGAATATTGCGGCGCAGCCTCCAGTTCAGGCAGATCAAACAGTTTATTTAAAAGATTATCAAAAACCTTCGTTCTTGGTTGAATCCATTAATCTTGATATTCAAGTATATGATGACAAAACAATTGTTGATTCAACATTAGTCATGAAGCGTCAAACTGCTGGAGATTTGGTGTTATTGGGCCGTGATCTTGAGTTGCAATCTATTCAGCTCAATGGTCAAGATCTTACTCCTGCACAATATTCACTCGATAGTGAACAACTGGTGATCACTGATGCACCAGATGAAGTCATTTTACAGACTCAAGTGATTATTCATCCTGAAACCAACACTCAGCTTGAAGGTTTATATAAAGCAGATGAGTTGTTTGTAACCCAGAATGAGCCTGAAGGCTTCCGTAAAATCACGTTCTATCCAGACCGTCCAGATGTACTTTCAGTCTTTACGACACGTGTAGAAGCAGACAAAAAATATCCAGTGTTACTTGCCAATGGTAATTTGCTTGAAACAGGTGAGGTAGGTGAAAACCGCCACTTTGCGATCTGGCAAGACCCGACTAAAAAACCAAGCTATTTGTTTGCTTGTGTCATTGGTGATTTAGCTGTTCTTAAAGATCACTATACGACTTCGGAAGGGCGTGATGTTGCTCTAGAAATCTATGCAATCGAGAAAGACATTCCAAAATGCCATATCGCGATGGAAGCCTTAAAGCATTCAATGCGTTGGGATGAAGAACACTACGGTCGTGCTTATGACCTCGACAACTATATGATTGTTGCGGTGAGTCAGTTCAACATGGGTGCAATGGAAAATAAAGGTTTAAACATCTTTAATACTTCATGCGTACTTGCCGATGAAGAATACACAACTGACGCAGCAATTATGCGTGTGCAGTCTGTGATTGCCCATGAATATTTCCATAACTGGACAGGGAACCGTATTACTTGCCGTGACTGGTTCCAGCTATGCTTAAAAGAAGGCTTAACGGTTTTCCGTGACCAATCTTTCTCTGAAGATTTACAATCTGCTGCGGTTCAACGTATTGACGATGTCGCAGTACTTAAATCGCATCAATTCCCTGAAGATGCTGGACCATTGTCGCATCCACCACGTCCAGATCACTTTGTAGAAATTAATAACTTCTATACAGTGACTGTTTATGAAAAAGGTGCGGAAATTAACCGCATGATGTCTACTTTGTTAGGCAAAGAAAAATACCGTAAGGGAACAGACGAATACTTCCGCCGTCATGATGGACAAGCCGTAACTGTAGAAGACTGGGTTGCTGCATTATCTGCAGGTTCAGGTGTCGATTTGTCTGCATTCTTAACTTGGTATAACCAACCAGGTACACCAAAGCTTGAAGCAAAAGGTGAATATGATGCAGCGGCACAAACATACCGTTTAAGTTTTAAACAAAGCCTAAAAGCACATCCTAAATATCCAAACTTAAAAGCTGTTCCAATTCCTGTGGCTTTAGCGCTATTTAATGCTAAAACAGGCGAGCAATATACATTACACAGTGACAGCTTATTCGTAAATGATGTTAAAGATGGTGTGTACTTGTTTGATCAAGACGAAGCAACAATTGAATTCACAGGTGTGACTGAGCAACCAGTTGTGTCATTGCTGCGTAATTTCTCAGCTCCGGTAAATCTGGTATTTGATTATAGTGATGAAGAATTAGCATTCTTAATTCAACATGAAACAAACGGCTTTAACCAATGGCAAGCAACGCAAACCTTGCTTGAGCGTATTTTGCTAGAAGACCATTCTGCAGATGCATACATTCAAGCTATTCAGAGCACTTTGCCGGAGTTGGTTGGTCGTGACCCGCTTTTAGCATCACGTTTGTTTGATGTACCAAGTGAAGGTTATTTGGGTAGTCGTATTGATCAGAACTATGCACCAGCCGATATTCATGTAAAGCGTGAAGCCTTGCTTAATCGTTTAGCACAAGAGTTGGGTTCATTCTGGAAAGATACTTATCTTACCCTTGACCCAGACTTGCAAAAAGAATTCTCGTTAGCCATGGGTGTTCGTGCATTAAAAAATATCATGTTGATGATGATGGCTCGTCAGGGCGACCAAACTGCATTTGAATTAGCACATGTTCAATACCAAAACACAGGCAATATGTCTGAACGTTTAGGTGCCTTACGTGTATTGGTTTGGCAAAATGCACCTCAAGCTCAAGAGGCACTTGCTGATTTCTATGATCGCTTTAAAGATGAAGCCTTGTCTTTAGATCAGTGGTTTATGATTCAAGCTGCAAACCCAAATGCGACAACAGAAACAATTGAGTACCTTACTCAACATCCAGACTATGATTTAACAACTCCAAACCGTATTCGTGCGGTAAGTGGTGGCTTGTCAAATAATCCAGAAAATACTTGGGGCTTTGGTGTCGCTCACTTTATTAACCTTGCAGAATATCTTGACGAGAAAAACCCGATTTTAGGTTCACGTCTGTTACAGGTGTTATCTCGTTGGTATACGCTTGCAGAGCCTCAGCGCTCTCAAGTACAACAAGCTTTACAAGCATTGCAGCCTAAAGTGAAATCGAAAAATGTTTCTGAAACTTTAAATAGCATGCTGAGCGTTTAATTATTTAAATTTACTAAATAAAGGTCTCTAAAGAGGCCTTTATTTTTTTATATCTCATAGCTCTTCAATATTTAAAATAAATAAAACTATCCTTGTTATAGTTCATCTGTAGATCATTTTTTATCATTTTATTTTTATATAAATTATAATCTTTAATAGTTTTCTGAAGGTGCACTTTTAAGAAATAATATAAAATGAAAATTAAAGAGATAAATAATATAAAAAATAAATTGGCTCGTAAAAATTATTTAATTTTTTAAAGTTAGCTAAATTTTGAAATATTTATTTAAATTTATCTTAATATTTTTTCTAGTGTTTTTATTAAAATTATTTAAATCAAATATTTATATTTTGTAAATATTGTTTTTTTGTATCCGTAAGATAGGTTTAGGTAAATTTGTTTTATTGATTAGAAATTAAAATAATAACGTGAACATGCATTTTATTTATTTTTATGTATTATGTTGGAAAGTAGGATAAAAAAATAAGCTTTAAAAGAGCAGTCAAATAAAAATGATTGTAAGAATAAGGGTTAAATTTTTTATATCTATTAATTCGACAATTTAGTTTAAAAGGTTTTGGCCATGAAAAAGACTTTTATTTATTTATCAGCAGTTGTTGCAGGAGTATTTTCTCTCAATGCGGCAAATGCAGCTACAGCAACAGGTACATTAACTGTTAGAGCAACAGTAACGAATAGTTGTGTATTGAATACCTCTGCAACTGGCACGACAACAAATGCCGTTTTAGACTTTGGTACTTTAAGTTCACTTGCTGGCAATGTTGATGCAGATACCACAACGACTGGTGGTACCTCAATTAAAGTCCTTTGTAATAATACTGTGCCATGGACTTTGTCATTTGATGGTGGTCAGAATGTTTTATCAACACAACGTCGCATGATCGGTGGGGCGACTAGCAATGAATATATTCCTTACAACCTTTTCTCTGACACAGGACGTGCCACAGCAATTGGTATTGCAACGACTGCCTACAGTGGAACCGGAACGGGTAATGTTCAAACTATAAATGTATATGGTCGTATTCCTGCAGGAACAACTTTACCAAGTGCAGGTAACTATGTTGACAGTGTGACTGTCACGGTAACTTATTAATTTGCATAAATTAGAATTACGTTAGCCCTTTTGAAAGGGCTAATACATTAAAAAGTTATATTTGAGCAAATCATGAAAAAAAATATTTTTATTATTATGGGATTATTCTTATCTTTATCTAGCTCTATTAACGCCGCAACAATCCGTCTTTCACCTGTAAATGTAGAAATATTAAGTAATCAAAATGCTGCTTCAATTAGTTTATATAACCAGTCAAATGAAAGTGCTGATTTGCAGGTGCGTGTATTTGAGTGGAGACAAAATGCTGGGCAAGATCAACTAATCCCTACGGATGATATTGTAGTTAGTCCACCATTTTTAAAACTACAACCTAGTGACTCTTATAACTTACGTGTAGTTAGAATTAACCCAGAACCTATTTCTGGTGAAAAAACCTATCGTATTATTATTGATGAGTTACCCAAACCAATTGATAGCCGTAAAGCAGCTCAGGGAGTAAATGTATTACTTCGCTCATCATTACCTGTATTTGTAGTAAATAAAGATGCGATTACCAAACTGAGTTGGAAAATTGATGTTAACCAGAACACACCTTCTTTAAATATTAGCAATATAGGTAACCGACATGCGCTGTTAAATAGTCTAATGCTTATTGATACAACAGCAAATAAAAGTTATCCCATTAAAGTAAATACTGTGAATGGTTATATTCTTGCGGAGAAGTCGAAAAGTTACTCGATTAGTAACTTTACCTACCAACCAAATCATAAATACAGCGTATCTCTAACAGTTAATGGTAAGAAAACCACACTTTAAGAGGCTTATATGAAATACATTATAGGTGTCTTATGTGTTGCGTATTTTCCTGCATATTCTTTTGCCGAACAGTTACTAGATCATACGAATACTGCAGTTCCCAGTGTTCCTAAATCTGTAGGTAGCAATGGTGAATATACACAAGTAGGAGCGAATGAGCAGGAGCAAGATCTTAATTTCATTCATCTATTTTTAAATGTTTCGATTAACTCAAATGCTAATGAAGATTTGGTTGCAGTAAAGCAATCTAAGGATGGAAAACTATATATTCGATCTAGCACTTTAAAAACTTTAAGACTAAAAATGGATGAACATATCCCAGATAATCAGTGGGTATGTATTAATGATCTAAACGGAATCCAGTTTAAATATCTAGAGAATGAGCAGTCTTTAAACTTAAAAGTTCCGTCGAACATGTTAACGGGTTATTCAGTTGACTTAAGTAGTCAGCAGGTCACTAGCCCGCATTTGCTAAAGATGAAGCCCTTAAACGCGGCTATTTTGAACTACAGTCTGTATAACACCATAACCAATGATGAGAATGTTTTCTCAGGTACGGCAGAAGGGATCTTTAATAGCGCAATCGGTAACTTTTCTTCAGGCGTTTTATATAACGGTAGTAATGAAAATAGTTATAGCCATGAAAAGTGGGTGCGCCTAGAAAGTAAGTGGCAATATGTTGACCCTGAAAAGATCAGGATATATACCCTAGGGGACTTTATTTCTAATAGCCCGGATTGGGGAAGCAGTGTCCGTCTGGCCGGTTTTCAGTGGTCGAGTGCTTATAGCCAACGCGGGGATATTGTCACTTCGGCACTCCCTCAATTCTCTGGCTCGGCAGCATTGCCTTCAACCCTAGATTTATACGTCAACCAGCAAAAGATTTATTCAGGTCTAGTGCCATCAGGTCCCTTTGATATTAAACAGCTTCCGTTTATTTCAGGAAATGAAGTCACACTGGTGACCACAGATGCAACGGGTCAGCAGAGCATTACCAAAAAGCCGTACTATTTTTCATCCAAGATTCTGGCAAAAGGTATTAATGAGTTTTCAGTAGATGTGGGGGTTCCACGCTACAACTATGGACTCTATTCAAACGATTATGATGATGTCACCTTTGCCTCAGGTGCGATTCGATACGGCTACAGTAACTCACTGACCTTAAGCGGTGGAGCAGAAGCTTCAACAGATGGGTTATCGAACCTAGGCACAGGATTTGCCAAGAATGTTTTGGGTATTGGCGTGATCAATGCCGACATTGCAGCAAGCCAGTATAAAGATGAAAACGGTTATTCTGCCTTGCTGGGTTTAGAAGGCCGCATCAGTAAGAACATTTCATTTAACACCAGTTACCGCAAAGTATTTGATAACTATTTTGACCTAGCTCGTGTGTCTCAAGTGAGATATTTAAAAGAGAATCAAATTAATCCTGAGTCACAGAACTACCTGAACTACAGCGCACTGGCAGATGAGATTTTTAGGGCAGGGATTAACTATAACTTTTATGCAGGCTATGGGGTTTATCTGGGCTATAACCAGATCAAATATAGCGACAACTCTTACAAGTTACTGTCTACCAATTTAAGTGGAAGTCTGGACAAGAACTGGGGTTTTTATGCATCAGCGTATAAAGATTATGAAAACCACAAGGACTATGGTATTTACTTTGCGCTGCGATATACACCGTCCAGTAAAGTGAATGCGATCACGAGTGTATCTAGTGACAGCGGTAGCCTACGGTATCGCCAAGAAATATTCGGTTTGTCAGAACCCCAAATTGGTTCATTTGGCTGGGGTGGCTATGTTGAGCGAGATCAGGATGCAAAAGAAAACAATGCATCGGTCTATGCATCTTACCGAGCACGAGCAGCTTACCTGACGGGACGTTATAACCGATTTGGCGACAACGATCAGGTTGCACTTTCAGCAACAGGTTCATTGGTTGCTGCGGCGGGACGTATCTTTGCGGCTAATGAAATTGGAGACGGCTATGCGGTTGTCACGAATGCCGGACCACAAAGTCAAATTATAAATGGTGGGGTCAATTTGGGAGAAACTGACAAGTCTGGAAGATTTCTGATTCCTAGTCTCATGCCATATCAAGTGAACCATATTTATTTAGATCCATCGTATCTTCCTCTGAATTGGAATGTTAAATCTACAGATCAAAAAACAGTCGTGGGTTATCGTCAAGGAACTTTGGTTGACTTTGGTGCTCATCAGGTTATTTCAGGATTAGTGAAACTTGTTGATCAAAAAAATTCACCGTTAAAGCCGGGTTATACCGTTCGAATTAATGGTCAGCAAAATGGGATGGTTGGGTATGACGGTGAAGTATTTATTCCAAACCTATTGAAGCAAAACAAACTTGAAGTCGATCTTCTAGATCATGGTTCATGCCAAGTTGGCTTCACTTATAACAGTAATCAGTACTCAACTAAAAAATTGGGACCTTATATATGTCATTAAATATTATGAATAAGGCTCAAATAGAGAGCTATAAGTTTTTTCCATTGTCTTTAAAATATTTTGTAGGCATTTGCTTATTTTATCTCGTTTATGCATTTTTTAGTCCTGCACATGCGGCTTGTACGGTAAGTGGGACCACGAATAATACGTTTACCTACACAGCAGCAAATATTAATAGTGATGCAACCGTAAATCTTTCAGGAACAATTACTTGTACGAATTTAGGACTTCCCCAGATTTCTAATTTCATGTGTATGAAAACCGTATTTACGGGAACAACAAATGCAATTAACAGTGTTTCATTACCGTATACGGTTACTGCAACTGTAGGCGGGGCAGGTTCCTCTACCACCAACCAAACCTCCAATGTGTGGTATGGCCCAGTACCAACAGTCGCATCAAATAATATTGTGAGCTACTCGGTAAATATAAAAGTACCAGCTCGAACAGGGTCTCTCATTGCATACCCTCAAGGAACATATACGGCTTCGGTTCGGTTGTATTGGGATATGGATCTTTTGGGTTTGTCATGTGGTGATTTACTTGGTGGCTGGGATTCAGGCGATACATTGCTAACAGCAAACTTTGTGGTCCCAAGCCTGTGCCAATTAAACTCAACCTCAACTGTAGATTTCGGCAATATTAATGATATTGGCACGACTAAGCGTGATTACACAGCGCAAGGGGCAGTGAATACAACCTGTAATTTTGGAACGCCATATAGTATTTATTTAGGGGATGGAAACAACCGTATTGCTGGAGGCTTTAGGCGTATGATCAATAGTAATAATGAATTTATTCCCTATCAGCTATATAAAGATTCTAACTATAGTACGGTATGGGATGCCACGGGAGGCGTAACCAATGTTGGGGGAACAGGGGGAGTCTCAAAAACAGGTACAGGAAGTGCTCAAACGACTACTGTGTATGGAAAGATTCCGCAAGGCACTGCCATCGCAAGTAGACCTGGTGTCTATTCTGATAGTGTTGTCGTTACGGTGACTTATTAATTTTCTCATCTATTATATAGGAAGTTCTTTTTAAGGCAGAGCTTCCTATAATTCAAATTATATCGCTTGAAAAAGGTTCTGAAATAAGTAGTAAAAATCAAATAATTCTTAGCTTTCGGAACTTGTTCGTCATCAAAAACAGTTTGACTTAAAAAAGCATTCTGTATATTTATTGATTAGTTCTAAAAAAGAACTAGATAAAAGGCAATTAAAAATAAAGGTGAATAAATGTCGAATATTATTTTGCATCAATGGGAAATTTCCCCATTCTGTCAAAAAATTTCAAGAGTTTTGAAATTTAAAGGAATTCCATTTGACACAGTTAACTATAACGGCATTCTTGGAGCGAAAGTTCCTCTACTAAGTAAGGTGGGCAAAGTACCTGTCATTGACCATAACGGTCAGAGGATTCAAGACAGCACTCGAATCGCGCGCTATCTAGATGAAGCCTTTCCAGACACACCTCGGCTTTACCCTGAAGATCCAAATCAAAAAGCGCTTGCTGAACTTTGGGAAGATTGGGCAGATGAATCTCTTTATTTTTATGAAGTCTATTTACGCGTAAATGACTCAGAAGCTTTAGAAGAAGCGATTCGCATTAGTAGCATTGGTCGTCCGGCCTATGAAAAGCCCATGGTAAAAGGTTTTATTTTAGCCGAGTTGAAAACGCAGCTATTCTTTCAAGGCTTAGGACGTATGAAAGCTGAAAATGTTGAAGAAGAATTTATACGACATCTCGACCGTATTGAGCAGGTTTTGTCACAAAGTGAATGGTTAGTTGGAAACAGCCAAACCATTGCAGACATTGCGGTAGTTGCTCAACTCGGTGAAGTGATCCGCACCAGTAAAAAATTTAGTAAAGAAATTTTGAATCGTCCGTTTATTGCATTATGGTATAAAAAACAAACAGGGTGAAATGTCTATGACATCAGCAACATTAGATAAAAAACAAGATTGTGCGGTTGTTATTGGCGTCGGGGCATCACAAGGTATTGGTGCAGCGGTGTGTCGTCTTTTCGCCAAAGAAGGCTTAAAAGTCTATGTTGCTGGACGTACTTTCCAGAAAATTGAAGCAGTGGCTGCCCAAATCCATGCAAATGCAGGGGAAGCTGTAGCGTTTCGTTTAGATGCAGAAGATATACACCAAGTACAAGCCCTGTTTGACACCATTACAAGTCAAAATGAGCGTATTACTGCTGTCATTCATAATGTGGGGGGGAATATTCCTTCCATCTTTTTACGCAGTCCATTGTCGTTTTTTACTCAAATGTGGCAATCCACTTTTTTATCGGCTTATTTAGTTTCTCAAAGCTGTCTAAAAATTTTTAAAGATCAAAATCACGGTACGCTTATTTTTACTGGAGCGAGTGCATCTCTACGCGGCAAACCTTTTTTCGCAGCTTTTACGATGGGAAAATCTGCCTTAAGAGCTTATGCCTTAAATCTAGCCCAAATCTATAAATCACAAGGCATCCATATTGCTCATGTGATTATTGATGGCATGGTCGATGGCGATAGAGTGAATAAAGCATTATTTGGTCTGGGGCGGTTAGCTCGTCTTACGCGTGGCACTGGCGGACTTAATATTGATGCAATTGCAGAAAATTATTGGATGCTTTACCAACAAACACCGAAGCTCTGGACACATGAGTTGGATTTACGCCCTTATCAAGAAAAATTTTGAGAGATTAAAATGCTAAAAAAAATATTCCAAAAATTTCAAAAAAAGCAGGGCTGTGTTGTAGTGGCTGGTCATGACCTACAACTGATTGAGCGTGATTTTGTAATTCTAGATAAAAATGCACATTTTCCATTACATCTTTATCAGGTTATACATGATTCAACTACGCAAAAGATGAAAATTCATTCTATAAATGATGGCGTGACAGCAGTACATTTAAATTTAGTGAATGCAGATCACTTAAAATGCTTATTGCGTTATATTTCAAAACACGGGCATACCATTGAACTCTGTGTATTTCAGCCGAGTTTTTCATCTTCGCCCAATATCGAAGCTTTGTCTTTAGAAGAGATTGAACACAGTTGGCAGACCGCAGGTTTAAGTGCAGTAAGTATCGCTCAAGCTGTCATTAAGCCTATGCTTAAACAACAGCGGGGCACCCTTATTTTTCTTGGCGCACCCTCTAATCACTCGACCCATTACGATGTGTTAAGCCAAAGCATGTTTGCTAGCATTCGAGCTTTATCGCAGTCATTAGCCAGAGAGTTTCAGCCTAAAGGTATTCATGTTAGTTATTGCATGATTGAAAAATGGGAGGGGCAAAATCAGCACTTTACCTCATCTCTCAAACAAGTATGCCAACACATCTATCAGCAACCTGATTCGGCATGGAGCCAAGAACTCAGCCTATCTTAAAATTTTACTTTTACATGTTGTTAAAATACATTACTGATCTGAAATGACGACAGAACAATAACTTCGGTAGGTTTTAAATGGTGAATATAAAGAGTTTTCAGCGAACGGTTCAAGTAGTGTCGACCTTGGCAGCTTTTATGTGTTTTCCTCCACTCGCGCAAGCTTCACAATACACTCAAACTGCTCGTTTAGTTAACGAACGCTTATCTTATATGAAGGATGTCGCAGGTTATAAAGCAGAGCAGCATTTACCTATTGAAGATTTAACTCAAGAAAAGAAAGTTCTGGATCAATCACTTTCTGAAGCCGAATCTTTTGGCTTAAATAGCGAAACGGTAAAGCCATTTATTGTGACGCAAATGAATGTTGCCAAGGCCATTCAATACCGTTATCGGGCTGATTGGTTGTCGATTCCAGAAAGCAATTGGAAACCTCAAGATTTAGCAGAAGTACGTTTAAAAATTAGTTCTTTAAACACTGAACTTTTAAAAAATATCGCCGATGAACTTAAGAGAAATCATAACAAAGCGCCTCATGACTGTAGTTATATGTGGCCTGTTCAGCATCCACAACTTAAAGAAGCCGACAAAAAAGCTTTATGTATGACATTAAATAAAATTAAGTTAAAAGACTGAATCTATTTAAGATAATTAAAGCACTAAATTTGTTATCAGGAGAGGTTTTATGAAAAAAGCTTCCTCAATATCTTTTCTTCTTAAGAAGAGATATTTACTGATACTTTTGTTAGTTGCAGTCTTTGGTTATGGCAAATACCACAATTACAAAGAAAAGATTTTATTTAGAGAATATTATTTACATCCACCATTGTATAGAGAGATTTGGCCATCTGAATTTGACCCTAATGGAGTCACATTAGATATTCCAGCAAATTATCTTATGGATGCAACTGCTATTTCTGAATCTTCACGAAAGAAAGATCTAGAATTCAGAGAAAAGCAAAGGTATGAGAGCGGCAAAGCCTTATGTGATAGATTTCAATGTACTGAACTTTTTCAAGTTCTTTTACCTGAGTACAAAGGAAAAACATTAGAAAATTTACATATTTTTAATCCTGAATCAGTAAGAGCTGATTATGAAATACCTAAAGACTGGCAAGAGTTTCATAAGTATGTAATTTGGTTTTCCTTAAATAGCTGGATACCTAAGAATCATAAAGTGAATGCCAGTGATGCAGAAATTACGATGGGTATAAATTTAAGTTCAGTGTTTCATCCGAAAGAGTATTTTGAAACGCCAAAATTAATTAAATATATACAAACTAAACCAGCTCCAGAATTAGGCTTAACAGAAGTGGTATCACTAGATCCTAATTTACCAGGCGGGTTCTATAAAGTTCTTGTTTATAAGGATTGGCAAAAGAAATATCCTGAGGATGTAACAGAGGATTATAATCATTATAAGATTTATTTTAAAAAAGACGCTGGTGGAAATATAGTTTCTTATATTAGTTGTAGTACTTTTGCTCGTACTTATTTATTAAGTAAACCAGATCCTGAACAGGCTATTCTAGAAGACTATGCTAGACCAAATCAGCAATACTATTGTAGACATACTTTTAATGTGAAGGGACTGCCGATGAGTATTACCGCACATTACAGTGATATACATTTAGCTGATTGGCAGAATATAGAAAATAATTTAACTCGGCTTATACAGTCATTTCATGTAAAAGAGACTAAGTAAGTTTCAATATTTAAAGCTCTTGTTATTTAAAGAGCTTTTTTTATATTCAATACTCTTACTTCTTCAGTTTAGAACATTGACACCCAAAATCTCTCCGATTATCCTTTGCCTGCTGGCCACATTGCCAGTCAGCTTTTGACAGAGCTGGTACAAAAGGCGCACAACAACGTATTATTTCGTTTTGTGCGTTCTCCTAAGTCACGCCTTTATGGTGAGGCTAGGAGGGGCACGCTTGCGTGCGCTGGTTTCCTTTTGTACCAGTCTGTCAACCCTTCTAGTCTTGCCACCATTATTTGACAGTAATTGGTAAGACTCTTCTAAATCAAAAGGAGTCCGCCGTTATGCGTACTATTTCTTCTTTATTGATCTCTGCCAAAATCTCTTTATACATTCCATTTAAAAAGTCTTTCAAACGGTTTAATCGGCTCTAGGTTTTTTGCACCTTAAGAATCGTTACGACTAAAAAATCATAGCAACAATAAACCTGAGATAGGCGAGCACACCTTTTTGTGCCGCTTTTGTATGCCTGTTTTTAGCGCTCAATTTAAGAGTGACAGTATTTCTATCTCATTTACTTACAACAAAAAATTATTATAAACGGTATAAAAATGCCAAATTTAGAAGCATCATTTAGAGCACTTTGCGTGCTACATGCGGCAAGAGATTTGTTTAATCAATATGGGTTTTACATTGGGATTGACCGAATTATTGAGGAAGCCAAAATTCCCAAAGCCACTTTTTATAACTACTTTCACTCCAAAGAAAGGCTCATTCAGATGAGCTTAACTTTTCAAATAGATGTATTAAAACATGAGGTGTTTTCAATTATTTATTCGTACCGTGAACTTATGATGTTTGATAAGCTCAAGAAAATTTACTTTTTACATGCAAACTTAGAAGGTTTTTATCGTTTGCCATTTAAAGCCATTTTTGAAATTGAAAAGCTTTATCCAGCAGCTTATACGGTCGTCAGCGACTATCGAAAATGGTTCATAAATGAAATTTATAAGTTGCTTTTAACCGTAAAAGTTACCGCTACAGTTGAAGATGCCTACATGTTTTTGTTTGTGATTGATGGGGCAATGGTCCAGCTTTTAAATGCAAATAAGATCGATGAAAGAGATAAGTTATTAGAATATTTTATGTCGATACTTACTTAAATTGGCGAAGACTTTAATACTTAAAGAAAAGCCCTCCGAAGAGGGCTTTTTATTCAATTTGGTTTAGCTTTAAAAATCAAAAGATGTTTGTAGATAGAACGTACGTGGCAGTCCTACATACTTACCGCCAGTAGAGTCTGTTGAGCGAGTAAAATATTGCTTATCAAAGACGTTTTTGATTCCACCAGCGATTTTTAAACCTTTAACTTGTGAACTTAAGTCATAAGAGGTACGTAGCGCAAAAGTGGTGTAACCCGGAATATCTCCATATTTACCATCAGCAGTTTCTTCTGTTTGATAGACATTACTATCTGGAAGATCTGGTGAATGCTGCTTAGATTGAGCAAACATATCCGCATTTAAAGACCATTTATCTACTGTGTAACCTAACCCAACATTACCGACATGCCGCGAGTAAAACGGTAGGTCTTTATCTTTAAATTGACCAGCTTCAGCCACTGCTTTGGTAAAAGTATAGTTTCCATATACTTTTAAGCCTTCCAGTGCATCAGACAATTGTCCGAAATCATAGCTAATACCTGTTTCGACACCTTTATGGCTGGTTGCCCCTAAATCTGTCCAGATTCCGTTATTAGCAGCATCACGAACCAATGAAAGCTCTTTATCAAAGTCTAAATAGAACACGGTAAATTCGGCATTTAAACCATTGCCCAAATATTTGGTGCCAATTTCATAGTTGTTCGACTTTTCAGGATGTAAGCCTTCGGTTGTAGCCGTTGCGGTTGTTCCTTCAAGACGAGCTAATTGACTGTATTGCTGTGGACCGAACGATACGCCTGCGTTTGCAAATATATTCCAGTTTTCATTTGCTGAGTACATCACGGATAAACTTGGTAAAAATTCGTCTGAATCAATTTTTGGATAAACAGTATTAGGTTGTCCTTTGTTATAACCTGTGAAGTTATTATGGGTTTCAATTGATTCGAAACGAACACCCGGTGTAATCGTCCAACGGCCGAGTTCCATACGGTTGTCGATATATACAGCATGTGCTTTAGTACCGCCTTCACTACTACTACGCGGAGCAAAATCTGGCACTGATGAACCTGCTGCATAAGATGCAGTACGTCCTGCAAATTCAGAACTTTCTTCTTTTAAATAGCGATAGCCAACCGTTACTTCATTTTGAGTATTACCAAGTTCATAAATGCGAGAGTAACGCGGTTCAATTGCATAGACTTTATAATCGCGTGGAGCAGAATCGAGGCGTTTTTGCCCATTCGCTAGTGTAGTCTCAAGATTACTAGTACGGAAAGAGTCGATGTAGTAACTCAAAACCTCGAAGTTATTTTTTTCATCTTTATGGTTATAACGTAAAGAGACATCTGTACGTCGACCTGCAAAATAGTTCTTTTCACCAGAAGATTGATAAGGGTTTTCAGCATATTGCGCCTGAGTTAAACCCTCTGGCATTTCACCACGACCTTCATAATGATGCAGATTTAAAGCAACCGAGTCTTTATCATTAAATTGATACGCAGACTTTAGCATTACATCATCGATATCAATCTTATTGTTAGCTTCTCGATAACCATTTCCTTTAGTCCCTGAATATAGAAGGGCAAGGCCTAAACCATTATCTAAAGTTCCTCCCACAAATAGATTAGGGCTCAGTTTTACGTGGTCAGTACCAGAAGCATATTCTGAAGTCAGGCTAACAGTTCCGCTAAAATCTTGAGGAATTGAGCGAGTCGCAAAGTTAATAATTCCGCCTACGTTTTGAGGCCCAAAACGTACCGAACCTGCACCGCGCACAACGTCAACTGACTCAATATTACCAATTGAAACAGGAGCTAAAGATAACTGTGGCTGACCATAAGGTGCAAATGAAAGTGGAACGCCGTCTACTAGAACTGTTGAGCGAGGTGATAGGCGAGATGCTAGACCACGAACCCCAATATTGAGTGAAACATCACTACCACCTGTTCCGCTGCTATCTTGAGCTTGAACCCCAGGAATTTGTTTTAATGCTTCTCGGATTGAAGTTGCAGCTGTTTCATCTAAACGCTTACGGTCAATAATAGTTCGAGCGCCAGCATGCTTGTGAACAGTTTCTGCATTTGCTTCTTCTAACCAGTTACCTTGTGCCTTAATGGTAATAGTCGGTAAAGCACTAGCAGTTGTATCTTCAGCATGTACAGGAAGTGCGAGATAAGTACAAGCAATTCCGATTGCATAGCTAAGTGTAGAAACTTTGAACCTAAAATTTGGTAGTGAAAGAGGGGTTGAGCGGTCCATGTTGATGTATCGAAATCCTAAACGATAATTATAATCATTATAGCGAAAAAGTAACAAAATTTTATAAAACGGTTTAGTTTTTTTCTAAGAATTTTAAACTTTTTCTAAAAGGTTACTTTTGATAATAATTTCAAAGAGCTGACTATGATTTAGATATAGATAATAAGATTCTAGCTAGACATTGGCTGTTAAAAGATCGAAGCCCTCTTATGTACAACCACATATAATTTCTATTTAAAGACACAGTAAGTATAAAAGTAGTGGTGAGATCAAAAGTACACTATTACAAACTTAGTGTAGATAATCAGGTAATAAGTTGACTTTAAAGGCTATTTGTGTGAAATTGAAAATAATTTCATAAATATTTTTAATTAAAATCAAATAATTATTAATTTTTATTGAACATTTGTTATAGGATTTTTATATTAAATTATTGTTTTAATAATCAATAATCATTATTATTTGCGCTAATATTTACATGAACACACAAAATATATATGGAATTTATTAAGTCTCGCAAGAAGATTGCTAAATCAGCAATAGCTTCTTCATTATCAATTGTAGCTACAACTGCAATGGCTGCTCAGGAAAATTCTGTAGCGCTTCCATTAATTCATGTTCAAGCAGATGCAGAGGTTGCACAGAGCCTTAAAGTTGATAAATCGGCTAACTCTAAATTTGTCGCACCTCTATTAAATACACCAAAATCAGTTTCAGTAATTTCAAAACAACTTATTGAAGATATCAAAGTAAATACATTAAGTGACGCACTTCGTACTGTACCAGGCATTACCTTAGGTGCTGGAGAAGGCGGTAACCCGAATGGGGATCGACCATTTATTCGTGGTTACAATTCAGAAAGTTCGATGTACGTTGATGGTATTCGTAACTCATCATCACAAAACCGTGAAATGTTTGCTATCGAGCAAGTTGAAGTGACTAAGGGGTCTGCTTCTTCTATGGGTGGTGCAGGTTCTGTTGGCGGTAGCATCAATATGATTTCTAAAGTTGCTAAAAAAGGTGACTTTTTAGAAGGCTCTGTACAAGCAGGTACCGATAATTATCAACGTATCACATTAGATGGTAATAAAGACTTCGGTAATGGTACTGCTGGTCGCGTTGTTCTTATGGGGCATAAAAATGAAAAAGCGGGTCAAAGCGATGGCGCTGAATACAAGCGTGTAGGTATCGCACCTAGTATTACATTTGGATTGGATACACCAACACGTGCAACTTTAAGTTATTACTACTTAAGATCTGATGACACTCCAGATTCAGGTGTTCCATATAATTACGATACGGCTAAAAAGGCAACTGTTGGTAAGCCTGTTGATGTTAAACAAGGTATTTACTATGGTTTAAAAGGTCGTGATTTCCAAAAACAAGAAAATCATATTGGTACTTTTAAAGTAGAGCATGATTTAAATGAAAATCTTACTCTTGCTAACACCGTACTCTACAGCAAATCAAAAAATGATTACCTTTGGACTCAGCCAGATGATTCAAAAGGTAATGTAGCAAACGGTAAAGTTTGGCGTCGTATTAATTCTCGAATTACTGACACTGATATTTTCACCGATCAATTATCTTTAAGAGGTAAGTTTAATACTGGAGCTATCAAGCATAGCTTTAATGTCGGTGCAGAATACAGTGATCAAGAGTCAGATAAAGGTAGCTACACGACAACATATCCGGGGTATGCAGGTTCTACAACGGGCGGTTTTAATAGTGATTGTGCTATTAATGATGCATGGTGTACTTCATTAACTAATCCTAATTCTAAAGATGCGTGGTTAGGTGGTCGTATCGCCAATAAAGCAACTACGACAACGACTACAAAAAATACTTCTGTCTATTTATTAGATAATATTGAGTTTAATCCTCAATGGTTACTTGATTTAGGTGTTCGTTGGGATAAGTTTGATACCGAACAGGTGACAAATGCCACTGGCGCTAAAATCGAGAGTAATAAAGATTTTGTTACTTACAATGCAGGCGTAACTTTCAAACCTACTGAAAATGGTAGTATTTATGCAAGTTATGCAACTTCTGCTAACCCTGTAGGTGTTGATGGCGGTGATGGTTCTGAGTCAATCGGTCAAGCTTATATGGACCTTAAACCAGAAGAAAGCCAAACCATTGAATTGGGTACAAAGTGGAACGTTCTAAACGAAAAACTTAATTTAACTGCTGCCATTTTCCGTACAGAGAAACAAAATACACGTATTCAAGTTGACTCAAGCACTTATACGAATGGCGGCGATAGTAAAGTTGACGGTATTGAACTTTCAGCAAACGGAAATATCACTGATAAATGGGCTGTGAGTGCAGGTTACACCTACTTAGATAGTGAAAATACTGATCCAGGGCCAAGTTGTAGTCGTGCTGGTGTATGTAATCCAGAAAATGCAGCTAAGGGTAAGCAACTTCCAAACGTACCTAAAAACTCTGCAACTTTATGGACTACATATAAAGTATTGCCTCAAGTTACTGTGGGTGCTGGCGCTTTCTATGCTGACAAAGTATATGGTGATGCAGCTAATACAAAATGGGTTCCTTCATATGTTCGATATGATGCAATGGCTCGTTATAACGTTAACAAGAATGTTAACTTGCAACTTAACTTAAATAATCTTTCTGATAAGCGTTACTTTACTAAAGCATATGCTTCACACTATGCAACTGAAGCAGAAGGCCGTAGCGCAGTATTATCAGTTAACTTTAAATACTAATAAGTTTAAAAATTTATTAGTTTGAATAAGTAATCTAAAATAGCCTCAATATGAGGCTATTTTATTAATTAAAGCTATTTTTAAAGGTATCGCCGTGATTCACCATATTCCAAATGTACTTAATAAAGACCAAGTCCAGTTTTTCCGTCAAGAAATGGACAAAGCAGAATGGGTTAATGGAAAAGTCACTGCTGGTACACTTTCAGCTACAGTAAAACATAATCAGCAATTGCCTGAAGAAGATCCTCTAACTCATCAACTGAGCAATATCATTCTTGATGCTTTAGGAAAACATCCATTATTTCTATCTGCCGCAATTCCCCTAGATATAATCCCACCATTATTTAATCGCTATGAAAATCATGAGTCTTTTGGTTTTCATGTAGATAATTCAATACGGCTCATACGTGGTAGTAATCAGCGTTTAAGAACAGATTTATCGTGTACGGTTTTTTTAAGTGAGCCAGAAGAGTATGAAGGTGGGGAACTCGTAATTGAAGATACGTATGGATATCATGAGATTAAATTACCTGCTGGTGATATGATTTTGTATCCATCTACCAGTCTACACGAAGTCACCGCTATTACTTCAGGCTGTCGTATAGCGTCTTTTTTCTGGGTTCAGAGCATGATTCGTGATGATGCAGAGCGACATATGTTATTTAATCTAGACCAAACTATTCAAAATTTACGTATGCAACTAGGTGATGATCATAAAGAAGTTTTGAACTTAACCAATACTTATCACAACTTAATTCGTAAGTGGGCTGAGGTTTAAATAACAAGGCGAGTAATTAAGTAGCGTAGATTATTTATAGACTACTTATAAATATTTACTTCAATATTTAACGCTTTTTCATCAATTTTTTTCAACAAGCATTCTAGTAGTTCTTCTACTTTTTCATCATATTCAAAAGGATGAGATTTTCCAGTTTTGGTATTAATAAGATTTAAACTAATTTTATTAGAGGCTGGTCTATAAATCCCTCTATTACTTTTACCTAAAACAACTCTTTTAATTAATTTTCTATGTTCGAGTTCCGCTAAAGTACGATATGTCGTGGCTAGACTAATTTTTAAATTTTTCTTTTGAGATAGTAGATATATTTCTTCTGCAGTTATTCCCTTATCGTTCTCATGTAGAAAACGAAAAATAGCAACTCGCGAAGGTGTAGCTGATAAACCCATTTCCATTAACGCTTGATGATAATCCATTTAGTTCCTCTGCTAATGGCTTCTTTACATTTAAATTGATTACTAAGGCTTTTTAGTAGCAGGTAAAAAAATCTATTTGAAAACGAATGATATTAGTCTTAATTGTAAACCATTTGGTATAAAAAGTATTATGATAAAAAGTAAAAATACTAATAGAAATAACAAAAGTTAGCAGTCGATTCTTTTTTAGAAGCTCATATTTACCATACCATTAAATTTTTAGACTCTCATGACCTGAGTTCTATTTTGCTCAATGATCTCTGTTAGCTTTTCACATGATTGATTTACTTTTGTTATAGGTGAGGCTGCAATACCTATGAATTGAGAGTTGTAAAGATGAAGGAAGTGGCATTCCTAAAAGTAACATTTAAAAAGCCCTCCGAAGAGGGCTTCAAATTTATTTAAAGTTAGGTTGTTTTAAGATTTTGTAGACCTTTTCTTTATATACATGATTAGAAATAACACCTTTATCTCGCTGTTGTTTTAGCGATTTAAACTGTTGGCCACGAATTTCTCTTTGAATGCCCACATTATCATGATGTCTAATGTAGTAAAGACTACGCTCATGATCGCTCATATTCACTGTTTCATCAGTAAACGAAGAAGGCTTTGCTTCATTTTCTTGATATTGTTTTGCAATTTCAAAAAAATCTACGTTTTGAGAATGAGGAGAATTAAATGAATTTTGTTGTTCAGTCAGCTGATAGTTCTGAGTGTTAGAATTTACTTCAAGCATACTTTTATGCTGATTAAATCTAGGGCGGTTATATTCTTGTTTGGTTTGAAATGTGTTTGTTTCAGCAAAAGTGGAAGAAGAAAAAAGCCCAATATTTAAAGATAAAAAAGTTAATAAAAATCTATTCATTTCTTTGGGAGTCCAATTGAAATTGAGTAAATCACTGTATTGTAACATTAAAATTTGATTTTTGAAGGTTTGACTTCAAGTATGCTTGATCAACTGGTAAATAATAAGATCTGTAGCGGAGCGTAAAAGCCAATTTAAAAAGGCTCTTTACACTCATTTTTTTAAGATCGTTTTGAATATTCTTCTTTCAATTTATCCAGAAAAATAAAGAGGTTTTGATTCATTTTTTGATAGTCATGCTTCCATAATTCTTCACGAGTATTCACAAATTTATAATTATGAGCATCATTTAACTCGATTTCTGAATGTTGAATCAGCAATTCAACTACTTCTGAAGTTAATTCCATATGACATTGTAGGCCATAAACTAATTTGGAATATTCAATAATCTGTCTTGGGCACCCTGCGCTAAAAGCAATAATTTTTGCGTTGGGAGTTAAGCCTGGCATGTCGTTATGCCAATGGCCAACTTCGGTCATTTTTCCTAAGTGAGAAAACTTAGAATGCGTTATTCCATACTCTGTAAGCATAATTGGAAACTTACCAATTTCTCGCTCAGGGCTGTGTTCAAACTTGGCACCTAAAGCTTCACCGATCAATTGAGATCCTAGGCATACCCCAATAACCACTTTATTTGCTTCAATCGCTTTTTTAATGATTGCTTGTTCTGCTAATGAATTAAAGTGAGGGCACATATCTAATGTAGTATCGGGACTTTGTGGGCCACCCATTACAATAAGAAAGTCAATATCTTCAACAGAAGTTGGCAAAACTTCATTTAAATACACTCTTGAATAGGTAATTTTGAAGTTATTCATTTTGCCCCAAATTTCATATGCGCCAGGCGCTTCAAAATCTTCATGAACAATAAAATGTAACCGCATAACAATCCTTAAAATCTAAACATTAATAGGTAGATCATTGGTTAAAAATCAAGGAAATATTAAAATTAGAATAGGGCCTTTAATACATCCAGTTTTGAAAACTTATATGGGCCAGCTTTATTTGTTTTTATCGAAGTTGAAATTATTTGTTTTTAAAATATATGCGATATATTTATTGTTAAGTTAAACTAAATTATTCTGGTGTGACAATAGCATTTCAATTTGTTAAATTGTGTAGCTTTTATCAAAGTGGACAAAATTTATGAAGACATTTTTAGTTATATCTTTATTGGGTTTTGGGCTGATTGGTTGTGCTTCATCTCCATATAATTCTCAAGAAAATTATTTAAATAAACCTCCAATAGTTCCAGAGAATAAAGCTTTTAATAGTTTTAAAACACCTGAACACGGGATTTTTACTGATCGAGATGTCTATAATATAAATATATCAGAAAATTCAAATCTAAATTTTCGTTATGAAGTTCCTTTTTAATGAAAATAAAATATTAAATAAAAAAGGGAAGAGCAAAGGTGGCTTCACACCTTTGTTAACTCATAATAATTAATGATTAATACAACCTTTTGGGTGGTTTTTTAAACTCTAAACTGTTAAATTTTAATTATTGAAAATAAGGTATTTTAAATGAAAAACTTCACTATTGTTGCTTCTTTATTTTTGTTAGTTGGGTGTGCCACAGGTCACAAACAAGTCACTCCTGTGCCAGTGGCTGATAATAAAATTATTTCAGAAGCTGAAAAATATAAAAAACAATATCAAAAGAAAATTTATAAAACATGGAATATTCCCAAGTCTTCTACAGGTATGAGTGCAAGTGTTAAAGTCTTTTTAACGGATACTGGCGAAATTGAGCAAATTATCTTTTTAGATAAAGAAGAGCAAAAATTTAAAACAAGTATTGAAAAAGCTATCTGGCGTTCAAGTCCATTTGTTTTACCATCTAATCCGGAAGTAAGAAAACAAGCAAGAAAATTCAATATTAAATTTCATGTAAAATAAAAGAAGATACTAAACATGAGGAGCGGATTTAAAGGATTTTCATTTATTTATATTAAATTCGCCCCTTTGTTGTAAATATCTTTAATACTATTTACTTTAAAATTTTGAGGTTACAGAAATATTAAATATACTAATTAATATTTTTTGATAAACAAAATATAAAAATTAATAACATTTTTATCAAAAAGTTAAAGAAATAAAACTTTAATTACATAGCCAATTAATATAAAAGAATATGTAAATCTAGAAGTTTATCAAGAAAAATTATGCATGAAGTGAAGAAATCTTTTAAAGAAAGTAAGACTACATCAGTTGTAGCATGGGTTGTGATTTTGTTTGGAATTGTCTTAGGCTTGGCTTTTATTTTGTCATACGGGCAAGTTGAAACTCGAAATGATAATTTAGACATTATCCAAGTGTGGTCTAAAGAAATGGTCACTGTAGGTCTTTTTATTATATTTAATGGACTACTTTTCGGTTATTTGTTTTTAAAAATTAGTAGTATTTTGAATCACCTTGAAAACAATAAAAATTAAAAAATATCTTAGTAAATTAATATCTTGTATAAGTATATTTCATCTTAAATGGATGGTAAGTTAGTATTGGAAGCATTGCTCATCTATAAAAATAAATTGAAAGAAAATTTTTCAAAATCTTCTTTTATTTTGGTATTTTGTGTTGCATGTTTCACATTTTTAAATGTTTTTGATAAATACCTTACTATTAACTTTCAAAAACCTTGTATTTCTTACATTTAGTTGATGAGTTTTACCCTATCTTACATAAAAAAATAATAGTTTAAAGAAGTATATAAATATACGCATGAGAAGATAGGAGGTTAAGATGCCAAGATATCTAGCTATAGCAGATAAGGTTTATAAAAAAATTAAAAATGACAACTTGTTTTCTGATGATGTAATAGAAAATTTAAATTGTTTGGTTGGGCTTATTCGTAATGCGATAAAAGGTACTGAATTCAAATTAAAGTATAATTTTATTAATTTTGAAGACTGCTTAACCAAACCCATCGAGCAATGCTCGGTAAAAATTGATTTTAGTCTTATGCCTAAGTTTGATAATGAAGGTGAGTTTATTTTATGGCTTGCAGGTTTTATTGAAAGAATCACTGATGGAGGTAAAGCTAAATTTCCTCCTATTTCTCAGTTGGTCCCTCAAGGCTTTAGTATGGTAAATGAAAATATTCCAGTAACTACTTTACCTGTAAAAGAAGAAAATGCAGAAATGATTATTAATTATTTTAAATCAGATGATTATATTAAAAATAATAAACTACCTTCTTAAAATATATAAAAGTTATAAGCCAATTATCTCTATCAATTTAGAGCTTAGTAACCGCCTTCGAGGGCAGTTTTCTTTGTTATATGTATCTTAAAGTGTCTGTTACATAAATGATGATTGTTTCATGTTGAATGTATCTGTTAATTATTTGAGCATGGTATGAGACAAGTGAAGTAAAGGATAAATTTCATGATAGATGAAGAAAAACCCTTAAATTTTGATGATGATGAAGAGCCTCTTGATTTTGCAGATGAAGAATTTATCGATGATAAAAAAGAGGATGAGTTGTATAACAGTATTACCAAAGATGGCTCTAGTGTCGATCCGGCAGATGATGGTGAGCGACATATTCGACCTGAAGATGGCGATCCCATAGAAGTCGAAGAATAATCTATAGCCCAATTTTATATTGGGCATTTTAATTTCTAGCGTATTTGGTTGAACAACAACAAACCCTAGATGTTATTCAAAAATTATCATTAATGACTTAAAAAACATTAAAGTTAAGCAATGAGTCTAGAGATATGAGGCTATATATTTATTAAATTCTTATTTTCAGCCAGAAGTAAAACTATGAGTAATTATATTTATAAATTTGCCAACCAAATCAAACATAACGCTGTACCACCAATTAATGACGTTTTGCTCGCTTTTAGAACATTGAAAGCAATACCAGGTGGATTAACGTTGTTGTCAAAAGTTGTTAGCCGTGTTGCTCCATATTTTCAAACAGTAAATCCAATTATTCAAAAACTAGATGCTGACGTGTGTGAAGCTTTCATCAAAAAGAATAAATCAGTCGAAAATCACATAGGAACAGTTCACGTTATTGCCATATGTAATGGATTAGAATTTGTTATGGGTGTACTAACCGAAGCATCTATTCCTCAACATTTAAGATGGTTACCTAAAGGCATGAATGTAAATTATGTCGCCAAAGCCGATTCTGATATTAAAGTCGTCGCAACAATTGATGAAGAATGGAAAGTTGGCGATATGCAAATAAAAGTAAATGCCTATAGAGCAGATGGACAGCCTGTAGTTCAAGGGTATATTACACTTTGGGTTACAGAGAAAAAGTAAGATGACAGAGGATTAGATGCAAAAAATATTGGATTATCTTTGCAAGCTTTTTACTACTCAGTCTCGGTCACGTGCCGCTACAAATAGCTCGATTGCTACAGCAACAGACAATGGCGATCAGGAAATGGGTTTTGCGGTAGATGAGATGTCTCTGAGTCAGGTAGGGGTAAACCATATTTGTAATTTTGAAGGATTAAGACTCAGTGCTTATGATGATGGCATAGGTGTCTGGAGCATTGGTTATGGCACAACCAGATACCCAAATGGTTTGAGCGTTCAAAAAGGTGACACATGTACTCTTGAGCAGGCCAAAGTATATATGCAGCATGATTTGAAAATATTTGAGCGTGCAGTCAATGGCGCTGTAAAAGTTCCTTTAACGCAAAATCAATTCGACGCATTAGTCTGTCTGAGTTATAACATCGGCGTAGGAGCCTTTAAAAAATCGACCTTATTAAAAAAATTAAATTCAGGAGATTACAAAGGGGCCGCAAACCAATTTGATGTATGGGTAAACGCAGGTGGTAAGCGTTTGGCTGGATTGGTTAGACGCCGCGCTATTGAAAAGAAATTGTTTTTAGGATCATAGTCTTTTTAATTTTTATAGGGTTTTATCAGAAAAGCTATTCCGATCTTTATAAAATTTAAGCATGAAAAAAGCCTGATGCTACGAATCAGGCTTCAGTATTCATCGACAATAGGAGTTGATGAACAAGACCAATCTAACAGACCTGTTCAGTAAAGGCAAACCAAGGCTTGAATTGCTGAGTCAGATAAAAGTAATTTTTCCAAATTACACACATTAAAAAAGCCCTTGCTCGAAAGCGAAGGGCTTAGTCATTCATTGATCTACCAATGAACTATATAAGGCTCATCTCATACTAAGGTCAGTATATCTGAAATTGGAGCAACTGAGAAGAAAACCTTATAAATAGCTTTTCATTCTATTTAAAATTAATTTATTTGGGCATATAGCAAGTTACATCATTGGTAAATCAATACACAAAAATTGCACTTTGCATTTTTATGGATGTGGTATTTGTGTAGGCTCTGATTGGCTTGGGAAATAAAACAATAGCTATCTTTTAAAGGTTCAATAAAGTTTTGAACGAAGACATCAGGAGCCAGATATAAGCAAGGAAGTAAATATGAATTTAATTAGATTAGAAGAATTATCATTGATGAGTAATGCGGTTTTAACACCTCAATTAAACAAGTGGCCATGTATACAATCACCAAATTTAGAAGATACTGATTGTCAGAAGCATAGAGATAGTTTTTCCGAACAATCTGTTAAAAAATTTCATAAAGAATGGCGAAAACAACAAAAGAAAATACTTAAAAATATTCCGAGTAATGCTGTTTTACTCAGCATTAAAGAGATTGTGTAGTTAGACACGAGACAAGTTTATAAAGATATAAATTACAAGGATAAGCTGTTAGCTAAATAACTTTACGTAGGTACACTTGTTAGTCATAACTTATTCTAGAGATATTAATAATAAGCAAATTATATAAGGTAAGACAAACAAATAGAAAATAACAAAAAGGGCAATTCTGTAGAGGTAATTTTTATGGTTAATCTTCATCAGAAATCACTTTTTGATGTTCTGACTCAACATCAAGCTTATCTATATCGAGCATCTTCAAGATCGGTCAATGAACTTCTTAATTTATTTAATTCCGAAACAGTTAACATGCTTACCAAGTTAAGTAATTTGTTAGATGGACTAAATGAAAAGGAAAAAACAGCGCTAGCAGGCGGACTTTACTCAACAGCTCCATTAAAAGAGATACGTGCACTAATTTCTCAATGGTTTAATGTAACGAATGATGCACTCATTGATACGTTTACTGTCTCTGCTGTGGCATTGGCTGTCTATGAAGTCAGATATATGTCAAAAATTTTTGGTGGCAAACATAAAGAATTAAAAGGTGAACAGCTCTATAAAGCTGCTAAACGTGTTCCTTTAGCAGGTGGAGCATTGGTAGATGAGTTATTTTCTACAATTGCAGAGGTGGCCCGTCAAAGAGTGGAGTATGCAATTCGGGATGGCCTCAATACTGGAGCAACGAATCAACAAATTATTCAAAGGATTCGAGGGACTAAACGCCTTAAATATGAAGATGGACTACTAAATAGCTCTAAGATTGATATTGAACGAACTGTGCGTACGATTCGAAGCCATATATCCAATCAGGCCTATTTACACAGCTATAAACAGTTAAAGTTTGAATATGTCAGATTTGTAAGTGTGCTTGATGGTAGAACCTCAAAAGTATGTGCAGCCCTCGATAGTAGTGTGTGGAATATCAATGATCCTACAAAAAAAGTTCCGCCTTTGCATCCTCATTGCCGCAGTATTCTAGTTCCAACTCATGAAGATGGTCAGCTAGTTGGTAGCCGAGCCTTTATTATGGATGAAAGAAAATTTAGGGATATTCCTAAAAATGAACGTGAACAGTTAATTGGCCAATTAGATGCAAATATGTCATTTAAAGAGTTTTTTAAACTAACAGATGATTTCTTTCAAAAAGAGTGGTTAGGGCCTAAAAGATATCAACTATATAAAGAAGGACAATTCGACTTTGAGAAGTTTTTTGATCCAGAAGGACGGTTGTATACACTTGAGGAGCTTAAAGAACTTGATGAACGAGCTTTTAAAGCATTGGGATTGTGAGATAGAGTAGAAATATTAGAGATAAGATTTTTATCTTGAATAATATTTTTAGTTTTAACTAAATACACACACTTAAACAATTAGTTGAAAAAAGTTTCAATAATCTGGCCAGATAGCATGTTAAGTTTTTCTCAATCATAAAAATTTAGAAAGGATCAAAACATGAAATTTTCCTACCAAGATCTTGCTGGAAATAATGTTGAAGTGGAATGTGAAAGTTATATCCATATTCCATCAGGTGCAGCTATAAAATCTACAGAAGCTGGCAATTACCACATTACTGAAAATTTCAGCTTCTATAAAAAAACTCAAGCTGATTCTGTGCCCATCTATCGATTTGCTATTGATCGTAATTCTAATGTTTTTAATAGCGATGAACTGCCAGCATTAGCTCAAATTGGTAAAGATTGGAAAAATTTAGAGTAGTCTTTAACTCAGCATAAAGCCCTCAGTCGAGGGTTTTATAATTTACCTTAAATGAGTTATTTCTTTTTAAATACAAGCATTAAGCCTATTAAAATTGCAATCATTCCTATTAAGCCTGCAAGCGGCAACTTATTTTTTAAAATTAAAAAATCTAAAAGTGCAGTAACAACAGGGACTAAATAGAATAGGCTTGTCACATTTACAAGATTGCCCTGATTTAGAAGACGGTAAAGTAAAAGTTGAGCAACTACAGAAATTAAAATTCCAAGAAATAATACCGAAATAATGAGTTGTGAATTCCACGTTATTTCAAAATGTTCAAATGGAACTATAAATAAACAAACTACAAGGCTAACTACATATTGGAGCGGTAAGACATCTGTTGGGGCTTGTTGAATATTTTTTTGCATGATGGCCCCAAAAGTTATACAGATCAGTGCTGCTAAAGCAAAGAATATTCCGATTGGAGCGATAAAAGACATAGTTAAGCTTTTCCACACTAAAAGGATGAGTCCGGCTAAAGCAATCAATAGACCTAATAATCTCTCTTTTTGTAAATTCTTTTCTAAAAGACAAAGCGTCAAGATTGGCTGTATTCCCATGATTGTGGCCATTAAACCAGGGGTGACTCCGTGAGCCATGGCTTTAAAATAACAAATTGAATAACCTGCAATAATAAGGAGTCCAGTTAATAAAACTTGCTTTCGAGTTCCATGCTTAGGCAAAAGCCTTTTTCTAAAAATAGCAATTAACAATAGAACAAACAAAGCTGTGGCAAAACGCAGAATTAATAATGCTATAGGTGAGGCACTGTCGAGTCCCCATCGAGTAAAAATCGCAGCGCTTCCCCAAAGTAAAACGAAAGTGGATGTCGCACTTTGTGACGCAAGCATCTGTTTATTTAGGCGCATAAAACCTCCTCCTAGTGCGTAATACCTAAGAAATACGAAGTGATAAAATTGTTAGTAAGGACAGTGATTAACGAGTTATTCAGTTGTTAATCAATTTACTGTTAGCGACGTTAAAAAATGAATTGTTTTAACTTCTTATAAGCTCAGTATGAAAGAGACAATAAATAAAGAAAAGCGCATAATTCTTTTATATACTATTTGAAAATCGAATAGATAAATTCTAATGACTTTAAAAAATTTACAGATTGATTGGCTAAAGTGTTTTGTCACCGTAGTAGATACAGGCTCTTTATCAAACGCAGCACCTGAGTTATATCGGTCACAGTCAGCTGTTAGCATGCAACTAAAAAAACTTGAAGAAGCTCTACATTGCCAACTTTTAATACGAACGCACCGACAAATTGAATTAACGTCTCAAGGACAGCTGCTTTTAGGTTATGCGCGCCGTATTCTCGACTTACATGCAGAAGCCCAAATGGCATTTCACGGAGATGAGCTGAAGGGGCGTATACGCCTTGGGGTGCCCGATGATTATGCTGCAAAATATTTAACGCCCGTACTGAAGCGTTTTGCTCCACGTTATGGAGGTGTTGAAATTGAATTAATTTGTGAGCAGTCTACTTCGTTAATACCACGGGTAGAAACTGGGGATATAGATTTAGCATTAATTTCGAGAGATAACGCTCGTCAAGGAACACTTCTATTTCATGAACCAATGGTGTGGGTAGGCTCTCCACAGTTTGAACTCTGGCGAGAAGATCCACTCCCAATTGCAGTTTATGAAAGTACTAGTCAAGCCAAAAAGAGTGCTATTAATTCTTTGGCCTTACAGGGACGCCGTTATCGGGTAGTATACAACAGTTCAAGTTTAGCTGGTCAAATTGCAGCAGTGGAAAGTGGTTTAGCAATTGCTGTGTTCACACAGTGTAGTGCGCCTGAGCATTTAACTATTTTAAGTGCTGATCATGGCTTAGGACCTTTAGAACCTATGGAGGTCGCTGTTTATCGGAGTCGGGCATCTTTGGAGTCTAAAGCTGTGGATCACTTATATGACTTACTCCTCAAAACGCTCAGGCATTCAGTTAATATTTAATTTAAGTTTATTTTAGGTACTGGGCTTTGAAATTGTTGAGTTAAATTTAAATGAGCACTTAAAGTCAAAACTAAATAGCTTTACATTTTTGCGCTAAATCTACAAAAAAGCCTAGAAACCTATGCTGATCGTAAAACTAATAAAAAGTATTTATTAACTCATCAATCTGAATAACTCATGAGGTGAAACATGACAAAAATTATAGCGACCTTGGGTTTAGCCGCCTTTATTTCTTTGAGTGTGAGTGCTTGCCAAGGTGAAAACGACACAAAACAGCAAGATAAAACCACAACTCCTCATTCAATGGATAAAGATTCATAATCTAGTTGAATGCCCAAAGCCCATCGTAAGATGGGCTTTTTTATATCTTTTTATTTCTGTCTTAAAGTGTGATTTGTAACTCAAAAGATTTATTTTTAATGGCACTGTTCAAAATATGTTGACTAATACACTCGGTTTTAAATATATTTAAATTCGACACTAATTATTTTAAATAGAACTCTATATTTAAAGTAAATTAGTTCAAATATCCTCAGATCAGAAATTTAACCTTTAAATTTGATTATAAAAATATTAACTAATCAAGGAGGTAGGTATGGACGCTAAATTTCATTCTGAAAATGAATACGGTTTTATCTTAAATATATTGAACAACTATGTTGTTATAAAGAAGACATTAAAAGATGATCATTATCCTTATGATTCATTTGGTTATCTTCTTGCTCTTTATCAACCACTAAAAGTCTATATCCCTCAGCTTCCACATCCAAAAATTTATATTGAGGTTGGTGGAATTTCTTATGACAGAATGATTGTTATGCAAACTGAGGACGAGACAGAAGCCATAAATATTTTATTGAGTTTAGGACAACTTGTTGCCTAACAATGAAGTGATATTTAAATGCTGAGTTTAATTTACTTAAGAAAAAGCTTTCTTAAGTAAATTCACGAAAAAATAAAGACCATAAAATAGTTGTTGGAAAAGAGAACTTAAAGAAATTTTTTAATATTACTATTTATTCTCATTAAAAAAAGATCCTAATAAGATACAAAAAGCCACAAAAGCTAAATCTATAACTTTAAAAGAATTTGTTTATATAACTAAGAATATTAAAAAGTAGGTAATCGTCATGAAAAAAATACTTTTAACAGCGTTGGCTGGATTTGCTTTATTAGGAAGTAGTGCTGTGATGGCTAAACCAGATGCTGCTTTATTAAAAGAAGCAACAAAAAATGTAGTCACGGTGGCTAAAGTAAAAACTTTGGCTGATGAATCTGGAGTAACTTTAACTGGTACGATCGTAAAGCATATTGCTGGGGATCATTTTGAGTTAAAAGATGCTACGGGTTCAATCATAATTGATATCGATGATGACTTATGGAAACCTCTTGAACTAAAAGCAGGGGATAAAGTACGTGTCGTTGGTGAGGTAGATAAGCATAGAGTTAAGCCTACCGATATTGAAGTTTTCCAAATTGAGCGTGTTAAATAAAAGCTAATGTTTTAAGTAAATATTGTTCAAAACCAATGAAAAAGAAAACTCCTATTTTTAGGAGTTTTCTTTTGAAGATAGTAATTTTTTATTATTGCGTTGCATTAAAAGCCTCATGGTATTTGACATTAGCTTTTGGAATATTGCCCGAGAAAGTTAGAGCCTGAAAATATTCACTCGGTACATCAGGAAAAATTAGCTCAGGATAATTTTTAAAACCAAATCGGCTGTAATAATTTGGATCACCTAATAAAACACATCCTTGAGCGGCAAGTTGTTTTAATTTTTCTAGTGATTTATTGATGAGAAGAGAGCCAACACCGCATCCTTGTTTATTTGGATGAACTGAGATAGGACCTAAACCATACCAACCTATTTCGCCTGAGCTAATCTCAACCGGAGAAATAGCAATATGTCCAATAATAGACTCATCTTCAATTGCAACTAGAGAAATAGTAAGTTGTCCGTGATCTCTTAGACTATTAACAATAAAATGCTCGGTATGACTTGTGTGCTCAGCATTTTGAAAAGCTGCTTTTGTCAATTCTTCAATGGCTTCAATATCTTCGGCTTGCTCATCACGAATAATAATATTCATTAAAAATTCTTCCAGACTTATAGATTATTCATATACTTTAACTTTTAAATAATTATTGAAAAGAAAGATAATTTAGATTTCTAAGATACTTTATTTGTTACTGGTTATAAAAAGCAACTACTACTCATCAAACTCATACATAAAGTAAAATTTTATAAAAATTATTTTTAATATAATCATTGTAAAAATAATTTCGAGGGTCAATAAATTGAGGAAAATCATTAAAACATTATTACTATCTACGCTTATTTCAGCTACTTCGTTCACTATCTATGCCAAAAATAATGAGCAAAAAGTTAATTTTTTACAAAGTTCACCACATACCACTTTAACTGGAAAATTTCAGGGCTACGATGATGTAAGGTATAGAATTTATGCAAAAAAAGGCCAAATATTAAAATTTGATATCAATAGTCTGGGGAATTTAGCCTACATAAATATTTTTGCACCTGGTAAGAAGCCAGGTAAAGATAACGCATTATTGATTGGCTCAACTATAGGTTTTAAAGGAGAGTTTACTTTACCAGTTGACGGTGATTATATTATTCAAGTTTATCAAATGCGTAATAGTGCTCGTAAAAATAAAACTGTCAAATATACTTTAGACCTCGAGTTATTAAATAAAGTGAAAAAATAATAACTGATGAAATTTACTAGCTCTCAAATGAGAACTAGTAAATTTGAAAATTGGTATATTACTAACTATTACGTTAAGGAAAATGACTCATGAATGCCCGAGCTTTCAACAAACAGTTGATCGTGTGAAACGAGCAATACCGCACCTTCATAACTCTGAATAGCATTAGCAAGTAGCTCTCTAGATTCAATATCCAAATGATTTTCTGGTTCATCTAATAACAGAAGTTCAGGTGCAGGATTTAACTGGCTAAGAGCCAATAAAGCTACTTTTAATTTTTCACCACCACTTAACTGAGACAATAGTTGGGTACCTTTATCCCCACGAATTCGAAGTTGACCTAGCAAATTTCTCCATTCGAGTTCTGAAAGTTCATTATTCATGTGAGATAAATTTTCAATAACAGTCATTTCATCACACAAAAAGCTAAAGTTCTGGTCGAGATAGAAACACTCTACAGATAAGTGAATGCTGTCACAGGGTTGATTGTTCTCTGCATGAATTGCCTTAAGTAAAGTTGATTTTCCAATACCATTTTCTCCTGCTATGTGAATTTTTTGAGCTGCTTGTACAGCTAGATCGATGGGTTTTTGAGTACCATGTTTCAGTTTCAATTTTTTAATCCGCAGAATTTCACCAGATTTCTTATGAAAAGACGGGAAGAAAAACTGTTGAGGTTTAACCGTTTCGAGAAACAATTTCTTATCTTTTAAATCATTTTGACTGTTCGAAATCTGACGTTGGTGTTGAGACTGTATAACAGCAATGCTTTGGCCTGCTTGTTCCTTTTTAAAGTCGAGCAAAATCTTGGCTTGAGAATTTGATTCTCTTAATTTATTGCCAGCACGCTCTCGTTTTTGAGCTTTCATTAATACATCATGTTGCTTTTGCTTCATGTGCTTAACTTCACGTTGGCTCTGTTGAATAGATTGCTCTAGAGCTGCAATATTGGTTTGATACTGCCCATAAAATTTTTCATAATTTCCGGTGGTGTGATGTAGACCATGTTCATTTAAATGATAAATATGATCGACTTCATTTAATAAAGTCCGATCATGGCTAATGATAAGACTACCTGCCGGGTGTTTTTTTAAATGATCGATTAACCATTGTCTAGATTCCTGATCTAGATGATTACTAGGCTCATCAAGTAATAGATAGTGATCTGATTTTAAAAATAAACAGCTTAGAGCCAATTTGGTTTTTTGACCTTCACTTAAATTTTTAACTGGGAAATCTAAATCTGTTGGTAGACCAGCAGATTCTAAGAGGTTGTTCCATAAAGTGGGCAGGTCCCATTTACCTTCCAATAAATCATAATCATCGAAGTCGGCATTACCTTGTTCAACTCTTTTAAAAGCATCGTAAATATCTAAAATATCTAAGGCTTCAGCAATCGTCAGTGCTGTCAAACGATGCAATTGAGGTAAATACGCATGTTTTACATGCCAGGATATTTGCCCTGATGTAACAACTGAATCTAATGCAAGCGTCTCATTTAAAAATTGCATAAGCAAAGATTTGCCTTGGCCATTACGACCAATTAGGGCAGATACCTGATTCGATTCAAGACTAAAATTTAGATGCTTAAACATTACCTTTGAAGGGAACTCTAAGGTAAGTTGCGATATTACACATGCCTGCTGAGTCATAAAAAAACCTCATAAATACAGGATGTACAAAATAGGAGAATGATAATTTTTAATAGAGACGGTAAATCACAAAAATAGTCTATTTTGCACATCAAAAAAAGAAAAAATTGATGAGAAAAAAGACTTACTTCATTGGCGTGACTCACGAAATTGATGGAATAGTGAACTATTCTATAGGGTTTTTTAGTGGGTGTAAAATTTCTATAAGTTATTTTATTAAAAAACCCAATCATAGGATTGGGTTTTTATCTTTCAAGAATTTTACTCTTTTACGACTAAAACTTGAATCTTGGTGCTATTTAAAACATCTTGAGCAAAACTTCCCAAAATTAGTTTTTGGAAACCTTTACGGCCATGCGAACCAATCACAATCAAATCAGAACCTAAGTCTTCTACGGCTTTCAAAATACCATCTGAAGAAATTTCACCTTGGATGATTTGAGTCTCTGCATCAATACCTTCTTCAGCACATAAAGCTTTAACTTTTGCGAGAGTTTTTTCTGCGTTGGCACGTGCTTCAACAAAATAATCTTTTACAACAGGTGAGATGTAATAAAAATCTACGCCACTAAAAGGATCTACCGCAACCAAACTAATGGCGGTCAATTTACTACCAAATGCTTTTGCAATGTGAGCTGCTTGTCGAGCTGCTGCTAAAGAAATCTCAGAACCATCTACTGGTACAATAATATGTTGGTAATTCATGATGTTATTCCTCTTATTTACAGTTGTTATATGTATGAAGCTTTTATTAATTAAAGATTAACATATTTCATTCTATGGAGACATCTATTCAATTAAAAGTAATTGAAATTAAATAAAATAAATATAAATCAAATAGTTGAATTGATTGCTTTGCTGGTTTTGAACTGATAAGTATGCTGTAGACCAATAATTGTTAATATTTACATGAAAATTACAAAAAATTACGGTTCATATTTCTGTCACAAAGAAGCCGTATAACAAAATAGTAAATTAAAGGGGGGCTAAGAAAGATGGCAGATTTAACAGCAAAGAAAGTCAATAAACTCATTGAAGAGTTTAGTCAAACAGGTAAAGAACCTCAAAAGTTAATCATTGGCTACAAAACTTATGCAAGACTGATGACTGAAGATAAATTTGCAGAAAAAGTTGTTCCTTCACTAGAAGACTCAAAAGAACGCTTATATAAAAACTTAAAAATTAAACTTGTGACTGAAAAACATTATTTTGAAATTAGATAAAACTTATGTGAACTTCATCACTGTCTATTAAACTAAATTAACACTAAATAAGTTTAATAACATTATTAATGTATGATGATACAAATTAATAGTGTAATCAACATTTGAAAACAGCAATCGTTTATAAACTCGATAGAATAAATTGCTTTTATTTTAAGTAGTGGAATAAATTGAAATGCCAACAATCAGTGTAATTATTTTTTATATTTTAGCTATATTAGGCGGTATAACAATTGTTTATGGATTAATCAGTTTAAGTGTTTTTTTAATTACAATCGGATTGGCTCTATTATTTGTAGCACTTTTATTAAAAAAAGAATTTAAAATAGATATTTTATTTTGGTAATAAATATAATATTTATTTGTAATTTAATTTATATATAAACGTATTTCGATATAACTGACATAAAAAAATGTCAGTTTTTAAAAGATTAAATTAAGTTTTTGTAGAGATATGTGGTTAATGATGTTTTTTGATCAAAATAATTACAATAAAATATAAAAGTAAGAAATTTAAAATTTATTTAAGTATTTAAAAATAAAAAAGTTTCAATTAGGATAAAAGTAAAGTAGTAAGACCATTTTAGCTATTAAACAATAACAAAGTGAGGTAGGCATGACTTATAAGTATGAGTATGCAGGGTTCTGGTTAAGATTTGGCGCAATGATTATTGATAGTCTTATTCTTTGTTTAGCAATTATTCCAGCCGCATGGATTTTTTATCGGGGAGATTACGACTTAGTATTTGCTACAGGCTTAAGTAGTCAGCCACAAAACTATTGGTTTGACCTGATTGTGAACTACGCATTTCCTTTTTTATATTCAGTTTTATGTTGGTTGTATTTTGCAGGTACACCTGGCAAACGTTTGATGCGCTTAAAAGTTTTAGATGAAAAAACAGGTAATAAGCTCACAGTCATGCAAAGTATTATTCGATATATTGGCTATATTCCATCAATTTTAGTATTTGGTATTGGTCTTTTTTGGGTGGCATTTGACGCTAAAAAACAAGGCTGGCACGACAAAATGGCAAAAACAGTCGTAGTAAGAGAGTTATAAGAAACTATACTAAAAAGCGTTCATAGCATTGAAAATAGGGAGCTATGAACGCTTTTTTTATTAGCTTTTTTTGGATTTAAATTTGAGAACAACAAATACAATAATTCCGACCACCAATCCCCAAAATGCTGAGCCGATTCCGAAGAATTGAATACCCGAAGCGCTACATAAAAAGGTAAATAATGCAGCTTCACGCTCTTCAATTTGAGCAAAAGCAATCGCAATGTTGTGGCTGATCGTACCAAGTAATGCAATACCCGCTAAAGCTACAATAAAAATATGAGGGAAAGACATCAATAAACTTGTGAGTGTTGCAGCAAACAAACCCATTAAGATGTAGAAAAAACCGCAGCTTATACCTGCAATATAGCGTTTGCTTGGGTCAGGATGAACTTGGTCGTCTAAGCTTACGGCAGCACTAATCGCAGCAATATTGACGCTATAACAGCCAAACGGAGCAAGCACAACTTGGGTTAAACCTGTCCAGCCAATGAGTTGATTCACGTGTGGTTTGTAGCCATAACTTTTGATCATGGCAATACCCGCTAAATATTGAGAAGCCATACTAATCACAAACAGTGGCAGTGCTAAGCCCAAAAGTGCTGACCAGCTAAAGTCAGGACTAATCCAAACAGGTTTTGCTAAAGACCACTGAACTGTAGGCATATGAAATTCTAAAAAGACAGGGCATAGGGCAATACCTGCAATTACGGTAAATACAATGCTATAACGCGGCCATAATCTTTTTGTAATGACATAAATGCTAAGTAAGGACAAAACAAATGCCCAATCATTTTGTAAACTTGCGAAAAGCGAAATACCAAATTTGAGTAGCACGCCTGCCAGCATGGCACTTGTTAAACTTTGAGGGATGTATGACAGCGCTTTTTGAAAAATACCTGAAAAGCCTAAAATAGCTGTTAGTAAACCACCAACTAAAAAAGCACCAATCGCTTCATTCAAACTATATCCACTACCTGTTGCCATAATTAAAGCAAGACCAGCGGTTGACCACGCCGTTGCTACAGGATATTTAAATTTCCAAGAAAGAATGAGTCCTGATAAACCAATACCCAAACCCAAAGCCCAAAACCATGAAGTGATTTGTTCAGGTGAAGCATCTAAAGCTTGAGCCGCCTGAATCACTAAAACGGCCGAAACACTAATACCAATAAGAAAGGTAATAAAACCAGCAAAAACTGCCGGAATTGAAAAATCTTGAAGAATTTTTTGCATGATACGTATTCTAAACCCAAGAAAAATTAATAGGCTTCTGCCATTGCTTCCAGTTGGGGTGAATTTAACAATTTTTTTTACGAAGGTGCTTTCTATTTTTAGATTAAAAAATAAATAATGTTTTTAAATTATTAAATAATGCTATTATTTATTTCATAAATAACAATGAATCAAGAATATTATTTTATGGATGAGAAAGCTGAAAATTTAACTCCACTAGAACTGAAAATTATGCGTGCCTTACAGGAAAATGGGCGTTTAAGTAATGCTGAATTGGCAAAACTAGTAGGTATTAGTACATCATCTTGTTGGAATCATACTCAGCGTCTTTTTAAGATTGGAGCAATCTTGGATGTTCGTGCTCGGATCAATCCCAATACGGTTCAACGTGGTACTGTGGTGTTAGTCGGTGTAGTTTTGGATCGTTCAACCCCTGACAGCTTTCAAGCATTTGAACAAGCTTCGGGTGATTTGGAAAATGTTTTAGAGTGTTATCTGGTGGCCGGAGAAGTCGATTATTTTCTAAAAATTCGTGTTAAAGATTTAGCAGCGTTTAACCGATTTCATAGTGAAAAGATTATTGCTTTACCTGGGGTAAGACAAGTCAGAACTTTTTTTGTACTTAATGAAGTTAAAACAGATGGCATGCTGGACTTTTAGCAGTTCATATGTTTTAACTTTCTAATGCAAAAGTTATTAGATTAAAATAATTAAATCGTTGAGGTTGCTAGTTTTAAACCAAATCCGAAAAATAGAATTCCGACTAAAAAGATTCCGCTTGCTGCAATTTTATGGTTCTCTTTAAAAAATGCCGAGAGTTTAATTCCAGAGAAGATTAATGCAGTTAAATAACTAAAGCTAATGATCTGTAAAATAATTGCTAAAATTAAAAAGCTCAGAGCAGGATAAGCATAATCTGGTTCAACAAATTGAACAAAGAAAGAGAGGAAAAATAAAATCGCTTTAGGATTGAGTAAACTAATACTGAGTGCTGTTTTATAAGGATGAATTTTATCTAAAGCAGGTAAATCAGCCATTTCTGGTTGAGTTTGATTACGTTGTTTCCAGCGTTGAATACTGCCTTGTAATAGTTTAAAGCCTAAATAAGATAAATAAAGTGCACCTGTTAATTTAAGAATGACAAATATCCATGGGAATGCCTTAAGTAGAGAAGCAGCACCCAGTACGGTACAGAGCATTAAAATAAGGTCACCAGTGAAAATACCGAATGCACCCATATATCCGGTTTTAATCCCGTAGCGTGAAGCAATTGACATCACATAAAGAGAATTGGGTCCTGGCAATAACACAATTAGGAATGTACCAATAATATATGTTGTTAAATCTGTTATGCCGAACACGAGAAACCCAATAAAAAACCGATTTTTGTCATGATAACAAAAATCGGCAATTTTGTATGAAAAGTGCAGTTTTTTAAGATTTTATTTCCGCATCAATTCCAAAAGACTGACGTAACAAAAGGCTTAATTGATCTCGTGCTTTAATAAAGCCATCAACACCACCTTGTAAAAGCTGGAATGCCATTAAGTCATGGTTAAGTTCATCTTTAAAACTTTGCTCATCTTGAGCTGGTCTAACAATCGCTTCTGCTTGTTTTGCTTGAGATGCATCAAGTGCCGCATCGACTGTACGGGTATCTTGCTCAAGCTGGGTAAGTAAGCTTGGCGAGATGGTTAGTAAATCACATCCAGCTAAACCAAGCACTTGATCAATACTACGGAAGCTCGCACCCATCACTTGAGTTGGAATGTTTTGCTGTTTGTAGTAAGTGTAGATTTTCTTAACTGAAACTACGCCTGGGTCTTTTTCGATTGGGTAAGCATCTACACCTTCAGCCTTTTTGTACCAGTCTAAGATACGGCCGACAAATGGTGAGATTAAAGTCACTTTAGCATCTGCACATGCTTGCGCTTGGTGTAAACCGAAAAGCAGAGTCAGGTTACAAGCGATCCCTTCAGCTTCAAGTACCTTAGCAGCTTGAATGCCTTCCCAAGTCGACGCGATTTTAATCAGAATACGTGACTGATCAATACCATAACCTTTGTAAAGTTCACATAATTCATGCGCTTTTTTAATGGTTGCTTCGGTGTCATATGAGAGAGCAGCATCAACTTCTGTAGAAACACGGCCTTCAATGAGTTTCAAAATTTCTACGCCAAATTTTACGGTTAAAATATCAATGGTTCTTTCGATTAACTCATCGTTGCTATAGCCTTCTTCTTTGGCTTGATAATAAGCATCTTCAATCAGCTCTTTGCTTTCTGGTTGTTCTGCTGCTGCCGTAATCAATGAAGGGTTAGTCGTTGCGTCTAATGGACGGAATTTACGAATTGCATCAAGGTCACTACTGTCGGCAACAACGGTCGTTAATGTTTTTAATTGGTCAAGTGCTGTATGAGTCATTGATATTCAACATCTTCGGTAATAAATCTTATCTTTTCTTTATAGCACAAAGTCTATTCATGCTGTCGATATATCAATTGTTATATTTCAAAGAAAAACGTTTAGGTTCTGCATCTAATTTGAAATATTTTTAAGGTAGTGGTTGCATTCGTTGCTTGCGGATATGTTCAATCAAAAATCTAGCAGCGGCACCAAGCTCACTTTCTCGACTCCATACCAAGTCGACATAATATTCAAATCGGGGAGTGAAATCTAATAAATCCAATACTTTAAGTTTATTTTTTAATTCAGGATTTTCTTTAAACATTTCTTGAGGAAGTACACCCCAACCCAAATTGCGCAAGATCATTAAACAAGCGGAGTGGTGGTTATCGGTGCGCCAATAATGTTTCGAAAAAAGTAATTCTGGTTTTAACGTCTCATCTCGGCTTGCAACTACAATTTGTCGTGTAGTGAGGATCTGCTCATAAGAAACCTGATTTTGGCTTGCTAGAGGATGGCTGTTTGAAATAACTGGAATTAGAGCTTCCTGCTTGAGCTCTACGAATTGTTCTCTGTTATCTAGGTGCTCGCGTTCAAACATCAGTGCAAGTTGGGCAGACCCGTCTAATAACATTTGCAGAGCATCTTCTTGAGGGGCAGAGACAATATTAATTTGTAGGTCTGGAAAACGGCTCTCTAGAAGACAAATATAGTCTGTCCAATTGGTGTGTAAAAGTTCAGACACAATCACAATAGTTAAATTAGCTTCTAACCCTGTACTTAAGGCGTGGGCATGCTGTTTCCATTGATTCATCTCAATCAAAAGCTGAGAGGTCTTTTCATATAAAACCCGTGCTTCGTCAGTAGGGACGGGTTCGCGGCCTTTACGGTCAAATAAAGTTAAGTCTAGATCAATCTCTAAGTTGGCAATAGACATGCTTACAGCCGAAGGAACTTTGCCAAGTTTACGAGCTGCTGCAGAAAAAGAGCCGGTCTCAATCACGGCTTGAAACATGAGTAGTTGTTCTTGATTAATATTCATCTGTCAAAAAAACTGAAAGAACCTGATTAGATTAATCAATATTATAAAAATAAAATGCACATTATCCAAGTTATTATTGAGTATTTAAAAATGTTGATTTCCAAGAGAAGGCTCATTCATGCAATCAGTTATGAAGGAATTTTATTGGTCATCATTGCGATTGCATTAAGTTTTATTTTTGATATGCCAATGGACGTAACCGGTACACTCGGTGTGTTTATGGCAGTGGTTTCAGTTTTCTGGAACATGATTTTTAACCACTATTTTGAAAAAGTAGAGCATAAATATAATTGGGAAAGAACGATCGCTGTGCGGATTTTACATGCGATTGGTTTTGAAGGTGGTTTGCTGATTGCAACTGTACCAATGATTGCATATATGCTTCAGATGAGTGTCATTGATGCACTTATTTTAGATATTGGTTTAACCTTATGTATTTTGGTTTATACCTTTATTTTCCAGTGGTGCTATGACCATATTGAAGATAAATTTTTCCCAGATGCCAAAGCTGCATCACTTCATTAAGCTAATCTATTGAAATGAAATAAGCACCCAAATGGGTGCTTATTTTGTTAGGTCGTTATAGAAATTATTTTTCTACAATCGCAACCACACCTTCACCACCTGCTGTACAGATCGAGATTAATGCGCGGCCTGAACCTTTTTGATTAATCAATTTAGCAGCAGTTGCTAAGATACGACCACCAGTTGCAGCAAATGGATGGCCTGCACCTAAAGATGAACCATTTACGTTCAGTTTAGAACGGTCAATTGAACCCAAAGGTGCATCTAAACCAAGACGCTCTTTACAGAATTTTTCATCTTCCCAAGCTTTCAAAGTAGATAACACTTGAGATGCGAATGCTTCATGGATTTCATAGAAATCGAAGTCTTGAAGTTTAAGGTTTGCACGCTTAAGCATGCGAGGCACCGCATAAGCAGGGGCCATTAACAAACCTTCTTTAGGACCGTTCTTACCAATAAAGTCAACAGCTGCTGTTTCAGAGAAAGAAAGGTATGCTAAAACTTCATGACCGTTTTCTTTTGCCCATTCTTCAGAAGCAAGCAATACCACAGAAGCACCATCAGTCAACGGAGTTGAGTTACCCGCTGTCATTGTTGCAGTTTCGCCTTTACCGAAAACTGGCTTCAATTTAGCAAGTTTTTCAACTGTGCTGTCTGCACGTAAGTTGTTGTCACGGTTAAGACCTAAGAAAGGAGTCATTAAGTCATCAAAGAAACCACGCTCATAAGCAGCAGCAAGTTTTTGATGGCTGCTTGCAGCTAGCTCGTCTTGTGCTTCGCGAGTGATACCCCATTCTAAAGCAGTGATTGCTTGGTGCTCACCCATTGAAAGGCCAGTACGCGGTTCACCGTTGCTTGGTGCATCAAGAAGCTTTTTAAAATCAATTTTTGTTAAAGCTTTAAGGCGGTCTTTACCTGTTTTAGCTACATTGAGCTCAAGTAAAACTTTACGTAAACCATCACCCACAGCGATAGGAGCGTCAGAAGTTGTATCTACGCCACCTGCAATACCTACATCGATTTGACCAAGCGCAATTTTGTTTGCAACAACAAAAGCTGCTTGTAAACCTGTACCACAAGCAATTTGAATGTCATAAGCAGGAGTTTCAGGAGCAAGATCTGTGCTCAATACAACTTCGCGAGTCATATTAAAGTCACGGCTGTGTTTTAAAACAGCACCAGCAACGACTTCACCAATACGCTTACCTTGTAAGTTAAAGCGCTCAACCAAACCATTCAATGCTGCTGTCAGCATGTCAGAATTAGACGCTTTAAAATAAGCAGTATTTGAACGTGCAAATGGAATACGGTTGCCACCAATAATTGCAACGCGGCGAACAGTGTTTTGGCTCATGGTTTTATCCTGTTGAACAGAAGTTTTGGTTTTTGTTGCTTTTGGTGCTGCAGCTACATTTGAAGATGTAGAAGTAGTTGCTGTAGCCGCGCTCTTGGTGCGAGGGCTACGTGCAGGTGCAGTCGTTGAACGAGTACGTGTCGTTTTTGATGTATTAGTTGCTGCTTTAGGAGTAGTGCTGTTACGCTTAGCCGTGTTAGAAGCCGACTTTGATGTATTTGACACTTTTTCCTGAGCAGAATTTTCGACTGCTGGATTTTCTTGAGTTGGTTTGCTCATAAGGCTTTTCCAAGCATAATAACGATATTCTTGTAAGCTACCTTAACACAATTCAAATAGACCTGTATTGACTAGAATGACATTGTAGATAGCATTCAGGTCAAGACATCCAAAGATGAAGTCAAGTATGATTTGGAGTAACTCTAATGAACGACTGCTTTCATATTGTTTCTATCCATCTCATAACATAATGAAGCCTGTCGTAGAAAATTCATTTCTTTGAGAGATAATAATCATGACTGATCAATACCAAGCATTTACACAATCTCCTATTGGTAAATTCGTTGTTAAAAATCTGGGTTTACCATCGCCAGTTGTATTAGAGCGTTTTGAAAGTGCTCAGCCAGTAGTGAATGGTGCAGTATTGGTTGGCGCAGCGCCGTCAAGTGTATTGTCTGGTGCGATTGCACAAGTACTTAGCAATGTTCATGCAGATAGCTATGTAGGCAATAACGTTGCTTTGCAACAAGAAGCTGCAAAAGTTGGTTTAAATTTACGTCCATTCAATGCAGGCGATAAAGAATCAAAATTCAAAGCAGTTGTATTTGATGCATCTGGTATTCAAAACTCAGAACAGTTAAATGAACTTTATAAATTCTTTAACCCGATTGCACGTCAAGTTGCGACTTCTGGTCGAGTGATTGTGATTGGTACAACTCCTGAAACTGCAAAAACTGTAAAACAGGCGATTGCTCAGCGTGCACTTGAAGGCTTTATCAAATCTGTAGGTAAAGAATTTAAAAAGGGTATTACTGCTCAAGTTGTATATGTAGACGAAGGTGCTGCTGCAAACCTTGAATCAACATTACGTTTCTTACTTTCTCCACGTTCAGCTTATGTATCTGGTCAAGTGATTCGTGTATCTAAAGCAGATGTAGTTGATGTTGATTGGGCAAAACCACTTGCTGGAAAAACTGCGTTAGTAACTGGTGCAAGCCGTGGTATTGGTGAGGCGATTGCACATGTGTTGGCGCGTGACGGTGCGCATGTTATTTGTCTAGATGTACCACAACAACAGGCTGACCTTGACCGTGTAGCGGCTGATATTGGCGGTTCTACATTGGCAATTGACATTACAGCTGCGGATGCGGGCGAAAAAATTAAAACTGCTGCTGCAAAACAAGGCGGTTTAGATATTATCGTTCATAACGCAGGTATTACACGTGACAAAACTTTGGCAAACATGAAGCCAGAGCTTTGGGATTTGGTAATTAATATTAACTTGTCTGCTGCTGAACGCGTAAATGACTACTTGTTAGAAAACGATGGTCTAAATGCAAATGGCCGTATTGTTTGTGTATCATCAATTAGTGGTATTGCGGGTAATCTTGGTCAAACAAACTATGCTGCGTCGAAAGCAGGTGTGATTGGTCTAGTGAAATTTACTGCGCCTATCTTAAAAAATGGTATTACCATTAACGCAGTAGCACCCGGCTTTATCGAAACTCAAATGACTGCGGCAATTCCATTTGCAATTCGTGAAGCTGGTCGCCGTATGAACTCAATGCAACAAGGTGGTTTACCTGTTGATGTAGCAGAAACAATTGCATGGTTTGCATCAACTGCTTCTACAGGGGTAAATGGCAACGTTGTGCGTGTATGTGGTCAAAGCTTGTTGGGCGCTTAAGCACTTTTAGCTAAATAGGGGTGCTTGTGCATCCCTTTTTTATTCAAGAATCTATAAATTATAAAAGGTTAGGTATGAATACTCGTCATTTTAGCCAGCTACCAAAAGCGGCATTGGCTTATCCAAAAGTAGTGCAAGGTTTAATTTTTAAAAAGCCGAAAGGCCCAAAAATATTACCGCAAGTTGAATATGTGGTAGATACCCTAGAAATTGATCAGAACCACCTCAAAGCTTATAACGAAGTATGTGGCTTTCAAAATAATGGCTTTGTACCAGCAATTTATTTAGCGGTGCTTTCTCAAAGTTTGCAAATGCACATGATGACGGCAGAAGCATTCCCATTTCCAATTTTAGGTTTAGTCCATATTCGTAACCAGATTAAACAGACCAGACCAATTGCTGTGACTGAAAAATTAACTTTGTCATGTAAATTTGGGGAACTAAAACCGCATGATAAAGGTGCTCAGTTCGACTTTATTACCACGGCAAAAGTTGGCAATGAAGTGGTGATGGAAGGCTTAACGACTTATTTATCTCGCCAAAAAGTTGAGAAAAGAGTAGGTGAGAAAGTCAAAGAAGAACAAGCACCAGCTTATGTTCCAAAGGCAGAGTGGAATATTTTAGAAAACACAGGCCGCCGTTATGCGAAAGTGTCTGGTGATTTTAACTTAATTCATATTCATGCCATCACTGCAAAAGCATTTGGCTTTAAGCAAGCCATTGCGCATGGTATGTGGAGCAAAGCTAAAGCATTAGCAAACCTTGAATTACCAAATGCTTATGAAGCAGATGTATGGTTTAAGCTACCAATGTTCTTACCGTCAAAAGTTGAGTTTTTAACTGCAAATGCAGATAAAAAGACTGATTTCTTGATTCGTAATGCCAAATCACAAAAACCACATGTTGCAGGAACTGTAAAAGCATTATAAAAATATCAGCAGCCTGAACAGAGGTTTGGGCTGCTTTTGAGCAAAATAACAAAAAATGCAAGGAACTCCATGTGATTAAAGAAATTTTACTGGCCGATACCCATAACTATCACGGTATTTTAGATGAACGTTTTATTGATTTAGCTCACCAGTTTAGCCGTCTTCAAGATGCTAGAACAGGACAAGGTGGAGCTGCTTTAGCGGTTTATTTTAGAGGTCAGAAAGTTGTAGATATCTACACCGGTCTAAAATCACAAACTGAAGCTTGGCAACCTGACACATTGGCAGTCTGCTATTCTACAGGTAAGGGCATACTTGCAACTTTAGCGCATATTTTAGTAAGTGAAGGTTTTTTAGAATACGACAAACCAATTTCGACTTATTGGCCTGAGTTTGCTCAAAATGGAAAAGAGCAAATGACATTGCGTCATGTGCTCAGCCATCAAAGCGGCATGTTTGATGTGCGAAATATCATCGAAAGTGCGCGAGAAATGCTCGACTGGTCACATATGTTAGATGTGGTCGCGGCGACTAAGCCAAGATTTCTTGCAGGAGAGGGTAATGCTTATCAAGCTTTAACATTTGGTTGGCTTGTGGGTGGTGTACTTGAAAAAGCAACTGGTCAATCTTTAGATCAGCTCATGCAAAAATATCTTGTTGAACCGTTGCAGTTAGACGGTGCTTATTTTGGGACGCCTGAAAATGAGTTGGATCGTGTAGCACGTTTAATTATTCAACCAAAACCAAAAAAACCAGCGTCTACTCAAGTTGAAAAACCTAAAAAGCCACAGACGCGCAAGAGTTCACTCTCTGAAAAAATGATTACGTGGACTGGACAAGACCCTCAAGACTTTCAAGATGCCATGATTCCAAAAGGAATGAAACATCTTAGTTTCTTTAGTGACGAGGGGTTGCAAGCAGTCATTCCAGCAGCAAACGGCACATTTACTGCAAATAGTCTTGCTAAAATTTATGCGATGCTAGCAAATCAAGGTGAATGGGATGGACAGCAACTTATTCGCCCAGAAGTATTTAAAGAACTTAGTACTATTCAAAGTTATGCACGTGATCGTGTCATGCCAATACCGATGAATTGGCGCTTAGGATATCACCGTATTATTACCATGGGCAAACGTGCAAAAAATGGTTTTGGGCATATTGGTTACAATGGTTCAGGAGCGTGGTGCGATCCTGAGCGTGATCTTAGCTTTGCCTATACCCATAACTTCCAGATTGGTTCAATTACAGGCGATTATCGTTTGTGGGGGCTGACCCAAGAAGCCTTACGTTGCATCGACCAAATTTTAAAAGGTCGTAAAGGCTGGTTCTAATTTTAGTATTTTAAAGCTGGCATTCTAATCAATGCCAGCTCAACATTTATAATAATTCTAGGCGAATAATCGCTTCGGTATGGCGCTTGAAGTCTTCTTCAGCTAAACCATGTAAACCAAGTTTATAAATACCTTCTAAGCCGCAAACAAAGGCAATGAGTCGCCATGCAATGTCTGTGGAATTTGATCTGTTTTTAAATTCACCTTCTTTTTGGCCACACTCAATCGCTTGCACAATTGTTTCATGCCAACTTTGCATGGCAAGGTTATAAGCCTTTTGTATTTCTGCATCTTGCTCAATCAATAGTTCAGCTTCATTCCATAAACGTAAGTAGGGCTGAAGTTTGTCGATATTTTCTGCACCCAATAGGATGAAGAGTCTTTGAAATTGGCTGGTTGTTTGGAGAGTTTGTTCAATTTCATCGAGCTGTTCCATCAGCTTTAAAAAAGCTTCAGCTTTTAAATGAGATGCCGAAGAAAAGTGGTGGTGAACTTGTCCGGTAGAGGTTTGTGCTTCTGTTGCGATTCTACGTACCGTCATGGCTGTAAAACCTTCAGCCAAAGCAACTTGCATGGCAGCTTGCAGAATCATTTCTCTGCGTTGATCGCGATTAAGATAGGCCATGTTTTTTCATCTGAATCAATTTGACATAAATTACATTAAAACTAAAAGTTGGACAAGTGTCCAATTGTGTATATAATAACCATAATTTGAACACATGTCCAAGTTTTGGATATTGAAGAGCGTTATGCAAAAAAAATGGTTAATCCTGACAATTATCGTCCTTATTTATTTACCGGTTACGATTGATGCAACGGTGATGCATGTTGCAACACCATCTTTAAGTGCAGCATTGAATTTAACTGCCAATCAGCTTTTATGGGTTATTGATATTTATTCACTGATTATGGCGGGTTTGATTTTGCCAATGGGTGCACTCGGTGATCGTATCGGCTTTAAAAAATTATTATTTATAGGAACCGCAGTTTTTGGTGTGGGTTCGTTAGCTGCGGCTTTTTCTCCAACTGCCTATGCCTTAATTGCTTCTCGTGCTGTCTTAGGGCTAGGGGCAGCTATGCTTATTCCTGCCACTTTATCCGGCATCCGTAATGCCTTTACCGAAGAAAAGCAGAGAAATTTTGCACTTGGTCTTTGGTCTACAGTGGGTGGTGGCGGAGCAGCTTTTGGTCCATTGGTTGGTGGATTTGTACTAGAACACTTCCATTGGGGAGCTGTATTCCTTATCAATATCCCGATTATTTTAGTGGTTCTGGTTATGATTGTAATGATCATTCCTAAACAACAAGAGAAGACTGATCAGCCAATTAATTTAGGACAAGCTTTAATCTTGGTTGTAGCCATTTTAAGCCTGATCTATTCAATCAAATCGGCAATGTATAACTTCTCGGTACTTACAGTCGTGATGTTTGTAATTGGTATAAGTACTTTAATCCACTTCATTCGAAGCCAAAAAAGAGCTACGACGCCAATGATTGATTTGGAATTGTTTAAACATCCAGTGATTTCTACCAGCATTGTCATGGCTGTTGTTTCCATGATTGCTTTGGTTGGCTTTGAATTACTTTTGTCTCAAGAGTTGCAGTTTGTACATGGTTTTTCTCCATTACAGGCAGCAATGTTTATTATTCCATTCATGATCGCGATTAGTTTAGGTGGTCCATTAGCTGGAATTTGTTTAAATAAATGGGGGCTTAGACTTGTATCTACTGTTGGTATTTTAATAAGTGGATTTAGTCTATGGGGGCTTGCCCAGCTCAACTTTTCAACCGACCACTTTTTAGCATGGACATGTATGGTCTTTTTAGGCTTTAGCATTGAAATTGCCTTACTGGCTTCAACTGCCGCCATTATGTCATCTGTACCTCCGCAAAAGGCGAGTGCAGCAGGTGCGATTGAAGGCATGGCCTATGAACTTGGGGCTGGTTTGGGCGTTGCTATATTTGGGTTAATGTTATCTTGGTTTTATAGTCGTTCAATTATTTTGCCAGAACAGCTTCCAACGGACTTAATTGAAAAAGCGAGTATCTCGATTGGAGAAACCATGCAATTAGCATCTAACCTTGAAAATCCTTTGGGAGGACAATTAATTGCAGTTGCACAGCAAGCTTTTAGCTATGCGCATAGTTGGGTGCTTACCATTTCAGCTATTTGTTTCTTCCTTTTAACTGTATTTGTCTGGTTGAGTTTTCCAAAGAAAGTAAATTAAAATTAAAGGATAAAAAGAGACACTACCTTTCTTTTTATCCTTAAATATCTTTTTAATATTTTCTACATATTAAAAATTGGTTATTTAATTCTCATAAATAAACTATTCTTTAAAAAGGTTCATATTTTTATTTCAAAATGATTCAGTAGTCATGTAATTGAAATTTAATGAAAAATTAATTTTTGTGAAATTGACTGTGTAAAAATAGTTTGCTAACCTGCTATTCGAAAAATCTAAAAACAAATAAAAGAGGCTGCTGTGAATTTTAAATTAAAAACATCACTCATTATTGGAGCAATTGTTGCGTCTTCACTTGTATATGCCGCAACTGTACTTTCACCAAATCAGAATAATAATAGTGGATCAATTCCATCCGGTTATTCAGATTTAGAATTTAATCTAGCAAATGGGAATTGGGTCAAAAACCTCACTTTACCCACAAGTGCTAATAATTTGGACAAAATTACAATTCGTTCTAGTGCTGCCTATAGTAGTTATCTAGATACTTCTAATATCAATATTCCGTTAGAGGTTTTAAAGATAAATAGTGGTGATGTTTACCAATTCATCTTTAATAGTAGTCAAAATAAATGGATCGCTCAGTTAGCGACAGTGAGTCCTACTAATGGTGCGACCTATGAAGTCGTTCCATTAACAACTGCATCAATGCAAAAAGTACTTATTCAAAATGACAAATGGGCACAAACCATAGCATTACCGAGTGATGTACGTGATGGAACAACCGTACAAGTTGTTTCTACAGCAAGTGCAAGTTCGGACATTGATAAAACAAATTTACTATTCCCGAGCAGTTTTATATTAAAAAATGGATCTGAATATTGGTTTAAATATTATTCTGCTTTAGGAAAATGGGTTCCAGAATATATAAAACCACAGAAGCTAAATGTTCAGCAAATTGGAACGTCATTAGCGACAGTTAATAGTCCACTTACAGAAATTTCATTTGGAGATGGAAACTGGGTTTCCAATTTCACTTTGCCTACCACTGCAAGTGATCGGGATAGAATTATTATCAAGTCTACAGCGACTTGGTCTGCAAAAATTAATAATACTAATATTAATAGCCAAGCGACTTTAACGCTTAAAACAGGCGATCAATATGAGTTTATGTATGTAAGCGACAAAGGATATTGGCAATTGATCTCTTCACCTACAAAGGTGATTGATTCAGCCGCAACAATCCCTGCAACTTTACCGAATATGACTCAGCCTACTTTAAAGGTAAAACTTTCTACCTCAAATTGGCAGCCAACCTTACAACTACCTGCTAAAGCTCAAGTCGGCGATAAAGTTGTTATTGTGTCAAATGCATCGGCAGACACCTATATTAATGCTGCTAATGGCTTGTCTACCGCAATTAAAAATGGTGAAAATCGCCGTTTTATATACACCGCTCAAGGCTGGACAGTAGATAGTTATACAATTGATATGTTGTTGGTTTCTAGCCCAGAGGTAAACTCAATTTTAGGAGAGAGCGCTGCAAAACTTAGAATGATTGAAGGCGTAAATTTAACGAATTTAACTGCTGAAAATTCGAATGCACGTTTTTATTTAAGAGATGTAGGTTATCTAACTTATAAAATCCCTGCTACCACTTTAAAAGAAGCAATCTCGTCTGGACGAGATGACACCACGGTACAAAATGAGCGTAAACGTGTATTGGCAGACGGTGTTTATTATCAAGGTAATGAACCTGGTGATGGTGGTTGTGGTTGGGCTTGGATTAATGCTTCTGCATATAACATGATTGGTGCAAATGATATTGCAGGTTGTTCTTTCGCTGCTATGCGTCATGAAGTTGGGCATAATCTTGGCCTATACCATAATGGCTCAACCAATATTGGTTCAGGCTTTGCTCATCCTTTAGGAAGTACTGCAATGGGTGGTAATAACATTAATTTTTATTCGAGTCCCTATCTATATAACCCTAAATATGGTGTACGTTTAGGTGTAGAAGGAAAAATTGATGCGGTCAGTGTCATTAATCTGAATGCACAGAAAATTTCTCTATATAACTAATCTCTATTTTTAGCTGTAAATAATGAAGAAAAATAAATTGTTAATAGGAACTGCTATCGCTTGTGTGGCGTTAGCAGTTTTAATCTGGTTTGCCTTTTCACAGCAAAGCTCTTCTGCTTTAACATCGTCTTCAGAAAATGGGCAAGGGAGTGGGCAAAAACTGGCAGATAATCAGAATGAATTTGCTCGTCAAAATATACTGAATTTGAGTTCGTCCGAAAAAGAAAGATTGTCTCAGCAACAGATTGTTTTTAATGAAATAGAAAAGGATCAACTGCCTTCTAATGTTAATTTTCCACTAATTAAAAATGCAGAAGGTATGGTCATTAAATATGATCCAAATGTGATTGAACTTAAAAAAGTGGGTGACACTGTTAAGTTCCAAATGTTGGAATATGGCATTAATCGCACGGGTAAAATTGTAGAAATCGAACCTGTTGACCAAGATATTGTTCGGTGGACCGGTAAATTTGATCAGGGCGATCCGAATCAGAATTTCTTTACCATTACTCAAAGTCAAAAAGACCATTATACGATCATGCAAATTTTTACCGAGAAGGGAAATTATTCGGCTGAAATTAAGGATGGTGTGGGACTCGTGCAAAGGATGGATGAGGGTGTTACAGATCAGGAGTTACACCATGATCATCCTTAGACAAATAAACGGTTCTGGTAGAGAAAAGAAGTCAGTTCGCAGTTTATCTGTACGGATATGAGCTTTATGCGTTCACACTCTTTTAAAAACAAAGTATGCTTATGCCTGTAACAAGGAGCATACATGTATCAAGTACTTGCTAGAAAATACCGTCCACGTAATTTCAATGAGTTAGTGGGGCAAAACCATGTTTCTCGTGCATTAAGTAGTGCATTGGAACGCGGTCGTCTTCACCATGCTTATTTATTTACAGGAACGCGTGGTGTAGGTAAAACTACAATTGCACGTATTTTAGCCAAGTGTTTGAACTGCGAAACGGGTGTAACTTCTACACCATGTGAAGTCTGCGCAACGTGTAAAGCGGTAAACGAAGGCCGTTTTATTGACCTGATCGAAATTGATGCTGCTTCAAGAACAAAAGTAGAAGATACACGTGAACTTTTAGACAACGTTCCTTATGCGCCAACGCAAGGACGTTTTAAGGTTTACCTGATTGACGAAGTACATATGCTATCGACGCATTCTTTTAATGCGTTATTAAAAACACTAGAAGAACCACCTGAACACGTTAAATTTCTGTTTGCCACGACTGACCCACAAAAGCTACCGATTACAGTCATTTCACGTTGTTTGCAATTTACTCTACGACCTTTAGCCGTTGATGAAATTACCAAGCATCTTGGCGCTATTCTTGAAAAAGAGCAAATTAATGCTGATCAGGATGCAATTTGGCAAATTGCTGAATCTGCTCAAGGTTCACTGCGTGATGCACTATCTTTAACTGACCAAGCGATTGCTTATGGTCAAGGTTCTGTACATCATCAAGATGTTAAAGAAATGCTTGGCTTGATTGATCGTACAATTATTTATGATTTGATTTTAGCGATTCATCAGAACCAACGTGAGAAAGTTAGTCAGCTTTTATTGCAATTTAGACATCAAGCGTTAGATGTTTCACTGGTGCTTGATCAGTTGATTTCGACATTGCATGAATTGGCAATTTTGCAATATCTACCTGATTTGAGTTTGAAATATAGCGATGAAATCAATCGCAAAATCATGCAACTGTCTAAGTTGATTTCTGCTCAAGATTTACAGCTTTATTACCAAATCGCATGTAAAGGACGTTCAGACTTGCAACTTGCCGTGACGCAAGAGCAAGGTTTTGAAATGTGTGTTTTACGCTTGTTGGCATTCCGTCCTTTAGCACCAAATGAAATTGTGGTGTCAGAGCCTGTTCAACAAAATGGACAAGCAGAAGTAGGTCTAAATTCACAAGCTCAGCCAACAGTCCAAGAGATTACTCCAGTAAATACGGTTCAACCTGTTGAAGTTATTAACCAGCCCGCTATGGTTGAACCTGAACCTGAACCTGAACCTGAACCTGAACCTGAACCTGAACCTGAACCTGAACCAAAGTCTAATCAGGATTTAATGGTATTTGACCCAAATTATCATGAGTTGATTGGGTTTGAGTCAGCTTCTGTTCAAGAGACTGTTAGTGTTCTAGAGGAAGATTTCATTCCTGTACCAGAACAAAAGTTGGTACAAGTTCAGGCAGAAACACAAACTAAAAATATTGAACCTGAACCAGCTTTCACTGCTGAACCTATGGGTTTATTTGAAACGCCTAGCGCTGAATTTTCCCTTGGTCAAGATGCGCCTATAACTCCTGATTTGTCTTCTGAACCTGTTGTTGAGCAGCAATCATTGGTGCAGGCTGAAGTTGTTGAAACAGTTGCCGTTGTAAAAGAGCCTAGTGCAACTGATAACGGTCAGTTGATGCCTCAAGATATCTTGAAGCTTTCTCCTCAAGTTTTGGAAGGTGAGTGGACACTCGAAAAGTGGGAATATTGGTTTAGAAATAGTCAGCTTTCTCCAGCCGTTCAAGAACTTGCTCAACATGGTGTGATGATTGGTGAAATTGGTGGCAATACTATTTTCCATATTCCTCAAGAATATGAAAATATGCTGACCCAATTACAACAAGGCCTTATTGATGCATTAAATGAGCAATGGCCGAATACTCAATTTACAGTTGAATATGGTGTTTTGAATACATCTACCCCTTATACCATTCAAAGTGCACGTAAAGAAAAAGCCTTTCATAGAGCAGTTGAGCTATTACAGCAACAGCTCGTGATTAAGAGTCTCATAGAAACTTTTGATGGTGAACTACAAAATATTCAATTAAAGCCTTAAATTCATCTGATTTTTGATCTGGTGCAGAATATGAAAATAATAGACTTTTCATATTTTTCACTGGATTGAAATATTTGGGTCATGTCACTGTCATTGTACTTTTCTATGTTAGCCATTTTAGATTTTAAATGGACTATATATCGTCATGAAAAGGCAATCCACTGGAATAAATAGTTTTAAATATTCATATTTTTTATTAATCGGCGCGATTCTGCTGAGTGGTTGTAACGACTCGGCAAATGATAATTCAAATACACCAGAAACAGGTAAAAAGCCTGTAATGCGCTGTGCTCCATAAACTTAAATAATAAAAAGAACCTGATCATGATTACACGTCGTAAATTTTTAAATTATTCTTTAAATATGGGTTTTGGTGCTGCGGCATTGGCAGCTTTCCCATCTAGTATTCAAAAAGCTTTAGCAATTCCTGCAAACAATAAAACTGGCACCATTCAGGATGTCGAACACGTTATTATTTTAATGCAGGAAAACCGATCTTTTGATCATTACTTTGGAACGTTAAAAGGTGTTCGAGGTTTTGCTGACCGTTTTACAATTCCACTGCCAAGTGGCCGCCGTGTGTGGGAGCAGCTTAGAAGTAATGGGCAAGTTTTAACGCCTTTTCACTTAGATGGTACAGCCAATAATGCACAGCGTGCAGATGGTACGCCACATACTTGGAACGACAGTCAGCTGGCTTGGGACAATGGGCGTATGGCGAACTGGCCAACTCATAAAACTGATATCTCAATGGGTTATTTTAAAGAAAAAGAAATTCCATATCAGTTTGCGCTTGCAAATGCTTTTACGATTTGTGATGCCTACCATTGCTCTATGCACACTGGAACAGATGCAAACCGTTCTTATCATTTAACTGGTACAAATGGTGCAACACCGACCAAGCGTTCGTTTGTAAACAATGAGTGGGACTGGATTGATGGTAACCCGGCGACGGCAGACCGTGGTTATACATGGAAAACTTATGCCGAACGCTTAGAAGAAGCAGGGGTAAGTTGGATTTGTTATCAAAATATGCCGGATGAATGGGGCGATAACATGCTTGGGGCATTTCGTTCATTTAGAAAGGCGAACATTGCTTCTGGTTATCCGGTTGCAAGTGGCGGAGAACCGAATAAACCGTATGCGGATACGGGTCAAAAACTACCTTATAAAGCCTATGATGCTGCAACGGATAATGCCAAAAATCCATTATATAAGGGCATTGCAAATACGCTACCGGGCAATAAACCAGAAGAATATCTTGACGCTTTTAAACGCGACATTCGGGAAGGTAAATTACCTCAAGTCTCTTGGATTAACGCGCCATCGATTTATTGCGAACATCCAGACCCTTCAAGCCCAGTTCAAGGGGCTTGGTTTATTCAAGAAATTATTGATGCTTTAACTGCCGTGCCAGAGGTTTGGAGTAAAACAGCACTCATTATCAATTTCGATGAAAATGATGGTTACTTTGACCATGTGCCGTCGCCATCAGCGCCATCTCGACTCAAAAATGGCCAGTACGCAGGTAAATCGACATTAAGTAGTGCCGATATGCAGGACGAATATTTTGATCATGCTGCACCTGAGGGAAGTCATTCACAGCCTACACCTGATGGACGAGTTTATGGACCAGGCCCTCGTGTTCCGTTATATGTGATTTCCCCATGGAGCCGTGGTGGTTGGGTGAACTCTCAAGTGTTTGATCATACTTCTGTGCTCATGTTTTTAGAAAAACGTTTTGGTGTGAAAGAGCCGAATATCAGTCCATACCGCCGTGCGGTATGTGGCGATTTAACTAGTGCATTTAATTTTAAAACACCAAATGCAGATGTTTTACCGCAGCTGAATGGTAAACAAACACGTGTGCAGGCCGATGAGTTAAGAGAATATCAAGAAGCTTTGCCAGCTGTGCCTGTACCAACGGATATTAAGTTACCGATTCAGCAAAGTGGCATACGTCTGTCGCGTGCACTACCTTACGAACTGCACACCAGCGCGCGCTGTAATACTGATGGTAAAGTGCAATTGATTTTCTCTAATACAGGTCAGCAAGCAGCTGTTTTCCATGTATATGACAAGCTCAACTTAGACCGTATTCCAAAGCGTTATATTGTTGAGCCGAATAAAACTTTAGATGATGAATGGGACGCTTTAAAAGATAACTTGGGCCGTTATGACCTATGGGTACTTGGCCCAAATGGCTACCATCGTCATTTCAAAGGGAATACTCAACGTATTGTTGATAGTGGTATTAAACCTGAAATTCGAGTGTGCTATGACATTGCCAATGGTGATGTTTATGTCGAACTTATGAATGATGGTACTAAGGATACAATATTGACAGTAAAACCTTGTGCATATCGACAAGATGCGCCGCTGCAACTTACCGTAAAAGCGGGACAGGTTGTTAAGCAACATTGGGCGTTAGCTGATGTAGGGCATTGGTATGATTTTGAAATCACCAGTCAGAGTGATCCATATTATTACCGACGTTTTGCTGGTCGAGTCGAAACGGGTGAAGATTCCTTTAGTGACCCTGCAATGATGTAAGCTAAAATGAGGCAAAAAGAGCTGTGTATTTTCTTTTTGCCTCATTTTTTATAATAAGAAATTCTCTAAAACCTCACGAACTGTCTGGGAAATTGGCACAGTCTTACGCGTTTCGCGATCAACAAACACATGTACAAAATGTCCTTGAGCTGAGGCTTGGTTCTGACCTTGTTTAAAGATTGCTAATTCATAACGCAATGAAGTCGTACCGATTTTACCAATCGCAACACCTACTTGAATAATTTCTGGAAATGACAATTCCTGAAGAAAACTACAAGCTGAATCGACCACTAACCCAATTGCTTTTGCTTTATGAATATCAAAACCTGTTTTTTGGATGAGCAAAGCATTGGCCGCTGTATCAAAATAACTATAGTAAGTCACATTATTCACATGACCATAAATATCGTTATCTGCCCAACGTGTTTGAATGTCCAAAAAGAACTTAAATTGACCACGCGTTTTTAAAACTGGTTTAGTCATTAATGAATCGCCTGATAAATTGCCAAAGCAGCGGCTTCTGTCATGTCACGTGGGTTATTTTGTAGTAAACGGGTTTGCAGCATGGCATCTTGAGCAAGTCGAGGTAAGCTGGACTCGTCAATACCTAAATCACTAAGTCTTAAAGTCAAACCACTACGGTCTAAATGGTTCTGCATGTGGTCAATAAACAGATCACATAAACCATCGGTGCTGCCATTACTATATGGATCAAGCCATTGCATAAGCTCTGCATAGTATTTTTTTGCATTTGGTGCATTAAACTTTAATACTTCAACCAGTACTAGGGCGTTGGTATGACCATGCGACAAATGAAAATGTCCGCCCAGTGGATAAGCTAAAGCATGTACCGCAGCAACGGGCGAGTTTGCAAAGGCTTGACCCGCGAGCATTGAACCAAATAGCATGTTTTGACGTGCTTCTAAATCGTTACCATCTTTAAGAACTTTCGGTAAGTTATGGTTTAACAATTTCAAAGCATGCTTGGCTAAAATATCCGTATAAATATTTTTTTTATGTTTAGAGGTATATGCTTCAATAGCATGTACCATCGCATCAATACCTGTTGCAGCGGTAATATGTGCTGGAAGGTTTTGAGTAAAAGTAGCATCAAGAATCGCAGTGTCGGCGTATAGTACTGGAGAGACAATCCCCATCTTTGTCGTCTCACCTGTAGTGACAATTGAGATTGGCGTTACTTCTGAGCCTGTACCGGCTGTAGTAGGAATCAAAATAAGCGGAAGACGAGCTGTAGTGACTTGGTTTACGCCGTACATCTCTTGCAAACTTTGGGTCTGATTAGGGTGGGCGAGTAAAGCAATAACTTTTGCAACATCTAGAGAACTACCACCACCAAAACCAATAATGGCATCAACATTTTGCTGTTTAGCGTAATTGGCTGCATCTAGTACTACTTGTTCAGGTGGATCAGCTTGCACATCAGCATAGATGACATATTCAATGTTGAGGTTATCTAAAATTTGCAGGATGGGGTGGTGTAATTGATTTTTAACCATGCCTGCATCGGTGACTAGCAATAACTTACGGTAAGCATTTGACGACAAAACATTCTGTAATTCTTGTATAGAGCCTAAGCCAGAGATGATATTTGGAACAGTTTGAAATTGAAAATGGCTCATATACATTATTTCCTTATTTTTGAACATTATTGTTGAATGGTTCTATAAGATTCAATCTCCGAATAAGTTAGCATAAGAAACTTTAAAATAAAGTAGTTCTGACGTGACTATACTTTTCTTAAGCCTTGTGCCACCCATAGATAAATACTTTTTTGCAATGTAGGGTCCGAAATGTAAGTGAGGATTACCAAGATATTTAAACGCTCGTCGAAAAGTGGGCTTTTTGTTATTTATAGGGATCTGTAGATTTTCTGGCAAGCTTCTAATTTATATAATGCCTTAACAATTTATAATTTTATCGGTTCTAAAAAGTGAAAATTTCTAAAACTTTTCTTAGTATTATGGGATGTACGTGTTTGATGCTTAGCTCGGCAGCAATCGCGAAAACCAGCTCTAGTGTATATTCGCCTACAAAAGGTGTAATTTGTGACAAATATATTTGTGCTGACAAAAAAGGTGTTTCTAAAAAGCTTACAGCTAAATACTTAGGCACTTATAAAGCGAATAAAGCCTTCTCTCAAGGTGATTTTGATACTTCAGCGTTTACGCTCTCAAATGGTGTGTTCTGTGATACTAAAACAAAACTATGCCATGTTGATCGATACTTTGAGAATGGGCGTCGCAGTAAAATTGATAGAACTATGACAGATAAGCTTTTTAAAAATAAATGATTTTTCTATTGCAGAAATGAGGTAAATATCTCTGATAGATGAGTCTATAAAAGTAAAGTTAAATCGCAAAAGACCCCGCTAACTATCGACTAATGGCGGGGTTTTTTATTATTAAGTATTTCTGTAATATCAATTTAATAGTATAGGGTGAAAAAATACTAAATGATCAGGGGTAATAATTAATAAGGGAGGGTTTAGTTTTCGGTAGGATCTTTTCTGATTGAGAAGGGAAAAAGGATCTTTTTATTATTAAGAAAAAACATAATTTTTAGGTGGAATTTAAATAGTGATGTACACAATTAGATATGTTCATCGGAACAACACTTACTATATCGCTTCGAACAACGAAGGAAATTTTATTATTCTTGAGTCACTTGATTCAGAGTTTCGTATGGGCCACCAAATTTCATATGATGGTGAAAAAGTATTTAATCTGACACTAAATGATGAAACGGATGCAGTCATTAAACTTGAGAGTAACGAAAAAGGAGCCTATGAGTACTTACATTCAGTTAAGTAAATAAGCTTTTTTATTCTTAAGTATTTCTGTAAGATCCTTCCGTTGCTTTAAACAACAATAAACCTGAATGATCAGCGCAAAAGTCATAAGGGGAAAGCCTACTTGAAAGAGTAGGCTTTTTTTATTTCTTTATAAAAGCATACTGAAGACTTTATGATCAGGGTAGCTGAGTTATAAAAATTTATTTTTTACTATGAATGAGCTTAAGTTCCAAATTCTTAAAATCTATAACTTGATTAGAAGAATCAACAAGTTTTAATTTAAGTTCATCATCAGTACTCTTATTAAAAACTTTCACCACATCTTTACCAGCTTCAATAAAATTACCGCCAGACTCAAGCATGGCGAGTAAGACAATATTTAGACTTTTGCCTTTTTTAGTGAGTAAGTATTCTTTACGTTCTCGCTCACCAACTTCTTTATAAATTGATAATTCAAATATTTCTAATTGGATGAGATGCTTTAGACGATTAGATAAAATTTGCTTTGATATGCCTGTATTTTCTAAAAAATCATTAAATTTTGTTACCCCATAGAAGGCTTCTCTTAACAAGAGAATCGTCCATCTGTCATTCAATATTTCTGTAATTTTGAAGATCCCACATACATCTACTGGAAATTTATGATCCGGAATAATTTGATTTGACATCACTGGGAGCTCCAATTAGTATGGGTCTATAATTTAGACCTAGCCTTAATTCAGGTAGCATTATGCCATTTATAAATATACAAACTATAGAAGGTTTACTAGATAAAGATAGTAAGGCTGAGCTTTTCAAGCGAATAACGGATTTATTTGTGGAAATAGAAGGAAAGGGAAATCCTGCTTTTCGTGAACATGTTTGGATCAGAATTGATGAACATCCTCCTGAACATTGGCAGTTAGGCAGCTTAAGACCAACAAAGGAAATGATTGAATTAATCACTGCATCAAAGTGATGTTTGTAATGCCCTATAAATTAGGGCTTTATTTTTATTTAATTACTACAAAAATACAAGATTAGCTAATTTATCGTCTGATTTATCAACTTTTAATCTATTGATAAACATTATTTTCCTTTTCAACCCAAGTGAGTTTTGACAAAATGCAACAAGTCACGCTGGTCAATTTGGTTCTTATAAACTTATAGTCTGTTAAGATTGTGCATGATCCCGTTTATTTTTATGTAATTCAAATGTTTGGAAGTAATTTCTAATGGAAACACAATATAAGGTGTTATGTGTCTGTTTAGGAAATATTTGCCGTTCTCCCACGGCTGAGGTGGTTTTCAGACATTATTGTGACGCGCATCAACTCAATGTGGTTGTCGATTCAGCTGGAACGAGTAATTATCATCCCAATAAATCGCCTGATCAGCGTAGTCAGTTGCATGCCAAGAAAAGGGGCTATGACTTATCATCTTTACGTGCAAGACAACTTTCAACTCAAGACTTTTTAGAGTTTGATTTGATTTTGGCAATGGATCATCAAAATTTTGAAGATATTCATGACGTGTTGCAAAGAGCCGTTTCCCAATTTGGCGCACATCAAATTCGTGCAAAAGTAGCTTTAATGAGTGAGCATGATCCTGAATACCCACAACAAGCGTTGCCTGATCCTTATTATGGCGGTGCTGATGGTTTTGAACGTGTACTCAATCAATGTGAGTCCAGTAGTTTGGCGTGGGTTAATATTTTAAAAAAACAATTGAATGTTTAAGAATAGGTTTTTCAACACAATGCAAATTCAGAATCAAGTACAGCTTAAGCCATTCAATACTTTAAGTTTAGATGCAACTGTTTCTCACTATACTAAAGTTGGCAATATTCAAGATATTGAAGCAGCTTTAGAGTTTGCTGAGCAGCATCAGTTAAATGTACTTGTATTATCGGGCGGTAGTAATATGTTATTACCGCAGCAGATCAATGCTTTAGTGATTCATCTTGATATTCAGGGAATTGAAGTTTTATTAAACGATGATGATTCTGTGCGGGTTAAAGTAGGCGCAGGCCAAGTCTGGCATGATTTTGTTTTATACAGCACTGAACAGAACTGGTTTGGTTTGCAAAATTTAGCCCTTATTCCAGGATTAGTCGGTGCTTCACCCGTACAAAACATTGGTGCATATGGGGTAGAGGTAGGTGAGTTTATTGAGTCAGTACAAGTGTATGACCGTAAATTGAAGCAAACTCAGACAATTTTAGCGGCCGACTGCCATTTCGCCTACCGCCATAGTATTTTTAAAGATGATCCAAACCGTTACATTATCACGCATGTTACTTTTAAATTGCTTAAACAGCCGCATTTGAAACTTAACTACGGCGACTTGAAACAAGCAGTTGGAGACAATCAGACTGCCGAAAATTTACAAAATCAGGTCATCCATATTCGTCAAAGTAAACTTCCTGATCCAAAAGAGTATCCAAATGTCGGGAGTTTCTTTAAAAATCCGATTGTTAAACCTCAAGAGTTTGAACGCTTAGTCACACAATTCTCAACAATTCCACATTATCCTCAAGCTAACGGAAACGTTAAAATTGCAGCAGGATGGTTAATTGATCAGGCGGGTTGGAAAGGGAAGCAACTCGATATGGTAGGGATGTTCCATAAACAGGCATTAGTTCTGGTGAATTATGCCAATGCATCTCTAGCTGATGTAAGGAAAACTTATCAGGCTGTACAACATGATGTTGATCAGCTTTTCCATATTATGTTAGAACCAGAACCTGTGCTTTATAACAGTTTAGGTTTAATTGAAAATCATACGGAATAGTTTTATGCCAAAAGTACACTTAATGGTACGTTTAGTACAAGTAGTCACCGTGCTATTTGTACTATTAGGCTGTTTCGTGGTTTTTTTATATTCGCCATTTTATTCAAAACTTATTGTAGCTGGGCTTAACTATTTTGTACCTGTTGATGTTAATCAAGTCGCTGCTGAGAGCCAAAGACAGGCTGCATTAAGTGAGCATGATAATTTAGAGCCAGGTTCGAATTTATGGATCGCTCGTCAAGCCTATTTAAAACTGACAGAGCAAGCGTTACGTGAAAAAAGAACATCTGATCTGACCTATATTCAAGAGAATTATAAAGCTTTGCAGCAAATTATTCTTTTAGAAGAAAAGGAACAGGATTCGGAAGAGCAAGCCGTATCTGTAACGGTTCCTTTAGTCGCTAAAAACTCAGAAATTGATGCTGCAGATGAGGCGAGTAGTCCTGTTGACGAAGCACTTTTTATTAATAGTTCTGAAAATAAAGCGCTTACTGAGCAATATACAGAGTTTTTAGCAAGAAAACCTGTGGTACCAGAGCATCAAAAAGCTGTCAGTGAACCTGAACAAAAAGTCGAGTATGTGCGTAAAAATCCATTACCAGTACAACCTAAAAAGTTATCAGAGCCTTATGCAATTGTTGTGTTGGGCGGAGGATTAACCTTAGATAAAAATGGTAAGGATATTGTTGTTAATGGCTATACACGATTGCGATTAGAAAAAACTTTAGAAGTTGAAAAACAAAATCATCTGCCTATTGTACTTAGCGGTGTAGAAGCACCTTATATGCAAGCTTGGTTAAAAGAACGCGGTGTTGATGCAAAGCTATTAGAAAAGCGGAGTATGAATACATGTGAAAATACCCGTTTTAGCTCTTTATTGCTTCAGAAAAAAGGCGGGGCACCAACAGTCATGTTGGTTACAGATGAATATCATATGCCGCGTACACGCCGACTTTTTGCTTTAAATGGTATAGAAACTATTCCTGTTGTAGCTCCAATGCCAACTCCACTGACACGTTGGCAACCAAGTGTGCAAAATTACGATCATAGCCGCCGTGCAAATTATGAATTACTTGCGACAATTCGTGACATGTTGTTTGGCTCAAGTGATTGTCGAGAGGTTCCTTAATGTCAGATATTCCATTTCTCAATCCTGCCGTATTAAAACAATTAGATTTACCGGTTCCTAATCGTGATCTTACGCCGCAGGTTTTGAGTCCGCTTAATTTAAATACATTAGAAGAACCTTCTCGTGATTTGCTGGCCTATCGCAAATTGTATGGTTTACATTTACTTGAATGTGACCATTGGCAAGGCTATGTTCAAATGCCTTTATTCCGTTTGCATGTGCAAGTTTTCAAACCTAAAGTAGAAAAAATACAAGGTACAGTTTGTCTATTGCATGGCTATCTTGAGCATAGCGGTATTTACCAGCCAATCATTCGTGAAATTCTTGAGCAGGGCTTTAGTATCATTACTTATGATTTGCCGGGGCATGGATTAAGTGATGGTTCACCAGCCAGCATTAAAAACTTTGATCATTACCAGCAAGTTTTGATGGCTGTTTATCAATATGTGAAACATGCAGATCAGTTACCTAAACCATGGGTCGGTATTGGTCAAAGTACGGGTGGAGCAATTTGGATGCATCACTTATTAGAATATGCTGAAAAACGCCAAGATCCGATTGTAGATCGAGTACTTTTACTTTCTCCGTTAATTCGCCCTGCAAAAACCGCGTGGTGGCATAACCCCGTTGGATTAGGCATTATTCGCCGTATTAAGCGTCAGGTACCAAGGCATTTTAGACGTAATAATCATAATCCTGAATTTTTGCGTTTTATTCGTTTAAAAGATCCTTTGCAACCCCGAATGATGGGTATGGACTGGATTTTGGCAATGTCAAAATGGATGCAGGAAATGGAAGAGCGACCTGCTTGCCGTATCCCAGTCTGGCTTGCACAAGGTGCTCTTGATCAGACGGTTGATTGGCGTTACAACATTGAATTTATTCGTCGTAAATTTAGACTCCAAACGTTGTTAATGCTTGAAGAGGGCTCTCATCAATTAATTAATGAGCGTGCGGATATACGTGCGGCTTTAACGGGGTTGATTCCTGCCTTTTTGCATGCAAAGCCAAAACATTTTTATTATTAAAAAAATAATGCATCTATCTAAAATTCTAGATAGATGCATGACTTAATCTTTGTATTTTATTTTGAATTTTGATAAAGCTGCATAAAGTTTTTATAAACCGAAGACTGCTTTTGTGGACTATACATATTGCGCTCGATTGTTCCTTTATCTGTTTTGATTAAAACATTCACATTTTGAGCATTTTTAAATTCTTGTAGGAATTGACTTGGAATAACAAAGTAAGTGGTTGAATGTTTAGGTACTAATCGGCTCACATTTGTCTTTTCAGTGGCTTGAGCTGGTTCGTAATTGAATCGTTTGCCATCAATATCAAAAGTCAAAGCGTTAATATCATAAAAGTTATAACTACTACTTAAATGAACATCTACTCGAAGCTGATTTTTTTGATTTTCGTTCCATTTAACCAATAAGCTTGGGCATAGTTCAGTTGGTGAGCAGTTTAGTTGACCAGCTGTCTTTACCTCTTTAGGAGCTGGTGTACTAACCTGTGTGGTGCTACACGCTGCAGTAAGTAGACATGAACCTAATAAGAGTAGAGATTTCTTCATCATATAAATTCCAAGATCGTATGTTTAATATTATTTATACTAAGAGTAATAAATTTTGACATAAATTAACGCGTAGTTGGACCTAAAAATACAAATGGTTTTGCAATTTTAAAGGAAGAGGTGGCATCACCTGCATAGATATGGCTTTGATCGGGTCCTAAATCAAGTCTACGTGTTTTACCATCTTTAAAGTTAATCTTTTTCAAGTCGACCCAAAATACATTTGGTGAGAGGGCAGATTCAAAAAAGTAGAGCATTTGTTTGTGGTCGGCAACAGTTCGCCAACGAGTCGAGGAAATATTAGGTTCTTCTTGAGTATTTAACCCATAGGGAACAGATGCATTGCGAATCACACTAAATACAGAAGCTTGTGCTTGTTTTGTATTATCATTTTTAGGAATAGCATTAATGTAAAATGATGCACGTGCAAAGCGATCAGATGCTCTGTTAGTACCGGGAAGCATAATTGTTCCGCCAATTTGCTTCCAATATTCAACAAGTGCAAGTTGTTTGTCGAAAGTAGGTGAATTGGTCATGACTTGATAGCTTCGGCTATGGTGAATCACTTGTTTTCCACCAATATATTCAATAATTGCACTATCACCTGTTTTATCAGAAATAGATAAATGTAAAGTGGTGAGCCGTGTTTCACCGGGAACATTGTCGGTAATAATAGTGTAGGGTTCTTTTTCTAAGGCCTTAACGGCTTCATCTACAGTTGCAAAATTATCGAGTATATATTGAGCCCATGCTGCAATACTTAATAAAGGCTTATCTGTCTTTTTTGCATTTGGGTATTCAGACTCTACTAGCCATAAAATATTAGCAACTAAACCTGCTTCATTCATCCCATCTGTTGTTGAAACTTCATAACCTGTAGCAATTACACTTCCATATTTTGACGTCCATTTTATTGAGTTGGGACCAGCACTACCGTCACGGCTAACTCCGCTTGGCATAATCCATAAGTTGGTACCTGTATCAACCTTCCAGTCCATTGAGCGAGCGGTAATAATATGTTGGTTATTACCTAAATATACGGCACGTGTACAAGCAACAGCATAGCTACTTAAGCCTACAGCGATTGCAACAAAAGAAGAGATGAATGTTTTTTTCAACATGATGAGGTACCTTCTTGTTATAAGCATAAAAATTTTTATTAAATAAAATTAAAATGTGTACGTTATTTATACTTTTATATTAGGTGAAAAATCTATTAAATACAAATTAAAAGAGGCGTAAAATTTAAGCAAAAATCACATATTAGGTTTAAATCTGGAAGAGCATCACACTATAAAGGTGATGCTCAACTTATAAAAATTAATATAAATTAAAAATGATTGGCATCAGCCATATTCCACATTCGATAGTAGAAATTATCATCGTCATTATTAAGTTCAGATTGTAAAAGTTCACCTTCTTTCAAGAAAAAATGCAACTGAGCATAGTTCTTAATTTCACGGTCATTTACTCGCTGAGCCAAATGATGAGCTTTAATATCAGAAGGATGACGTAAACCTGCTGCAGCAATCATTTCTGATAATGCATGCAAGGTATTTTTATGAAAATTAAATACTCGTTCTGCTTTGGTTGGTACATCAATTGCTTTTTGACGATCTTTGTCTTGAGTCGCTACACCCACAGGGCATTGGTTGGTGTGGCAGCTTTGTGCCTGAATACACCCAACTGCAAACATGAAACCACGTGCTGAATTAACCCAGTCTGCACCGAGTGCAAAAGTGCTAGCGATATCAAAAGCACTAATGATTTTACCACTTGCGCCAATTTTAACTTGATCTCTTAGTCCTGCACCGACAAGAGTATTATGGACAAAGCGTAAGCCCTCTCGTAATGGGGTACCAATATTGTCACTAAACTCAATTGGTGCTGCACCAGTACCACCTTCGGAACCATCTACAACAATAAAGTCAGGAACAATTTTTGTTTCAAGCATTGCTTTAACAATACTCATGAATTGCCAAGGTTGGCCAATACACAGTTTAAAACCAACTGGCTTGCCGCTAGATAATGTTCGCAGCTTCTGTAAGAAATGCATCATTTCAATTGGGGTAGAAAAACTAGAATGCTTAGCAGGAGAAATACAATCATGATCGCGTGAAACGCCACGGATTTGAGCAATTTCTTCGGTAATTTTATGCTTAGGTAAGATACCGCCATGGCCCGGTTTTGCACCTTGTGAAAGCTTTAATTCGATCATTTTGATCTGTGGCAATTGAGATTGTTTAGCAAATTTTTGCTCGTCAAATTTTCCATCTAGGGTACGGCAACCAAAATAACCACTGGCAATTTGCCAAACAATATCTCCACCATTTTCGAGATGATAAGGGCTTAAGCTACCTTCACCAGTATCGTGATAAAACCCACCTAATTGCGCTCCTTTATTGAGTGCTCGAATTGCATTGGCACTTAAACTACCAAAGCTCATGGCAGAGATATTCATAATGGATGCGCTATAGGGTTGAAGGCATTGCGCATTACCCACCTGAATGCGGAAGCTTTTTGGATCAGCTGGTGGACAAGGGCTTATTGAGTGGACAATAAAGCGGTAATTCTCTTGATAGACATCAATAATTGAGCCAAAAGGTTTATCTGCATTTTCGTTTTTAGCACGTTGATAAACTAAGCTTCGTTGCATGCGAGAAAAAGGTAGAGCATCTTGATCCGCTTCAATAAAGTATTGACGAATTTCGGGACGTATATCTTCAAACAAAAAACGAAAATGTCCCATAATTGGGTAATTTCTTAAAATTGAATGTTTATTCTGTAAAACATCATAGAGGCCTAATAGGCTTAAGGCGCCTGTAACTACCCATAAACCATTAAGGAGAGTATCAGAAATAAAATAATAGATACTATGAGGGGTGTAGACGGTTCGAAACCATGTGATGCTGAGCGCAGTAAAAATACATAAAAACCAGAGAGAATGACGTGAAAAAAATGTATTGAGAAATTTATGTCGAATGATTTGTGCTGGACTCGCCATATTGGAACAAATTCCTAATGTTTTACTGATACATACCTTGCCAAGAAGGAACTAAAACCACAAGTATGGAATTGTTAGCTTAAGGACGGTATAACAAAATCCAAAGATTATTAGGTTTGATTTTTCATTTTATTTTTAGAAATAGTTGAGCTAGCAATACATACTTTTAGTAGTGAAGACCTGCCTCTAGCTATTGAAATGTCTAAAAAAATTCTAAAGATGTGATAAAACACTTAGATTTCTTATTCATAAAGTATTATTTTCTTATTCATTTAAAATATATAGAATAATCATATGCTTACTTTTTGTTCTTATTTTTTTGACCAAACTTTAAAAAATTATAAAATATGAATAATTATGGTAAATTTTAACTAATGAAAAATTAAAATTTTTTAGAAAAACTAATAAAAATGTAAATGAAATTATCGAAAATTAATAAAAAGAGTGGGACTAACCATAAAAATTTTTATAATTGAGAAATCAATAAAAATTTTGATTATTAATTGATATTTGGAATGAAACAAACATTAGTGTTTTTGTTGTTTTTTTGTATTATGCGCAACTGGTAGAGTAAAAAAATAACGCTTTGAAAAAACAGTCAGAAGAACTAGTGATTGTGATGGGGAAGGCTAATTTTTACATCTATTAATTTTATTGGCGTAATGTAAAAAGGTTTTTAACCATGAATAAGTCTCTCATTTGTTTATCAGCAATTGCTATGGGTTTAACGTCTATCAATGTTGCAAATGCAGCTAACGCAACCGGTACACTAACTGTTAAAGCAACGATTACAAACAGTTGTGTTCTCAACACTTCTGCAACAGGTACTACGTCAAATGCAATTTTAGACTTTGGTACGTTAAGTTCGCTTGCAAGCAACGTAGATGCAGACACCACAACAACAGGTGGGACTGCAATTAAAGTGTTATGTAACAACACTGTGCCATGGACTTTGGCTTTTGACGCAGGGAAAAATGCTCAATCGACACAACGTCGTATGATTGGTGGGGCAGCTAGCAACGAATACATTCCTTATAACCTTTTCTCAGATACTAATCGTGCAACAGCAATTGGTGTTGCAACAACTGCATATAGCGGTACTGGTACTGGTGCAGCACAAACAGTTAACGTCTATGGTCGTATTCCTGCTGGCTCAACTTTACCAAGTGCGGGTAGCTATGTTGACACTGTGACTGTAACAGTGACTTATTAATTTTTAATAAGTTTAGTTGCGTCATCGCTAGCTCTTTTTAAAAGAGCTAGCTCAATTTGAGAAAGTAGTTCTGGGCAAATCATGAAAAAAAATATCTTTGTCGTTACAAGCTTATTGTTATTTTTGCCTGGTATGCTAAATGCAGCATCAATCCGCCTTTCACCTGTTAGTGTTGAAATATTGAGTGATCAGGCTGCATCTTCCATTAGTTTATATAATCAGTCAAATGAAAGCGCTGATTTGCAGGTGCGTGTATTTGAGTGGAGACAAAATGCTGGTCAAGATCAGTTAATCCCTACGGATGAGATTGTAATTAGTCCACCATTTCTAAAACTACAACCTAGTGACTCTTATAACTTACGTGTAGTTAGAATTAACCCAGAACCTGTTTCTGGTGAAAAAACTTATCGTATTATTATTGATGAGTTACCAAAACCGATTGATAGTCGTAAAGCTGATCAAGGGGTTAACGTACTACTACGTTCGTCATTACCTGTATTTGTCGTCAATAAAGATGCGATTACTAAACTGAATTGGTCAATACAACAAGAACAAAATAACGCTTATCTCACCATAATTAATGTTGGTAACCGACATGCGCTTTTAAATAATTTAATACTTGTGGATACAACAGCAAATAAAAGCTATCCCATTAAAGTAAACACCGTGAATGGTTATATTCTTGCTGGGAAATCGAGAAACTTTAATATTAGTCCTGATTTTAAATTTCAAGCAGATCATAAATATAATATTTCATTAAATATTAACGGTAAGCAAACATCTCTTTAAAGAGGCACATATGAAATATATCGTAAGTGCCTTATGTGTTATGTACTTGCCGATTCATGCTGCTGCTGAATCATTACAAGATAGTACTAATACTGTCTTACCAATTATTCCGGAAGTTGCGAATTCTGCTCATCAGGCCTTTGGTTCTGATCAGGGATATGTACAGCTGTTTTTAAATATTTCTGTTAATTCAAATGCTTCTAAAGATTTAATACCTGTGCGGCAAGATCAAGATAGAAAGCTATATATTCGCTCTCGTGACTTAAAAACTTTAAGACTAAAAATGGATGAACATATCCCAGATAACCAGTGGGTATGTATTAATGATTTAAATGGAATCCAGTTTAAATATCTCGAAAATGAGCAGTCTCTAAACCTAAAAGTTCCACTGAACATGTTAACGGGTTACTCAGTCGACTTAAGTGGCCAGCAGATCACTAGCCCTCAGTTACTGAAAATGAAACCCTTAAATGCAGCTATTTTGAATTACAGTCTGTATAACACTATAACCAATGATGAGAATGTTTTCTCAGGTACGGCAGAGGGTATTTTTAACAGTGCAATTGGTAACTTCTCATCAGGCGTTTTATATAACGGTAGTAATGAAAATAGTTATAGCCATGAAAAATGGGTACGACTGGAAACTAAGTGGCAATATGTTGACCCTGAAAAGATCAGGATATATACCCTAGGGGACTTTATTTCTAATAGCCCAGACTGGGGAAGCAGTGTCCGTCTGGCTGGTTTTCAATGGTCGAGTGCTTATAGCCAACGCGGGGATATTGTCACTTCGGCACTCCCGCAATTCTCCGGCTCGGCAGCATTACCTTCAACACTGGATTTATACGTCAACCAACAAAAGATTTATTCAGGGTTAGTCCCATCTGGTCCATTTGATATTAAACAGCTTCCGTTTATTTCAGGAAATGAAGTCACACTTGTGACTACCGATGCAACGGGACAGCAGAGCATTACCAAAAAGCCGTACTATTTTTCCTCCAAGATTCTGGCAAAAGGTATTAATGAGTTTTCAGTAGATGTGGGGGTTCCACGCTACAACTATGGACTCTATTCAAACGATTATGATGATGTCACCTTTGCCTCAGGTGCGATTCGATACGGCTACAGTAACTCACTGACCTTAAGCGGTGGAGCAGAAGCTTCAACAGATGGGTTATCGAACCTAGGCACAGGATTTGCCAAGAATGTTTTGGGTATTGGCGTGATCAATGCCGACATTGCAGCAAGCCAGTATAAAGATGAAAACGGTTACTCTACCTTGCTGGGTTTGGAAGGGCGCATCAGTAAAAATATTTCATTTAACACCAGTTACCGCAAAGTATTTGATAACTACTTTGACCTTGCTCGTGTATCTCAAGTGAGATATTTAAAAGATAACCAGATCAATGCCGAGTCACAGAACTACCTGAACTACAGCGCACTGGCAGATGAGATTTTCAGGGCAGGGATTAATTATAACTTTTATGCAGGCTATGGGGTTTATCTGGGTTATAACCAGATTAAATATAGTGACAACTCCTATAAATTACTGTCTACCAATTTAAGTGGAAGTCTGGACAAGAACTGGGGCTTTTATGCATCAGCGTATAAAGATTATGAAAATCACAAGGACTATGGAGTTTACTTTGCGCTGAGATATACCCCGTCCAGTAAAGTGAATGCGATCACGAGTGTATCTAGTGACAGCGGTAGCCTACGGTATCGCCAAGAAATATTCGGTTTGTCAGAACCCCAAATTGGTTCATTTGGCTGGGGGGGCTATGTTGAAAGAGATCAGGATGCCAATGAAAACAATGCATCGGTCTATGCATCTTACCGAGCACGAGCGGCTTACCTGACGGGACGCTATAACCGATTTGGAGACAACGATCAGGTTGCAGTTTCGGCGACGGGTTCATTGGTTGCGGCGGCGGGACGTATCTTTGCGGCCAATGAAATTGGAGATGGCTACGCAGATGTGACCAATGCAGGGCCACAAAGCCAAATTTTAAATGGTGGTGTTAATTTAGGTGCGACCGATAAGTCTGGCCGATTCTTAATTGCAAATTTAAGACCCTACATGTCTCATCATATCTACCTAGACCCATCATATTTACCTTTAGAGTGGGAAGTTAGCTCTACGAATCAGACAGCGTTTGTGGGTTACCGTCAAGGAACTTTGGTCGACTTCGGTGCTCATCAGGTTATTTCTGGATTAGTGAAACTGGTTGATCAAAACAACTCACCGTTAATGCCGGGTTATGCCGTTCGAATTAATGGTCAGCAAAATGGGATGGTTGGATATGATGGTGAAGTATTTATTCCAAACCTGTTAAAACAAAACAAACTTGAAGTTGATCTTCTAGATCATGGCTCATGCCAAGTTGATTTTGCGTATGAAAATAAGCAATACAGTGCTAAAAAATTGGGGCCTTATGTATGTCGATAAATATTGCTAGCTTTAACCAGCCGACAACTTTTAAAGGTCTTTCATTTATCCTGAAATATTTTTTGGGAATGAGCTTGCTATGCCTGATCTTTACATTTTTTAACTCTGCCCATGCAAGTTGCACAGTTACAGGGACACCTTCTGGTACATACACATACACTGCCGCAACAATTAACAATGATGCAGTTCTGACATACACGGGAACAATACGTTGTTATGGGGGGCGTACAACACCAGAAATTTCAGGTTATATGTGTATGAAAACTGTATTTACGGGAACAACAAATGCAATTAACAGTGTTTCATTACCTTACACCGTCACAGCAACTGTAGGTGGAGCTGGGTCTTCTACCACCAATCAAAATTCGAATGTCTGGTATGGTCCAGTAAGAACAGTCGCTTCAAATAATGTTATTAGTTACTCTGTAAATATAAAAGTACCAGCCCGTACAGGGTCGCTCATGGCATACCCTAAAGGAACCTATACTGGCACGGTTCAGCTATTTTGGGACATGCAAGCAAGCTCTAGCACTGTGTGTGAGGGCGATAGTGGTGGAGGTTGGGACTCGGGTAATACCACTATAACTGCTAATTATGTTGTGCCAAGTTTGTGTCAAATAGATTCAACATCAAATGTCGATTTTGGAAATATTAATGATATTGGTAAGACTACTCGTGATTATACAGCTCAAGGAGTGGTAAATACGACCTGTAATAATGGACTGCCATATAGTATTTATTTAGGGGATGGAAATAACCGTATTGCTGGTGGCTTTAGGCAGATGACAAATGGTAGTGGTCAATATATCCCATATCAGTTATATCAGAACTCGAATTATAGTGCGGTATGGGATACTACTGGTGGTGTAAGCGCAGTTGGAGGTTCTGGAGGTGTTTCTAAAACAGGTTCGGGCAATTCTCAGGGTACAAATGTCTATGGAAAAATTCCGCAAGGTACCACTATTTCAACAGCTCCGGGTAATTACTCAGATGCGATAGTTGTTACAGTAACTTATTAATTATTTATTGGAATTTAATGTTGAATATATTTTTAGAGGTTGAGTTGAACACTTAGCATTTAAAAAGTGGTCTATAAATTTGGTGTTTAATTGTTCTAATTTAAAAGAGGCAAATAGGTTTTTTTAAACAAAAGGTAGGGGTGATAAGTAGTTAGCGGTAATGTTGTTTTAGGATGAGTAAAAACAGAAAAAGACAAATTAAAAAAATAAGAAAAAACATCTGATAAATATATACCTTATGAATATTAAATGTATTTTTACACAAGTTAACAGATTGTACAAATTAAATTACAGTTCTCTTTTCTTTATTTATTCTTTCTTATCAATAAAAAATACTTATAGAGACAAGTCGATTCTCAATAATTTAATGATTTGTATTGGAAAACAAAGTGTTAAAATTGAAAAGCTCAGATGCTCTGATATGTTTAATTGTATTTTATTCGGTGAATCTACGAATCGAAATTTGTGGATGCTTAGTAGTACTAAAGACAAATGGCTACATGCGTGACAGCTATCCCGAATTTTAACCTCATGAAAATACAAAGGTTTATAAATTGTTTCAACCACTTACTATCCAAACTCGACTTGGTGGATTCTACTTCTTTTACTATTCCATCGTGGGCACATTCATGCCTTATTGGAATTTATATCTTCAAGATCAGGGATTTAATTATCAAGAAATTGGTGTTTTATCATCAATTGCGATTGTAACTCGTTTTTTTGCGCCTTTAGTTTGGGGGTGGATTGCTGATAAATCTGGTAGGCGGATGTTACTTGTTCGGATAGCAACTTGGATGGAGTCATGTATATGGTTGGCTATTTTTATAGTGCCAAATACTTTTCAATCAGTTGCTTTGCTTATGCTTATTTTTAGTTTCTTTCAAAATGCGATTTTAGCTCAATTTGAGGGAGTGACTTTATTTTGGTTGGGTGATCAAAAAGCTAAACTCTACGGCAAAATTCGTAAGTGGGGATCGGTTGGGTTTATTGTTGGGGTATTCACTATTGGGGCTATTTTAGAAATAGTGCATATTTCAATGCTCCCAATTTTACTATTAATTATCGCGTCTCTAGCGTTTATTTGGTCTTTCACAATCCGCGAACCTGATAGCGCGTCTACTTCCCAAAAATATTTAGAACCTTTATTTCCTGTTCTTAAGCGCCCAACAGTGGCTGCTTTTTTTGCAATTGAATTTATTCTACTTTTTTCACATGCGCCTTTTTATAGTTTTTATAGTAATTTTCTGAAATCTTTGAATTTCAGTACGACTGAAATTGGATTTTTATGGGCCATGGGCGTTTTTGCTGAAATTTTTATGTTTTCAATTGCCTCAAAGATTTTTCAACGTTTTTCGTGGCGCAGTTTAGTGATAGTGTGTCTGCTAGTGACGAGCATACGTTGGATGCTAGTTGCAGTATTTTCACATTATTTTATTGGTCAACTTTTTGCGCAGTGCTTACATGCCTTTAGTTTTGGTTTATTTCACTTGATCGCAATGAGAGTTATTTTTCAAAACTTTTCTGCTGGACAGCAAGGGCGTGGACAAGCACTTTATAGTACCATGTGGGGGTTAGGTGTAGCTTTCGGTAGTGTTCTGGCTGGGCATTTCTGGAAAATTCTTTCTGGTGAACTCATCTTTATGTGTGCCAGCGTGGTTGTGCTCTTAGGTTTGTGCTTTGTAAAGTGGCTTCCGAAACAAGTCGATTCTTCAACTACCTAAGCCTGAGATCATGCAAAACAAAGAATTTATATTGAAAAAAGCAAGTAAATATAAAATTGTTTGATGACTTGTTGTGACACGTTACAGTTGAAAAATATTGTTTTTATATGGTTATGGAGCAGTGATTTTGTCAAAAAATATGCTAACTTAACTTCATGCGTTTAATGATTAATAAATCTATGAAAAATATTTATATTATTGGATTATTGTGGGCTTGTTCTGGTTTAGCTGTGGCAGAAACGGCTACTCAACAGCCAGCTGAACAACCCGTTCGGACCGCAAGTAATCCTAATGCTATACGTATTGTTACGCGCCCTGAAATTATGGGATTATGGGGAATGGAAATTCCAAATAATAAGAAATGTGTGGAATATTATAACTTTCGTAGTAGTAATGATGTAGTGATCAAAAGCGGTCAGGAATGGTCTTATGGTATTTATGAATATCAACCATCTGATGATCCTAAAGAACAGCTAGCTGCTTTAGTAATGCAAATTAAATTTGATAATAATAAAGTAGATTGTTCTGGTCAGAAACAAGACCAAACAGGTGATGTCTCACAATATTTTGTACAATGGAAAAACGACCATACAATCAATTTCTGTTCAACAGCTAAGGGTGAGCAGTGCTTTGCCACTTTACGTCGGGTATTACCATAAAATGGTTGATATAAAAAAGCCTCTTAAAAATAAGAGGCTTTTTTATTATGCAGTTTCAGCTTTCTTTTCTTCCACTTGCTTTAACAAGTGTTTTTCAAGGTAATGGATATCCATTGCTTGAGAGCAGAAACTCTTATCTTGCAAAATAAGATCTTTATGTAGAGGAATATTTGTTTTAATTCCTGTAAGGATCATTTCATCTAGTGCTTGACGCATACGAGCAATTGAAGTTTCACGGTCTTTACCATGAGAAATCAATTTAGCAATCATAGAGTCATAGTAAGGTGGAATGCTGTATTCTGGGTAGATATGAGAATCTAAACGAATACCAGCGCCGCCTGGCGCATAGAAACTTTCAATTTTACCTGGTGAAGGTAAGAAGGTTGTAGGATCTTCTGCATTGATACGGCATTCAATTGCATGTCCTTGAACTTTGATATCTTCTTGTTGAAGCTCTAGTCCTAGGCCACCAGCAATACGTAACTGTTGTTCAATAATATCGACACCGGTAACCATTTCAGTTACAGGGTGCTCAACCTGAACACGAGTATTCATTTCAATAAAGAAGAATTCACCGTCTTCAAATAAGAATTCAAACGTACCAGCACCACGATATTGCATCAACTGACATGCATGAACACAAGCTTCTAAAATATCAGCTCGAGCTTGCTCTGGTAGGTTTGGTGCAGGTGCTTCTTCTAGTACTTTTTGATGGCGACGTTGTAATGAACAGTCGCGGTCATATAAATGAATTGCATGACCATTACCATCACCAAGAACTTGAACTTCGACATGGCGAGGTTTTTGTAAGAAGCGTTCCATGTAAACGGTATCATCACCGAACCACATTTCTGCATCGCGCTGTGCTGCTTGAACTGATTCAAGTAGTGTATCTACACGTTCAACAATACGCATACCACGACCACCACCACCAGAAGCCGCTTTAACAATAAGCGGGAAGCCGATTTCTTTCGCTTCTGCCAAGGCATTGTGGATGGTTACTGCATGGTCGCAACCTGGTACAGTAGGTACGCCAGCTTTTTTCATGGCAACAATCGCAGAAACTTTATTCCCCATAAGGCGGATATGTTCTGGACGTGGGCCAATAAAAGTAAAGCCTGAACTTTCTACAATTTCAGCAAACTCAGCATTTTCTGAAAGGAAACCATAACCCGGGTGAATAGCATCAGCACCGGTAATTTCTGCAGCAGTAATAATTGCCGGGATATTTAAATAGCTATCACTACTTGCGCCCGGACCAATACATACTGCTTCATCAACAAAACGTAAATGCATCAAATCCTTGTCGGCATCTGAATAGATACCAACAGTCTTGATTCCTAATGTTTTACAAGCCCGGGTAATACGTAAAGCGATTTCACCACGGTTTGCAATTAAAACTTTTTGCAACATAGACGTCCCCGGGGTAATTACGCGCGATAACGGAATAAAGGTTGACCGAATTGGATAACTTCACCATTTTTCACTAAAATTTCTTCAATCACGCCACTTTGAGTTGCTTCAATTGGGTTCATGATTTTCATTGCTTCAATAATACCCAAAGTTTCACCAGCAGATACTGTTTGGCCTACTTTAACAAATGGTGCTTCACCTGGGCTTGGAGCAGCGTAGAACACGCCAACCATTGGAGAAGTTTCAACTGCTCCACGCGGTGTTTTTGCAACTGGTGCTTCTGCAACAGGAGCAGCCGGAAGTGCTACACCAGCCGCAGCAACGACAGGATTGCGACGAGTTAAAGCGATTGATTGATCACCTTCTTTAACTTCGATCGCTTGCAAGTCAGACTCAATCATTAAATCGATGAGTTTCTTAATTTTGCGGATATCCATGGGCGACTATTCCTAAACTAGTTTGGGTTAGATGGTTGAATTTTTTCAATAGCGTAATCGAGCGCAAAACGATAGCCTTTTGCACCTAGACCACAAATCACGCCAATTGCTTTATCAGATAAATAAGAATGATGTCTGAATGCCTCTCTTGCATGGACATTAGACAAATGAACTTCAATGAATGGAATGGCAACGCCAAGTAGGGCATCGCGTAGAGCAACTGAAGTATGAGTGAGGGCTGCAGGGTTGATAATAATAAGTTCTACGCCTTCAGTTTGTGCTTGATGAATACGATCAACAATGGCACCTTCCCAGTTGCTTTGAAAAGTATCTAATGTGAGTGAAGCTTGTTGAGCTTGGCTAATAAGTTGTTGGTTAATATCATCTAAGGTAAGATGACCATATACTTCTGGTTCGCGTTTTCCCAGCAAATTCAAATTCGGTCCATGAATCACCAAAATGGTCGAACTCATTCAGATTGCTCCAGCTCTAAAGTTGCAAATATTCTTTGCAAGATGTCTGCAAAGTTTGCTTATTATGGCATATGTTTCTACAATTTTTTTATAATTTGTTTTCATCGTCGCAGAAAGGGTATACCAAATTCGGCTTATATATTGTAAATTTTGCGATGATTTAGCAATGTTAAAAAATGACAAAATTTCAAGTAATTTAATGGAGCTTATTTTAAACTGAATTGACAAAAACAGTTCATGTATTTTGTGTAACGGCTATAGAGTTCTCTCCAATCACTAATAGCTCATTCCATCGAGTTAGATAATTTTTTGAACGGTGACATTGTTTCATGTGCCAAGATGGATTACGGGAATGATAACCGACTTGTAAATAGTGACTGCCAAATCGGTTACGAACTGTGCTGAGAGTTTGCATTAATTGTTGTCTTTGCTGAATCAACTCAAGAGGTTGCCATAAATCATCAATGTGATGTTGACGGGGATGCAAACCACAGAATAAAACTCCAATCTTTATATATTTTTTATTTTCTTTATATAAAACATCAATTTGCTGCATGGCTGCTTTTGTTAATATGCATAAATCATCTGTTGCATAATTTAAGCCTATCGCTTGAGAAGATGCTTTTTTATAAGGTGGTTTATCTATTTTTTCATAAAGCATGACTTGAATGCAGGCACATAGTTGCTCTTGTTTCATTAAACGGCGATGAGCACGGTTGAGATGGAAAATAAGTGCTTGTTTAATAATCTCAATGCTGGATAAAGCTTGAGCAAAACTACGTGAAGCTAAAATTCGTTTTGTGACGATGGCAGGATCGTCAAGTTGAATACAGGATTGGCCTTTTAGCTCACGAATGGTACGTGCCATAACCACAGAAAAAGCTTTTGCTAGATGATGCTCATTGGCAAAAGTTAAGTCTAAGCATGAATAAATCTCATAACTCCGTAATTGTTTGACTAATTGATAGCCAATTCCCCAGACTTCTTTGACTGAAGTGTGTTGCATGAGGTCTTCAAGAAGCAGAGGATCTAAAGTGGTGAAATTACAAATTCTATTAAAGCTTCTAATTTTTTTAGCATAGTGATTGGCTAATTTTGCTTGAGTTTTTGAATATCCGATGCCAATACAACAGGGTAAGCTTAACCATTCTTCTAAGGTTTCTACGACTTTGACACAATAAGAATGAATATCTAGAGATTGAAGATAAGGGGTAAGGCGAATAAAACATTCATCTATAGAATAAGCTTCTAAATCATCGGGCGAGAAAAACTCACCAAGAACTGAAAAAAAGCGACGTGACATTTCAGCATATAACGTGTAGTTGCTTGAATAGACGTGTACACCTGCTTGAAGAGCTTCTTGTTCGATCTGATACCATGGAACCCCCATTTTGATACCCATATTTTTTGCTTCTTCACTACGTGATACAACACATCCGTCGTTGTTAGAAAGTACTACGACTGGTAGGCCAATAAGTTTGGGATTAAATAGTCGCTCACAACTCACATAACAATTATTAATGTCTACGAGCGCGTAGATTTCGCGGTGTGAGATTTCCATTATGATTTGCCCCATGAAAAATATTGGTAAAATTACATATGGATATTGTTTTCATAAACACAGTGAGAGGAAATGTTGGATGAAAAAAGTTGCATCTTGAATATGTAACAAAATCAAGTTAACAAAATTTTTAGCAGAATACTAGGGTGGTTCTGTGGGTTTGCCTCAGGTTAATAATGGAAAAAATAGATAAGGAATTAATATTTTTAGTAAAAAAGGAGATCGCATTGATCTCCTTTTTGTGACACATTCAATGTCAGTTTTTGATTACCACTTATGACTATAAGTCACTTTAAGCGTTGCACCATTTGCCACTAAATGGCTAGTGTTATCGCTAGTTCGTAATAATTGGCTATAGAGAGGATAATACTTGCGGTTAAACATGTTCTCTAAACCAATCGTCACAGTGTCTTTTTTGTTAAGCGCAAAACTACTGATTAAGTCTGCTGTTGTATAAGTTTTTACATCATAGCGACCAAAACTATTTTTACCATTTAAGCGGTAATCTTCTGAACCGAAGTAAGTGGCTTGTAGACGATTCGTCCAAGTTTCCGTTGGACTATAGGAAATATAACCTGTGAGTTTTAATGGTGGAATACGGAAGCCTGTCATATCTTGTTCAGCACCGTTTTGCGGCTTTTCACGACCTTTCATCCACGTAACACTACCACCAGTTCCCCAAACATTGGCATCGTCAAGATAATCAAATGTTGCTTCAACACCAGTGACTTTTTCTTTGGTTCTAGCGAGTACTAAACCATTGTTGAAAGATTGCACCGCACCTAGGTCGGAAGTAGAGTGGAAGACCGCTAAACTTGAAGAGAAGTTATTGAAGTTTCCTTTCCAGCCCAACTCGTAGTTATCTACTTTTACGGGTTCTAAGAATGATGAACCAAGGTTAAAACCTTCACCAGCATTACGAATAATCAAACCAACATCAGGTAATTGGAAACCTTGGTTAAAAGATGCATAAATCAAGTGTTGGTCATTTGGAGAGAAAGTCACGTTAGCATTGTACAACCATGCATCAGCTTTCACTTTCCCCCCCTCAACGGTGTAAGGGTTGGGCTTACCTAATTGTGATAAAGGAACAAAGCTATCAATTTGGGCATAGCTGTCTTCATAACGCGTACCAGCTTCTGCTGACCATTGGTCATTAAAGCGGTGTTTTAACTGTATAAAACCACCCACACTTTGCGTAGTGAGTTCAGGTAAATAAATAAGTTTGCCAATTTTTACAAACTCTAAGCCACCAGATTGATCATAAATTTTTTGATCGAAAATATCTAAAGGTATTTCGCTTTTTTCGCGGCTAAAGTCACCACCCCAAACTAGTGAGGTGTCACCTAAAAACTCAAGTGGTGTAGTAACAGTTAAGCGGCTACCGAGTACATTATTTTCTTGATAGATCTGATCTACTTGTCCTCCACGATTTGCATTTTTTCGTGCATCAAATGGTGAAAAACGTGTAAAGAAGTCGCGATAATAAATTTGTGCATCAACCTTATTACCAAAAAAGTCTTTATGGTTATAAGTTAAATTGTATATCTGGTTTTCGTTTTTATTTTGGTCTTTGAGCTTTAAGCCTTTAATTGCTTTCGCTGGTACAGTTCCAGCAGGAGCATTTTTCACACTTGGGTCAGATGCATAATCTGAGTCTTGCTCGGCATTATAATAGTTTGCAGCGAATTGTAGGTATTGATTGTCATCAATATGATAACCAAGTTTACCACCTACGCTGTAAGCATCGGCATCATATAAATCGCCCTGACTTGGTTCTGGTGCAACACGGTCACCACTTGCATCGTACGGGCTACCAATACGTTGGTAACCAAAGTCGAGTGCATAGTCAAAAGCGTTAAAGCTGCCTGTGAAATATTGATGAATATCGCCACTTAAAGCATTAGAACGGAAATTTGTTAAAGGTGTTTGAAGCCCAACGACTGTTTTTGCTGTAGGTTCGCCACCCGCAGCTTTTGTGGTAATTGAAATAATACCGCCAGAAGCACCGCCACCATAAATTGCGTTGCTGCCTCGAATCACTTCAATGTTGGCAATGCTTTCAGGGTCAATTGCTGAAAGTCCGCGTGATGTGTCACGTGTCAGGTTCATTGGAACGCCATCGACCAAGATGAGAGCATTACGACCACGTAAAGTCTGACCATAATCGGTAATGGTTCGGCTCGAATCGGATAAACCCGGTACGGCTTTTGCTAAAACAGTCGCAATACTTCCAGATGAACCATTTCTTAAAAGTTCAATTTGTTTTTCATCTAGCTTGGTGACTTGTTTGGCAGAGGTAGAGAGTTCATCTGCGCGTGAAGCAGTAATTGTAATTGTCGGGAGAGCTTCGGGTTTCTTTTCTGTTTCTGTAGTTTCAGCAGGTGAAGCAGCAAAAGCTGAATTGGAAAGAATAATGGCCCCACCAAGTGAAAGGAGTGGAATGATATTTTTTACTTCAGACTTCCTCGTAAAAAGTTTGTGACTTTTTATCTTATTTCCCATTGTCTCGCCCTGAGAGTGATTTTAAATTTGTCGAATTATAAGTGAGAATGATTGTAATTCACAATATCGTTGTTGGACAAAAAATAATAAAATTTATTTTTATTAATTGTTGTGTAGAGGAAGGTGCACTCATCGCTCTACACAACTGAAAATTTATGAGATTTCTTTATAAGAATTCAAATGATTTTGATGAGCACGGCGAATAATGCTGCGGTCATCACCGAGTACAAAAAGCTGAACGGATTGTTGTTTCCATGCCGCAATATCTTCAGGTTGGCGTGGAATAGCACAGAAATGCTTTTGACTATTTTTAGTCTTTATATACATCTCTTGAACTTTTTCTTTCACTTTTGGATGGCTAGATTGCCATGGCATTCCCATTGATTGGGAAAGGTCGGCAGCACCTTCCAGAATAATATCAATACCTTCAACTTTTAATATTTCATCTAGTTGTTCTAGTCCTTCTAAGCTTTCAATCATGGCAACGACAACCGTTTCGTTTGCTGCGTGTTGAACAAAACTAGCTAAATCATCCATACCATATCGATTTAACCTTGTCGAGTTGAGACCTCTTTGCCCAAGAGGCATATAGTGACAATAGTTCACGGCTTCTTGTGCTTGCTGAGCATTTTCTATACGCGGAAAAACAATACCCGTTACCCCTGCATCGAGCAGAGGTAGAACTAAATGGTTGGCGTTTAACGGTACCCTCACAAAGACATCAAGATTCATGGCTCTAGCAGCTAAAATCATGGTCTCGACTTGAGACGTACTAAATAAAGTATGTTCCAAGTCGATAATAATAAAGTTGTAGCCCGCAAGTGCCATTTGCTCGACATTAATCGGAGAAGCTACGGAACAAAAGATTCCGTAGAGCATCTCGCCATTTGCTATTCGTTTCTTAAAAGAAATCGAATACTTATTCATATTCAATTTCCTTAATAAGGCTGAGCGGGTTCGGCGTGGTTTGTACTCTTAAGCGAATTTCTGGAAGGAAACGGCGGCTTGCGAGTTGTTCAATATCGATGGTGTCATCTGTAAAGTTAAACAATTCATATCGCTCGGCAAACTCTGGGTGAGCTTCTTTATGCTGATTAATAATGGTTCTTAACATGGTCCAGAATTTGATTTCATCGAAGTCATAATGTTCATTTAAGAAAATCGCTAACTCAGCCAGATTTACAAACCAAAGCGCATCTTGAGTAAAGTCTCTTAACTCATTTGGAGAGTGGGTTTCCAAGAACGAGTTCGGGTTAATCTTGGCATGTTCTTTCGGCGCATCTTGCAAGTTAGGTAAAAGGTTCGGCTCACGTAAAAGATGACGACTAAAACGAATTCCATCATGGAAATCTTTCAAAGCCGCTTTAACGGGTAAACCATTTTTATGAATTAGTACCATGTTTTGCGCATGTGACTCTAAAGCGAGGCCGTGGCACCACAAAATATGCATGATTGGTAAATAAGCATTGCTGAGTAATTTTTCTAACCAGAACTCAATACCATACTCTTGGATCCACTCATCGATTAGTGGTTTTTGGTCTGTATCGAGTTGCATTAGACCCGTTACAGGCGTTGCTGATTCGCCTTCTTTTAAGTAGCTGTAAATACTTTCGCGCCAAATGCAGGCGAGTGCGCCGTATTGAACAGGTAGCGCAATTTGCTGGTTAACTGAAAGACCGCCAATCTCTCTTAAAATAACAGGCTTACGCTGTTTTTCTAAAATATGGTCTTGCTCAACAATGTTATAAAGCCAGTCACTCATTTTTGCCGCATTTTGAACGGTATGCGGTGCCAATACACGAGAGGTAGAAGTATTGACCAAGTTCATTGCCAATTTAAGAGAAAGCGCTGAGATGTCGCTAATATTTGATAATGTGCGAATGGACTGTTGTGGTAAATAAGTCGGACCTTCAATATCTAACGGGATGATCAGTTGGTTGCTGATTGCATCTTGATAATATAATTCAATAATTTTATCCCACTGCCACGGGTGAATTGGAGTGAGGATATAATCTTTAAAATCTACATTTTGCTCTTTCAATTGATCGTTAATGGCTTGTAGATCTTTTTCTGAAAAATGCTGTTTATAAAGCTGCTCTAAGTTAATGGTTTCACTTAAAACCAGTTTACATAAACTATTATGAGTCGCGACCCATTGAACCGTAAAACCTTCAGAAAGCTCGGGTGCATATTTCTGGTTTTCTTTTAAATCGAAGCCGATACGAGACTTAAAACTTGGGTGATATAAATGTGCATTGGTAATCCGTGCTTCTTGTTCTAAATAAGACAAGGTTCTTAAAGGTTGAGCAGGGGCTTGGCTTAAAGTTTGCGCATGTTTAACGTAAGTTAAATTGAGTTCATCATTAAAGTTTTGCCATTTAACTGGGTCAGCTTCAATAATATTTTTTAGATCGGCAAGTAATGTTTTTAAGTTAGGGCGAGTTTCAGTGCCTAAAGTAATATCAGAACGGACTAAGCTTGAAGGATCTAACTTAATTCGTTTAAAACTAAAGTGTCGTTTGGCCGCGCAGGTATAAAAAACGGTATCGGAAATATAGAACTTGATTTGACCTTTAGAAAACTCGTATTTAAAAGTATTTTCAAAAATGAGTGCTTCTAATAATTGGCCCATCACGCGATTTTCCGCGAGGGTTTTATAATTGGTTTGTTGTGTTGGTTGAAGAGGGCAAAGTGCTTCTGCGCCGCGATATTTATAAATAGGGTTTTCAACTTCAATCCAGATTGGGTTGCCACCACTATGGTAGAGCGTATTTAACATATTTGCCTTGATTGGTAATGTGAGTGAATTAATTAATAAATCGCGGTATTGCTCACCTTTTGCGCTAAAATTTTCTTGCGTGAGCGTAAGGCGTGTGGCTTGCCAAAGTTCAGATTCTTCAATGGCCGTAACTCGTGCAATTGCACTGATGAGATGAGCAATGTGATTGATCACAAGGTAATATTTTAAAAAGGTCCACGCATCTTTCTGAGAGAACCAAACGGTACTATCTTCAGAAATAGATGAGTCGTCTTTTATCATTTCTGGAACAATGCTAATGCCTTCCATGTCTCGAAGAATAAGGCGATGTGGATAGCCGTTTTTAAATTCCATTAAACTATTTTGCATGTGCGCTTCTACGCTAATGCCTTTATTTGCAAACAACTCAATTAATGGAATCAGTGAAACTTTAACGTACTGTTTCCACCAGAAAGTAATGAAGTCTTTCGCGTCTTTCGATTGTAGATTTTGATTCGGTGCCGCTTGCTGAATAAAGCTTAAAAGTGGGATTTCATGGTTTTCATTTTCTTCAACCAAGCCGCCCAGCATTCGGGTATTTTCTAATACATCAGTAGTGAGCCCAGCTCTATAGAGGATGCCAAATGAACTTTCAAGCTCTGGAATTTTGACTGTTTTTGCCTCTAACTCCGGCAGAATCACAAGGTCTGGATATTGCTCACTAATCTTGTGATTAATAATAATTTTGCTCGCATCAATCGCGCGTTCCATTTCATCCATTGGGTTATTACGAATGAAACTGGTAATTCGTACATCAATTGATAGCTTTAAGAATAGATTTGATTGAGGCAACCATACTGTACGAACGGATGAGGTCGGCCATACGGTTTGACCTAAAGCTCCCAGATAGATCACGTCTTGGCTATCTAAATGTTTCTTTAAAGATGGATGTTGAAGTAAGAAATTAGCTTGCCACGGATGGGTTGGCATTAGCTCGTAATTTGCTAAGTTTTCTTGTAAACGTTCTTTTGCAGTTTTTAAAACTTCATCTTCAATACGATGAGAAAGCTGTTCTTCACTTACAAGCTTTTGGATTAAAGAAGAATGGATTGCAAAGTAATGAAGTTGGAAACTTGCGCCTAACTCAGGGCTATATTTTTTCATGTCTTCTTTAGAGAAACCTAAATTGGCTTTAGAGGTCACATGAAAAGGGTGCCCATATAACATGCCTTGTTCCGTAGCCTGAAAACCGCTTAACGCTTTAGTTGCTGTTTGGGAAGGCTTATTTTCTAAAAAGAATTTTGTATTTTCGATACTATTGGCAATATCGGAGTACAGGTTCTTATTTTGGTTTTTATCTTTAAATAGACTATTCAACTCATCTGTAATCAGTTTCACTAACTGTTTAGGGTTGGTGAGTGAGTCAAATGTATTGTCGTTTAAGTTTTGCAGGACAAAACCACGTTGATATCGGTGATAACCCGTAGTTGAAAGATGCTGAACTGCACCATAAACAATCGTGTTAGACGCATTAAACGTATAAGCAAAATACAGTGTGTCTGGTTGCTCCGCATATAGGGTGAATAAAGGAGAATCTTGAGCTGGGATAATGTACTTTTCAAGATTTACTTTGAGTTCACGAAAGAAAGTATTCAGGTACTGTTCGAAAAGTTTATAAGACCATGCATCGGTTGTAATAATTGAGTTCATTCTTGTGCCTCTTCTAAAATTGTATCCATTAAGAATCTGTTCAAAATCACCACTAATCCCGCACCGATAAAAAATAGTGAGGTGCAGATTAATGCAGCAGTAATATTGAAAAATGAGTAGGTGAGCGTGATCGTGATTGGGCCAATAAGTTGTCCTAAGACAAAGGCACTATTAGAAATACCAATCACTTTTCCTTGGCTTTGAGCGCCGGCTTTTAGAGAAATTGTGTGTAAGATCGAAGGAATAAGGGCTGCAAAGCAGAAGCCTTGTATGAGTCGTAATACAAGAATCAGCCAGAGATTAGAAACCCAGATCAATGCGAAAATCGTGATGCCGCAAATTAAAGATGCGTAAATGAAGTTATTAAAAGAATCTCCTTTATCATCATTTCTTTTTCCCCAATAGGTTGCAGCAATAAATGCTGCTCCCCATGAAAGCGCATGAATTGTTCCCGTTAAACTCGCAGCAGATAACGATGAGTGAGTGCTTTGGCTTATTTCACTAATGTATAAAACAAAGCATGACACCAAACCAAAGCCGCCCGCTTGAACCAAAATGCCGGCGCTTAACCACGCAAAAATCGTTCTATCAAAGAAAGCTGGAAGCTTAGATTTCTCTTTGGTTTTTGTGGTTTCGGTTTTAACGGGATTGGTTAATACAAATGACGCAATCACAATGAGTGTCATCACAACAAATGCTGTCGCGTTGAGTAATACTTCAACCCGCCATTGATCCATAAATATCCCGCCGAGCACGGGACCACATAGGCAAGCGAGCGCAACACTACTTTGTAGTTGCCCAAAAGCGGCACCACGTTGTTGTTCATTAGAAAGATATGAAACATAGGCATTTAAAATCACAGAAAGACCGCAAAAACCGAGTAAAATTCGCGCGAAAATAAACAGGTATAAATGCTGGGCGCTCGCCATGAGCAGTATTGAAATACAGAAACCAGCCAGAGAAAGTAACAAGGCTTTTTTATGGCCGAATGTGTCGGATAGGTGGCCAACAATCGGTGCTGTAAATAAGCTGCCAATAGCCGGAGCCGCGAGTGCCAAACCTGCCCAGATAGTGGGAGCACTCATATGCGCCGTCAGTTTTTCCATATAGAGCGGCATGATCGGAATAAGCACCATGAGCCCGAAAGTAGAAAAAAACTGACAGAGCAAAATAATGAAATGATCTAGGCGAGATGAGCGCATGATTTAGATATCCATGGTCTCATAGCTAGAAACAGATAAGCTGTGATAAGGGTTTGGCGTACTTCCGATTTTACTTGGCATGCCTGTTGAGTCGCTTTCTTGCGCAAGTAAAGGCGTAAGTAGCTGTTTGAATGGCCAAGTCTTATTGTCAAAAAGATAAGTTTGAATTTGCGATTTTGTTTGTTCTGAAATGGGTTGCGTTTCTACAAAATCATGAATAATGTCTTGAACCATCTCCCAGAAATCGCTTTCTGTACGATCTGTATATTTCAAGGTCGCTAAAGCAATCGGGTAGAGGTTAATTTGAATCCCTAAAGTAATGAAGTAATTAAATAAGTCTTCATTTTTAGTAAAGATAAGATTGTTCGGCGTGCTGGTATCGATGGTATAAACCGGAGGAGTAAAACCACTTTCTTCAATGGCTGTGGTACATATTCTTAAGGTATCGTGGTCACGTAAAATAAAGCATTTCAACTTATTATTTTCATAACACACCATGGTGTTTTGCCCGTGGCATTCAGGCATGATTCCTTGTGCCCAAAGTGTTAAGAATGTTTGAATAAAATGAACACTTAAGTCTTTTAGTAATGACCATTTGTCACCTTCAACGCCTAAAGCTTCCCAAGGGTCAACATACATACAGCTTAAAGCTGACATAGTGATTGGAGTAACTTTTTTATCTTGGCAAATATCCGGTAAATGTCGGACTTGGCAACCGATTACACCTAAATTTTTTACAATCGGCTCTTGTTTACCCAGCACCCACCAATGTGTTTCATTACTCAAAAAGAGGCGATTTTTTATTAAAGCAGTTTCATTAATGACGTCATTTAAAAAATTATAAGCCGTATGTCCATTTATTAAATAACGACCTGGCATAGAGCGGATTGCACCTAAAGTTTTGGCATTGGTTGAGAGTTTTAAATGCAGAGTAGGGTTTGCGTTATGAATAAGCGTTCTTAAAGAAGAAGTCGGTAAACCAATTGTGGTGACATAGTTTAGGTCAATACCTTCATACTTATTTTCATCAAACTTTAAATAGCGATGTTGAGTCTCTAACAAAGGAAGGGCTAAGTAGTCATCTGAAAGCTCAGCCATTTTGTCAGCAATCAGACTTTCCTCAACTTCTGATAACAGAAGCTCTTTATGAGGAATCGACTCCATATTATTAATCACGTCATCCTTCTTAAATGCCCACCAATACACCTCAATTTCTTTTTGAGTTGTGAGTGGTGTAAGTTCACCTTTTGAATGAGCGAATGGGTGAAATGGACGGTCAGCTACCAGCGATAGCAACTCGCTTTTGATTAAAGGTGAAGAAAATGAAAGGGCTGACTGTAAAATTTGAGGAATTTTTTCAGCCGTTACTAAGTTGTCGAGCCAATAATCAATCGCTTTTTGATGGTGTGGAGATGGCCACCAAGTTGCTTGGGTTAAATAGTTAAAAACTTCAGAAATAGAAATTTTAGAAGTTGTATTGCTCAAGAGCTTATGAAGCAAAACTTCGGGTTGGGTAACATAGAAAGGATTTACACCATCTACTTTTAAACAGCTGAAATAGAGTTCCAACTCATCATTGAGAGTAATTGCCAGATAAGGCTTTTTATAGGAAATGTGATCTTTAAAATCTCCATAATTCTCCATGTAGAGTGCATCTATCGTTTTTTGTAGTTGTGCTGTGTAAATCCGATCTAACATTTTAGTTATTCCTATTCTTATAAAAGCGGTAGAACCGTGCCAACGTTTTGTTCTTGTGCAGCATTGAAGAACCATTTAGCGCAGACAATGTCATCAATCGCCATGCCCATTGGGTTGAGCAAAATGATTTCATCTTCGTGTTCGCGGCCGTTTTTATGGCCAATAATGATGTCGCCAAGTTCAGCATGTAGTTTTTCACGGCTGAATAAGCCATCTTCAACCAGCACGTTGATGACTTTCTTTTCTCGGTTTGATTGGTCCCAGTCATCCACAATGACTTTGTCGACTTTTAAGAAGACTTCAGGCTCGATATCCATAATTGAAATATTTGAAACAAAGCAGCCTTTTTTAAGCCATTCAAATGGAATGTAAGGTTTATCTGAAACTGTGCAGGTAATGAGGACATCGGCTTGTTGAATCGCAGACTTAGCGCTGTCATGAATTTCAATTTCTAGATGTGGATATTCCGATAAGAACAACGCTTTGAGTTTTTCAGCTGCTTCAGGGTTCACATCAAATAAATGGATTTTTTTCACTTGAGCATATTGTTCAAGCACAGTTTTAATCTGCATTTGAGCAATTGGTCCGCAGCCAATCACGGTAATGTCTGAAAAGTCTTTTTTCGCTAGATATTTAATCGAAACACCAGTAATTGCCGCAGTTCGCATGGCACTGATGAGACTGCCTTCCATCACCGCAACTGGATAATTTGTTTCTGAGTCATTTAAAACAATCAGTGCGCTGGCACGCGGAATATTGAATTTTTTAGGGTTATGTTGTCTTGAACCAATCCATTTGATTCCAGCAATCGGGTCGTTGCCGCCTAAATAACAAGGCATTGCGATAATACGGTCGGCAATATGGTCTGCACCTTGCCAGCGAAGATAAGGTTTTAAAGGTTGAACAAACTGTTTATTTGCATGCAGGGTTAAACCTTCAGTAATTGCTTCAATAAATGAATTACTATGATTTGCGCCAAGATTTAATAAATCTGATTGACTTAAATAGCGAAGGGTAGCCAAATTGCTCATGAATATTTCCTAAGGAGAAGGTTAAACAACATTTTGTAAAGTAAGGTTTTCTTGGCGTCTTAAGTTTCGATTGAAGTGACGCTTCTTGATCATTTCGAACCATTCATCTTCATAAACAAGATCGAGATAACGATCGCCGCGATCGGGCAACAGCGTTAAGACGCACGATCCATCAGGAATGGTTGGAATCAGTTTTTTGATGGCTGAAATTGATGAGCCACTTGAACCGCCAGCAAAAATTCCTTCATGTTCAAGAAGTTCTCTGCAACCGAGTGCCGACTCATAGTCATCTACATAAATGACATCATCAATTTCATCGGGGGAGAGTAGCGGCGGGACAGTACTTGCACCAATCCCAGGAATTTCGCGTGGACCAGATGTGCCACCGAACAACACAGAGCCGACGATATCGACTGCGATCACTTTTAATTCTGGAAATCTTTCTTTAAGGCGACGAGATACGCCCATAATCGTGCCAGAGGTACTTGCCCCAATCACGAGGTAATCAATCTTGCGATCAATTTGATTTAGGATTTCTTCTGCTTCTCCAAAATAATGGCTTTTCCAGTTATTTGGGTTTGCATACTGATTAATCCAAACAGCATTTGGAAGCTGTTGGCAGAGTCGTTTTACAGTGTCAATTCTGGTTTTTAAATAACCGCCGTTTTGATCTTTTTCAGAGACCATTTCGATATTGGCCTTGTAGAGCTTCAACATTTGTAAGTTTGCTGAGGCAATTTTCGGGTCAATAACGGCAGTAAATTTTAATCCATATATTTTGCAGGCCATTGCAAGCGCAATCGCTAAGTTCCCTGATGAACTTTCAACAATATGACTATCTTTATTAATCACTCCAGATTTCAGGCCTTCCTGTAGCATGAATAATGCCGGACGGTCTTTAATACTTCCTCCTGGGTTTAACAATTCCATTTTCGCAATCACTGAGATCGATTGATGCGTGAATAGCCTTGATAATTGTAGTAGTGGCGTTTTACCTATGCAGTCGAGAATATTTTCATGGATCATGGTAGATCTTCTCAGGTTTTTATGTGGTGTGAATGATAATGATTATTAATTAAATTATTATTACCATTTGTGCCATGATTGTTGCGGTTTGTAACTAAAAACAGGAGGGACTTAGAGGATTTTTCACTAATTTTTTTTATCTAATTATTTGAATCGTAATATTTAAGTTTTACAAAAGGATTAATAAATAAATCTTTTTAAATATAATGACATAGGCAATAAATTACTTTAGAGCTAAAAAAAATAATTTAATTAAGACAGATGCGAGAAATTATTTTGAAGAAATAAAATGAAATTTATGACTTCACCCGCGTAATTGATGCATCACTATTCTGCAGTGAGCATGGGTAGATTTAAGGCTTAAAGAAGAGAGAGGTATTTAAAGACTGACTTAAGATGCTTTGAATAATGAACTGAAAGTGATCAAGTGGCAGTTATTGATATGAAAATGTCTGAAAATGATACGCTTAGATAGATATGATCATTTCCATAAGCGCTATATTTTCAACGGATCAGTTGAGCCTAGAAAATATAGTAATGCGTGTTTCGCATTTTGTCTTATGGGTCTTTCAAGCTGTCTTTGTCATAAAAGACAGCTTTTTTTTATGGCGATTTAATAAGTAGAAAAGTTATGAACGATAGCGTTGTTTAGCTTGTTCATAAGCCTCAAGATTAATGCATTGAGCACCCAAGCTTGTGATTTGTGCTTGGTCGAGTTGAAGTTCATCCCATTTTTGCATTTGCTCGAGCAGCCAATAAAAATCTTCTACTTTTGGAAGTGCACTTTCTTTTACTAAATGACGGACAATATCCTGAATCATATAGTATTTGTCGACATGTACTTCTTCTGAACAATGGAAGCGCACAATTCCAAACTCGACTAATAATTTTAAAATTGGAGCAAAATCGTCTAACTCACTCAATTCTTGTTGGGCTTTCATAATTGCCGTGGTGAGTGCAACCAGTGTTTGTGGATGCTGTTCAGCCCATTCTTGAGTTACGGCTAAAACCTTATCAGCCACAGGTGGAATAATGTTTTGACTTGAGCAAATCATTTTACTTAAACCTAAAAGCTCTCCTTGAGTATTCCAAGGTTCTCCTACACAAAAACCATCAATCACATGTTTGTCTAATGCTTCAACCATATAAGGTGGCGGTAATGTTTTGAGCTGGATAGATTGAGCAAGTTCAGGGTTTGCTAAGGCGAGCCACTCTCTTAAACAATAATGATGAATAGAATGCTTAAATACATGCGCTAAAGAAATGGAGTGACCTTGTTCGAGATAATCTGCCACTTTTTGCGCTGTTACTTGGGCCGTATCATTTTTTTGAATTGTAAGTTGATGAGTAAGTTTTTGACTTAAGCTAATGAAAGCACGGTTTTCACTTAAAACGAGTGATGTTTGCAGTGGCGTGCCAATTTGATCTGTGCCGACAGCCGCCGCAGGTAACATTGCAGATAAGCAATGCGCTGCATCTAATAGACCAAAAGCAAGACGGTCTCGAAGACTTGCCCAAGATGCTTCTTTAACTAAAGTGACGTCTAAACCGACTTCCTCAAAGAAGCCTCTTTGTTTTGCCCAAAGCAATGCAAGACAATCAAGCAAAGGAATATAGCCGAGTTGTAATTGAGTCTTTTCTAATGTGCTCATTTATTCATCCTTTAGTTGATTGTTGAGTAATTTTTGGGCATCAAGTAACCGCCGTGCCATTTCTCCAATCGTTATACGGTGACTCATGGCATTTTTTCTAAGAAGTTGGAAAGCTGTATCTTCAGGCAGCCCGTGGAGTTGCATGAGTAACACTTTGGCCTTTTCAACATCTTTACGGTCAGCCAGTTTGGTTTGAGCCTCTTTTAAATCACCTTCGAGTTTTTTGTGCTTTTTATATTGCTCAATCGAGATTTCTAAAATGGTATGTAAACGGGCAGGGTCTATGCCATCTACGATATAAGCCGTTACTCCCGCATCGATGGCTTGTTTGATGGTGTCTTTATCTGAATTTTTAGTGAACAGGACAGTCGGTAGGTCATAGCTACTCACACAACTTTCAATAATGTCACGATGAGGATGATCCATATCGAGCAAGATCACATCGGCTTGTAAATGCTCGAGACGAAAAATATTTAAATGGTCCAAAGTAAGGCAAGCGACCACTTCAAAATCATTTTCAAGCAGACTTTTTCTTATATAGTCTGCTCGCGCATGATCATCATCAATAAGGGCTATTTTGAGTTTTGGCATAAGTTCAGAAAATCAGGCTAAGAAAATGCGCCAATTCGACGCGTTTTTTGTTATCAGGTTTTAAGCAAGATTAGTGCCATCCAAAACTAAACAAAAAATCCAGTTTAAGTGGCATTTCAGCGAGCTAAAGAATTAATGTGGTCAGTCTTGGTGCAAAAATACGATTCATTTTGTGGCAAGACATATTTTTATTTCAACTATTTAAGTGTACAGCGATGGGGCAAATAGAATAAGACATTATTTTTATAAGATAGCTGGCGAAATTATATCTATATGAAATTAAAAATAAAAAAATTTTAAATTAAATTTGTATAAGAATTGGCATGCAAAATGCTTACTTAATTACAGGTCGAAGACGACCATAAGTTTTAAAGACGGCCAACGATGTCCGTTCTGATCGAATTTGTGAGTGCAACTGTGCACACAAAGAATTTACGTTCAGTCGGAGTGAAGGCCATGTCTTTATTTTTATTGCATAAAAAAGTTACATCTGAATTATCTAATTTTTCAGTTCCAGCGATGCGAGCCTTCTCTATGAGGGGGCTCGCTTTTTTTATTTCTTTTTATGACTTTGCTGTGCATTGGGTGTCATTAACGAGTGGGAAAAATGGATTCCAAGCAGCTACATGCTTTGTGAGATTGATTCGCTTCTCGGTAGAACACAAGGCAAAAAAACAATGTCTATTTGAGAACACAATAACGCAGCTTAAAAGCAACGTGATTTGAGGAGAAACACTATGAAATTGGTAATGATTGGTCATGGTATGGTGGGCCACAAATTCATCGAAGCCATTTTAGAAAAAGCAGATGATGAACTGGAAATCACGATTCTCGCGGAAGAACCTCGTATCGCCTATGACCGTGTACATTTGACAGAATATTTCTCTGGGAAATCAGCAAAAGATTTATCTTTAGCACGTTTTGACTTTGCTGATGCTCATGGCATTGACTTACGTCTAAATACAAAAGCAACTGCAGTTGATACAGCTGCACAAACAGTCACAACCAATCATGGTGATGTCATCAGCTATGACAAATTGGTGTTGGCAACTGGTTCGTATGCATTCGTTCCACCAATTCCGGGTAATGACCGTGAAAACTGCTTTGTTTACCGTACGATTGAAGACTTAGATGCGATTCGTGCAGCAAGTCTTAATGCAAAAACGGGTGTAGTCATTGGTGGTGGTTTACTTGGTCTTGAAGCCGCAAAAGCTTTACGTGATTTAGATCTAGAAACACACGTTGTTGAGTTTGCGCCACGTTTAATGGCAGTTCAAATTGATGATTTGGGCGGTAAAGTTTTACGCCGTAAAATTGAAGACCTTGGTGTAAAAGTTCATACACAAAAAGCGACACAATCTATCGAATGTGGCAACAGCACTACACATGTAATGAAATTTGCAGATGGTAGCGAGCTTGAAGCAGATGTCATTTTATTCTCTGCGGGGATCCGTCCACGTGATGAACTTGCACGTAACAGTGGTCTCGCGATTGGTGAGCGTGGCGGTATTGTCATTAATGATTACTGCCAAACTTCAGATAACAATATTTATGCCATTGGTGAATGTGCGCTTTGGCAAAATAAAATTTATGGTTTGGTTGCACCGGGCTATGACATGGCACGTATTGCAGCAAAACATATTTTAGATGAAGAGTGTCATTGCTTCGCTGGTGCAGACATGAGCACCAAGTTGAAGTTGATGGGGGTGGACGTTGCTTCTGTAGGTGATGCACATGCCATGACTCCGGGAGCATTAAGCTATTTCTATGCAGATGAGCATGCACTGGTTTATAAAAAGATTGTTGTAAATGCAGATAAAACCAAATTGCTGGGCGCGGTTTTGGTGGGCGATGCGAAAGAGTACAACGACCTTTTACAAATGATGTTAAACGGTCTGGCTTTACCTGAAGTACCTGAAAGCTTGATCATGCCGGGCTTTGAACAATCAGCAGGTAAGTCTGGTGGTAGCGGTGTAGATTTACTTCCAGACAGCGCAACCATTTGTTCATGTAACAATGTATCAAAAGCAGACATCTGCCAAGCAATTAGCGATGGTTCGACCTCTTTAGGTGCATTAAAGAAATGCACCAAAGCAGCAACAGCATGTGGTGGCTGTGCACCATTAGTGACACAAGTGTTAAAGTCAGAGTTGCAACGTCAAGGCGTGACTGTAAATAACCACATTTGCGAACACTTCCCGTACTCGCGTCAAGAGTTGTATCACTTGGTTCGTGTCAATGAAATCAAAACTTTTGATGATTTGATTCATCAACATGGTCATGGTTTAGGTTGTGATATTTGTAAACCGGCGGCAGCAAATATTTTGGCATCTTGCTGGAACGATTTCGTACTTGAGCCAAGTCATGCAGGCTTACAAGACAGTAATGACTACTATTTGGGTAACATCCAAAAAGACGGTTCTTACTCGGTTGTACCGCGTATGGCTGGTGGTGAAGTGACTCCAGATGGTTTAATCGCGATTGGTCAAATTGCGAAGAAATATAACTTGTATACCAAAATTACTGGCGGTCAACGTGTTGACATGTTCGGTGCGCAAGTTCACGAGCTTCCATTCATTTGGGAAGAGCTGAATGCTGCGGGCTTCGAGTCTGGTCATGCTTACGGTAAATCATTGCGTACCGTGAAATCTTGTGTAGGTAGCACATGGTGCCGTTACGGGGTAGACAACTCAGTTGGTTTAGCGATTGAGCTTGAAAACCGCTACAAAGGTTTACGTTCACCGCATAAATTAAAAATGGCAGTGTCTGGCTGTACTCGTGAGTGTGCGGAAGCGCAAGGTAAAGACGTTGGTATTATCGCGACCGAAAAAGGTTGGAACCTTTATGTATGTGGTAACGGTGGTATGAAACCACGTCATGCAGAGTTACTTGCATCTGACCTTGATAAAGCAACGCTCATCCGTTACATCGACCGTTTCTATATGTTCTACATCCAAACCGCAGACCGTTTACAACGTACGAGTGTATGGCGCGACAACATGGAAGGCGGTTTAGATTACCTTAAATCTGTAGTGGTGGATGATTCACTTGGTTTGGCTGCCGAGCTTGAGCGCCGTATGGAACACATCATTGGCACATATCAAGACGAATGGCGTACTGCGGTGGAAAATCCTGAAGTTCGTAAACGCTTCCAAACGTATATCAACGCAGGAGCAAATGAACAGGCCGATCCACACATTCAATTTACAACTGAACGTGGTCAAATTCGCCCATTAACTGAAGCTGAACGTTCAGAAGACCGTATTCCAATGGTTGAAGCATAAAGGAGAACTTATATGAATATTGTACAAGACAAAAATATGCTTCCTGATGATCAATGGATTGATGTGTGTGCACTCGATGATTTAACCCCAAACACTGGCGCGGGTGCACTAGTGGGTGACCAAGCGGTAGCAATCTTCCGTGTAGGACATGAAAAACGTGTTTACGTGCTGAGTAATAAAGATCCATTTAGCCAAGCGAATGTGATGAGCCGTGGGATTATCGGAGATTTACAAGGCGAGCGTGTCATTGCATCACCAATCTATAAACAACATTTCAGCTTAGCAACAGGGCGTTGTTTAGAAGATAAAGACCAAAAATTGGCGGTTTATCCGAGCAAAATTGTTGATGGCCGTGTTTGGGTCAATGCAGTGCCGCAAAAAACTTATATTACCAATACAGGTGTATCACAAGACAAACTTAAACTGGTGCTGATCGGGAATGGCTTGGCGGGTATGCGTTGTCTGGAAGATTTACTAGATATGGCACCAGACCGTTATGAAGTTACGGTGATTGGTGAAGAACCTTGGGGTAACTATAACCGCATTATGTTATCTCCGGTTTTATCGGGTGAAAAAACCATTGAAGACATTATGTTGCATCCACCAAAGTGGTATGACGATAAAGGCATTAAATTTATTGCCGGTGATAAAGCCGTAAAAATTGATCGTCCGCGTAAAGTGGTTTACACCGAAAAAGGCCAGACAGTTGATTATGACCGTTTGATTCTGGCAACAGGCTCGGCACCATTTATTCCACCAGTTCAAGGTGTTGACTTAAAGGGCGTGTTAACTTTCCGCGATATTTATGACGTCAACACCATGATTGAATACTGCGATTCAAAAACCAATGCAGTGGTGATTGGTGGTGGTTTACTCGGTTTAGAAGCGGCGTATGGTTTAAAACAACGCGGTATGAATGTCACAGTATTGCATTTGATGGACCGTATTATGGAACGTCAACTTGATGGACGTGCGAGTCAATTACTTCGTCATAGCATTGAGCAAAAAGGCATTCATATTATTACCGAAGCCAATACAGAGGCGTTAATTGGTGATGAAAATGGTCATGTCAAACAAATCCGTTTGAAAGATGGCACGGTCTTAGATGCTGACCTTGTGGTATTTGCTGTGGGCATTCGTCCAAATATTGCTTTGGCACAAAGTGCTGGTTTACGTTGCAATCGCGGTGTATTGGTGAATGACACCATGCAAACGTTTGATCCAAGTATTTACGCGGTGGGTGAATGTATCGAACACCGTGGTCAAACTTTTGGTTTGGTTGAGCCACTATGGGGGCAAGCTTTTATTTGCGCGACCCATCTGGCTGAACACGGCAGCTTAACTTTTAAAGCACCCACTGTGCCGACTCAGTTAAAAGTCAGTGGTGTCGATGTATTCTCGGCTGGTAATTTTGAGCCGAAAGATGATTATGAAGACATTATCCTGAACGATGAAAAACGCCAGATTTATAAGCGTATTATCATTCAAAGCGATCGAGTAATCGGTGCAGTATTGTTTGGTGATACTGAAGATGGCATGTGGTATGCAGAGTTAATTGCAGACCAAACACCTGTTTCTTCATTTAGAAATAAGCTGCTATTTGGTCGAGATTTTGCATTAAAAAATGCAGGCTAAATAGGGAAAGGAGCAGTTATGAATAGTATTCCAAGCGTTGAAATCGATAGCTCCGACCATGTTGCAGTTGCAAAAAACACTAAAACAACATGTCCATATTGCGGTGTAGGTTGTGGTGTTAGCGTAAACGTCCAACAAAAACCGCAAGGACCTCTAGTACAAGTTGAGGGGGATGCCGAGCATCCTTCCAACTTTGGACGCTTATGTATTAAAGGTAGCCGACTCGCGGATACTTTAGGGTTAGAAACACGTGTTTTACAACCAATGATGGGGCGCAAAGCTGATCGGGTAGTAACGACATGGGATGCGGCAATCAATAAACTTGCCGATAAATTCCAATCTTGTATCGATCAATATGGTCGTGACAGCATTGCATTTTATGTTTCAGGTCAGCTTTTGACTGAAGACTATTATGTGGTGAATAAGTTTGTAAAAGGCTATTTAGGCACTGCAAATATCGATACCAACTCACGCCTTTGCATGTCATCTGCGGTGGCAGGTCACAAACGTAGTTTCGGTGAAGATATTGTGCCTGCAAGTTATGAAGATTTTGAACATGCAGACATGGTGGTTTTGGTTGGTTCCAATACCGCATGGTGCCATCCTGTGCTGTATCAGCGGATTATGCAGGCTAAAAGCCACAATCCCGATATGTTTGTTGTAGTGATTGATCCACGTTTTACCAGTACTTGTGAGCAAGCGGATTTACATTTACCGATTTTACCGGGCCAAGATGTCGCATTGTTTAACGGTCTATTCCAATATCTATATCAAAATGGTCATGCCGATCAGGCTTTTGTTGATGTTTATACCGAAGGTCTGCAAGATGTTTTGGCAAGCAGCCAGCCAGAAACTGATATTCAATATGTGGCAAAGCGTACGGGAATTGCACTCGATAAATTACAGCAGTTCTTTGAGAAATTTGCGCAGACTGAAAAGGTAATCACGCTATTTTCAATGGGTGTGAATCAATCAAGTCAGGGCGTAAATAAGGCCAACAGCATTATTAATTGTCACTTACTAACAGGCAAAATTGGTAAGCTCGGCGCCGCACCATTTTCAATGACAGGCCAACCCAATGCGATGGGTGGTCGAGAAGTGGGTGGCTTAGCCAATATGCTAGCGGCACACATGGACTTAGATAATCCATCACATCAAAAAGTAGTGCAAACTTTTTGGGATAGCCCATTTATTGCAAATCAAGCGGGCTTAAAAGCAGTTGATTTATTTAATGCGGTTGAAGCTGGAAAAATTAAAGCGATCTGGATTATGGCAACCAATCCGGTGGTGAGTTTGCCAGATGCCGATCAAGTTAAACGTGCTTTAGAGAAGTGCGAGTTAGTCGTCGTGTCAGATATCTGTGCCGATACCGATACTACAGCTTACGCCGATATTTTGCTTCCAGCTTTAGGTTGGGGTGAAAAAGATGGCACAGTGACGAACTCTGAGCGCCGTATTTCACGTCAACGTGCTTTCTTACCTGCACCGGGTGAAGCAAAGGCGGATTGGTGGTCAGTGAGTCAAGTTGCGAAAAAATTAGGCTTTAAAGGTTTTGACTTTGCGAGTGCAAGTGACATCTTCAATGAGCATGCTGCGCTATCTGCACAAGACAATGCAGACATGGATATGCGAGAAGAGAGTAATAATTTTCGTTATTTCAACCTGAAAGGTTTAATGAACCTAACTAATGCTGAGTACGATGCTCTACAACCAATGCAATGGCCAGTATGGGATAAAACCCAAGACGCTAAAGCCGTTCAACAACTGTTTGGCAATGGCCAGTTTAGTCATAAAAATGCCAAGGCAAAATTGATTCCGACTGTTGCGATTGATCCGGTACATGCAGTTTCAGAAGATTATCCGCTCATTTTGAACACGGGACGTATTCGTGATCAATGGCACACCATGACGCGTACTGGTTTGTCACCAAATTTGACCAGTCACCGCGCTGAACCATTCTGTGAGATTCATCCAAATGATGCCTTAAAGTTTGGTGTACGTGATCAAGGTTTAGTAGAAGTTCGTTCGAAATGGGGCAGTTGTGTACTACGTGTGACCTTCTCATCGGGTGTCCGTCGTGGGCAAATTTTTGCACCGATTCACTGGACTGAACAGGTTGCATCCGACGCCCGCATTGGTAAAGTCGTTAATCCAGAAGTTGATGCAATTTCAGGTGAACCTGAGTTCAAACATACGCCTGTAATCATTCAGCCGTTCTATACCACTTGGCAGGGCGTGCTCTATATTCGTGAAGGATATGATTCGCATATTCAAGAATCGCTACATCACTGTGCATGGTGGACCAAAGTCAAAATGGTGAAAACCAATCGTTATGAACTTGCAGACCGCCAAACTTTTCATGATACTCAAAAGAATCTGAAAAGCTTTTTACCATTTGCCGATGAAACCTTTGAATGGTTAAGCATAGAAGATATCTCTTCACAACTGAGCCATAGCGTTATTTTGAAAGATGGCATTGTAATTGCAAGTCTATATATTGCACCGCCAGATTTATTGCCAGACCGTGATTGGGTAGCGAGTCTGTTTAAACGAGAACGTTTGAGCGCCTTGCACCGAAAAGCTTTACTAGCGGGTATGCCAATGTCGGCTACTAATAATGATGGGCCTTTAGTGTGTAGTTGTTTTAAAGTAGGTAAGAATAAAATTATCGACGTCATAAAAACACAAAACATTACCCATGAAAAACAGGTTACTGCATGTTTAAAAGCAGGTGGGAACTGTGGTTCATGTTTACCTGAGATTCGTGGCTTGATTAAAGCTTGCCAACAAGAGGTGGAAGTGTGAATAAGGGATATCCCGTAACTGATCTGGTCATTTTGGCGGGTGGACAAGCCCGCCGTATGAATGGTTTAAATAAGCTGTTGCAGCAATTTGATGGCGATACGCAACTATCCAAAATTCATCAAAAACTAAAGTCATCTGTATCTGAAATTTGGGTAAATAGTCATCGTGATTATTCGATTTATCAAAGTATTGTGCCTGATATTAAGTGTTTTCAAGATGATGCTTCTGGTTTTTTCGGCCCGCTTATGGGTATGAAAAGCGCATGGTCACATGTAAAAGCAGATTATGTTTTGTGTGTTCCCTGTGATGTGACGTATATACCTACGCAAGTCGTTGCGAAATTACATAGCGCACTACGCAAAAATAAACAAGCTCAGGCAGCCTATGTTTCAATTAATGGAGATGCTTTATATCCATTTTGCTTATTAAAGCGTGAAAGCCTGATTACGGTACGAGAGCAAATTGACAAACAACGATTAAGTTTGAAAGAGTGCTTTAAACTTTTACATGCACAAGTCGCCGTATTTCAAAAACAAAACTTATTTTTTCATAGCATTAACTCTCTGGATGAGCTTCAACAATATAAACAAATCAATGCTTTTAAAGAGATATTTACCGCGAGTTAAACATTAGATTCTATTAATTTACAAACTAAAGTGATGTTATAAACAAATTTAAAATGATGCGTTCTTGACTATCTAATATATAAGTTCTATTTTGGAACCTGTTGTTTTAATTCTAGCTAGATGTATAAAAATAAACGGAGCCAGAAAAATGATGGACGCAGCTCAGCAAAGTAAAACAGATGTAACCGCATGTATCTTATGTTCTAGAAACTGCGGTTTGAGCGTAGAAATTAAAGATAATCAGTTTGTCAAAATTAAAGGCAATCCTGAACATCCATTTTCTCAAGGCTACATTTGCCAAAAAGCCGCAAGATTACAGCACTACCAGCAACACGCAGATCGTTTGACCACACCTTTAAAACGCCAACCAAATGGTTCATTTAAAGAAATTAGTTGGGATGTGGCGATACAAGAAATTGCTGATCGATTAGTGCAGATTAGAGATGATTTTGGCGGAACTGCTTTTGCTTCGGTTGGGGGCGGTGGTCAAGGCAATCATCTTGGTGCAGCGTATGGTCGACAACTTTTGCTGGCCATGAAAAGTTATTATGCATACAACTCACTTGCCCAAGAAAAAACGGGTGATTTCTGGCTGAATGGTCGTTTGTTCGGTAGTCAGGCTTGCCATACCACAGAAGATGTTGAACATGCCGACTATGTACTTTTCATTGGAACAAATCCTTTTCAGGCCCATGGCATTCCCAACGCCCGAGACACGCTAAAACATATTAAGAAAGATCCGAACCGAACTATGGTGGTGTTTGACCCGCGTGTTACCGAAACAGCCAAACAAGCAGATATCCATGTGCAATTAAAACCAGGGACAGATGCTTTTTTAATGTCAGCCATGATTGCGATCATTATTAAAGAAAAGCTTTATGACGAAGCATTTATTGAGCAGCATACGCACGGTTTTGAAGACGTAAAAACAGCATTTAGTCGAGTTCCAATTGAAGACTATATTGCTAAAGCTGATGTTCCAGTCGATTTGATTTACCAAGTCGTTCGAGATTTTGCCAAGGCGAAAAAAGGCTGTATACGTATTGATTTAGGCATTCAACATACTTTAAATACTACATTAAACGGATATTTAGAAAAACTACTGTACTTACTGACTGGAAACTTTGGAAAGCAAGGTACCAATAATCTGCATACTATGTTAATTCCAATCTTAAGCGATACAGATGAAAGAAAGCCGAAATATCGACGTAGTGTTTACCATAAAATGTTCCCGATTTCCGGGTTTTTCCCGCCTAATATTTTACCCGATGAAATCTTAAAAGCAGGGGAAAAGCGAATTCGCGCAGTTTTTGTAGATAGCTGTAATCCGTTATTAACTTATCCTGATACACCAGCTTATGAGGAAGCATTTAAAGCATTAGATTTGTTGGTGGTAGTTGATGTTGCGATGACAGAAACCGCGAGACTCGCCGACTATATTTTGCCTGCTCATACTCAGTTTGAAAAATGGGAATTTACTGGTTTTAACTTGGAATTTCCTAAGAATGGTTTTCACCTGCGTCATTCCGTATTGGCTGCTCAAGCAAACACTTTACCGGAAGCCGAAATTTATACTCGATTACTTGAAGCCATGCAGGTGATTCCAAAACGCTTTCCAATTTTAGAAAAAATAGTTTCAGTCGACTCGAAAAAAATAGCTTATTTACCGTATTTGTCGGCATTGGGACTCACTTTTGCACGACACAAAAAATATATTCCTTTTGCAGCTTCAATTATCTATCGTACTTTAGGTAAGCAGTTAGAAAAATCAGCTGGTTCAGTAGCTTTTTTATTGCCGCTGTCTATTCAATATGCTGTGTTACACACCAAAGCGGTACGTCGTGCAGGTTATAAGGGTAATCCGTTAACACAAGGTGTCAAACTATTTGAGCAAATATTAAAGCAACGTTCAGGTATGGTTTTATCGCAACATGAATATGACGAAGTCTGGAAACTGGTGGCTTATAAAGATAAGAAAATACGTCTAGCGATTCCCGAGATGTTAAGTGAGCTCGCAAGCTTGAAAAGCCATAACGTTAATATAGAAGAGTTTCCTTTTATCCTCTTATCAGGTGAGCGACGTAGTTATAACGCCAACCAAATTTACCGTGACCCAGCATGGCGAAAAGTAGATGCTGAAGGAGCTTTACGAATTCATCCTGAAGATGCAGAAGCCTTAAGTGTAGCTGTGGGTGATCAAATCAAATGTATCTCACAACATGGAGAAATTCAGGTTACTGTAGATTTTGATGAGGGAATGCGAAAAGGAGTTGTTTCGCTTCCACATGGTTATGGCATGCGCTTTCAAGGTGGGGAACCTATTGGACCACAATTAAACATGCTCATTTCTGGTGAGCATTGTGACCCTTTATCTAAAACACCGTACCATAAATATGTACCCATCCGTTTAGAAAAGTGCTAGAAATAAAGTAGGGCATATAAAAGGTTGACGCCGCACTGATTTTGTAAAGCTTTAAAGTTTGAACTAAAACGATACGGCCGAAATTTCAAATACAACCCAAAAAGTTATGGATGATAAATAGAATTGGAACAAATTTTGCAATAAAGATCAAAGCACTACTAAGGCGCAATTTTAAAAGTTTAATTGCTCTTAATGAGTGCTTGCAATATTTGAACTGTTCTCGATATGAGTGCAAATAATGAAACAATATCACTCTGAAACTGCGCCAATGCTTTTGCAAGATCAATATGGGCGTATCAAGCGAAAGTTACGTATTTCAGTAACTGATCGCTGTAATTTTAAGTGTGTGTATTGCATGCCTGAACATCCTGAATGGCTAAATAAACAAGATTTGCTTAGTTTTGAGGCGCTCTTTCAGTTTTGCAGTTTTATGGTGCAACAAGGTATTGAAAGCATCCGTATTACGGGTGGTGAACCATTAATGCGTCAAGGTATTGTTCATTTCGTTCGCGATTTACAAGCTTTAAAAGCATTAGGTTTAAAACGTATTTCAATGACCACCAATGGACATTATCTTGCAAAATACGCTCAGCAATTAAAAGATGCTGGTCTAGATGATTTAAATATTAGTCTAGATAGCCTAGATCCGATTCAATTTAAAGAGCTCACTAAGAAAAAGTTAGAACCAGTTCTTGAGGGTATTCAAGCTGCAAAAGATGCAGGGCTACCTTTTAAAATTAACTGCGTGTTAATGAAAGATAAAAATGAGGATCAAATCCTACCGATGGTGAAATGGTCTATCGCCAATCATATTCCGCTACGTTTTATTGAATTCATGCCACTTGATGGTGATGCACTTTGGTCAAATAAAGATGTGGTGAGTGAAGCCGAAATTTTACAGGCGTTGCAACCACATTATTCAGTACAAGTGATTGAGCAGCAACATGAGCCAGCACGCCAATATCTACTTAACAATAGTTACGCGCTAGGCATCATTTCTACCATTACTCACTCATTTTGCCACCAATGTGACCGTATACGACTAACGGCACAAGGTGAACTCTATAACTGTCTCTTTGCCCCGCAGGGTTTAAATATTAAGCCACAGCTTCAAACGCTGGTAAGTAAACAACGTACACCGGAATACGACATGTATATCCAAAATTTAAAGAATTTGGTCCATCCTTATATTTGGCATAAAGCTAAAGGCTTTCATGCCTTACAACATCAACAAACCCGTAAAATCAGTATGCATATGCTTGGGGGATAAATGCAGCAATCTATCCAAATTAAAATCGAATCATTTGGTGCAATTGAAAAATTGCTTCCACAAAATCTTTCGTTAGTTTTCCCCACCGATATTTTAGTTAAAGATGTCTTAAATGAAATTGTTTCGTTGCATCCGGAATGTACACAGGCCATGGAAAAATGTGCATGCGCTATTGGCGATAATGTCATAACAAGACAATCGGCCTTAAGTGAGCCGTGTACTTTGGTTTTATTATCACCAGTTGCAGGAGGCTAAGCTATGCGAGATTTTGCACGTATTCAAGAGCAGGTTTTAAGCTTAGATACTTTTGATCCTATTGAATCTTTTCCAGAATGCGGTGGAATTGATATTTTTATGGGTACAGTTCGTAATCACCATGAAGGTAAAGCGGTTAAGGCGTTGAAATATACCTCTTATAAACCGCTTTCTGAAAAAATGATACGTGAAATTGAACTGGAAATTGAGAAAAAGTATCAGGTATCTTATGTGCGAGTGGTTCATCGGATTGGGCATCTAGATGTCGGTGAAACAGCAATCATTGCAATTGCTTATGCAGCCCATCGCCGTGAAGCTTTTCAAGCATGCGAAGAAGCGGTTGAGCGAGTAAAACATGAAGTGCCTGTGTTTAAAGAAGAGTTCTTTGCAGATGGTACGAGTCACTATGTAGAGGGTTGTTGTATTCGTAAGGATGCACCGCACGAACACAAACATCACCATCATGCCGGCCATGAACACTCACACTGAAATAAGCAAGACTAGGATAAATAATGAAAAACGTAGGAATGAAGCCGGAGAGTTATCGTGTTGCTGAAGCACAAGCAATTTTATATGCACCACCGCACTGTATTGAATTATTAAGACAGGGGAATACCGAAAAAGGGGATGCGTTAAAAACTGCACGTGTTGCAGGGATTTTGGCAGCAAAACGAACTGATGAGCTGATTCCTTTGTGTCATCCACTGCCGATTTATCGTGCAGATGTTGAATATGAACTAGAACATGATTTTGTAAAGATTATTACCGTGGTGGAAACCATTGGTCCAACTGGCGTAGAAATGGAAGCCTTAACGGCTGCAAGTCTTGCAGGGTTAACCATTTACGACATGTTAAAACCGCATTGTGAACCAGAAGAACTCTGGATGGATCAATGTAAATTGCTTAAGAAAAAAGGTGGCAAATCACACTTTAAGCGAGTTCTTCGTCAGCCTGTTTCGGCTGCGGTTATTGTGTTGTCGGACACCGTAGCAGCAGGTAGAAAGCCCGATACTGCCGGAAAATCTGTGGTTGAAACTTTAACAGAAGCAGGATTCGATCCAATCCATTACCAAATTTTGCCAGATGAAGCGGATACTTTAAAAAACTTAGTGCTTGAGTTGAGCAAATCATATGCTTGCATTATGACGGTTGGTGGGACAGGAATTGGTAAGCGTGACATTACAGTTGATACGCTAGAACCACTTTTAGAACGAAAGCTAGATGGCTTAATGGAAGCTGCTCGTTCATTTGGACAAAAACGCACGCCATACGCTGCAATGTCGCGTGGAGTAGCTGGTTTTATTGATCGTTCTTTAGTGGTGACTTTACCGGGAAGCCGTGGTGGAGCAAGCGAATCAATGGCTGCTATTTTACCTGCCTTAGTCCATATTTTTGATGTTTGCCGTGATCTACCACATCCGGGAGGCTATGAGTAATGACTGGTTGTGGTGCAGAACGTGGATTGATTAGCGTAGATGAAGCAATTGAGCTGATTAGTAACCGACCTAAAAAATTAGGTTCAATTCAGCAACCTCTTCAAAATAGCCTAAGTGGGTATCTTGCTAAAGAAATTTATTCAGAAATTAACCTACCAAGCTTTTCTCAAAGTGCTGTGGATGGCTATGCACTTTGTTGTCATGCCGAAGATTTAAATAATCAAAAGTTTCAGGTTACTGGTGAGATTCGTGCTGGAAGCGAAAGTCATGACATTTTGAGTGAAGGTCAAGCAATTCGTATATTTACGGGCGGCAAAATTCCTGAAGGGACAACGCATGTAGCTCGGCAAGAAATCGTATCGGTTGTTTCGCCTCAAGAAATTTCGTTAACTGAACATATTCGTCCTCAAGCTGATATTCGTTTTACTGGCGAAGAAATCCAGCAAGGGCAGTTACTTGCGCAAGTTGGACAATTTTTGAATATTGGAAGTTTGGCTGCCTTAAGTATGGCGGGTGTACAAACGGTTGACGTTTACCGTGCGCCGAAAGTAGCTGTTTTGATCACGGGTGATGAAGTTGCCGAAAAAGCAGAAGATCTAGCTGAAGGTAAAATCTTTGATGCAAATGGCCCATTACTAAAAGCTTGGTTTGAAGATTATGGTTTAGATATTGAACTCATTCATGTGGCAGATGAGGCAGAGCAAGTCACGCATTACTTTAATGAGTTAAAAGATAGCCATGATGTCATTATAACGACAGGTGGAGTCTCTGTAGGTGATTATGACTTTGTTCGGCCATGTGCTTTTGAAGTTGGTTTTGAACAGATTTTTTGGAAAGTAAAACAAAAGCCGGGCAAGCCACTTTTTTTTGCTGAATATTCTCATCCAGAAACAGATCACTACTGTTATTTACTGGGATTACCGGGTAATCCGGCTGCGGTCTATGTATCAATGCAAATTTACGGTAAAGCATTGCTTGATACTTTACAGGGAAACTCGGCAGGGCCGGAGTGGTTTAGTGCAATTTTAGATCATGATTTAAAAGAAGATGCGCGTGAACGTTTTCTAAGAATGCATGCTTATTTTGACAATGGACAACTTAAAGTTAAAAGTCTGACAAAACAGCAATCACACATGCTCAGTAATTTAATGCAGGCCAATTGTCTGGTGCGAATCCCAGCAAGTGTGAAACTAGAAGCAGGTCATATTTTGAAGGGTGTATTCATCTCAAATTAATGATGAATAATAATAGATATAACTCACTATACAATTGGGTGAGTTATATTTGTTAAGTGAATTTATATAATAGCTTTCTATTTTTTTATAATAAAAATTCTTTTATAAAGTTGATAAGAAGTTATTTTTATAATGAATCTTGCATAACTCGTAGTAAGTGGTTTAGGGTATAAACAATAGGGCCATTAGGCTAGGAAATATCGAGGAACGCATAAAGATGAAATGGGATGACATCGGTGATCAACCTTGTTCGGTTGCTCGTATGCTATCAGTGATTGGCGATCGATGGACGATGCTAATATTACGTAATGCTTTTATGGGAATACGCCGCTTTGATGATTTTCAAAAATCATTAGGTGTAACTCGTCATGTCCTTTCAGATCGTTTAAAGCGTTTGGTTGAATATGAAATTTTAGCCAAAGCTCCTTATTTTGATCGGCAGGAACGCTTTGAATATAAATTGACTGATAAAGGTTTTGAGCTTTATCCAATTATTTTGTCTATGGCGAATTGGGCAGATAAATGGATGGATCAAGGTTTAGGCAAACCTTTAGAATATCGTCATAAAACTTGTGGTCATAAATTTGAACCAGTCATGGCATGTTCGGTTTGCCGTGAACCTTTACATGCAAAACAAGTTCAGGTTTCAGCTGGGCCGGGTTATTTTGCATATATGCAGCAAAAACAGAAACAAGCTTAATTTCTCTTACTATCAATTATAAAGACTCTAGTTGAATCGCATCAGCCAGAGTCTTATAGATATGGTCATGATTTGACTGTGTTACATTAAAGCGTATGAATTGACCAGCATTGGAAGCTTGGCTAAACGCGTTTCCTGGTGCAAGAATAACCTGATGATTAATACAATATTTCGCAATTTCTGAAGCTTCAACTCCCTTTGGCAAATGACACCAAACAAAAATTCCAGCTTGAGGCTTAATCCATGGTTTTATACCCAAAGGTCCTAACTGAGTAATGGTATCGTGCATTGCTTTTGCTAATCGGACCTTTAATAATTCTATATGTTTACGATAAGACCCATCTGTTAAAGCACTTAATAAAACTTCAGCTGATACACCATTGTGAGAAAAGCTTGTGGCAATTTTCAGGTCTGTGAGCTGATCAATCCATTCTGGTTTAGCAATAATATAACCACAACGAATAGATGCTGATAACGTTTTAGAAAAACTCCCAATAAAAATGACACGTGAAAGATTATCCAAAGCAGCAAGCCGAGGAGCAGGGCTATATTCAAAATCTGAAAAAATATCATCTTCAACGACAATCAAATTGGATTGTTCAATGAGTTTTAAAAGTTGATGGGCTGTAGCAAGAGACAGTGTCGCACCAGTTGGATTGTGAATTCCTGAGTTGGTGATATAAAGACGTGGATTGTAAGTCTCAATTGCTTCTTTAAATGCCTTTAAGTCAGGGCCTGTTGGTGTGTAGGGAATACCAATAACTTTGACTTGATGGACTTTAAGCAATGCATGAAAGTTGAAATAACAAGGATCATCAATAAGAACGACATCATCGGGCTTTAGTAAAAATCGGCACACTAAATCAATGGCTTGAGTTCCTGAGTCTGTTAAAAGCACTTGATTAAGATTTGCATTGATACCTTTTGCTTGAGCGCGTCTTGCCAGTAAATCACGTAGAGCTGGTAGTCCTAATGGCGTTGAATAACCCATCAAACAATCATCTGGGCTTCTTGCAGCCGATCTTAATGCTTTACGAATACTATCTAATGGCATCCAGTCATCAGGTAACCAACCGCAACCGGGTTTAAAAACATCTGCTTTCGCCTCCAAAGATTGGCGTGAAATCCATAATGGATCGACTGAGCGATCTAATTTAGGACCTAATTCGCTTAAAGAAAGAGGGGCAAGCGGACCAACAATATAGAATCCAGACCCACTTCTTGATTCGATTTTGCCTAGAGCAATTAATCTTTCATAGGCTTCTACAACCGTTGATACAGAAAAGCCAAGATTATTTGCTAACTTACGAACGGAGGGTAAGCGTGCTCCAGGCATTAAAGACCGATTTTTTATTTGTTGCTCAATCTCTGAAATGACAATTTCAATTTTGGTTTTGTTCTGGTTCACTGACTTACAATCCGAACTGTACTGGTTATTAATACATTACAGTTCTTTTAAATTGTACTGCTTTGTATCTGGTTTATTCACCTTAGCACAGCTTAAATTCTTCGTATAGTGACGGAGAAAATTATGACTAGGTTTATGAATGGCTGGGTGAATGGTTTTATTGGCGTGGCTATTTTTGCGGGATCACTACCAGCAACACGCGTAGCTGTAATGGGGTTCGAACCGGGTTTTCTAACTGCGGCACGTGCGGCAATTGCAGGTATTTTAGGCCTTATTCTTATTTTGGTTTTAAAACAAAAAAAACCAGCCAAACAAGATTGGTGGCCTCTTGCCATCGTTGCTTTAGGCGTGGTGATAGGTTTTCCTCTATTTACAGCGCTTGCTCTCCAATACATGAATGCGGCTCATTCAATCGTTTTTGTTAGCCTTTTGCCTCTCGCAACTGCAATATTTGCTGTATTGAGAGGCGGCGAAAAACCGAATCAATTTTTCTGGATATTTGCAATCTTAGGGAGCGCGGTTGTATTTGCTTATATATTCTTCGTCTCTGGTGATACCTCACTCGGGATAGGAGACTTTTATATGTTGATGGCGATCATTTTTTGTGGCTTTGGTTATGCAGAAGGCGGTGTTCTTTCAAGAAAAATAGGGGGGTGGCAGGTCATTTGTTGGGCGCTAATTTTGTCACTACCTATTATGCTATTTCTGACTATTTTCTATATGCCAGCTTCATTTCAGAGCGTATCTACATCAGCTTTGGTCGGCCTTATTTATGTGTCTTTATTTAGTATGCTGATTGGTTTTTTCTTTTGGTACAAAGGACTTGCGCAAGGAGGAATTGCTGCTATTAGCCAACTACAACTCTTACAACCTTTAATGGGATTAGGTATTGCTGCGGTCTTGTTACATGAGCAGGTAAGTTGGTCAATGTTGGTGGTTACAGCAGCAACTATTTTATGCGTCGCTGCTGCCAAAAAGTTTACCTAATTTTATAAGCAATTTGCTGGTTTAGGAATCCCTGCTAAACGACTTAAGTGACGCGCCACTAAACCAGTATTAAATTGTTGCTGTAAAACTGCATTATTAATCTCTGGACTGACCGTTTTCATTAAAAATTTAATCAGCGGGCGAGTTGCTGGAGAGTGTCCAAACTGTTGATAAAACTGACGTACAGCTGCTAAAACTTCAAAATGCCAATCGGTGAGTTCGAGATCAAGTGACTTGGCAAGTTCTTGCGCAACTTCAGGATTCCAGATTGTGTAATCAACCAAATGACCGTCTTGGTCTAATTCTAAATTCATGAAACCAGCCTAAATATATTATTTAAGAGAAATACAGCGATTAAACGTTAAAACCAGATCAGCAAATTGATCGTAATCTAATACCTTCACTTGAGATAAAGTATCTGTATCAAGTAAGTCTTTTTCGATGCTTAAGCATGAAACAGATTCAAATGGTTGAATCATTTCAGCAGAAAGGTGTGCCGTTGCATCACCCATAAAAACAATTTGATCACCTACCCGAAAAAGATTGCGTAATTCCTCAATAATCTTCGGCGTAGCATGGTAAGAAGATTGCACAAGATAAAGTGTTGACGGATTCATTAAACTTACACCTTAATCTACCAATATAGAACATGATCAAAAGATTGAATAAACTCAGCATTCAACTGAACGAATTCAATTTCTTGTTCGGTTTTTTGTACAAGAGGATGCTGCTGATTTTTACTTTCAATCAGAATAGGGCTCAAGTCGTAGAACTCAAAACTTTCGACCATATTTGAGGCCACTTTGAAAGCCTGACGAAACTGATCAAAGCTCAAATCATTTTGCAAAAGACTAAGAGCAGCATCTTTCAATAATACTTTGACTGGTGAGCCAAAGGTTGCTAAAACCATAGTAGCAGAAAGGCTTTCATTGATTTGAAGACTGGTTAAATTGGCTTGGCTTAAAATGACGAGTACAGATTTCACACAATATACCTTTTAAAAGCAACAATCTAAGCAAACAAAGTAACTTAAAATTGAATAAGACGAGATGCTGACTGTACTGCATCAGCAAGTTCACCTAACCCGACAAGTTCAAAGTCTTTGGCAAGGTTGTGATGAGTAAGGTGATGACGACTGGCATTTTCTGCATCTGTAATACCACGAGCGAGGGCAGCACTCACACAAACAGGAAGACGAATCGCAAGCTTTTGCCATTCATGCGTTAAATTACGCTGGTCGTCAGGAACCCATTGAAAATCATTAGCAACCTGCACGCCATCTTGGTAAAAGAATACACGGAAGTCTTCATTTTTACTTTTGAGTGCCTGAGCAAGTCCTAACGCATGCCAAGCATGAATGGAAGTAGGAGCAGAGGTAATTAGTAGTAATGTACTCATTGAGAATTCACTATGGTCATACGTCTAAATGGGCGTAGATACATTAAGAGAAAGGTAAGTATACAATGATTTTAGTGACAGGTGGTTTAGGCTTTATCGGTTCACACATTGCGTTGAGTCTAATGGCTCAAGGGCAAGAGGTGGTAATCGTCGATAATTTGGCTAATTCAACCTTGCAAACTTTGGAGCGGCTAGAGTTTATTTCTGGTATGTACGTTCCATTTGTCAAACTTGATGTACGCAATACACCAGCGCTGAATAAGGTGTTTGAGCAATATTCAATTGATGCAGTTATTCATACTGCCGGATTCAAATCAATTGAAGAATCTAACCTTAAACCTCTTGAATATTATAATGATAATGTTAGTTGTATCATGAGTTTGCTTCGTGCCATGCAACGTACAGGTGTTCGTCACTTCATTCATCTGTCTAGCCTTGCAGCTTATGGGAAATCTGGCTTGCAATTGAGTGAAACAGAAGAATTTAATTATGCTTATCCTAATCCCTACATTAAGTCTCAACAGATGATTGAAGAAATTATCCGTGATACTTATAAAATTGACCATGAGTGGAAAATTGCGATTTTACGATTGTCTAATATCGTAGGTGCATTTGAACATGGGGTACTCGGAGAGTATGTCGCTCAGCTCCCTAAAAATATTGTTCCGCTTGCGATGCAAGTCGCAGCAATGCAGCGTGATTTAATTGAATTACAAGATCAAGCTGAAACGTCAGATCATACGACTGAACGTAGTTTTTTACATGTTTTAGATTTATGTGAAGCCGTCATTGCGAGCTTACATTGGCTGCGTGAACAAACGCATTGTTGTGAAGCATTTAATATTGCACATGACCAAGTTCATTCAATTCGTCAATTACTCGATGAAATTTCACAAGTCACTCAAGCTGAAGTTCCTACACAATCAGCAATTTATAAACATGTCGAGTTAGATCAAGTTGGCGCTAATATTGAGAAAGCAAAAACCTTATTGCAATGGACACCGAAGCGCCCATTAAAACAAATGATCGAAGATGAATGGCGCTTCTATCAAAATACTTTAAATGGAAGATAAGATAATGATTCTTATTTACAATACTGGTATGCTTGAGTACGATATTCAAAATTAACTAGCCAGAGCAAACACTTGCTTCAGCCCGTGAGTTCTTTATTGAGATAACCGAGGTTTCTATGCAAACACGAATTGAACATGACACTATGGGTGAGATTGAAGTTCCAAATGAAGCATTGTGGGGGGCACAGACTCAACGCAGCTTACAGAACTTTAAAATCGGGCAAGAACGATTACCCCGTGCCATGATTCGAGCGATGGGTTTTGTAAAAAAGGCTGCTGCAATAACCAATGCTGAACTTGAACAACTACCACAAGATTTGAGTCAATATATTGTGGGTGCTGCTGAAGAGGTCATTGATGGCAAGTGGGATTCCCAATTTCCTTTAGTTGTCTGGCAAACAGGTTCTGGTACGCAAAGCAACATGAACTGTAACGAAGTGATTGCCAATATTGCAAACCAGAAATTAGGGCAAGCTTTAGGTGCTCAAAAGCCAGTACATCCAAACGATCATGTCAATCGTGCTCAATCAACAAATGACTCATTTCCAACGGCCATTCACGTGGCAGCAAGTTTACAAATTAACGAGTTGCTCATTCCTGCTGTAGAGCAGCTTAAAGCGACTTTGCAAAAAAAGTCAGATGAGTTTCAGGATATTGTCAAAATTGGCCGTACCCATTTGCAAGATGCTACTCCATTAACCTTAGGTCAAGAATTTAGTGGCTATGTATCACAGCTTGAGCATGGATTGGTTCGACTACAACAAGCTTTGAGTGGCTTATATGAGTTGCCATTAGGTGGCACAGCGGTAGGTACAGGATTAAATGCACATCCCGACTATGCAGTAAAAGCAGCAGCTCAGCTTGCATTACTCACAGGTTTACCTTTTGTAACTGCACCCAATAAATTTGAAGCTCTAGCAGGACGGGACGCCGCTGTTTTTGCATCAGGTGCATTAAAAACTTTGGCTGTAAGCTTAAACAAAATCGCGAATGATATTCGTTGGCTGGCAAGTGGACCTCGTTGTGGTTTTGGTGAAATCCGTATTCCAGAAAATGAGCCTGGTTCAAGCATTATGCCTGGGAAAGTAAACCCAACACAAAGTGAAGCAATGACCATGGTTGTTGCGCAAGTGCTTGGAAATGATACGACCATTAACGTAGCAGGTGCTTCAGGTAACTTCGAATTAAACGTCTTTATGCCAGTGATTGCTTATAACTTATTGCAATCTATTCAGTTACTTGGTGATGCATGTAATAGCTTTAATGATCACTGCGCGGTGGGAATTGAGCCTAATCGCGATAAGATTGATCACTTCTTGCATAATTCTCTGATGCTAGTTACAGCTTTAAATCCAGTAATCGGCTATGAAAATTCTGCAAAAGTTGCAAAGACTGCTTATAAAGAAAATAAAACGTTGAAGCAGGTTGCTGTTGAGCTTGGTTTGGTTACAGCGGAACAATTTGACGAAGTAGTTAAACCTGAAAAGATGGTTTCCCCAAATAGTAAGTAATCTATCTAAAAATAAAGATATTTTTAGAATCTCAATCAATAGAAAGGCACTTTGGAGCTATTTCGAAAGTGCCTTTTTATTTTAATAATTCGAATACTTAACTCCTATTAAAATTTGGCTTTTGATAATCTTATAGTTCAGGATAAAAGTTCAGTCGTTCTCATAGTGTTTAAAAAATTGAGAAATATAGTGAGAGGAAGCTATGTTTAGTAATCTTTGGAACATTTTCGGCTTCTCGTATTTCTTTTGAATATTTTTTAACTCAGCTCAATTTATTACTTTTGTGTTAAAAAGTGCTTTTAATCATAAAATTTGCCTTAAAATCCATGGTTTTACTAATTACATTCTGGTTTTTCTATGGGAAATTTAACAATTTTAGGTGAGGCATTAGAAAGTGCAGAAATCTTGAAAAACATTCAATATCATATTAAAGACAACAGATTACCTATATCATTAAAAGATGATTTGAATAAGCAAATTATTGAAGTTGAAAAATATTTTGGAGAAGATGATTTTGAAAAACTAAAAGTTAAGAAAAATAAAATCAATATATGGACAGGAGTTCTTGCGGTTCCAATATTGATTTATTGTATTGCATTATTCTTAAGTCGATATGTACATAACTTTGGTATCAATATTGATGTAGATGTCTTAAATCATATGTTGTTCGATAATATATTTAAATATATTTGGATTGTCATAATTTATGCAGTCATATTCTTTGGATTGATTGGATACTTTTATATACTTAATAACCAAAGCAAAAAATTAATTGAAAAGAATGTGAATAAACTTCTTAGCTAAATATGTTTAAAATCTTTAAGCATACAATATGCTGTGCACTCTATTATCTGTATATACAGATAAATCATTAATAAAAGTGTACGCGCTAATATTTATATAAAAGCCCTCAAATGAGGGCTCTTTTGGGGTGGAAGGATTTAGCTTGTATCTTGAAATTAGAAAATATCAAAGTAAGCCGTCTATGTATTCCCAACCATGAGATTTCATAGCTTCAAACTTCTTTTTTAGCTCTTCTTTTTCGTACTCATGTATATCGCGTGCTAAAAGAACATGATATGAGTTAGATTCTGGTTCTATAGTCACTTCAATAATCTCTACTGGTTCAATCACTCCACTCTCAGTTAAACCAGAGTCTATAAAACACATTCCTTTTACAGGAATAACAGTACAATCATATTCCTTAGAAATAAAATAATTATTTGCTGAAGCGGAATACGTACGTGATGCTCTAACTTTCATGTGTACCTCCTTCTCAAGCATAAAAAGGGAATGTTTTAGTCTGGCGTGCTTCCACAGTTATTTCTGTTTAATTTATATAGTGATTTTATTTTTTACTTCAATATTCTAATTATAGATTTTTTATTAGCATAAAATGCTGTTAGCTATAATTTACAAGTAAGGTATTAAAAAACTTATGAATCAAAAGACACTTTCAGTTGTTTTAATTCCTGGTTATATGCTTGATGAATCTCTCTGGAATGAACTCATAGATGAAATGCCTAAAGAGTGGAATATATCTCGAGCTACTTTAAAAGAAGGAAAAACAATAAAAGAAATTGCTCAAAAAATTGTTGAAAATGCGCCGGAAAGCTTTGTACTGATTGGATTCTCACTTGGAGGATATATCGCCAGATCTATAGTGGAGCAATTTCCTGAAAAAGTTAAGGCGCTTGTTTTAATAGCGTCTTCACTACGCTCAGATACAGAAGAGCAGAAAAATCAAAAGTTAACTGCAATTAAACTTAACTCTAGGAAAAATTTCCATGGGCTAAGCTCAATATCGATTGAAAAAACACTTCATCCATCAAATGTGCAGAATCGTACTCTTGTAAAAAGAATCCAAGAGATGGGGAAAGCTTTAGGTTATGAAGAATTCGTTAAACAATCTATGTTAGATAGAAGTTCTTATGATATGAGCAAAATCACATGTCCAACTTTAATTATTTCTGGCGCTGATGACCAACTGCGCTCTAAGGAAGAAGCCATAGAATTATTAGATCAATTGCGACATGCAAAGCTTGAGATAATTAAAAATACTGGTCATATGATTCCGATGGAACAGCCAAAAGCATTGGTTACAGTGATTTTAACTTGGTTAAGTACTTATCTTTCATGAGGGCCTAACTTTTGTTTTCTTCGTCAGAATCTTAATAATCCTGAAAACTTGATTACCAAGTTTGATCTTTTGGTGAATGGTTGCATGATCAAGCTGATCCCATAACTCAAATGGAAAAAACTCTGAACTATGATCAAATATCCATAACCATTGGTAGCTATTGTTAAGGGTACTCTTATCAAAACGAACATCTTGAACTTTAATAATCTTAAACTGTTTATGATGTTCGTCTTGAAGAATAACTTCATGATTCTCCATTAGACATCCATACATTAAAGATAATTTTCAATTGTACTAAAATTAATAGTGTCTAATTAGCTTGTTAGGTTGGCATTAATTTACAAAAGATTTCGGGTTGTTAAAGTTTGTCATTTTCAAAAAGAAAATAATCTTTACTTTTGAAATACAAGGTTTTAAATAGCTTACATTGTAAGAAGAGAGGGTAGATGTCAGAATGGACATTAAAATCTATCTTCGAGTATCGCTATGAGTTTAATAGGCTTTATGTATGCAAGTAAAACCAATAGTGAACATAGTCAAATAAAACAAGATTTAATTGATATTCTCACAGAAGCTGTCAAATTCAATTCACATAATGATATTACAGGAGTGCTTTACTATGGTAATGGATACTTCTTGCAGTATTTGGAAGGTGAGAAAGAACAGGTCGAATCGCTATTTTATAAATTAATTTTGAAAGATTCGAGACATCAGAACTGTGAAATCATCTTTTCAGAACCATCCGAACAACGGCTATTTAAACATTGGAGTATGAAATTTGCTCCCATTAACACGAAAATAAAAGAGTTCTTTCATTATCATCATGTTGATGAGTTTAATCCTTATCTGCTTAACACTACCTCTATTCCGTCTTTTATTGAACTGCTTGTAGATCAGCCAAATTATAAAGTTGATCAATATCAAGGTTAACCGAAACCAAGAATTACAACGGATTTTTGATGTTCTATTTAAAGTTAAGCTCTCTTCGGAGAGCTTTTTATCACAAAGACTGAAACTTTCACTAATTAATGGCGAATTGGCGTTGAATAAGCCGTCATAATTGTTAAAATGCCCACCTTGTCCTGTTTTTATATTGTTTTTTGTTTTGCATGTATTTCGCAAAGTTAGAGATAAAATTATTAAAAACAGCTGCTTAGTTAAGGATTTTTGAATGCTCTCTATTTATTTAACAGATACCCAGCAACACGTGCAATTTAATGATTATCCTAGTGATCAGCCGGTTAAGTTTCTGTTAAATCTTAAAAAGATTTTCCCAAGTACAGCGGATTTATTATTACCAGTTTTACCTGAAGATAATGATCTAGAAAACGTAACGTGGGAATCAACCTCAAAAGATTTTGAAGTTTTTAAAAAGCTATTAGCGGGATGGGGCGTTATTGAGCTTCGTTTAAACGCAATTACTGCTTACAAAGATAAAAACTTTGCAAATGAGTTAGTGAAACAAGCACAGGTAAAACGTAAGAAAACAGCCCAAAAGAACCATCAGCTTTCTTTAGTTGCTTTGGATTATATTTTTATGCACGAAGTTCATGCATTGATTGATGCTGAACTGGTCACTATTGGTGAGAAATTCTACTTACCAACCTTGCGTGAGCAATGGAAGGGTACGGTTTCAGACCAAGTGCTCAACGGAAAACTCTAATTTAAGTGTAAAAGGTGAATTTATAAAAATTCACCTTTTTTATTTTCTAATTAAATCAGTGCCTTATAATTTTAAGATTGCTTATACAAAAGTTTACAAGAAAAGAATGCGTTTTTTTCAATGTGGCAGATACATTGCTTATATAAATACAAAATTATTGCGGGAGAGAGGTTCATTAAGAACCCGCCGAAGGAGCAACAAGCCCGGAAACTCTCAGGCAAAAGGACTGTAATAATTAAAAAATCTGGAGAGAAGCTTAGATTTATAAGAATGGAAAACAATAACTTATAAATTATAAACTCACCGAAGGGGAAGATCTAAACGTTAAAAGGTAACGTTGGGGTCAAAACTCTCAGGTACCAATGACAGATGGGCTGTACTGATGAAATGTTTTTGCATTTCTGAGGAGTCTGTTATGCCACATGTTATTGTGATAGGTGCGGGAATCACAGGGGTTACCTCTGCTTATGAATTATCGCAACTGGGTTATCAAGTCACAGTGATTGATCGACATTTATATCCTGCAATGGAAACATCATTTGCCAATGGAGGGCAATTATCGGCTTGTAACGCCGAAGTATGGAACCAAAAAGCCACCGTGATTAAAGGCTTTAAATGGATGAGACAAAAAGATGCTCCTCTATTGTTGAACCCTTCATTTAGTCTGCATAAGTATAGTTGGCTAGTTGAATTTCTATCACATATTAAAAACTATGAAGCGAATACGATTGAGACGGTCCGTTTGGCATTACTCGCTCGTAAGCGTTTGTTTGAAGTTGCTGAAAAAGAGCAGCTTGAGTTTGATTTGGAGAAACGTGGAATCCTCCATATGTATCACAGTAAGGCTGACTACGAGATTGCTAAACAAGTTAATAACGTATTGAACAAAGGTACATTGGAACGCTATTCGGTTTCACCTGATGAAATGAAAACAATAGAGCCATCTTTGACAGGTGACTATTTCGGCGGCTATTACACGCCAAGTGATGCGACGGGTGATATTCATAAATATTCAACCTCTTTGGCTGAGAAGACTAAAGAATATGGCGTTCAATATAAGTTCGGCCTAGAAGTTATGGATATTAAGTGCGGCGCAGATAAAGTAGTCGTAACTTGTCAACCAAGTGCTGAGCATCCTTATCTGGTTGAGTCCGATAACATTCAGCTAGAAGGTGATGTACTTGTTGTTTGTGGTGGTGTAGGGAGTTATCAACTTGCCGATATGATTGGTGAGCGAGTAAATGTGTATCCAGTAAAAGGTTATTCAATTACCGTGCAATTAAAAGATGAGCACAGCGTAAAGAATGCTCCTTGGGTGAGTTTACTAGATGAAAGTGCAAAAATTGTGACTTCTCGTTTAGGTAAAGATCGACTGCGTGTGGCAGGGACTGCTGAGTTTAATGGCTATAACCGCGACATACGGGCTGATCGTATTCAACCATTAGTGAATTGGGTTAATCGTAACTTTGATATTTCAACTGAGCATGTGGTGCCTTGGGCAGGGTTAAGACCAATGATGCCGAATATGCTGCCTGTTGTTAAGCAATCTAAACAACCTCGTGTTTTTTATAATACAGGGCATGGGCATTTAGGTTGGACTTTGTCTGCGGCAACCGCAGTTTTAGTCGGTCAGGATATTGCTCAAAAATATCCAGCGTAGAAAGTAAAAAGCCAGTGTTCAAACACTGGCTTTTATTTTAAGCGTTAATCATATAGGCGGTAGATTCCGCTAAAACGTTCACAGCCTTTTTGCTGAGTTTTCACATTAAGTAAAGCTTTTTGAAAATTAAACTGATATTTACAGTTGTGCTCATTGTCTAAAATTTCACTTTTTTGTTCAGGTGAACTATAGGCCATCAATGAGATCGTTTGAGTTTCTTTGCGGTTATTTGGATTGCGGTATGCTATCCCTTCAATCTTAATTTTATCTTTCGCGAGCTGATGGACTTGAATGTGTACAGGCTGAGCTGCTATATGTCCATTTTCAAACTTAAGATAATGCTGGGTAAGCGTTTGCTTAAGTGAAGCATAAAAATTTAAGTCATCAGTACGTAAATCAAACTGTTGTTGAATACATGTATTACTCTTGCATTGCTGAGTATGTTTAGACCATAACTTTTGTGTATCCTGTAAAAGCTGTAAGGGGGCATCAGTAACTAAATATGCAGAAAGATATTTATTATTGAGTTGCTTTCTGGATTCACTAAATGTTTTTGAACAGATTTTAAGCTCAGCTCCAGTATTGGAACAGTCTATTGATTCTGCAAAGACAAGAGGTGAACATAAACAACTCAGTGTCACGACAAAACTTAATCTTTTCAATTGATTCATATCAGTATTAGACAGCATGATCGCTTATACTTTCAGTCTACTTTGCTAGGTGTACTATAGCGAAACAGAACGGCTGAATACAAGATTTCTTAAGTTTTTATGGAAGGTAATAATTTATATGGTTGCTCAGATTCGTATTGGACAAGGAATGGATGTACATGCCTTTGAAGAGGGGAACTTCGTTACATTGGCGGGTATTCAAATTCCACATACACATGGTTTGAAAGCACATTCTGACGGTGACGTTGTACTTCATGCGCTATGTGATGCTTTATTAGGTGCTTTAGCGCTTGGAGATATTGGACAACATTTTCCTGATACTGACCCAGAATACAAAGGCGCAGATAGCCGAGTATTGTTAAAGCATGTTTATCAATTGATCTTAGATCGTGGTTATCAGTTAAATAATGCCGATATTACGGTGGCTTGCGAACGTCCAAAATTAGCTAAGCATAATCTGGAAATGCGTCAAAGCATTGCTGACGTTCTAAATGTAGATATTAATCAAATTAGTATTAAAGCAACGACAACCGAAAAACTCGGGTTTACCGGTCGTCAAGAAGGAATTTTGGCTACAGCGACGGTTTTAATTTCTCATCACACCAAGTGATCTGCCTGTTGTAAAGACTGTTGAAGTTCTAAAGTTGCCTTACGGCCTTGTAGCTGTAAGGTAATATTATGAATGAGTCCAGTCCAAGTCTCATTAGGTTCCCAAATTTCGTGCAATAAATCCTGAGAAGTCGGCATATCCATATTCATATAAAACTGTCTATAGACATACATCAGGCAACTTACGCGTTTATTTTTGGCGCAATGTATCCAAATAATTTCATTTTGCACTAAATGATCAATCAAATCTAAAACTAATAAGCACTGCTCAGCAGAAGGCATCTCCCAATCAATTGGAATATGAATATAATTTAAACCAAGGTCTAAACAAATACGGTCTTCATTTTCAAGATGATTTGAAGCATTAGTTAAAGCAAGGTTAATGACTGTGCTACAACCAAACTCTTTAATCAATTTTAGTTGTTCAGCAGAAGGCTGGGCCGAGCTAAATAAATGTTCATGAATAATCGAAAATGCGGGAATTTGAGATAATGATTGTTCAAGGGTTGTCATGATCGCACTCTACAAGAGTAGGCTTAGCTTATTGTGTAGAATGTTATACACGATTCTAGAGAATAGTTAAAATACAGCCTGCTTATATATTCGGCAACGTTATCAAATTTTTAAAAATAATTAACTGGAAGAGTACAAGTCTTATAAAATAAAAAACAGCATCATAAAGATGCTGTTTTTTAAACTCAAAATTTAAGCTTTCTTTAAATTTTCATTTAATAAAAATTCGACTAAAGCTTTTTGAGCATGGAGACGGTTTTCTGCTTCATCCCATACGACTGCATTTTTATAATCGAGCATGGTTTCAGAAATTTCTTCGCCGCGATGAGCAGGTAAGCAGTGCATGAATAAACAATCTGGGTGAGCAAGGCTCATTAATTTTTCGTTAACCTGAAAATCAGCAAAGGCTTTTTCACGAAGTTTTTGCTCTTCTTCTTGGCCCATACTTGCCCATACATCAGTCACAATAAGGTCAGCATTTACTGCTGCATCTTCTGCATTGTCATAAAGCTCAACGCAATGACCAAACTCGGCTAAAAATTCAGGTTTAGGTTCATATCCTTTTGGCGATGCAATTTTGAGCTTAAAGCCCATCATGTGTGCAGCTTCAATATATGAATTACACATATTATTACCATCACCAATCCAAGCAACGGTTTTGCCTTCAATGCTGCCGCGGTGTTCAATATAAGTTTGTAAGTCAGCAAGTAACTGGCATGGATGATGATCATCAGTTAAGCCGTTAATTACAGGAACTTTTGAATAAGATGCAAAACGTTCAACAATGTCATGACCGAAAGTACGAATCATCACAATATCAAGCATACTTGAAATTACACGTGCTGAATCTTCGATTGGTTCACCACGGCCTAATTGTGTGTCACGAGGCGATAAAAAAATCGCACTACCGCCAAATTGGTTAATACCTGCTTCAAAAGAGATACGTGTACGCGTACTTGATTTCTCAAAAATCATTCCCAATACTTTACCAACAAAAGGCTGGTAGACCTTATTGTCATGTTGCATTTTTTTAAGCTCGCTTGCGCGTTCTAAAATGCGATTAAGTTCTAGAGTGGATAGATCACGTAAAGTTAGGAAATGTCTTAGAGCCATGTAGCTACTCCATAATAATCGTTTTGAAATATAACAATTATCTGTTGTTGGCTGGGTGGATGTGGGAAAAAAGAAGTCTACTATACTATAAGCATTTTAAAATGCAAAAGAATTAGACTTTATGATGGCCTTTTAAGAAAATATCTACACAATATTCAATATAATCAAAAGCTTCTTTCTCATCTGGAAGAGCTGGCATACCCATAATCATACGCCATTCAATATCTCGTAAAATCCCAAAATACATGAGTGAAGAATAATACGGAGAATTACAGGTAATTTCGCCTGATTTATCCGCAAACTCTAATGCTTGAGTAAGTGTATTTTGTAAATTATGTACCCATTTGTCATATAAGTATTGTATGAGGACAGTGTTACATTCGGTCTGTTCAATAATAAGTCTTAAAAATGCAACATGTTCGGGCTGAATAATATGAATATATACACGATTAAGTGTTTGAATCAGATATTCTCTTAAAGTGCTTTTCTCTGGTTGGAATGGAATGCAAATGTCTTTAAAAAACATTTCACGTTTATGATCACATATAGCCGTAAAAAGTCCTTCTTTATTGCCAAAATATTTATAAATAGAAGCCTTAGAGCCACCTGCATGATTAACAATATCATCGAGAGATACAGCATCATATCCTTTCTCTAGGAACAGCTCGGTCGCGCTTAACAATAGAGCTAAACGACGTTCAATACCGCGGCGTGTTTGAGGTTTCTCACATGCAAGGTGATGTGAATCCAGGACTGAATCATGCATAAAATTTAATAACAACAACTGACTTTGCTTATCTAGTATAGCAAAACTATCTTTAGTGATGGTCATAACCATTTTTTTAGATCATATGCTGAACAGTAAGTGGCTAATTCAAAAAATAAACTAATAGAAAATATAAGTTTAGTGTAGGTTGTAGAAGGGTTTAATGATGTAACCTTATGTTTGCATTATATTTTAATCAAAAATCTGATTGAAAAACAAAGCGGCTAAGAATGACTTAACCGCTTTGAAGTTAAATAATGAGATTTCTAGGCTTCAGTTTGAGTAACCTTGTGCTCATCTTCTTCGTCATCATCTGCAGAATCCATTCCAAGTTCCTTTAACTTGCGTGTTAAGGTGTTGCGACCCCAACCTAATAATTCCGCTGCGTGACGTTTGCGTCCACGTGTTTGTTGCAAGGCTGCGTTAATCAATGTGCGTTCAAACATTGGTGTGGCAATATCCAAAATTTTCATTTCACCATTTTTAAGCTTTTGAATAGCCCATTGATTTAGTAGTTCATCCCAATGATGTAGAGAAATACGTTCAAATGAAGGTGCTGGTTGACTAGAATCACTATTCTTTTGCAATGGAACTTGTTTGAGCTCAGAAGGTAAATCTTCCGGATAAACTTCGCGGCCCGTAATCATTACAGTTAGCCAGCGGCAAGTATTCTCAAGTTGTCGTACGTTACCTGGCCATGGTAACTGTTGCATATAGTCTGTCGTCTCGGTACGTAAGATTTTTGGACTTACGCCAAGCTCTTTACCTGCACGCGCAAGGAAATGCTGCGCAAGCATTGGGATATCTTCACTACGGTGGGCAAGCTTAGGAATGTGAATACGAATCACATTTAAGCGGTGATATAAGTCTTCACGGAAGCGACCTTCATTTACCAGTTTCTCTAGATCCTGATGCGTTGCCGCAACAATTCGAACATCTACTTTAACGGGAATGTGTCCGCCTACACGATAGAACTCACCGTCAGCGAGTACGCGAAGCAATCGAGTCTGAGTTTCAAATGGCATATCACCAATTTCATCAAGGAACAGTGTTCCGCCATTTGCCTGTTCAAAGCGGCCTTGATGCTGAGTATTTGCCCCTGTGAAAGCGCCTTTTTCATGACCAAATAACTCGGTTTCAATCAAGTCTTTTGGTATCGCAGCCATATTTAAAGCAATAAAAGGCTTGGCACGGCGTGGGGAGTGCTTGTGTAAAGCATGAGCAACTAATTCTTTACCCGTACCCGATTCACCATTAATTAAAACAGTAATATGAGATTGCGATAAACGGCCGATAGCACGGAAAACCTCCTGCATTGCCGGAGATTCACCAATAATTTCTGTTGATTGAAGAGGTGAGGCTGTTTTTGTAGCTTCTTGCTGTTGTAGTTTATTAATATGCAGGATCGCACGATTGACTAAAGCTAAAGCTTCATCAATATCAAAAGGCTTTGGTAAATATTCAAACGCGCCTGTTTGATAGCTTGATACAGCAGACTCTAAGTCAGAATGTGCTGTCATAATAATGACAGGTAAATCTGGATGAGTGTTTTTGACTTTAGATAAAAAAGTTAAACCATCAATTCCAGGCATGCGGATGTCAGTTAAGATGACATCGGGAGCATCATGGTGCAAACGTTCAAGCGCAGTTTGAGCTTCTTCAAAATTGGTAACATCAAAACCCTCTTCTTTAAAGGTCTTTTCCAATACCCATCGCATGGCGCGATCATCATCAATAACCCATATTTTATTTCGCGACACGGTCTGACTCCCAAGGTAAATATAAGCTAAAAATTGTTTTTCCAGGAACAGATTGGCATTCAATCATTCCGTTATGTTGATGCATAATATTCTGTGCAATACTCAGGCCAAGCCCAGTACCTTTTGCTCGTCCAGTAACCAATGGATAGAATACTGACTCCAAAATACTTTCAGGAATGCCTGGTCCATTGTCCTCTATATCGACTCGCACTGTAGATCGATTTAGTACACCGTTAATCGTGACAAGACGTTGTATACGTGTACGTAGAATTAACTCCGGTTCGTGATCTATAAAAAATGCTTTGTTTTCTGTTATGGCTTGAATTGCATTTACACTAATGTTGAGCATGACTTGTATTAACTGATCGCGATCGGCATTAACATCGGGTAAAGATAAATCATAATCCCGTATAATTTTAATTTTCTTCTTTGTCTGGTTGGCGATAAGTGAACGCACTCGCTCCAAAGGCTCGTGTACGTTAACATTTTCATAACTTGGGAGTTGTCTAGAACCCAACATGGTATCTGCCAAGTTAGTTAAACGATCTACTTCATTAATAATGACATCTGTAAATTCAGCATAACTTTTATCATTCAAACTGCGCGCGAGTAATTGAGTTGCTCCACGAATACCTGCCAGTGGGTTCTTAATTTCGTGCGCAACGCCACGTACAAGCTGTCTGGCTACCTGATGTTGTTGTACCAGATTTTCTTCTTTAGAAATCTTTAACATACGATCAATCGGGTTGAGCTCAATCAAGAGTAATGGATGATAACTCTTACCTGCATTCAATTGAGACACCGTGTAATCAACATGAAGGTCTTTAAAGTTGACATTAATAACCGCTTCTCGACGAGTATAAGGTTGACCCGTTTTAATAGTGTTTAATAACGCTTCATGTGTATTAAAAGTATCATCCGGTGCATGAAGTAAATTCAAAACCGGCTGTCCTGAAGCTCGAAGCAAACTAATGTCAAATAGTGCTTCGCAGGCAGAATTTAAGTAAAAAATATTCAAGTTACTATCGATCAATAAAATCGCAGTAGTTAAATTGTCTACCAATAGGCGATAGTCGATAGGGTTGTGTTGATCCATTAGCGAATCGTTCCTGTCTTAAAATAGCGCAATGGCATCTTCATTGGTTATCGGATTTTCACCGTTATAGAACATGAACGATGCAAAATATACGCCAACTTTGTTTATGGGTTATTTTAAAGTTTTAAAGTATTTAAAAACGCGCTGAAATCGGTCTTTATATCGGTTGATCAAAACTGATGGCTTGAATATAGATAATAACATGATCCAACTTGGTGCAAAGGTGAGTTTTGGTGCAAATGTTGGTCGTATTTTGGTGCATTACACAAAGAGTAGGCTTTCCACCTATGCTTGAGACAAGAAAAGACATACAATACGCGCATTCAAGTGGAGCGCAGATTCATGAAGACCCCCAAAGTCGGTTTTGTTTCTTTAGGTTGTCCTAAGGCATTGGTAGATTCTGAACGAATTTTAACTCAGTTAAAGACTGAAGGTTATCAAGTTGCATCAGATTATGATGGTGCTGATTTAGTTGTTGTTAATACCTGTGGTTTTATCGAATCTGCGGTACAAGAGTCGCTAGATGCAATTGGCGAGGCCATGAGTGAAAATGGTCGAGTAATCGTTACTGGATGCTTAGGTAAAGACGAAGACAAAATTCGTCAAATGCATCCAAACGTTTTAAAGGTTACTGGTGCAGCAGCTTATCAAGATGTAATGGAAGCTGTACATGAATATGTACCAGCACCACCTAAACACAACCCGTTTGTTGATTTGGTTCCTGAACAAGGAATTCGCTTAACACCAAAACATTATGCCTATTTAAAAATATCTGAAGGATGTAACCATCGTTGTACCTTCTGTATTATCCCAAGTATGCGTGGCGATCTAGTATCGCGTCCAGTTGGAAGTGTACTGGAAGAAGCTGCTGCGCTTAAAAGAGCAGGTGTTAAAGAAATTTTGGTTATTTCGCAAGATACATCAGCTTATGGTGTAGATACCAAGTACAAACTTGATTTCTGGAATGGCCAGCCTGTTAAAACAAAATTCTTTGATATGTGTGAAGCACTAGGCCAACTTGGTATCTGGGTGCGCTTACATTATGTTTATCCATACCCACATGTTGATGCGGTTATTGACTTAATGGCACAAGGTAAAATTCTGCCATATCTTGATATTCCATTCCAACATGCAAGCCCGCGTATTCTTAAGTTAATGAAGCGTCCGGCTCACAGTGAAAATACACTCGAAAAAATTAAATTGTGGCGTGAAAAATGCCCGGATCTTGTGATTCGTTCTACATTTGTAGTGGGTTTCCCAGGCGAAACTGAAGAAGATTTTCAAATATTGCTCGATTGGTTAGTTGAAGCTGAACTTGATCGTGTTGGCTGCTTTACCTACTCACCAGTAGAAGGCGCTACGGCAAATGATTTACCCGATCATGTGCCTGAAGAAATTAAGCAAGAGCGTTACGAGCGCTTTATGCAAGTGCAGCAACAAATTTCTGCTGCTAAGTTGCAAAAACGTATTGGTCAAACGATGACTGTGTTAGTCGATAGTTTGGAAGATGAATATCCTGTTGCTGTTGCACGTTCTTATGCCGATGCTCCGGAAATTGACGGTAATGTCTTTGTAGAAGATATCGATAAGAGCATTATTCAACTAGGCGATATGTTGGAAGTCGAAATCACCGATGCGGATGAATACGACTTATTTGCAAAGTTAATTAAAATTAAGTCGGTTTAATCGATAACGATTCAAAAAAAGCATTCAGTTTAAGAGGTTTTGGAGCAAACTCATGGCGGAAACAATTAGCCCCCGTTATTCACGCATTTTATTAAAACTATCTGGTGAAGCATTATCAGGTAACAAAGACATGGGTATTGATGCCCAAGTTCTTGACCAAATGTCCCTTTCAATTGCTCACTTAGTTGGCTTGGGTGTGCAAGTGGGTATCGTTGTTGGTGGCGGTAACTTGTATCGTGGTAGTCAGTTGCAAAAGGATGGCTTGGTTGGTCGTGTAACAGGCGATCAAATGGGTATGCTTGCAACTGTAATGAACGGTTTGGCTATGCGTGATGCATTAGTTCGCCGTAATATCAGAACTCGCCTTATGTCTGCATTACCAATTGGTACAGTAGTGGAGTCTTATTCAAGTCGTGATGCGATTCGTCACTTGAGTCAAGGTGAAGTTTGTGTTTTTGTTGCTGGTACAGGAAATCCATTCTTTACGACTGATACGGCAGCTTGCTTACGCGGAATTGAAATTGAAGCAAATTTAATTCTAAAAGCGACCAAAGTAGATGGCGTATATAATAAAGATCCAAGTAAATACGAAGATGCAGTTAAATATGATCATTTAACCTTTGATCAAGTATTAGACGAAAAACTTGGTGTTATGGATTTGACAGCTATTTGTTTATGTCGTGACCATAATGTGCCATTACAAGTTTTTGATATGAATAAATCAGGCGCGCTATTGTCAGTAGTCATGGGCGAAAAAGAAGGTACACGCGTTACTAAATAATGTACGTGTTGACGAAAGCTCTTTATACTAGCGCTAAATTAAATTTGTTAAAACATCCTTGAATAAATAAGTAAGGTAGATCATATGATTAACGATCTGAAAAAAGACAGCGAACAGCGTATGTTGAAAACTCTTGAGTCTTTGGAACTAGGGTTTGCTAAAGTTCGTACCGGCCGTGCACACCCATCAATCTTAAATGGGGTAATGGTTCCTTACTACGGTTCTGATGTGCCTTTAAATCAAGTGGCAAACGTTGGGGTTGAAGATTCTCGTACACTTCTTGTTCAGCCATTTGAACGTACAATGGTTTCAGCTATTGATAAGGCAATTCGTGAGAGTGATCTTGGTTTAAACCCGATTACTGCGGATGCAATTCGTGTACCTTTACCTGCATTAACTGAAGAAACACGTCGTGATATGCAAAAAATTGCGCGTAGCGAAGCTGAAAATGCAAAAGTTGCAATTCGTAATATTCGTCGTGATGTATTAGGTGATATCAAAGCATTATTAAAAGAGAAAGAAATCTCTGAAGATGATGAGCGCCGTGCAGGTGATGATATCCAGAAAATCACTGACAAATATGTTGCAGAAGTAGACAAGCGTCTTGCAGCGAAAGAAGCAGAATTGATGAAGGTCTAAATTTTATGACCGATTCAGAAGAGTATCATCTTCCTAAGCATGTTGCCATCATCATGGATGGCAACAACCGCTTTGCAAAAAAAAATCAAATGCAAAAAGGTGATGGGCATCGAGAGGGTAAAAATGTTCTTGATCCTATCGTTGAACATTGTAAAAAAACAGGTATTCGTGCTTTAACGGTGTTTGCATTTTCAAGCGAAAACTGGAATCGACCACAATTTGAAGTCGATCTGCTTATGAAGCTTCTTGAAGAAACTATTCATGAGCAAATACCTCGCATGAAGAAATTTAATATTGCTTTGCGTTTCATCGGTGATCGTTCCAGATTACCGTCACACCTAGTTGTCTTAATGGAAGATGCAGAGCAACAGACAGCACACCATAACACTATGACCTTAACTATTGCTGTGAGCTATGGCGGGATGTGGGATATTGCAAATGCAGCAAAACAAGTTGCTGAAGCGGTTTCCCGTGGTGAATTTGGTGCTGATCAAATAAATGTTGATTTGTTCGAAAAATATGTCAGTCTAAACGATCTGCCAGCTGTGGACTTATTGATCCGTACAGGTGGAGATTATCGCATATCTAATTTCTTGTTATGGCAAGCAGCATATGCTGAACTGTATTTTACTGATACTTTATGGCCAGAATTTACAGTACAAGAATTCGATCATGCATTGAATGTTTTTTCAGGGCGTGAGCGTCGTTTTGGCAAAACATCTGAACAAATTCAGCAAGAGAAAATAGAGAACTTATAATGTTAGAGCGGATTGTTACCGCATTGGTACTTGTCGCAGTTGTTTTAGGCTGTATGTTTGCTACGCAATCACATTATCCAATGTTGGTTCTTATGATTGTAGCAGCAGGGGTTGCGGGGTATGAATGGTATAAATTAATGCCCCATGAAACTGTAAATGCTGTAAAGCCAAAAGCTTGGTGCTACGGTCTGCTTGTTGCATTCGTTTCGGGCGTTGCTCTATTTTTCCATGATATTGCATTACTTTTGTGGTCAGCTTCAATTTTGACTTGGCTTGTAAGCGTTTATTGGGTCAAATCTTTTCCTGAATTTGATGGGTGGTATAACGCTACTCTATATGTAATTGGCATTATTTTAGTTTGTGCTGCGGTAACTTCAATTTTTGTTGTTTGGCAAAGTTCGCCATGGTGGTTAATGTATCTGTTCTTACTCGTGTGGGGTGCAGATAGTGGTGCTTACTTTGTTGGTCGTAAATTTGGTAAAAGAAAATTAGCTCCAACCGTTAGTCCGAACAAATCAGTAGAAGGCTTGTATGGTGGTATTGTCACGACCATACTGGTAATGTTGGTTGTGCAATATCAGTATCTAAATTTAACTTTAATTCAGCAAATTCTGTTTCTTATCTTGTCACTGATTACAGTATTCGGTTCAGTGTTGGGTGATTTATTTGAGTCAATGATTAAACGTCGTGCTGGTATTAAAGATTCTGGACGTGTACTACCTGGTCATGGTGGTGTTTTAGATCGTATTGATTCTTTACTTGCTGCAGCCCCGATCTTTGCAACGGGAATGTATATATTAAAACTTATTGGTGTAGATTTATAAATGACACAATCTGTTTGCATATTGGGTGTAACCGGTTCCATTGGGCAAAGTACCTTAAAAATTTTAAATCAACATCCTGATAAGTATTCAGTATTTGCAATTTCAGCTCATAGTCGAATTTCTGAATTGGTTGACATATGTAAACAATTCCAACCAAAAGTTGTAGTTGTTCCAAAGCAAAAAGTTGACGAATTAGCAGCTTTATTTGTAAAGAGTGAATTACAAAATATTGAAATTTTGACTGATCAGGAAGGGCTGGTAAGTATCGCATCTCATCCAGATGTTGATGTAGTTATGGCTGCAATTGTTGGAGCAGCTGGTTTATTACCAACATTAGCGGCTGTAAAAGCTGGTAAACGCGTATTGCTTGCTAATAAAGAAGCTTTGGTCATGTCTGGTGAAATCATGATGCAAGCAGCACGTGATCATCAGGCATTATTATTACCGGTAGATTCAGAACACAACGCTATTTTTCAGTCATTACCTCATAATTATTTAGAGGCTGAAAGAAATGGACAACCGCAACAGGGCGTATCAAGAATCTTATTGACCGCTTCAGGTGGACCATTTTTAAACCATTCGTTAGAACAGTTAGAAAAAGTTACTCCTGCGCAGGCTTGTAAGCATCCCAACTGGTCTATGGGACAGAAAATCTCAGTTGACTCAGCTACTCTTATGAATAAAGGGTTAGAGTTGATCGAGGCGTGTCATTTGTTTTCAATATCTGAACATTTTGTTACAGTTGTTGTTCATCCACAAAGTATTATTCATTCTATGGTGCAATATGTTGACGGTTCAACATTGGCTCAAATGGGTAATCCAGACATGTGTACACCGATTGCCCATGCATTAGCATGGCCAGAACGTTTACAGACTAATGTTCCTGCTTTAGATTTATTTGAGTATTCTCAGCTTAATTTTCAAGCACCGGATATCCAGAAATTTCCAGCACTGGATTTAGCCCGTCAGGCAATGCGTTCAGGAGGGCTGGCACCTACTATTTTAAATGCTGCAAATGAGGTTGCCGTTGCTGCATTTTTAAACCAACAGATTGGATTTACAAATATCCCACAAGTGGTAGAGCATACTTTGCAAAAATTGGAAAACTCAGTTGCTGATAATATCGAGTCTATTTTGAATAAAGATGAAGTAGCACGACATGTAGCACAGCAGTATATATCAAGTATAGGAGGCTGAAATGAGCGCATTATTTATGATTGCAGCAGCAGCTCTCTTGCTCGGTCCATTAATTGCAATTCATGAGTTCGGTCACTATTGGGTGGCACGAAAACTTGGTGTTAAGGTTCTAGTTTATTCTATTGGTTTTGGTCCGACATTACTTAAATGGACCTCAAAAAAATCTGGAATTAAGTACCAACTTTCAGCTTTGCCTCTAGGCGGTTATGTAAAAATGCTCGATGAGCGCGAAGGTAATGTTGCAGAGCAAGATTTACCTTATGCATTTAACCGTCAAAAACCATGGAAGCGTATAGCAATTGTTGCGGCTGGGCCTTTAATTAACTTGATTTTTGCTGTTTTACTTTTTTGGATTTTATTTTTACCAGCACAGGAACAACTAAATACAAGAGTGGGTAAGGTTGTACCCAACTCGCCAGCTGCTACAGCTCAACTACAAGTAGGTGACAAGATTATTGCTGTTGATGGAAAGGAAACGCAAACTTGGGAAAAACTTAACTTTGCTTTGATTGATCGTGTAGGTGAAACTGGTAGCTTGAATATCGATGTAGATCGTGCAGGTACTGAGAAAAATATTGTTTTACCCATTAAAGATTTTTTAAAAAACCAAAATGAATCAGCTTTAGATGTATTAGGCTTTTCACCTTATCGTCCTGTTATTCCCGCTGTTGTAACTGAGTTGACTGCAGATGGAGCAGCAATTCGACAAGGAATAAAAGTCGGTGATCGTATTGTATCCATTAATGGTCAAGCGATGAAAGATTGGTTTGATGTTGTGGAAGTTGTGCAACATTCACCAGAAAAATTACTAAGTATTGATGTGTTGCGTAATGGTCAACTCGTTCATTTGCAAGTCATGCCTCAAGGAAAGCGTGACAATATGGGGCAAGTGAGCGGTGTCTTAGGCGTAAAAAGTGATGCAGGAAAAATTATAATTCCTGACGAATATAAGCAAACAATTCAATATACTCCAATACAAGCTTTCCAGATGTCGCTAGATAAGACTGGCCAAATCTCTAGCATGATATTGAGTTCGATAGTAAAAATGGTTAAGGGTTTAATTGGTTTAGAGAATCTTTCTGGACCAATTACAATCGCGAAAGTAGCGGGACAAAGTGCAGAAATGGGATGGCAGACTTTCATCTCATTTATGGCTTTAATGAGTGTAAGTCTTGGAATTTTAAATTTATTACCAATTCCAATGCTAGATGGTGGACATCTCGTTTATTACATTATTGAGGCTATTCGTGGTAAGCCTGTTTCTGAACAAATACAAATGTTTGGTCTAAAAATTGGTATGGTACTGCTCGGTAGTATGATGCTTTTAGCTTTATTTAACGATTTTATGCGTTTGTAAACGTATATGGATTTATAACTTACTGGAAAAACTGGCATGCGGCACACACATTTTTTAATGCCTTTGGCACTTGTTAGCGCTATGGCAGCGGTACAACAAGCATATGCAGCTGATGATTTCGTTGTTCGAGATATTCGTATAGATGGTTTGGTCCGTCTTACTCCTGCAAATGTTTCTACCATGTTGCCAATCAACAGTGGCGATCGCGTTAATGAACCGATGATCGCAGAAGCAATTCGAACATTGTATGCCACTGGACTTTTTGACGATATTAAAGCATCAAGAGATAACGATACTTTAGTTTTCAATGTCGTAGAGCGCCCGATTATTTCAAAACTTGAATTTAAGGGTAACAAACTTATTCCTAAAGAGGCTTTAGAGCAAGGCCTCAAAAAAATGGGCATTGCTGAAGGCGAAGTTTTTAAGAAGTCAGCTTTACAAACAATTGAAACTGAATTAGAGCAGCAATATACTCAGCAAGGCCGTTATGATGCTGATGTAACTGTTGATACTATAGCTCGCCCAAATAACCGTGTTGAACTTAAATTAAATTTTAATGAAGGTACGGCAGCTAAAGTTTTTAATATCAATATTATTGGTAATACTGTTTTTAAAGACAGTGAAATTAAACAAGCTTTCGCAGTTAAAGAAAGTGGTTGGGCTTCAGTTGTAACCCGTAATGACCGTTATGCTAGAGAGAAAATGGCAGCGAGCCTTGAAGCTTTGCGCGCTATGTATCTGAATAAAGGTTATATCAATTTTCATATCAATAACTCACAGCTTAATATTAGTGAAGATAAAAAGAATATCTTTATTGAAGTTGCTGTTGAGGAAGGTAGCCAGTTTAAATTTGGTCAAACCAAGTTTTTAGGTGACGCACTTTATAAACCTGAAGAACTGCAAGCTTTGAAAATTTATAAAGATGGGGATACCTATTCTCAAGAAAAAGTAAATGCTGTTAAGCAATTGTTATTGCGTAAATATGGTAATGCTGGTTATTACTTTGCAGATGTAAATGTCGTTCCGCAAATTAATAATGAAACGGGTGTTGTTGACTTGAACTATTATGTAAACCCAGGTCAGCAAGTAACCGTACGTCGTATTAACTTTACAGGTAATAGTAAAACTGCCGATGAAGTATTGCGTCGTGAAATGCGTCAAATGGAAGGCGCTTTAGCGAGTAATGAAAAAATTGATTTGTCCAAGGTTCGTTTAGAGCGTACTGGATTCTTCAAAACAGTTGATATTAAACCAGCTCGTATTCCAAATTCACCAGATCAGGTGGATTTAAACGTAAATGTTGAAGAGCAACACTCGGGAACTACAACATTAGCGGTAGGTTACTCACAAAGTGGTGGTATCACATTCCAGGCAGGTTTGAGTCAAACTAACTTTATGGGAACGGGTAATCGTGTTTCGATCGATTTATCTCGCTCTGAAACTCAAGACTACTATAACTTAAGTGTTACTGACCCTTACTTCACTATTGATGGTGTAAGCCGCGGTTATAATGTTTATTACCGTAAAACAAAGTTAAATGATGACTATAACGTTAATAATTACGTTACCGATAGTTTCGGTGGTAGTTTAAGTTTTGGTTACCCAATTGATGAAAACCAAAGCCTAAGTGCCTCTTTAGGTATTGATAATACTAAAGTAACGACTGGTCCTTATGTCTCTACTTATGTGCGTGATTATTTGTTAGCAAATGGTGGTAAAGCAACAAGTAAGGGTTCATATTGTCCAACCTTAAATGGTGAGTCGCAGTATGATACTGAGAAGGGGGAATGTAAGGTCCCAGAAGAACAATATGATAATGCGTTTGATGGTGAGTTCTTTACATATAACTTAAATTTAGGTTGGTCATACAATACTTTAAACCGTCCTATTTTCCCTACTTCAGGTATGTCACATCGTGTAGGTCTTGAAATTGGTTTGCCAGGTAGTGATGTTGACTATCAAAAAGCAACTTATGATGCACAGGCATTTTGGCCAATTAGTAATACTGGTTTCGTATTGCGTGGTTACGGTAAACTTGGCTATGGTAATGATTTACCATTCTATAAAAACTTCTATGCAGGTGGTTATGGTTCTGTTCGGGGTTATGATAACAGTACCTTGGGTCCTAAGTATGCAAGTGTAAACTTACAAGAAACCAAGCAAAATGACGGTTCTCCAGAAGAGGTGGGGGGTAATGCTTTAGTACAATTTGGTACTGAATTAGCTTTACCGTTACCTTTCAAAGGGGACTGGACTCGCCAAGTACGACCAGTCATTTTTGCTGAAGGTGGTCAAGTATTTGATACTAAGTGTGATGTTGGCTCTTATTCTATGATTATGAATGGGCAGCAAATAGCAGATGCTAAAAAATACTGTGAAGATAACTACGGTTTTGATTTAGGTAATATGCGTTATAGCGTAGGTGTTGGTTTTACATGGATCACTATGATTGGGCCATTATCTCTTAGCTATGCATTCCCGTTAAATGATAAGCCTGGTGACGAAACTAAAGAGATTCAGTTTGAAATCGGTCGTACTTTCTAAGTACGACTTGACTAAACAATGAAATAAGGACACAAATTAAGATGAAAAAATTAAATATATTAATGTTAGGGTTAGGCCTTACAATTTCTGCTATGACTAATGCTGCTGGTTATGGTGTTATTGATCTTGCTAAAGTTGTTGAAAGTAGTACTTATTTAAAACAACAAAATGCAAGTTTAAATCAATCTGTTAAACCAACAACAACTCGTCTTGAGCAGTTGGGTAAAGAGTTAGAAGGCCTTCAGCGTCAAGCCCAAACTCAAGGGCAAAAAATGAAAGAAGATGATATTAAGAAGCTTCAAACTCAATATCAGTCAAAATTAAATGAATTTAATTCGACTCAACAAGGTTTGCAGTCTAAAGTTCAAACTAGTTTGCAAGGAATGAACTCAACTTTTGAGACTCGTGTGAAGCAAGCAGCTGAACAATTACGAAAAGAAAATAATCTTGACTTCATTTTGAATAAAAATTCGACCGTTGCCTATGACGCTAAATATGATTTAACTGATAAAATGATACAAAAGGTTAATTCAATGAAATAAATTAATGAAAGTGCAACATTATCGTTTAGATGAACTAGCTCACCTAGTTAATGGTGAGTTAGTCGGTGCGGGTAGTCTTCAATTTATAAATCTGGCAAGTTTAGAAAATGCTGAACCTTCTCATATTACTTTCGTAAATGGCGAAAAGTATATCGATCAAGCAAAGACTAGCCGTGCGGGTGCGTACATTGTTACAAGCTCTATTAAAGAACAGCTTACTGATAAACAAAATTTTATTATTGTTGATAATCCATATTTGGCTTTTGCCATCCTTACCCATGCTTTTGATAAAAAGATCACATCAATAGGTATTGAAAGTACTGCTCAAATTCATCCTTCTGCAATTATTTCTGAAAAAGCATATATTGGCCATTACGTTGTAATTGGTGAAAATTGTGTAGTAGGTGAGAACACGATTATTCAGTCTCATACTCGTCTGGATGATAATGTAGAAATTGGCAAGGATTGTTTTATCGATTCTCATGTCACTATTACTGGCGGTTCTAAATTACTTGATCGTGTTCGAGTTCATGCAAGTACTGTGATTGGTAGTGAAGGCTTTGGATTTGCACCATATCAAGGTAAATGGCATCGTATCGCACAATTAGGTTCAGTTATTATTGGTAATGATGTCCGTATTGGATCAAATTGTAGTATTGATCGAGGGGCACTAGATAATACGATTTTGGAAGATGGGGTAATTATTGATAATCTTGTGCAAATCGCACATAACGTTCATATTGGTTCCAATACAGCTATTGCTGCTAAATGTGGAATTGCTGGAAGCACTAAAATTGGCAAAAACTGTATTCTTGCAGGAGCCTGTGGTGTGTCTGGTCACCTTTCAATCACTGATAATGTGACTTTAACTGGAATGTCAATGGTCACAAAAAATATTTCTGAAGCTGGTACCTATTCTTCAGGAATTGGATTATTTGAAAATAGTCATTGGAAAAAGACAATTGTGCGCTTGCGACAATTAGCAGATGTGCCATTGACCCAAATCACTAAACGACTTGATCATATACAAGCTCAAATAGAGTCTCTTGAATCAACTTTTAATTTGCGTAAATAGAATATTATGACCGAGTCAACTACACCTAAATTTGCCATCCCTGAATTACCAATGCAGATTCAAACGATTCGTCAATATTTGCCGCATCGTTATCCTTTCTTATTGGTTGATCGTGTGACTGAAGTTACTGACAATAGTATTGTTGGTTATAAAAATGTTTCTATCAATGAAGAGTTCCTACAAGGACATTTCCCAGAATATCCAATTATGCCGGGTGTTCTAATTGTAGAAGCATTAGCTCAAGTTTCGGGCGTTCTAGGTTTTATTATGAACAATGAGACGCCAAAACCAGGTTCTTTATTCCTCTTTGCTGGTGCAGAAAAGGTAAGATTTAAAAAACAAGTAGTTGCTGGCGACCAACTTGTATTAAAATCTGAATTAGTAATGCAAAAACGCGGTATCTACAAATATAACTGTACGGCTACCGTTGACGGTATTGTAGCAACAACCGCTGAAATTATGATTTCACACCAAAAAACAGAGCAGGCATGAGCAATCACGATTTAATTCATTCTACGGCCATTATTGATCCATCTGCAGTGATTGCCCCGGATGTCCAGATAGGACCTTATTGTATTATTGGTCCAAATGTGACAATTGGCGCTGGTACTAAATTACATTCACATGTTGTAGTTGGTGGTTTTACCAAAATTGGTCAAAATAATGAGATTTTCCAGTTTGCAAGTGTTGGTGAAATTTGCCAAGACTTGAAATATCAAGGTGAAGAAACTTGGTTAGAGATTGGAGATCATAATTTAATTCGTGAGCATTGCAGTTTACATAGAGGAACTGTACAAGATAATGCTTTAACTAAAATAGGTAGTCATAACTTATTGATGGTTAATACGCATATTGCACATGACTGTATTGTTGGTGATCATAATATTTTCGCAAATAATGTTGGTGTTGCTGGACACGTCCATATTGGTGATCATGTCATTATTGGTGGTAATTCGGGAATTCATCAATTCTGTAAAATCGATTCTTACAGTATGGTTGGTGGAGCATCTTTAATTTTAAAAGATGTGCCAGCGTATGTTATGGCATCTGGTAATCCAGCACATGCGTTTGGTATTAATATAGAAGGTATGCGCCGAAAGGGTTGGTCTAAGGATACAATTCAAGGCCTTAGAGAAGCTTATAAATTGATTTTTAAATCAGGCCTGACTTCTGTTCAAGCTGTTGAGCAGATTAAAAATGATATTCTTCCGAATGTTCCAGAAGCTCAATTATTAATTGACTCTGTTGAGCAATCAGAACGTGGTATTGTGCGTTAAGCCGAGATATTCAAAAAAAGACACCGCAATCTGCGGTGTCTTTTTTTCTTAAAAACTTTTATTTGTTAAAAAATTTGGCTTCTTCAGATTTTGGATACTGACTTAAAATTTTAGCTTTATATTGGTTTGCTGATACAGTGTTTTTATCAACATCTTTGGCAATACTGTAGAGTTGATAAAGCGCGCGAGGAGCTTTACTAGAATTTGGGTATTGCGTAGCGACTACATTATAGTTCTTTTTAGCTTCATTATAATTTACCGGATCAGTTGCTAAATTAAACTCGGCTAACCAAAAATAGGCATTGCCTGTATAAACGCTATTAGGATGATTTTTGATAAAGTTTTGCATTGGAGCAATCGCTTTTTTCGCTCCACCTTGTTTGTAGGCATCTAAAGCGACAGTATAAGCTGCTTTTTCAAGTTCTACAGGGTTCGATTGATTTTGCGTAGCAGGCGATGAAGCTGGTTGTGTTACTTGCGTTTGTGAAGGGGAAGTAACTTGACTTGCAGCAGTTGTAGTAGTACTAGCTGCTTTATTGTCGGTAGGAGGAGCTTCTGAGCTTCCGGTAGCTGTAGCATCACTATTTGCTGTATTGTCTGGTGCTGCACTTTCTGGATCTACTTTTTGATTTAGTAATTCCAAACGCTGGTCTAAATCAGTATAGCGATTAGATAAATCTTTTTTCAGTTGTTCAATATCATTCGATTGTTCTTCTAACTGTCCGCGTAAGGTACGTATATCATTTTCTAATTGTTGGTTTTTTTGCATCAATTCCCAATTTAAATTACTAGGGACTGAAGCGTTATTCGATGAAGTGTTAGTTGAACTACCACCACTTTGACTTAAACCGCGCGATTCAATTGGAATATTGGCATAGAGAGAAGTAGTGCTCATTAAGGCAATAAATAATAAAGAATGCTTCATCAATCGCATGAGTATAGGTCCATAATTTTATGTAAAAGCTAACTTGAGAAGGGAATATGTAAACTATTCACATTAGCTATCTAAGGTTTTAATTGATCATTGCAATTAAAACAGCTAACAATATAAATGCAAGAATAGTTTACAATCTTCAAGCATATTTTATTCAAAATAAGTATCAAGAAAGAATATAAGATAAGAGATTCTAGGAATTTATATGTTTTTGACGATGAATTAATCAATTGAAACATAAACTTGCTTAAAATTGAGAAGAAGGCTTGCAACTCTTTTAAAAATCTCTATACTCTGTTTTGCAATGGTAGCCCCGCTGGTGGCTTCGCAATTGTACTCTGTGAACCCCGCCAGGACCGGAAGGTAGCAACGGTAGCAGATCTATGATGTGCCGAAGTTTTGCTAGTGGGGTTACCACCATCTTCTAATCCGATCTCCGTTGGATTGCCTTCATAATTACATCTAAATCAAATCCTCTATATTGTAAAAACCTCATCTGTTTTGCTTTAAGTTTAGGATCTTTTTCTACTTCTTCACCAAACTTTTTCACTTTAAGTTGATAAGCCTGTTCCACCCAATCAATATTATGAATTTCATCTGCAATTAAATCATTTTCGATTTGTTTAGTTTTTAAAGCTTGTTTGATGCGTTTTGGCCCTTTGCCTTTACGAATTTGGCTAGCCAATGTTAGTTCTGCAACGCGTTGGTCACTTTGATAATTTTGCTCAGATAACTCTTCAACAAGTTGCTTAACCTCTTCAGGGTTTTGTGCATAACGATTCAATTTCTCGATAAGTTCTGCTTTCGAATAATCTCGACGAGTCAATAACGCAAAAGCATATGAGCGCAAACGTTGACCTGTTAGCAAAGCGCGTTGTTGGGGCTGTTCTTCTGTTCTTTTGAACATATTTAATATTTCCTTGTAAAAAACGCCCCGAAGGGCGTTTTAAGACTTATTAGCGGTAATTAAGACTCTAATAGAAGATCTTCTTCTTCATCTTCCACCTGTACAGCACCATTAGTACCCGTAGTTAGCAGTTGTTCACGGATAATCTTTTCAATTTCTCCAGCCATTTGAGGATTTTCTTCAAAGTGGCGGATAACATTGTTTTTACCTTGGCCAATTTTATTGCCTTGATATGAATACCAAGCGCCTGCTTTTTGCACGATATCTTGTTGTACAGCTAAATCTACAAGTTCGCCAAGCTGGTTTGTACCTTTACCGTATAAGATTTGGAAAATAGCTTCTTTAAAAGGAGGAGCCATTTTGTTTTTAACAACTTTAACTCGAGTTTCAGAGCCGATGATTTCATCACCTTCTTTGACCTGACCAATACGGCGGATATCTAAACGTACAGAAGCATAGAACTTCAATGCGTTACCACCAGTCGTAGTCTCAGGGCTACCAAACATTACACCAATTTTCATACGGATCTGGTTAATGAAAATAACCATACAGTTCGAGCGTTTAGCGTTACCCGTAATTTTACGTAATGCCTGACTCATTAAGCGAGCTTGTAAGCCCATGTGAGAGTCACCCATTTCGCCTTCAATTTCTGCTTTAGGAGTAAGAGCAGCCACTGAGTCGACAACGATTAAATCAATTGCACCAGAGCGAACTAGCATGTCTGCAATCTCAAGTGCTTGTTCACCGTTATCAGGTTGCGATACAAGTAGATTATCAATGTCCACACCGAGTTTACGTGCATATTGTGGATCTAATGCGTGTTCTGCATCGATAAATGCACAAGTACCACCAGCTTTTTGACATTGTGCAATCGCTTGGAGAGTCATTGTGGTTTTACCAGAAGATTCTGGACCATAAATCTCAACGATACGACCTTTCGGTAAACCGCCAATCCCCAATGCAATATCTAACGTCAAAGAACCTGTAGATACAGCTTCAACTGCTTGAACAGTGTTGTCACCGAGACGCATCACCGTATTTTTGCCAAATTGTTTCTCAATTTGACTTAGCGCGGCTTGTAATGCTTTGCTTTTATTCTCATCCATCTCAAAAACCTCAATACTCTAAGTTCATCACGTTTAACCCAAGTGGATGCATTGAATCTCAACTTGTTTCACAGGGCTAATAGTGACAGATTTTTTCTATAGCTTCTATGTGTTGTCTGTGTGTGTGCGACACAACTCGACGTTTTTATTCATCACCATACGACCAGTGTTGATCATTGTCCTGTTTAAACCGATTAATCTGTCTACGATCCTTTTTACTCGGTCTATGATCAGGTCGAGCAAGATTATGCAATTTTCGTTGGGATGCAATCAACTCCCGTCTAGCAATACTTACTTCTGTTTCTTCATAAAGTTGCTGGGCAACTGGTGCTGGACCACGTGTGTTCGAAAGCGCTTTTACGACAACGGTTTTTTTATCAAAACCTTGTTGAATAATCAGTTCCATTCCAACACGAATTTCTTTGGAAACTTTTACACGCTCATTATTGTGATGTACTTTACCTCCTTCGATTGCTGCTTTAGCAATTGAACGAGTTTTAAAAAAACGAGCAGCCCATAACCATTTGTCGATACGCATGGTCTCTACAGCATCGTTTTCAAGCGATTTTGACATCATTATCCTTTCTATCAATTTGATTCAATATAGACAGCAATTCTGTAAGTCGATCTAGCGCTTTATATTCTAAATCTTCATGCTTTCTTACATCCTTTAGAGTTGAGGGCTGCAAGATAGTAAACAAGTGCTTGATACCAAATTTTTCAGCTGTTTTTAGTACAGGAGCTGTATCATCAATAAAAATGGTTACGTCTGGGTCAAAAGGGTGTAATTTTTGGAGCTCTTGCCAAAAATGAATATCTTCTTTTGCATAACCAATTTGTTCACTCGATACGATTACGTCAAAGAAGTGTTTAATTGCAACATTATCGAGCTTTAACTGTAAGCTTGCATGATCGGCATTTGTAACTAACCAACAACTATATCCTTGCTTTTTCAGTTCCTGTAGAAGCTCAATACAACCAGACCGAGCTTGAATTTTTGTCTGAAATTCTTGCTGTAATTTGAGTACATCAACGCCTACAGTTTTGGTCCAATAAGCTGATGAATACCAAACAAGTGTATGCTTATGTGCTAGATAAAACTGATATAGTGCTTTTTGGCTCTGGGCGAGTGGAAGTTGATGTATCTCTGCGTGTCGCTTAGGAAGACATTCATTCCAGATGAAATCATCAAAAGCGAGATCTAATAGCGTACCATCCATGTCAAACATTACGATTTTAGACATATCTAAATATCTCCAAAATCATTTAAAGCAAATTTTTTAAGACACATCTACCATATATCCTTTTTAAAATCATTAATTAAAGAAACTTCGAGATATAAAATTAATTTAAAACTCCACCCATTAATTCTTTCAAAAGGTGTTTTGATTAATGTGATGGGTAAGGAGGATAAATGATTTGAAAATTATAGCGTGTAATTTTGCAAACAAAAAACAATAATAAATGCTTTTTAATAGAAAACTTTTCCTGTGTTTAAAGTAAAAATAGGCAGCCAAAGTTTTGCAATTAAGAAATCTTAAAAGTCATCTATATTTATGGTTAATTTTGCTTACATAGGATACGTATTGACATACATTTTATAAATTGAAGGATACTTGTTTAAAGTTATATTTAAAATTAACCCTAATAAGAATTTAGAGAAAGCAATGAAAATTGGATTTATTGGCGGAGCCAATGACGGTATTGTAATCAATGCTGCTGATGGCCTTGATACTTATAAGCTTGAATGGCATTACAAAGCAGAAAAGCACTGTGAAGCACAGCCAACCTTAGGTCTTAATGGGCCTGAGTATGATTACTACAACCTATTAATACTAAGAAAAAATAAAGAGGCTAAACTCTTTTATGTACTCACTACAATGGGAAAAGATGATATCGCGAGTAAAATCCATGAGTATTGGGAGTGCTCTACATCTGTTGGCTATGATTTCGATGATTAAGAAAATTTTTATTAATAATTTAAAATTTTGACTTTAATCAAAAAATAAATGAAGAGCTCGTAATTTCATATAACACATGTGCTTTTAGTTGGTGATGGAGAGGAACCTTGGGATGATCAAAGTTTTTAACTTTGTGCATTCCAAGTCTTTCCATGACGGCTTGAGAGGGTATATTTATGTTAGCGGTAAATGAAACGATCTTATCTAAATTCAGTACATTAAAACCATAGTCTAAAGCCGCTTTTGCTCCTTCAGTTGCATAACCTTGTTTCCAGAATTCTTTTGCAAGTCGCCACCCGATTTCCACACAAGGAGAAAAGTCAAATTGTTCAGGTTGGCTATGTAAACCAATAAACCCGATAAATTGATGGGTTTCTTTTAATTCTACTGCCCAGAAGCCCCAACCATTTTCATTAATTAGAGATGAAATTTTTTGGATTAAATTAAGGCTTTCTTGGGGTGTTAATAGAGTTGGGAAAAATTGCATAACATCTTGATCCAAGCCCATTGTTATAAAAGGCTCAACATCACTTTCTTTCCATTGTCTTAAAATTAAACGTTTTGTTTCGATCATGAGATGTCTCTTTAATAAAAATAAGGGATTAAAGTGGTTTTTGCACAATCTTTTGTAAAATGATCTTGGAATTGATGCTCACTACACCTTTTATTTTATTTAAGGTATTAATGACGAAATGAGAAAAAGAACTCAAATCTTTGGTCGCAACGTGTAAAACATAATTAGATTCGCCAGTAATAATATATGCATTAATGACTTCATCAAAATTTTTGATCTGACTTAAAAAGAAGTTGTGATCATTTTCTGTGAGTTGGGCAAGCTTTATTTCGACAATTGCCTCAATTTTTATACCTAGTTTTTCATAATTAACTTTCGCTTGATATTTTTCAATTACACCATTGCTTTCTAAAATTTTAACTCGCCGATGACAAGCTGAAGCCGAAAGGTTAACGAGATCGGCCAGTTCTTGGTTACTTAACCGAGCATTATCTTGTAAATATTTTAAAATTTTAAGATCAATTGCATCTACATTCATTTTCGAATTTCATCCATGTTTTTTAATTTTAATTCGAATTTTATACGAAAATAGCAAATTTTAATCAAATATTATCGAATAAATCGAAAGAATTGGCGTGATAAAATTCAAATACAAAGGAAATGTTGAAAATAGGTGAAATAACAAATGATTACTCACGAACAATGCTGCTATTGGGATCAGGAAGATGAACTCAAAAAGTTTAAAGATGAATTTGCACTGCCAGAAAATATCATTTATTTAGACGGGAATTCTTTAGGCGCAAGACCAAAAAAATCATTAGAGGTTGCTCAGCATATTATTGCAAAAGAGTGGGGTGAGGACCTCATTAATAGTTGGAATAAAGCCGATTGGTGGGGACTACCGACTAGACTCGGAGATAAAGTCGCGCAGCTTATCGGTGCTGAAAAAGGTGAAGTGGTTATTTCAGACTCAACGACCCTAAATCTATTCAAAGTTTTATCAGCAGCGGTAAAAATTCAAGCTGAAAAATTTCCGGAACGTAAAATTATTGTTGCAGAAAAAGATGCCTTTCCAACCGATATTTATATTATTGAAGGCTTTATCGATTTGATTCATCAGGGTTATCAAGTTGAATTGATTGATGGCACCGATGATTTATCTCGTGTTTTAGCAAAAGATGTGGCGGTTGTTGTTCTTTCTCATGTGAATTATCGGACTGGATATTTCTATGATATGGAATCTATTAATCAACAAATTCACGCTAAAGATGCTTTGATTATTTGGGATTTATGTCACTCGGTTGGTGCGGTGCCTATGGATCTTAATCAGAGCAATAGTGATTTTGCGATTGGTTGTACTTATAAATATTTAAATGGTGGCCCAGGTTCTCCAGCGTTGTTATGGGTAAATCGAAAGCATCGTGATCAGTTCTGGCAACCTCTCTCAGGCTGGTGGAGCCACAAGAAACCTTTTGATATGGCTCAGCACTATGAACCAGCTAACAGTATTCGCCGTTACTTGTGCGGAACTCAACCCATCATTTCTATGAGTCTAATTGAATGTGGTATCGATATTTTCTTACAAGCTGATATGCAACAAATACGCGTGAAATCACTCAAATTAACTGATTTGTTTATTCAACTTGTTCAACAAGAGTGTGCCCAGTTTGGTTTTGAGCTGATTACACCTTTAAATCATAAATATCGTGGCAGTCATGTCAGTTATAGGCATGAGTTCGGTTATGAAATTATTCAAGCTCTCATTGCTCGTGGGGTAATTGGGGATTATCGAGAGCCGGAAGTATTACGTTTTGGAATTACACCTTTATATCTAGGATTTGAAGATATTTGGAATGCCGTACAACAACTTAAGCAAATTATGCTGAATAGTGAATGGAAAAATGAACGTTATCTGGTGCGCAGTGAAGTGACCTGATCGTTAGAGATCAACATTAGAAAAATGGCTAGGAGGGCCTATGAGCAGTTTTGATGAAATACAAAATCGAGAAGCGGGTTTACATAAAAAATTATCCGCAAAACAGATGGGAATGATTGCAATTGGTGGAGCGATTGGTACAGGGCTGTTCATGGGAAGCAAGTTCGCAATTAGCTTTGCTGGCCCAGCCGTCATTGTGAGTTATGCCATTGGAGGCTTAATCGCATTTGCTATTATGGCTTGTTTGGCTGAGATGACAGTCCAGCACCCTACGTCAGGCTCATTTGGGGCATATGCTGAGCATTATGTAAGTCCGCTTGCTGGGTTTTTAGTCCGTTATTGTTATTGGGCATGTATTGTATTAGCGGTCGGTACAGAAATTACAGCAGTTGCAGACTATATGAAATTATGGTTTCCAGATGTCGGTTCCTGGGTCTGGATTGCGTTTTTTTCGCTAACCTTACTTGTGGTTAATGCATATAGTGTTAAAGCATTTGGGTTGGTTGAATATTGGTTTTCGACCATAAAAGTCTTTGCAATTATTGTATTTATTCTTTTAGCAATTGGTATTTTGACTCAAGGTCATGGAGGAACAGCTCAGGTTGTCTCTAATCTAAATGATCATGGGGGCTTTTTTCCTCATGGTTTTAGTGGAGTCTGGATTGGAGTAATCATTTCAATATTTAGTTATTTAAGTATTGAAATGATCGCTGTTGCAGCAGGTGAGGCTAAAGATCCAGAAAGAGCTGTTAAGAAAGCTTTTAAAAGTACGGCAATTCGCTTAATCCTATTTTATTTGCTGTCTTTATTTCTCATTGTGGCCCTTGTTCCTTGGATAACCTTAATTGGAGCTGACGCAACCAGCCCTTTTGTGATGGTAATGAAAATTGTAGGTATTCCATATGCGGACAGTATTTTAAATTTTATTGTAATTGTCGCGGCCTTATCCGCCATGAATAGTATGTTGTATATCTCGACACGTATGCTATTTAGCTTGTCACGCGCAGGTGATGCACCGAAACTATTTGGTCGTATTAGCCATAATGGCGTACCAATTAACGCGTTGCTATTATCAGCAGTGGGTATTGGAGTTGCGAGTATTATTTATACCATTAATCCGAACTCGGCATTCCCGATCATGATTGCTTTATCTATGTTCGGTGCACTGTTCACTTGGGGCAGTATTTTTGTTACCCATATGTTTTTTAGAAGGAATATGGCGCGAAAAGGAGAACAGTTAAAATTTAAAGTTCCAGCGAGTCAGTTAATCTCCTTGTTAGGATTAATCGCAATTTTAAGTATTACGATCACAACGTGGTTTACCAATGAATTCAAGTCAACTTTACAGTTTGGAGTCCCATTAGTTGTTGTTCTTACATTTTTCTATTATTTAAAACGTTCATCAGCCAAGCTTGCTTTAAATAGTCATGAAGAATCTTTGAAGTGAGACACCTATGCGACCATATGATAATTCTAGAACCGTAGCGAATGAACATGAAATATTGGCAGAATTTAAAAGAACAAGCTTGTTGAGCTATCAAAAATTTACCCATATTGCAGATATCCAATATGGTACGCACTCACGGTCAACTTTAGATTTTTTCCCATTAGAGCAAGCCAAAAAGACTGTTATTTTTATTCATGGTGGATATTGGCAATGGTGTGATAAATCAGATTTTGCATTCATCGTACCGTATGTTCTAGCAAAAGGAGTCCAGTGCGTTCTTTTAGAATATGATCTGGCCCCACAAAGCAAAATTTCAGATATTGCTTCTCAAATTAATCAAGCTCTCGATTTTATTCGAGAACAAGACTGTAAAACTAATGAGGTAGTTTTGGTTGGGCATTCGGCAGGGGCGCATCTGGCTGCTTTGTCATTAGGCCATCCACTCATATCTGAGATGGTTTTGTTAAGTGGAATTTATGATCTGGAACCTATACAAAGTACACATTTAAATCATGCTCTCAATCTTTCAAGCGAAGATATCTTAAAATACAGCCCTGTTCATCAGTCAAAACGAATTACTACTCCATGTTCAATTTTCTGTGGTGAACTCGAACTTGATGAGTTGAAATGGCAAAGCCAAAATTATTTTGAAATGAAGAAAAGGCAAGATCAGGATTTTGTTTCTTTCAAGCTTATTGCTAAAATTAACCATTATTCTATTTTAAATCATTACTTTAATAATATTTTAATTTAAGTGTTTGAAATAGAATGTAATTGAGTAAAGAAAAACAGATTAAACTTATTAGAAGATAAAATGTGAGATAAATCACAACTCAACCTAATTTTTATAAAAATTAAGTATCGTTATTGACCTGACTATAGAACTTAATTAGATTAAAAAGATAGTGCTTTCTCACTAAGCGGCAAAATGTTTAGCTGTTGTTTAGTTGAGTTTCAAGTCCGTAGCTTCCCAAGATGCGGACTTTTTTATTTGATTTTTAAAAACAATAAGATAAATCGAATTTTGTTCTTGGATATGGCGGTAATATCTATTTAATGATTAATATGAGTTAATCACATAGCCCTCTGCCAAATAAGAAACAAACTAGTATTTGCTTTTCATTATTTAACTGGAATTATCATTTAATTAATAGATTATATAAAATATATTTTACCAAACTAACAAAGTGTGAGATTACACTCGGAACTTCATGAGTTTGTCATATAGGTTAGATAAATTAAAAACAGAAAAATAAAAGAGAGAAGGCTATAGCACATAATTTAATAATATATTGCATCTGTAAATAAATGGTTTAGTCGGCTCTTATGAGTTGGCTTTTTTATTTTTAAAGGAGTGTTAATGAAAGTACAGTATTTTGAAGGAGGCATGTATAAACATATGTGTCCTGCTTGCGGATATCTTCATTATATTCCTGTACATTATCCTTTCTCTAACGGCAACCAATGGTTTTTTAATGGTAACTTGGAAAAACCGACATTTGATCCCATCATAAGTATAAATGAATATTGTAATTACTTTATTAAAGATGGCTTTATCGAATATAGCGTTAATTGTAGGCATCATTTAGCTGGTTGTAAGGTTGAACTGCCAGAACTAAAATTAAAAAGCTATAGAATATAATTGATTTTAGTATTTATTAATTATAACCATTTAAAAAACATTATATTCATTAATTATCACATATTTTTGCAATATATCTTTACATATTTGATACTGAACACCTATAGTTTAAAAAATTGTAAATCTCTTTTAGTTGAAGGCTATATTGTAATTTGCAAGAATTTTCATAACTCACTGTTTTATATTTTTATTTATGGATATCTGGAAATTTTTAAAAAGCTTTAATACAACTGGAACATATCTCATTATTTCTACATTTATATTATTTTTAATGATTATATATTTTTACATTATACATCCCACCTAAACTAAATTATAAATAAAGTAAGATAATTATTTATTCTAAAATGTTTGATGTATTGGTTTATTTGAATTGGTTCTCAATTTTAAATGAAAAAAGATAATAGCATTGTATAGGTCCAAGTTTTATGAAAACATGATGTGGTTATAATATATGGAGAATATAATAAAAATTCCTTTCTAAAGATGTTAATCCCTAAATATAAAGACTGTACTGATCATAACAATGATGTCTAAAGTAAAAAATATGGAGATTTTCTATGAAGTTTTGCCAAGTTTCGACTTTTCTTTTAGCAATAGCGCTGAGTCATTTAACCTATGCTGCACCTGCTACAACAAATTCTGTATTAGGCTCATCTGAAGCAAAAGGAATTATTAAAAATCAATATATTGTTATTCTTAATAAGGATGTGGGTTCTTCTAACGAGTTTGCACAAGGTATTGCTAAACAACATGGTGGGAAGGTATTACAGACCTATGATGCTGTACTTAAAGGATTTGCAATTTATTTACCCGATGTTGCCGGTACTGCTTTTGTTGAAGCAATGAAAAAAAATCCGAAAGTCGTTTCTATTGAAAATGACACAATCATGAAAGTCGATGCGACTACGCAAAGTAACCCAGATTGGGGACTAGATCGTATTGACCAAAGAAACTTACCTCTAGATTCAGCCTATTCGTACTTACAAACAGGTTCAGGCACAACCGCTTATATTGTTGATACAGGAATATTGTCTACACATCAACAGTTCTCTGGACGGGTATTAAGTGGCTATACCGCGATATCTGATGGTAATGGAACAAGTGACTGTCATGGTCATGGTACCCATGTGGCAGGAACAGTTGGTGGTAGTACCTATGGGGTTGCCAAGAATGTAAGCTTAGTGCCTATTCGGATTTTAGGATGTGATGGTTCTGGTGCTTCGAGTAATGTGATTGCTGGTTTAGATTGGATATTAAAAAATGGTAAAAAGCCAGCTGTAGTGAATATATCTTTAGGTGGTGAAGCAAACGCATCTTTAGATAGTGCAGTAGAAAACTTATTTAATAATGGCTATGTAATGGTTGTGGCTGCAGGAAACTCGAATACAGATGCATGTAGTTCTTCTCCTGCCAGAGTAAGTAAGGCAATTACTGTCGCTGCTACAGATAATACTGATACACGAGCGAGTTATTCTAATTATGGAAGCTGCGTTGATATTTTTGCGCCAGGAAGCCAGATCAATTCTTCATGGATTGGGAGCAATACAGCAACTAAAGTTTTAAATGGAACTTCAATGGCTACTCCACATGTTGTTGGAGTCGTAGCTGAAATGTTGCAAAGTACACCTACAGCAACACCTCAGACAATCTCAACTAATCTGTTAAATCAAGCAAGTAGTAATGTGGTAAAAAATCCTTCTGGTAGCCCAAATCGATTGTTATATAAATCACCTTAATAAGAAGTATGTCTTGAAATTGGAAAAGGTCCCGAAGGACCTTTTTTTAGATTTTTGCATGAGTACCGTATTTATCAATCATGATTGAGCTGGCTTCATTTAAACCGCGAACCGTTACCTGAATACCGTTCTTTTGAAATTTATTCACAACAGAATCTAACATGGCAACTGAGGTCACATCCCAAATATGAGAATGGGTGAGATCAATAATGACTTCTTTAACATCTTCTTTAAAGTTAAAACCTTGCATAAATTTTTCAGATGAACTAAAAAATATTTGACCTTTTAATTCATATAGACGAGCTTGATTTTCGAATGAAGTTTCTATACGAATATCATTTTCAAGTTTATTTGCTAAGAAAAGTGCTGAAAGTAATACCCCAGTTAATACACCTAACGCTAAGTTATGGGTAGCAACTACTACAATAACGGTTGCGATCATAACGACATTACTACTTTTAGGATTATTTTTAAATTGAGTCAGTGAACTCCACTCAAAAGTACTAATTGATACCATAATCATGACGGCAACCAGAGCGGCCATGGGAATAACCTTTAACCAGTCACTTAAAAATACAACGAGAATAAGTAAGAATATACCTGCGCAAAAAGTGGATAAGCGTGTGCGACCACCCGATTTTACATTAATCATTGATTGACCAATCATGGCACAACCCGCCATACCTCCCATAAAACCTGAAGCGATATTTGCAATGCCTTGACCTTTACATTCTTGAAATTTATCACTAGATGTATCTGTCATTTCATCAACGATTGTTGCAGTCATCATTGATTCAAGTAAGCCAACCGCGGCAAGGGCTAAAGAATATGGAAGAATAATAAGGAGGGTTTCTAAATTTAAAGGAATATTCGGAATTAGAAATATCGGCAAAGTGTCTGGTAATGAGCCCATATCACCAACCGTTCGAACGTCAAATCCTAAAAAAATAGCGAGTAATGTGACTACTACAATACAAATAAGAGGTGAGGGAAAGAACTTTCCAATTTTTGGAATATAGGGGAAAAGGTAAATAATTCCTAAACCAATTGCTACTAGTAAGTAGACATGCCATGTCACATTTACCAATTCTGGTAATTGAGCCATAAAGATGAGTATGGCGAGGGCATTAACGAATCCAATAACCACCGATTTAGAAACAAAACGCATGAGTTTGGCAAGTTTAAAATATCCGGCCAAAATCTGTATGACGCCAGTTAATACTGTCGCAGCGAATAAGTATTGAAGCCCGTGTTCCTTTACTAGCGTTGTCATAACCAAAGCCATGGCACCCGTAGCTGCCGAAATCATAGCTGGACGACCGCCTACGAAAGAAATAATAACGGCAATACAAAAGGATGCATATAAACCGACTTTGGGATCTACACCCGCAATAATTGAAAATGCAATTGCTTCTGGAATTAAAGCAAGACCGACAACGAGACCAGAAAGAATATCTGCGCGGACATTAGAGAACCATTGTTCTCGGACATTCGATAACATGAGAAATAGCCTAAGTTTTAAAATTTTGAAAAGGCTAGTGATGTGATATACCAACACAAGCGACTACACCACATCACTAAACAGTGATGAGTTATTTACAAGGGATAGGGGTAAATAAACTTAAGGTGGCGTAAGTGTCATAGGTATAGAGATTTGAGGCATTTAAAAGTGCCCGAAGAATAGCATAAGTTTTTAAGGCTGACTAACCTAAGTCGACTAAACCGATTTAATCATAATTTTTCATTTCAGCTTTTGGCATTGAGGCAAATTCATTCGCAGGCATATCTAAGAAAAAGTCTTTTGCTTCAGAATGAGTACAGTTGAGCCAATCATTTCTAAGATTATCAGGTATCACAATAACCGAACGTTTTTCATCATCAGGTTTGTGAAATTGTTTCATGAAAGGGTGATGATCAGCATTAATTGTTAATAGCGACATTGATCTAACTTTCTGTTCATCTATAAGTGTTTCTTCATAGATTGCAGCAAGGGTAAAAGGTTGCCCATCTTGACGGAAAATACCATACCAATGTGCTTTCCCATTGATATATTTAGGTTCATAAATAGCTTCAACAGGAATAAGCGCAAATTGATCATTTAACCAAGCATGTTTAAAAGAGCGCTTTTGTTCTACTGTCTCTGTTCTGGCATTATAAGTTGCATATTTGAATGCGATTTCTTTGGCATAAGGGGGAAGCATTCCAAATTTAGCTTTTCGCCACTCAAGCTCATTTTGATGAGATAAAATAAGTGGACAATCATCACTTGGGAAAATATCCATCTTATATTCAAAAGTGGGTTCAAATAACTCTAATTGATTGGCATGTATTTTCTTAATAGGTTTAAAGTTTGCACACATAAGACACCTTCGTTGTAAAAATAGCTCTCAATTATAGCTTCTAACTTTTAGTCTTTAGTGATGTATATTTTTATAATTAGAATTGTCTCTTTGAGTATTAATTTTTTAACTATCAATTACTTCGTTAATAAATATTTATTTAACTCATGGCCATTTCAAAAAAGTTTCAGATATAAAATTAATAGAATAGATAAATCGTATAGTTAAGTTGCTCATCTTAAAGAGAGTTTATTCAGTTTTAATAGCTACTTTTATGCAACAGAGCCTTTCAGAAATTTAGATTTTAATAGATTTGTTATTCATCATAATACAAATCATATAGAGAACTCGTACAAACCCTTTATTAGAGGTTTAAAAATTCTCGGAAAATTTTGACAATTTATAAGGTGGACACATGAATAAACATTTACTGGCAAAAATTGCTTTATTAGGCGCCGCTCAGCTAGTTACACTCAATTCAGCATTTGCTGATGTTCCTCTTACTCCATCTCAATTCGCTAAAGCAAAAACAGAAAACTTTGACAAAAAAGTTATTCTATCTAATTTAAATAAGCCACATGCTTTGTTGTGGGGGCCTGATAATCAAATTTGGTTAACAGAGCGCGCAACAGGTAAGATTTTAAGAGTGAATCCAGAGTCGGGTAGTGTAAAAACAGTTTTTCAGGTGCCTGAGATTGTAAATGATGCTGATGGACAAAATGGTTTGTTAGGCTTTGCTTTCCATCCTGATTTTAAAAATAATCCTTATATCTACATTTCAGGTACATTTAAAAATCCGAAATCTACAGATAAAGAATTGCCTAATCAAACTATTATTCGTCGTTATACCTATAATAAATCAACAGATACGCTCGAGAAGCCAGTAGATTTATTGGCAGGATTACCATCATCGAAAGACCATCAGTCTGGTCGTCTTGTCATTGGTCCAGATCAAAAGATTTATTATACGATTGGTGACCAAGGGCGTAACCAGCTTGCTTATTTGTTCTTGCCAAATCAAGCACAGCACACGCCAACTCAACAAGAACTGAATGGCAAAGACTATCACACCTACATGGGTAAAGTACTACGCTTAAATCTTGATGGAAGTATTCCAAAGGATAATCCAAGTTTTAATGGGGTGGTTAGCCATATTTATACACTCGGACATCGTAATCCACAGGGCTTAGCATTCACTCCAAATGGTAAATTGTTGCAGTCTGAACAAGGCCCAAACTCTGACGATGAAATTAACCTTATTGTCAAAGGTGGCAACTATGGTTGGCCGAACGTAGCAGGTTATAAAGACGATAGTGGCTATGCTTATGCAAACTATTCAGCAGCAGCCAATAAAACAATTAAGGATTTAGCTCAGAACGGAGTAAAAGTAGCCGCAGGGGTTCCTGTGACGAAAGAATCTGAATGGACTGGTAAAAACTTTGTCCCACCATTAAAAACTTTATATACCGTGCAAGATACCTACAACTATAACGATCCAACTTGTGGAGAGATGACTTATATTTGTTGGCCAACAGTTGCGCCGTCATCTGCCTATGTCTATAAGGGCGGTAAAAAAGCAATTACTGGTTGGGAAAATACATTATTGGTTCCATCTTTAAAACGCGGTGTTATTTTCCGTATTAAGTTAGATCCAACTTATAGCACGACTTATGATGATGCTGTACCGATGTTTAAGAGCAACAACCGTTATCGTGATGTGATTGCAAGTCCAGATGGGAACGTTTTATATGTATTAACTGATACTGCCGGAAATGTCCAAAAAGATGATGGCTCAGTAACAAATACATTAGAAAACCCAGGATCTCTAATTAAGTTTACCTATAAGGCTAAGTAATACAGCCCATTAAAAAACCGATCTATAAAGATCGGTTTTTTAGCTTTAGAAAATTATTCAGTTACGACTAATACTGGTAAATGAATTTCTCCTAAAAGGGCTTGAGTCACACTTCCTAAGAAGAACTTTTTAAACCCTTTTCGCCCATGCGAGCCAATCACTAATAAATCTGCTTTTAGCTCATTAGCTGCTTTAATAATTTCTGTGTGGATTGTTTGACCCTCAACAATTTTTGTTTCAACAGAAATTCCATGTTGGCTAAATTGTTCTTTAGCTTGGTCTAAAATGCTCTGAATCGATGCTCTAGCTTTATTAAAATAATCCTGTGCTAATTCTGTACTATCAATGAATTCTACAGAAATGAAAGGATCTATAGTAAGCGCATATACTAGAGTCACTTTACTGCCAAAGGCCTTTGCAATTGCTGTTGCATGATTAACGGCAATAAGTGAAGTAGGAGAACCATCGACTGGAACCAAGATATGGTGATAACTCATATATTGCTCCTTATTGTCTTGTGACAATGTATGGTGTGGAAACACCGAAATTATTATCTTTATGTTTATATTATGAACAGTTTTTAAAAAATTATTGTTTATTTTTAGTATGAGTAAAAACTAAAAGGTTTATTAAACCTCTTATTTTCAAAGATTGTAATGACTTTCTAAGTAAGGCTGATTTTGTTTAAGTATGGAAATAACCTGAGTAGCATCTATAGCAGATTCAAACAAGAATCCTTGACCTATGTTATAACCAAATTGTCGAAGCAGTTCTTCTTGTTCTGGAGTTTCAATTCCTTCAGCGATAAGCCCGAGTGATAAATTTGGAGCGAGTAAACCAATTGCTTGGACAATTGCATAAATTGATGGGTCATGTTGCATCTTTTGGATAAAGCTACAATCTACTTTTAAACTGTCAATCGGGTAATCGCGAATATGGGTTAGCGATGAGAATCCAGTCCCAAAGTCGTCAAGTGCAATACGTACCCCATGCTGTTTTAATTTATTAAGTGCACGGATCACATATTCCGAGCCTCGGTCGCCTAGCATGTGCTCAGTGACTTCCACTTCAATATAATGCGTTGGTATTTGAAATTGATTAATCTTTTTCAAAAGTCTCTCAGCATAATTATCTCTTAAGAACTCAACTGGTGCAGCATTTAGTGAAACAGGGAGAGGGGTAATACCAAGAGTTATCCATTTGGCGATATCACGTAAAACTTGATGTTGCATCGTTTCACCGATCTTACTCGCTAAATTATAATCTTTAAAAGCTTCCGCAATTTGTGCAGGGTAGCCTCTTTGAGCTGAGGTTGTATGCCATCTTAATAAAGCTTCAAACCCCACTACACGATGAGTTCTTAAATCTACTTTAGGTTGATAATAAGGCTGGATGGTATGATGGCGAATCAGCTGACGAGCTAAATTAAGCTGAGAAGCGACAGTTTCAGTCATTTGCATCATGCATGGATCATACATGCGAATACCACCACGACCACGCGCTTTTAAATCATGCAATGCCATATCGGCACAACTGAGCAAACCTGACTGGTCTACGGCATCTTGCGGGTAAATTGCGCAGCCAATGCTCATCCCACCATTTAAGACATTACCTAAATAGGTAATCGGCTGATTTAACTGTTGAAGTAAAATGGCTGCTAACTCTCGGACATCATTTTCAGAATTAAGGTTATTAATAATAACCGCAAATTCGTCTCCGCCTAGTCGCGCGACAAAGCACTTTTCATCATCTACACAATGACTAAAGCGTTTGGAGAGAACTTTTAATAGATGATCGCCTGCGCTATGCCCTAAAGTATCGTTAATATGTTTAAAGTGGTCGAGGTCAATTAAAAGTAACCCTACACTTGTTTGAGTGTCTTTTGAATATGAGAGAGTACGCTTAAGTTGAAATTTAAATGAACGCCGATTATATAATCCGGTCAGTTCATCTCTCTCACTCATATTCCTAAGCTGGTTTTCTGCCAAATGTTGTTGAGTAACATTACGTGAGACACAAAGGATTTGTCCAATTTCACCATTTTCCCGATGAATCGGGGTAAGCATATTATCCCAATACTCAGGATCCTGATCTGGCAAACAGCTCATTCCTGCAAATCTAGCAACTTTACCTTGAAGAGCTTTTTTCAAAGCGACTCGACCGCGTTTACGAATGTGCGGTGGTAATAGTTCGAGCCATTTCATTCCAAATTCTGTTTCATCAACAGGTACACCTAAAGCGAGGCACCCTGATTTGTTCATGTGAGAAAGTGTGCCGTCTACATTTAAAACTTTAATGCAATCTACACTGATATCTAACATCTGATTTTGTATTTCAATGTTCTTTTGCAAGTTTTGTTGTTCTTGAATATCGTGATCTATATCTAAAAAGCTAACATACCATTCGCTAGTTTGTGAGGAGCTGCGATACTTAGATGCTTGAATCGATAGTTTGCACCATCTATATTGATTTCCAGCTCGTAAAAGTCGACATTTTAATTCGATTCTTTTTTGTAGGCGAATTGCTTCGAGCCATCTGTTTTTGACTTCATCTAAATCGGTAGGATAAATAAAATCTAGCCATTGCGCTGGCAATGGAGAAAAAGTATCCAACCAATATTCTGTACACTCTATATTGCAATATAATATCAAGCCATTTTCATCACTCACCCAAGTTGGGAGTGGAATTTGCTCAACAATAAAATGCTTTTGGGTGTTGTTCGACATTGAAGTCATAACATGCCTAGAAAGATTGTGTTGATTAATCTATTTATTAGCCATTATTGTAATCTTTCTGTAGTAAGCAAAACAGCAAATAATAAATTTTATGTGTATTTTTTTTGAACTAAAATTGAGTTATTAAAACTAATATATACTAAAGATTTAATTTATGTTTTTGTTATTTATTAATTTTTATTTATCTTTCTTTAAAAAAATATTTATGCTTATTTTTGTAAAAAACTTATTAAAACAGCAGCTTATAATTATGCATATATATTTGTCATATTAAAAATAAAACTAAGAAAGTAGAAGGAGTAAAGATAAAAAATAAAGAATTTGATAAATCAAATTTTATTCATAATATAAACAAAGAAGCTCTCAAAAGAGGTTAATTAAATACAATAATCGCTATTAAGTTTACAAAAGTAATATAAAATAATAGCTTGTATTATCGTAAAATTCTTTTTGTCAAAAAGGATATATATTTCCTTTTTGTGCATTTTATAGCCTACATTTTCCCCAAGATGTAGGTTTTTTTTATGCATAATTTTTATAGATTTTAATTATAAAAATAAAAAAAGCCAAAATGGCTTTTTATACAGTTTCTGGCTTGTTCAACTGTTGTTGTATGTACAGATTCATATAGTACTGTTCGATATAATCATCAGCATAGTTGTTTGCTAAGGTTTTTGTTGCCACTTGCTCATGTTTTAAATAGCAGTTTGATTCAAGGTCTTTTTCAAGTACCCACCAGCTACGGTTAATACGACGTACCTGAAATTTGTCACTTTTGTATTTTCTTTTAGCCATTTTCCGAAATTTGCTATTCAGTTATTGAAAGAGAATTTCTACTGGAGTTAAGAGCTCAAGTCAACAGATAGAAGGTTAATTGATTATTTTATGTGGGATGCCATTTCTCTCAATATTAAAGTAGAGACATTAAAATAGTTAAGCTCTCATAATGAGAGCTTAACTATTGGGTATAAATAGATTCTTATTTCATCTTAGCGAGAAAGGTTTTTTAAAAGTAATTTTAAACTTTCCATCATTTTTTCTAGCTGTAAGGGAGTAATACCTTCAAAAGACTGCTCAAGTACTACACTTGTAAGATCATTGATCTTGTTGATCATTTCAGTCCCTTTTTCTGTAAGTACTACACGAGTGATACGACCATCAGTTTGGCAAGAGTAAGTTTCAACCAAACCTTCATCTTTCAAACGATAAACAATTTTTGTGGTAGTCGACATTTTTGAAATAATCATATCTGAGAGTTCAGAAACACTTGCATGGGGCTTGCTGCTTAAAGCCAACATGATGCGTCGACGTGAGTTATCTAAACCATATTTTTTTAAAGCATTATCAATGTTTTGTACATATTGAGCATGTACTTGAGTAATCCAATAATATGGAAAATCTTCAAGAGTAAAAGATTCTGTTGTAGGTAAAAAACGCGCATACTTCTTTGTCATTGACTTTTCCCCATACCTTGGTGGATCGCATTCCTGGTGAACTATCTTTAATAGTTGAAAAATATAGTTTCATCAAGCAAGTTATAGCAGGACTTTACTTGATGAGCAAAAGTTATATAGCTTCATTTAACAATGACATGGTTTAATTGTCCTTAACTTTATAAAGCGTTCCTATAACTTTACGAACTTTAAATACTCTTCAGCTATAATCAAAGATTATTAAAGGTAAAAACTGTTTAACAAAGCCGTACCTGAAACTCTTTGAGTGGATATGTAAGATTGCATCTAAGCTTGCTTGATCGTTAATTGAACGATATTGCTTGCAAGGGCATCGTAGAAAAAAAATTATGATTTGAACGTGGCATTGAACGAGAAAGTTTTTGTCTCTAAAGTCATAACTATGAAAAATCAAGATATTTAAATAAAAAATATTTATATATATCATGACATTATATTGTTTTGGTGTGAGAGAAATTTACCATACATTTAACATGAAACATCTATTATTTAGTAAAATAAAATTAGATTTCTATATTAAATATCTGATTTTTATTAATAAATTTCAAACATTATTTTAAATACTAAGCTTTTGAAATAGAGGTATTTTTGTCTATAAATTATAATTTCAATAAATTTTATCCATTAAATTTCAAAAGAGCCAATCTAACCGTAATACTCGCAGAAGAAGTGCCCACAAAGATTATGGCAAGAGCTATTCAGATTAAATGATTTAAGTCTCAGAGAAAGAGAATTAAATATTAAAAACTCTCAGTTTAAATTTTTATGAGATCAGGCACATATAATTTATAAAAAAGGGAGAATTTATATTCTCCCTTTTTAATTATGCAGTGGTCACAGCTTTTTCTTCTATTTTTTTCTTAACAATCGCATAGCTTATCCCTGTAACGATACTACCAGCAGCAATTGCAGCAAGATATAACCAAGCATGATTAATCGCATTGGGAATTAAAAGAACAAATACACCGCCGTGAGGAGTAACCAACTCACAATGGAATAGGGCAACGAGTGCTCCAGTCACAGCTCCACCTAAAATGCAAGTTGGAATAACACGCATTGGGTCTTTAGCTGCAAAGGGAATAGCACCTTCAGAAATAAAACATAAACCTAATACGAAAGCTGCTTTTCCGGCATCTTTCTCTCCAGTACTAAATTTATTCCTAGCAATGAAAGTTGCAATAGCCATACCAATAGCAGGGACCATGCCGCCTGCCATCGTGGCTGCCATAGGCATATAAGTATTTGTTGTCAGCAGTCCAACAGTAAAAGCGTAGGCTGCTTTATTGATTGGACCACCCAAATCAATACACATCATGCTTGCTAATATAATGCCCATTAACACGGCATTTGTTGTACCCATATTGTTTAGGAAGTCTTTCATTAGCTCAAAAATATGTGCTACTGGCTGACCCACCACGTAGAACATAATCAGACCAACAAATAAAGTACCTAATAGCGGAATAATTAAAATAGGTTTAAGTGCTTCTAAACTTGTAGGAAGTTTGAGTTTTTTTGCAATAAAAAGCGCGATATAGCCAGCAAGAAAACCTGAGACAATACCTCCTAAAAAACCTGCTTGTAACTGAGAAGCAAGTAGGCCGCCAATTAAACCAGGTGCGAGGCCAGGACGATCAGCAATCGAGTAGGCGATATAACCAGATAACATTGGAACCATAAGCATAAATGCAGCGGCACCAATTTGTTTTAATATAGCCGGTAAGCTGCCTGCTTGTTCAGCTGCATTAAGGCCAAAGCATAAAGACAGAGCAATTAAAAGACCTCCCGCCACCACCATAGGTAACATATAAGAGACACCCGTTAAGAGATGTTTATATACGCCAACTTTTTCGGTTTTATCTTTGTTTTCTGCAGAAGTTTGTTGCTTACCTTGTTCTAAAACTTGCGCATTACTGATTGCCTCAGCAAAAGCTTTATCTGTTTGCTTTAGAGCAAAACCTGTACTACATTTATAAACACGCTTACCTACAAAACGGTCTGTATTAACTTCAATGTCAGTCGCAAGAATGACGATGTCCGCATCAGCAATAGTTTGAGGTGATAAAATATTTTTTGCGCCAACGGAACCTTGAGTTTCTACTTCAATGTCATAACCATGTTTTTCTGCGCCTTGCTGTAAAGCTTCGGCGGCCATAAAAGTATGCGCGACACCCGTAGGACACGCAGTGATCGCAACAAATTTTTTAGCTGTAGATGCTGATACGTTATTATCATTTTGCCAGTCTTGAGCAGATTTAAAATGATCTAAAGCAGTTTGAAGAGCTGAATCAGTATCACTTTTGATCTCTTCAATGTTAACGAAAGATAAAGGGTGTGTACCAAAAATATTAAGATTTTTCGGGCGTTGTCCAACAACGATAATTTGGTCAAAGCTTTCATTCACCTCGAATTCATCAAGCGAAATAATGCTGTTTTGATAACCCTGTTGAGACGCGACTTGTGCAAGCTTACGAGCTAAAATCAAAGCATTGACTTGCTGTTGCGGACTATTAATAACAAATAATAAACGTTTAGCAGTTGGCATCAGATTCACTCAATGAATTGATTATAGTTTGGGCTTGTAATTGGTTTAGCTTTTCAGCATTAGGAATACGAAAGCCTATTTGTGTTACAGCGTGGCTTGCAATTGCGGTAGCAGTCTTTAATGTTTCTTCGGCAGAGAAGCCACTTAATAAGCCATGAATCATACCTGCTAAAAGAGAGTCACCCGCACCAACTGTACTTTTAACTATCACTTTAGGTGCTGTGGCATGAAGTGGGTGAGTGTCATGTAACCAGTTTACACCGTCTTCACCCATCGAAATAACGATATGTTCAATTTTAGCTAAGTTTGCAAAAAGTTTTTTTTGTTCAGCATAGGTGGTAGCAGGAAGCTGATAACTTTCTACTAACTCATCTGTATTTGGTTTAATCATCCAAGGTTGACATTCAATTGCAGCAACCAACGCTTTACCACTTGTATCTAGTGCAACTTTTTTCCCTTGCGCTTGAATGAGTTTAATAAGTTGTTGTAACTCATCAACACTAAAACCTTGTGGAAGGCTCCCGGCAATGGCAACCACATCTACCAGAGGCAAAATCATTTCAATTTTTTGGAAGAGGTGCTTCTTATCTAGTTCAGATACGAAAAAACCTTTTCCATTTAAATCTGTTATACGTCCTGAATGTTCAGCAATTTTTATATTTTGGCGAGTTTCACCTTCAATATAAATAAATTCAGATTGAAATTGAGCTTCTTTAAAATGGTCATCGAAAATCTGTCTATTTGTTGCTCCTAGAAAACCAGAAACAACAACTTCATGCCCCAAATCTTTTAAAACTTGTGCAATATTTAAACCTTTGCCTGCCGCATGTATTTCTACAGACTCTTGGCGGTTTACTTGACCTATCTGTAACTCTTTGAGTTGTATAGTCACATCAATTGCAGGATTTAAAGTAATTGTTAAAACTTTAGCCATTACCATTCCTAATCTTTACATTTCTTGTTCGGATAACTGACGTACAGCAGTAGCGCTATCACATTCAAGTGCACGCTTAGCGAGCACTTGAGCTTGGCTGTATTTAAGTGTACGAATTTGGGCTTTAACCAAAGGAATACTATTTGGTGACATACTAAGCTCATCTACTCCTAAGCCCATCAGAATAGGCACAGCTTTTGGATCGGCTGCGAGTTCACCACATATACCAACCCATTTGCCATACTTATGTGCAGCTTTTACAGTTTGATCAATCAATTGTAAAATACTTGGGTGGAGGCCATCTGCTTCAGCCGAGAGGATAGGGTGACCACGGTCAATAGCTAAAGTATATTGAGTTAAATCATTTGTTCCGATACTGAAAAAGTCCACTTCTTTCGCGAGAATAGGTGCAAGTAAAGCAGCAGAAGGAACTTCAATCATGATACCAACTTGTAAGTTGGTGCATGGATGTGCAGCTTTAACTTCATCAAGAATAGTTTTTGCAGCACGCCATTCTTCTACACGGCCAATCATTGGAAACATGATTCGTAAAGGACGATCATCTGCAGCTTTAAGCAAAGCAATAAGTTGTTGACGCAACAGCTCTGGCTGTCTTAGCGTTAAACGGATACCTCTTAGACCTAAAAATGGATTTTCTTCTTCAGCAATTGGAAGGTAAGGGAGTGGTTTGTCACCACCTACATCTAGCGTACGTACTACGAGTGGTCGGCCCGCTAGGGCATCTAAAACAACACGATAATCTGCTTCTTGGGTAGCTTCGCTCGGAGCGCTACTATGCGCCATAAAAACAAGCTCAGTCCTGAGTAGGCCAATGGCTTCAGCGCCACATTCTACCGCATGGGCTGTTGCTTGAACTTTTCCTAAATTGGCAGCAATTTCGATTTGATGTTGATCTAAAGTAATTGCAGGTTCTTGGCTATGACGTTCAGCTTCTTCACGAATTTTTTTCTGAAGCTCTCGTTCTTGTTTTGCTTGTTCGATTTGTTGAGCATTGGGATTTAAGATAAAAGCTCCAGTATCTCCATTAATTAAAAGAGAATTTTTTTGCTCAATATCTAGTACTTGATCACCAGCCCCAACAATTGCAGGGATACCTAAAGCACGAGCAACAATAGCACTATGAGCGCTTGCACCACCTACAGCTGTCAAAATACCTGCTACACGATCTTTATTAAGTCGGGCTACATCACTTGGTCCTACGTCATACATGATCAGTATATAAGGTTCTTTAGGTTCTTCGATGATGACCTCACCGCAAAGTTGAGCCAAAACGCGATCACCAATATCACGTAAATCTGTAGCACGCTCAGCCAGTAATCGATCTGGTAAAGCTGCTTGCTCTTTGGCTGCTGTCTCAATATGTTCATGCCATGCAGCAGGGGCAGAAAGATTTAAGTTAATTTTTTGATAAACACCATTAATCAGATCTGGGTCGTCAAGCATTTCCAAATGTGCTTGGAAGATTTGCTTAATCTCAGCCACTTCAGATTTTGCAATAACTTGGTGAATATTGTTTTTAACAGCATGAAGCGCAATATCAAGTTTTTCTTTTTCTATTTTGACACTTAAGCCCATACGTTCATATTGGTAAACCTTTGGCTTAATTACATGTACAGGTCCGAAAGCTAAACCGCTTGAAGCAGCAATTCCTGTATTTGAGCTAAGTGGTTTTGAATGGCTTGGGATTTCACTAGATTGCTCAATTTTAATGTCTGAAGATTGTATAGGTTCAACTTCTTCACCTAAGCCTTGTTGCACTGCCAAAATAACTTTATCTAAAGCTTCAACTGCATCCGTTTCTGGTTCGGCAATGAAACGTAAAGTTTGGCCACGTTTACAACCTAAAGCCAAGAGACGTGTCAAACTTTTAGCAGAAACAAAATTTCCGTCATCTACTGCGACTTGAATATCACCTTGAAAACTTTTAGTTAAGTTCACTAAATGAGTTGCTGGTCGAGCATGTAATCCATGGGCATTGGCTAATACAACCGAACGGTGAGGCCAATCTGGAATAACATCTGCACCAATGATTTTAGCAATTTCATTTGGTGCTTGTGTTTGGTCTAATTGCGCAACTTGCTCTGGATTAAATAGAATATCAATCAGTCGATTAAATCTCTGACTATCTAATTGCTCATTGGCAGCTATACACACTAGTGTGTTTAATTTTTTTCCGTTTAGCTCTAGAGCATGGCGAGGTTTTACAATGCTGATCGCTGGTTGTTGAACAAACTTACTACTTGAAATAGACCAGATCTGATCTTGTAGTTGAATAACTTGATCAGGGTCAAGTGAACTTAGAAAACCGCACTTTACGAAATTGTGCTTTTTTAGAATCTGAGATGCAGACCAAAACAAATCTTCAATATCTTGAGATTCAATTTCAGTTTGAATTAAATTTTCATGCAAAGTTAAAGATAATGGTTGAGCTTGTAAGATTTCAATAATTTGTTCAGGTTGTTTAGCATTTTTTACCTGTTCACTTACATCATGCATTAAAGCTCGAGTTAATATTTGTAGAACTTGTAAATGTTCATCAGATTTTGCTGCAATAACAACAGCTAAATAAATTCTGTTTTCACCATCCCATATAATTCCTTCTGGAAAGTGAGCTAAACGGATACCTGTTTTTAGAATAAATTCGCGAGATTGGGGTGTACCGTGGGGAATAGCAATGCCTTGACCTAAATAGGTGGCACTTTGTTGTTCGCGATTGATGAGTCCTGTAATGTAGTCAGGTGTAACTAACCCATCTTTTACCAATATATCTACTAGACACTGTAATGCATGCTTTTTATCAACAGCATGTTGATTCATATGAATATGTCGAGGCTCTAGTGCTAGCATACTTATCCTTGAACAATTTCTTTGGTTTAGCTAAACAGAAAAAAAGAAGCTGTTTGTATTAAAAATAGGTTAGTTTAACCGTTTTTAAACAACAGCTTCGTATAAATAACGATAGCAGAACTTTAAAGCTATATCGACGTATTTACGTAAATAATGCTTGTTTTTAATACAAAGGAATAGGTGGTTAATATATTTTGATTTCTTATGATAATTATTAGGTTAATAAACTAACTTTATAAAAGAAGTGGGTATTAATATTAAAAAAAACCTCTATACCGGATTACGGGTATAGAGGCAAAAGTAAAAGATCAATAGATTAGTGTTGGATTTCCTGTTCTAGGAGTGACCATAAGTTTTGATGTGATTTTTTAAACATTAGCATGTGCCCAATTGATTTATGCCCAAGTTTCATGGGATTTAGCTCTAGCATTTTTGTGGGCGCATTAGGATAAAGTTTTAATAAATCTTCAACGTTACGCTCGGTTGCAATTTCATCGTCACTTGCCCAAATTGAAGTAATAGGGCAGATAATTTCACTATGAAAATCATGATGGACTGTTTTACCTATAGCATTTTTCACATAGCCAGGATGGCTGCAAAATTCTCGCCACTGTTGGGCGACTTTTTTAGGTAAGTTTTCTCCCATTCCAATAAATTGAGTAGCACCATAACCTTTAAAAGCACTAGAAATTGGAAAGATGACATTGAACATTACCGGTGCTAAAAACTTGGTTTTACCTTTAAGACCTTTTACATGGCCAGTGGAACCTGCGACCGCGATAACTTTTGCTACTTTATGAAAATTAGGAACAATTCCTAATAGCTGCCCACCAGCACTGTGGCCAAGAAGGGTAACTTGTTCTGCTTTAGTTTTTTCTAATAACGTATCAATTGCACAAGGAATATCGAGAACTCCCCAATCATTAATACTTGCTGTACTTTGCTTCAAAGACCCGTGTAAAGAGCCTCCAATTCCACGGAAATCAAAGCTTAATACGTCATATCCTTGTTCGCTTAACCATGTAGCAAAAGAATGATAGAAGTTTTTAGTAATACCTGTTGCTGGACAGATCAATACGGGATTTGCTGATTTTGGGGATTGAGCTGGATAAAAATGTGCAGCAAGTTGATAACCATCTTTACAGGTCATCCAAAATGATTCAAAAGTGTTATCCATAATATTTCGTAGTGATTGGTTTATTGATATCTTTAATTTACACGAGTTCCGAAATGAAACTTGGTTAAAATATGACTATAAAGTCAATATTTATGTTATATAGCTCATTAAATTTGAATAAAACAAATAATTGGAAAAAAGATGGATTTACCAAAAGCTGTACAGCTCGCAATTGTGTTTAGTGGCATATTTTTATGGATAGGAATGTTAACTGGGGTATGGAAATATTGGCAAATACGCCGTTCAGAATTAAGTCGTGCTCATTATTATGTGGATATCGCTCATCGAAGTAGTTTGTTATATGCAGCTGCTAGCCTAATTTTAGCTGTATTAAGCTATTTTACTGTTTTAAATGAAAATATTACTTTATGGTGTGTATTCGCAAATATTCTATTTTTTAGTTTTTCAATTCTGGTTTATATCATACATGGCTATTTACAGGACACAACAAATCAATTCAAACGTCCTCACAAGCTAGGTCGTTTTAGCTTACCTTCATGGATGATGACTTTAATGATGGTGGGATTAATTTTGACTGAATTATTAGCTACAGCTATTTTAGTTATCGGAACAATTTTTTTATTTTTGGATGTATAAAAATGGATGATTGCTCATCCATTTTTTAAGTATTCAAGTTTTGTTGACTAAGACGTCTTTTAGCTAGTTTTCGCATCTTATGGTCGACAAAGGCCCACACACAAAATATGAAAGAAACAACCATCGCATACATAAAGTATTCGGGTTTCAGATTTCCTTTAATCATACCTTGAAACAGTAAAGTCAGCATAAGAGCAAGCGGTGTTACTCCATAAACAACTGAATCTTTGCTGTTCAGAGTGTTAATGAAGACTTGTTTGTTGAAATGTAATGATAACATCTCCATCCCTCCTTGTGGTTGCGCTAAAACCGAATGTTTTAGTCAAGAATAAGTTTAATGTTGTACTTCTATTTTTAATTCAATTCAATAGTGAATAGAAAATTTTTTGAACAGTTTTATAAAAAACTCTATGTTTATAAATGGTTAAGGTATTAAAAAAGTAAATATTAAATATTTTTGTATAAAATACTTAATATTTTAGAAAAGAGAAAATATTTTAATGAAAAGTGTAATAATTTCTCTTTTCTATCATTTCAGTTTAGCTGTTTTGTTTTTTTAAAAATGTATCAATCGCATGTTGAGCAATTTCTGCATCTTCAAAAGATTGGACACCAGAAACGCCAATCGCCCCTAAAATTTGCCCGTCATAAATAATGGGTTTTCCACCTTCTAACATTCCTTGAGCACTAGGCATACTTAAAAAACCTAAGCGTCCACTTTGCAGAAGTTCTTCATAAAATTTTGAAGGTCTACCTGATATTGAAGAGCATTTTGCTTTTTCTAAACATAAATGTGAGGATAAAGGTGAAGCACCATCTAAACGCTTCATCAACAGTAGAGAACTTGTTTCATCAACAATAGCGATACTGACTTTAAAGTTGTGTTCAATTGCATATTTTTGAGCTTCTTCCATTAAAAACTCTGCATCTGCTTGTGTTAGGTAATATTTACTTTTCATTGTTGCTCTTCTTTCCTAGTAAGCTAAAAATTATTTTAGTGTAATTTTACAGTAAAAACTGATTATATCTATAGTTGATTTGTCATTGAAAGTAGTGTGGAAATAAAATGCCGGTTGGGTAAACTCAGCATTTTATTCAATATATAAAATCATGTTTGGGTAAAACTCGATTTCAAAAAAGACACTAGATTAAATGTTTTTAAATTTAACTTTGTCGATAATTACGGTAATTGCTAGAACAACTAAAGATGGGATCAACCAAGCTAAGTTTTGTTCATTTAAAGGTAAATGTTGAAGAAAATTAGGTAAATAATCACCAAAACCAGCAACTTTAATACCGTCAATAATACCGAAAATTAAAGCAATACTTGTTACTGAACCGACAATAAAAGAAGGTTTGTGCCAAAATTTCCAAAAGAAGCTCAGCATAATCACAACAATTGCTGGTGGATAAATTGCACTTAAAACAGGTACTGATACAGCAATAAGTTTGGTTAATCCAAGATTAGAAATAATGAAAGAGAAACCAACTAAAATGAATACTAAAAGTTTGTAAGGCAACTTAGTTAACTGAGCAAAATACTCACCGCAAGCACAAGTTAAGCCAATTGCTGTCACCATACATGCTAGAAAAATTAGGCCAGTTAAGAATAATGAGCCCATATTGCCAAAAGCATGTTGAACATATGCATGTAAAATTACTGCACCATTTGCTGCATTTGGTGCAACTTCATGGCTACCTAAACCTAATTTAAACAAGCTTAAATAAACTAATGTAAGACCTGCACCAGAAATAAGACTGGCAGTAATCGCATACTTAGTGACTAATTTTTTATCGGTAACACCACGCGAATAAATCGCTTGAATAATTACGATACCGAATACTAGTGCGCCTAAAGTATCCATAGTGAGATAACCATTTACGAAACCTTCCGAAACTGGAGATTCAACGTAATGGTTGATTGGAGCAGGGACGTAACCCGCTGGGATCATAACTGCTGCAATACCTAAAATTGCTAAAGCAATAATTTTTAGGGGAGCAAGCACATGGCCAACAGTATCTAATAACTTGTTTGGATAAAGTGAAACTACAGTTACAAAGGAAAAATAAATTGCGCTGTAAATTAAAAGACTACTACTTGATGTTCCAAAATAAGATGAAAAACCAATTTCATAAGAAACAGTAGCTGTACGTGGAGTAGCAAATAAAGGGCCTACTGATAAATAACAAACAACGGTTAAAATCAGACTTGCTACTCGACCAAGAGGAGAGCTGATAATTTCAATGGAACCCTGCATACGAGAGAGTGCCATGATGGTAATTACAGGTAGACCAACTGCAGTAATCAAAAAGCCTATAGCGGCTAGCCATACATGATCACCGGCTTGTTGAGCGACAATGGGAGGAAAGATAATATTGCCAGCCCCAATAAAAAGAGCAAAGGTCATAAAACCTAGGGCAATAATATCTCCAGTACGAAGATGTTGCATAAATTAAAATTAATAAAAAAGAAGGAATTTTAGAGCAAAAGAGATCATGATCAAGCGGTATTTTATGTGAAAAAGATTTTTTTCAGAGCATAAAAAACTTTAATAGATATTAAAAATATCAACTGGTTAAGGTATGTATTTGAAAAACCATTGAAAGAAATTAGGAAATCATTTTTTGTCTCTGACTTTTTAGAGAAATTATGCAAAAATAAAAGTATGAATTTCTATTATGAGTGTTGAATATTTGGGCATTTAATGCTTCCAGCCTATCCTATATCCGTTCTAGAATATTCTAAATTAACTTACATTTTTGTAGGCGTGGTAAAAGCAGTGTCTACGAGGATAAAACTGAATGAGAGCTTCTACTGTTACAATAAAAACTGAACAAGATCTGGAAAAGTTAAGAGTTTCTGGACGCTTGGCTGCACAAGTTTTAGAAATGATAGGGGCATATATTAAACCGGGTGTATCTACTGAATATTTAGATAACCTATGTAATGATTATATTGTAAATACTCTAAAAGTTATTCCTGCGAATGTGGGATATCATGGTTTTACTAAAACAATATGTACATCAGTAAATGAAGTAGTTTGCCATGGAATTCCGTCACCGAATAAGATTTTAAAAGATGGCGATATTATTAATATTGATGTCGCAATTATTAAAGATGGCTATTTTGGTGATACGAGCCGCATGTATTTTGTGGGTGATGTAAACCCGCAAGCAAAAAAACTGGTTGATACAACTTATGAAGCGATGGTTGCTGGGATTCATGCTGTTAAGCCAGGAGCTACACTAGGCGATATTGGTTATGCTATTCAGTCAGTTGCTCATCGAGAAGGGTATAGCATTGTTCGAGAGTATTGTGGTCATGGGATTGGTAAGGTTTATCATGAACAACCTAATGTTTTACATTATGGACAGCGTGGCCAAGGCTTAGTATTAAAAAAAGGTATGGTCTTTACGATTGAACCGATGATTAATGCGGGTAGACCACAGGTTAAAGAATTAAATGACGGATGGACAGTTATTACTCAAGATCTTTCGTTATCTGCGCAATGGGAACACATGGTTGCTGTAACTGACACTGGCTTTGAACTCTTAACACCTTGGCCTGAAGGTGTAGGAAACTATCCTGCAATTTAAAAATAAAAAAAGTTCGATAATTATCGAACTTTTTTATTTTCATTCATTTTAATGCTCAGAAAGATGTTCTACTAAATAATCAATAAATACTCGTACAGCAGGTAGTAACCCTCGGCGTGATGGATATACGGCATGTAATATACCGTGAGGAGCTTTCCATTCCGGTAAAATTTGTACAAGCTGTCCAGATTTTAGAAAATCTTCTGCTGCGCTCTCAGGTAGTAAAGCGATCCCACAGTTTTGACTCGCTAATTGCGCCAACATATGGATATTTGTACCCATTACGATAGGGCTGACTTTGATTTTCTTTTGCTGATTGTCTGGACCATGCAAAAGAAATTGTTGATCAAGATGCTCTTCTGACAAACTTAAAATGCGATGCTCACTAAGTTGTTCTGGATTTTTTATATCTCCAAATTCATTCAGATATGCTTGACTTGCAAATAGACTCTGTTCAATAAGTGCAAACTGTCTAAGAACTAAACTTGGATCATCATCTAGTTTTGAGCGAACACGTAAAGCAATATCAATTCCTTCATTAATGACATCTACTCGACGATTGCTGACCATAAGTTGCAAACGAATTTCTGGATATTTTTTTAAGAAAGCAGGCAAAATCTTAGGCAGTTGATTTTGAGCAATATCAACAGGAACACTAACCTTTACAACACCTCTAGGTTGAATGCTTAAATGATCAACCAAATCATGAGCAGCCTGTGCAGCATTCATCATGACTTGAGCATGTCTATAAATATCCATCCCAATATCTGTAACAGCAAAATGACGAGAGCTGCGTTGAATCAGGCGAACGCCTAAGTTTTCTTCTAGGCTATATACACGACGACTTAGTTTTGATTTTGGTATATCCGTTACACGCTCAGCGGCACTAAAACCACCATGCTCAACGACGAGAGCAAAACAATAAAAATCATCAAGATCAGTGAGCATTAAAATATCCTATTTCTGCAACAACCATGATTTTACATTATTATTTTTGCAACGATAATTCTTAAACTAAATTTTTTGTAATTAAAACATATACTAAGATATTTCCTTCAACTGGGAATTTGAAATTATATTGTCATTACAATGTAATTTTATTGTGTGTTTTTTGATGAGTGGTTCTAGCCTTTTCTAGAACTTTCAATTAATTTCTTTTACACTACAATTTTCTATTCTTTTCAAATCTAATGCACTATCAATTAATTGAACTTAACGATGCTTCTGCGAATATTGAATGTCCATTTTGCAAACAAGCAATAATTGACTGGGCGCAAGAACAATATATTCAGCCATGTGAACATACTTTATTTATTGCTATGGATTTGGGGTTTGAATTTATTGCTGATCGATTTGAAGAGCGTATGGATCAAAATGTGGATGAGTTGCACGAAGATCCGAATATGAATATTTTTGAAGCTCTCACGACAACAACTTATGAAAATCTAATTATTTTAAAATCTGATTTAGGTGTGGAAAATTTATTTCGCTATGTCGGGGTAAGTGATCGTTAAAATTGGGAGTATAAAAAAGCCAATCTATTGATTGGCTTTTTTATTATTTACGCTTCTGGCGCTGCGCTGTATTGTTCAACTAATGGTTTTAATTCGCCATTTTGGAACATTTCAAGCATGATATCGCTACCACCAATAAGTTCGCCATTTACCCAAAGTTGCGGGAATGTAGGCCAGTTCGCAATTTTTGGTAATGTTGCACGAATATCAGGGTTTTCCAAAATATTTACATATGCAAATGGACGACCAATTTGACTGAGCGCCTCTACAGCACGTGCAGAGAAACCACATTGTGGAAACTGTGGAGTTCCTTTCATGTAAAGTAAAACGGGATGCTTCGCAATTTGATCGCGGATTAACGCTTCAGTATCACGTGCTTGTTCAGTCATAAAGAGATCCTCAACTAATCTAGCAGCATTATAGGGGGTGTTTACATCGCTTTGCAAACCACCTGATTACTTAAAGTTGCATTGAATATTCAATATTTTATTGTATAAACCGAAGCGATAGCAAAAAGCGGACGAAATTTTAGATAAATGAGTAATGAGACTTTTCATCAGAGCCAGTTTTTGCTTATATAAACCCTTCTTAAAACCTCATACAGACAGAGTTCGTTATGAATGATATTACCCTAGCTCCAATACAACCTGATCAACCATCACATTTAATGGCTACTTATGGTCGCCAAGCGATCAGTTTTGTACGAGGCCGAGGGGCATATCTATATACCGAAGATGGCACAGAGTATTTGGATGCTTTAACCGGTATTGCTGTATGTGGTTTAGGTCATGCGCATCCAGTCATTGCAGAAGCAATTGCTGAACAAGCTGCAACACTTGTGCATACAAGTAACTTATTTGAGATTCCTTGGCAAATGGCTGCTGCTCAGAAGCTTGCTGAAGTTTCAGGGATGGAAGAGATCTTCTTTTCAAACAGTGGTGCTGAGTCAAATGAAGGAGCGATTAAAATTGCTCGTAAATTTGGTACTCAACAAGGTGTAAGCTCCCCAAAGATAATTGTGGCAGAGCAATCATTTCATGGTCGTACTTTAGCAACACTTTCAGCTACTGGTAATAAGAAAGTACAAGATGGTTTTGCTCCTTTAACCAATGATTTTATTCGTGTGCCATTTGGTGATGTAGAAGCAATTCAAGAAGCTGCTTTGCAGCACCCAGATATTGTTGCGATTTTGATTGAACCTATTCAAGGTGAGGGTGGTATTAATACAGCACCTCAAGGCTTTAGCTATCTTGAAGAAGTCCGCACCATATGTAATCAACATAACTGGCTAATGATGCTAGATGAAATCCAAACAGGTAACGGCCGTACCGGTAAGTATTTTGCTTATCAACATACAAACATTGTGCCTGATGTTTTGACGACTGCTAAAGGACTTGGTAATGGCTTTCCAGTAGGCGCGGTAATGACCCAAGGTAAAGCTGTTGGCTTATTAGGACCTGGTAGCCATGGGTCTACTTATGGTGGCACAGTGCTAGGTTCTCGTGTGGTTTATACAGTAATTGATACAATCCAAAAAGAGAATGCTGTAGAAAACGCGGCAGTTGTTGGTGGTTATATTGTTGATCAATTACGTGCGCAATTGGCACATAAAGATGTGCAAGTACGTGGCTTTGGTATGATGATTGGTATTCAATTGCCTAAAGACTGCGCCGAGCTCGTTGCAATTGCTCGTGATCAACATAAGCTTATTATTAATGTTACAGCTGGTTCAGTAGTGCGTTTATTACCACCAATTAATATGACTCAAGCACAGGCTGATGACTTGCTAGAGCGTTTGGTTGCTTTAATTAATAACTATCTTTAAGTTTTTACATCAATAAAAAATGGGCATATAAATGCCCATTTTTTTATATGAAATAATTAACCAGAGATGTACTGTTTTAATTGTTCAATGAGGTTTTTCTGATCTTCCATCGCTGCTTTTACCAAGTCACCAATAGAGATAAATCCAACTAGTTTTTCATTGTCTAATACAGGTAAGTGGCGTAAGTGACGATCTGTCATAAGCTGTAAGCACTCTTCAACTGTATTGTTTAGGCTTACTGTAAGCACTTTGGATGTCATAATTTCAGCAACTGTAGTGCTATATGATGAACGTTCCATAAGCGTTACTTTTCGTGTGTAGTCACGTTCAGATAAAATTCCGACAACTTTTTCGCCCTCAGATACGACGAGTGCACCAATTCCTTTATCCGCCATAATCTTAATTGCTTCAAGGACAGTGGCTTCTGGAGAAATTGTAAAAATATCTTGTTCTGCTTTGTTCTTGATTACTTGTGCAACGATTGTCATTTCTTCTGTCCTGTGTTTTATCATTTTGTTTTAAATTAGCTTGATTTTATAAAAATGCAAAGACTGGATAGTCATTCAAATACAAGTTTTACATTCAAGCGTTCAAAAAGCATTCTAATAGAGGTTAAGAACCTAAAGAAAAGTTTACGCTCCTTGCCAATTCGGATGTTTGAAAAAGAAATGTTGCATTTGCTGAGTAGATAACTTTAATTTTCTATGAGATGAATTAAACAAAGCAGGAGTGACGTTGAGTCGTGTTAAAGTTGGTAGTAAAGACTCATGGAAATCTTTAGGTGTAATTCTTCTTGGTTTGTAATGTGGCCAATGCTCTTTTGCGTAGCGATGTGCCTGCAAACCATTAAGCCAAAAAGGAAAAATAAAGTCTTCCTGATCTGATTTAATTGCCCATCCCTGATGAAATAATCCCCAAAGAACCCCGCAATACATCATGGTTCTTAAAATATAAATCTTAATCATCAAGTCTCTTGAAACCGGTTGTAGATTACTTAAACTTTTCATTGTGAATTTTAAAGGTTCTAACTTGTCTTGCTTATTATAAAAAAATCAGATGACATTTCAGTTTAAACAGGTATCAAATCGTAAACAAATATTCCAGCTGTGAAATTCATATCCTTTACTTAAAGTGGCTAAAGCTTTAGATAAATTGCTAGTTTTACTTATTTACAGACGTAAAAAAACGCCACCTAAGTGACGTTTCTTTATGCTTGCATTGTGGCTAACTTTTGCCAATATTGTGCTTTAAGTGAGTCACGTTCAACACGGAAACCTTGATAATACAATTCAGCTAAAAACAGAGCAGCTTTACCGTGCCCAGCGCGAGCAACTTCTTCTAACTGTGCAACTGCATCCTGAAAATTCATTTGAGAGTGAATTGTGTTTACTGCAGTTGCGTACACATGTTCTAAATCATGATGAGAGATACGTTGAATCATAGAAAACTCCTTATTGTAATTATGATTACTTTTTCTAAAGGCCACTGCCTTTAAATTAATTTAACTTAGAATTATTAAACTAATATTACAAATTAATGGATTTGTCAACTATTGGTGCATACCAGTTAATTCACTATTAGGATACATGATTAAACATTATTCACAAATAATTTTGAGTAAAATCAATATGAGAATAAAAGACAAGGAGAATAAAATATGACAAATACTATTGATGGCTTTGTTTTTGATACTCCACCTAGAGAGGAACAAATCATAGAACTAGCCCATTATCATCGTAAGCTATTAGACGAAGCGATCTTTCATCAAGAGATCCATTTAGGGGATTATTGTCTTGCTCAGCGCAAAAGGGTATTTGACTTTGCACGGCATTTGGAACCTGCACAAAAAAACTGGTTTTATCAAGTTTATGATGGTGAACTAAGAAAAATTGCCGACGAAGATGAATTGCATCCAGCCGATGCTGAAGAAGGGTTAAGTATTTTTGCGATGTTTTTAGTCTTGGTGATTATTGCAGCAATTTTATACTTTTCCGTCATTCGTTCACTAATAAGCTAAGTATTATTATCCAGTAAGGTACGATTCTTGGCCTTACTGGATGTTTGATCTTGTGCTTATGAGTATTGAACCCTACACTACACTAATTCGAGGTAGGTCATGCTCATATTCAAACAAAATTTTCTTAAATTAAAGTCTGAGTTAAAAGTTGATCAATGTTTTAACCTATTTGTGGTTATTGTCATTGGCTGTATTTTTGTGCTGTCATATTTAGCATTACTTCGGCCTATTAGTCCGGAACAATATCAACGAATTATACAACTCTCTCATCAAGCTACTTATCCTAAAACTCAGGATATGGCTGAGCTGCTAATAGCTCAATCAGAAATTCATAGAGCAGAGTATTTAAAGTTAATGCATGCATATCAATTTGAAGGTGCTCATATTAGACAATATCCAGCACTTGCTCAGGAAGATACTCAGTAAATGGGTTAATCAGGCTAAATCTTGGTTTCCAAAGCTTTTTGAGCACTATTGTGGCAGGCAAAATTTAGAATTTATGCTAAACTTTATCTTTTTAAACGCGCTGCTTTTCAAGGAATCCGCATGGAGCAACAATCGAATATGCAAAATAAATTCTTGATAGATGCTGAGATCGGTGATGACGATGTCACATTACCTAATTTACCTGCTATCGATGTTCCCATCGTTGAATCTCCTGCTAAATCACAAGAAAATACTGAAGTAGCCAAAGACGAAGTAGCTTCTACAGAAACAGCGGCTGAACAACCAAAAACTGGTTTTTTTGGCCGGATGAAAGAAGGCTTAACCAAAACTCGTCGTAATTTCGCTGATGGTATGGTCAATATCTTGATTGGTGGAAAGGAAATTGACGATGAGTTACTTGAAGAAGTCGAAGAGCAATTATTGGTTGCAGACATTGGTGTTGAAGCAACTAAAACCATCATTACCAATTTAACAGAGCGTACAGCTCGTGGTGATTTGATCTATTCCCACTCTTTATATAAAGCGTTACAAGAAGAGTTAGTTGCTTTGTTGACTCCACGTGTTAAGCCATTACATATTGACCCTAATAAATCACCGTATGTGATTTTGATGGTTGGGGTAAATGGAGTAGGTAAAACTACAACTATTGGTAAATTGGCTAAACGTTTACAAGGTGAAGGTAAAAAAGTGATGTTGGCTGCTGGTGATACATTCCGCGCCGCAGCAACTGAGCAATTACAGATCTGGGGTGAACGTAACGATATCTCTGTAGTAGCGCAAGGTCATGGAGCTGATAGTGCTTCTGTTATTTTTGATGCCTTTGAAAGTGCTCGTGCTAAAGGAATTGACGTATTAATTGCGGATACGGCAGGTCGTTTACATAATAAGAGTAACTTGATGGAAGAACTCAAAAAAGTTAAACGTGTTATGCAGAAAATTGATGCAACTGCACCTCATGAAATTATGTTGGTGGTAGATGCAGGAACAGGTCAAAACGCGATTAACCAAGTACAAGAGTTTGATCAAGCTGTAGGTTTAACGGGTATTACCATTACCAAGTTGGATGGAACAGCTAAAGGTGGTGTACTCTTTAACATTGCGAGCCGCACCCATGTGCCAATTCGTTTTATTGGTGTAGGTGAAAAAATTGATGATTTAAGACCATTCTCGGCTAAATCTTTTGTTGCTGCGCTGTTTGAAACTGATAAGTAAATTGCTTGATAACCCTAAAAAGCTTCACTAAATCGTGAAGCTTTTTTTATATGTATATCTTTTATTATTGTTGCGAAAATAAAACGAACTGTCATATTTTTAATGCTGATTATGAAAAATGACTTTAATACACTGTACTCATTCCCAAACAACGACCCTTGGTCAAATCAATAGGTAGGAAATAACAAAATGTCTACTTTCTTAGATAAAATTAAAAACCGTCGTACAATTTATGCAATTGGTAAAAACGTTGCATTAGATCACACTAAAATTGAAGAAACTATCCGTGAAGCAGTTAAACATAGTCCTTCAGCTTTTAACTCACAATCTTCACGTGTAGTGACACTATACGGTGAATCTCATGCTAAATTCTGGAATTTAGTTCGTGAAGCTTTGCGTAAAATTGTTCCTGCAGAAGCTTTTGCTGGTACAAATGCAAAAATTGATAGCTTTGTAGCTGGTGTTGGTACGGTTTTATTTTATGAAGACCAAGCTGTTGTTAAAAGCTTACAAGAGCAATTCGAACTATATGCAGACAATTTCCCTGTATGGTCTGAACACTCAAGTGCAATTGCTCAATTTGCAACTTGGACTGCGCTTTCAGAGCTTGGTTTAGGTGCATCTTTACAGCACTATAACCCAATTGTCGATGCAGACGCAGCTGAAGCATTTGATGTTCCTGCAACTTGGAAATTACGTGCTCAATTAGTATTTGGTTCGGTTGAAGCACCAGCAGGTGAAAAAGCATTTATTAATGATGCTGATCGTTTCAAAACTTTCAATTAATTTAATTGAAATTAAAAAAAGCATCTATTTTAGGTGCTTTTTTTATGTTTTTAGAATGAAGAGGAAGAATACATAAAACGAAAATTTATGAAATTCAAATGCATATTTCAAAATAATAAATCAAGAAATTAGTCGATAACTGCTTTGTCATAAAATAGTCACAATCATATTGCATATTGCTCATGATTTAATAGCTTATCAAACACAGAGAAAGAGACAGATGACTTTAAGATTAGGTGTTGCTGCAATTGGTTTATTACTCAGCGGTTCGGTATTTTCAGCAGTTACAATTACAGCACCAGAGGAAATTGTAATCCTTGCGGTGAATGGTCAGGAAGTCAACTCTGGGTTATTTCGTTCATCTAAAAATAATTATAAAGTCGATGCTGGTGAAACAAGCTTAAGTGTGCGCTATCAAGAATACTTTGAACATTTAAGCGGGGAGCATGACATTGTTAAATCTGGAGTAGTCACAATTCAAACTCCAGTACTCAAAGATGGGCAAACTTATAAGCTTTCGATGGTAGATGCACCAAAGCAATTTGAACAAGCAAAGAAATATGCTGAGCAACCAACTGTGGCTTTGTACAGCGCAAATAATGAATTAATCGTACAACAAACTGGTGCAAACAATGAGGCAAAACCATGGTTTGCAACGGGTTTATTAGGAAAAGTCACTGACTTTACGACTAAATCATCTAAATCGCAGCCTGAGGCAGTGTATGCCTCTGCTAAACCTACTTCTGTTCAGGTGGCTGTACCAGCTCCAACATCTATGCCAGTAACGGGTGTAGCCCAAACGAATGATCAACGTTTAGTAGAAACTTGGCAAAAAGCTTCTAAAGCTGAGCGTCAAAAATTTATGGCATGGTTAGCTGAACAATCAAATTAATTTATTGCTATTTAAAATAAAGCCGATTTAATATCGGCTTTATTTTTAGAATTTTTATAAATAGCCTAAGTATATTTTATGAATAATTTAAATTTCCGCTCAGCTCAATTTCCTGATATTCCACAACTCGTAGTTTTAATTAATAAGTCCTATCGAGAACAACAAGATAGAAGTTGGACAACAGAACTTGATTGGGTAGAAGGACAGCGTATTACAGAGTTTCAATTAGAAGCACAACTACAACTTAGGAATTCAACATTATTGATAGCAGAAACTTCTGTTTCCAAGCTTATTGCTTGTATTGGGCTTACATTTGAAAATAATCAGGTTGAGATTGGAACATTTTGTACTGATCCTCAAGTTCAAAATATGAGAGTGGGTCGATCTGTTTTAGAATATGCAGAGCAATATGCATTGAAAGAAGATCCCCATCTGACCAGCGCCTTAATGTATGTGCTAGATGTCCGTTCTGAATTGATCGCTTATTATGAAAGACGTGGATATATGAAAACGGGTAATAAGCAGTCATATCCGGTTGAAGCAAATGTAGGGGTGCCAAGGGTCCCTATTAAATTGGTTGAAATGAAAAAAGACCTCAGATGAGGTCTTTTTAATTTAGGTTAGAAACCAGATGTAATAACCTAAAAGCATGAGAGGCCAAGCCACCCATGGGCTAAATAGCCATTTCCATAACCAGAAGTTGGGTACGAAACCCACTCCATAAATAAAACCACCAGAAATACCAATCATCACCAGCATAAGCTGGCTATGATTGTAGTGTCCGTTAGCATCTAGCATGAGTGAAGGATAAACCAACAAAATTGCAGCAAGAGGCAATGCCAACAGAAAAGAAAGGGCCATTGCAAATGCTTGAGCTTTTCGATGATTTGATGCTGTCATTGCTTTTGCCATCATTTATTCCTCATCTAAATTTTGATGATGTTCGATATAAAGTGCACTGAGTACACCCGCAAAACATGCCATCAAAATGCCTAGGATCCATGCGAAATACCACATTGTGTTCTCCTTAATACAAGCTATGCGAGTTTGACTCGATGTGTTTGTTGGTAATGACTCCCCACATTTTGTAATAAGACCAACTGGTATAGATCAAAATAAGAGGAACAAAAATGCAGGCTGCGACAGTCATAACGCCTAAAGTAAGGTGACTTGATACAGCATCCCACATCGTCAAACTAGAATTAGGGTTGATACTAGATGGAAGCAGGAACGGAAATAAGGCAAAGCCAGCAGTTAAAATTGCTCCAACAATCATTAAACTTGTGCCAGTAAAACTTAAGCCTGCTTTTGCTTTTGAAGATGCAAAAATTGCAATGATTGCACCTAAGATGGCAAGAACTGGAGCAACTTTAGTCACTGGATAGGTGCTGTAATTATTCATCCAACCAGGATTGCTATTAGTCACCACTTCTTTAGCTAAAGGGTTGAGTGCAGCATTTGGATCTATAGCAACAGCATAGCTATAACCCGGCATTTGCCCAAAATACAGCCATGCTCCAATTACAAGGAAACAAATTAAAAAGATAATTGCCATAATTTGAGTAGCTTTGGCAGAGCGCTGTTTTAAAGCTTCATCAGTACGTAGCATGAGCCATGCACCGCCATGTGCACAAAGCATAGACAGACTTACCACACCGCAAACTAAAGCAAAGGGGTTAAGAAGGGCAAAAAAGCTGCCTGTATATTCAGAGCGTAAAGTGCTATCTAAACTAAAAGGAATACCTAAAAACAAATTACCGAAGGCCACACCAAACACAAGCGCTGGAACAGCACCACCGATGCACAGACCCCAGTCCCAAGAGTTACGCCATTTGGTATTTTCAAGTTTAGAACGATAATCAAAACCTACGGGTCTTAGAAAAAGTGCAAATAAAACTAACAAGAGTGCCCAGTACATGCCTGAGAAAGCGACTGAGTAAACCATTGGCCATGCAGCAAATAGTGCACCACCCGCTGTAATAAACCAAACCTGATTACCATCCCAGTGTGGGGCAATGGTATTGATTGCAGCACGGCGCTCACTATCGGTTTTTCCAACGAAAGGCATGAGAGCCATAGACCCCATATCAAAGCCATCAGTCAGAGCGAAGCCGATCAGAAGTACGCCAACTAACACCCACCAAATGATTTTCAATAATTCATATTCAATCATGATAAGGCCTCCCCATTAGCTGTTGCTTTCGGTTCTTGCTTTTCAAAATGATATTTGCCAGTGTGTAGAGAGCTTGGTCCTAAGCGAGCAAATTTGATCATTAAATACATTTCAATAATCAAAAGAGCCGTGTAGAACGCTGCTAGCGCAATAATCGAACCCCATACGTCACCAGTACTTAAACTAGAAGTAGAGAGGTGGGTTGGTAGAATTTCACCAATAGACCATGGTTGACGACCACCTTCAGCTACATACCAACCAGTTTGTGCAGCGATCCAAGGAAGCGGAAGAGCAAACAATGCATATTTCAGGAGCCAAGGTTTATTTTCAGCATTTCTTTTTGCTACAGCCCAAGTCGCTAAAATGAAAAGTAATAGCATTAAGAAGCCAGAGGCAACCATCGCGCGGAAAGAGAAAAATAGCGCTGTAACATTTGGAACAGTATCTTTTACAGCAGCTTTAATATTTTGCTCGCTTGCATCAACTACATTGGGTGCATATTTCTTAAGAAGTAGGCCATAACCTAAATCTTTTTGATTTTTTTCAAAAGAGGCTAATAACTCTGGTGAACGATCACCTGCACGTAATTTTTCAAGTTCGGCATAGGCAAGCATACCGTTGCGAATACGAACTTCATGCTGTTGCATGAGATCTTTAAGACCAGTAACTTCTTTGGTTGTTGAACGAGTTGCAATTAAACCTAATGCATATGGAATTTTAACTGCATAATCTGTCCGCATTTCTTCATGGTTTGGTACACCAAACAAAGTAAACGGAGCAGGAGCAGGGTGAGTATCCCATTCGGCTTCGATCGCAGCGAGTTTAGTTTTTTGAACATCACCGAGCTCATAGCCAGATTCATCACCTAACAGAATCACTGAAAGTGTAGATGCAAGACCGAAAATGGCAGCAATTGCAAATGAGCGACGTGCGAAAGGAAGATCACGTTTTTTAAGTAAGTAATAGCTTGAGATGGCAAGTACAAAAATTGCACCAGTTACATAGCCCGCAGAAACGGTATGTACGAATTTCACCTGAGCTACAGGGTTAAAGATAAGCGCGCCGAAATCAACTAATTCCATACGCATGGTTTCAAAGTTAAATGCAGCACCTACTGGGTTTTGCATCCAACCATTCGCCACTAAAATCCAGAGTGCTGACATGTTAGAACCTAGAGCGACTAACCACGTTACGCCTAGATGCTGAACCTTACTTAAACGGTCCCATCCAAAGAAAAATAGACCTATAAATGTAGACTCAAGAAAGAATGCCATAAGGCCTTCAATTGCTAATGGAGCACCAAAAATATCACCTACATAGTGTGAGTAATAAGCCCAGTTTGTTCCAAATTGGAACTCCATGGTTAAGCCAGTTGTTACCCCTAAAGCAAAGTTAATACCAAATAATTTTCCCCAAAATTTAGTCATATCCTTGTAAATTTCTTTACCGGAAATGACATAAGTGGTTTCCATGATGGCAAGGATAAATGCCAAACCTAGAGTTAAAGGGACGAAAAGAAAGTGATACATTGCGGTCATCGCAAATTGAAACCGCGAAAGATCAACCACGCTTTCAGAAATCATCAACGTGTCTCCTTAATGTGGGAAATGTTATCGCCAGCAATATGCTCGGCGACCTGATTGTCAAAATTTTTGGGGATGGTGGGAGCATCAAACCAAATATGTTTGATCGTTAAAAGAAGCACTATTTTTATTATTAGAATAATAGTGATTTCTTTAACTAAACGACCATTAAGATTTTTAAAATTAAGGCTCATAAATTAAACCTCATTTGATATTAATTTTATTATTAATCAAAATATAATAAAAATAAACATTAAATATATTTTAAATGAATATTTAAATAATTAATTTATATAAAACAATCACTTAATATTTTAAAATAAATACTATACTAAAATAGTTTGAATTAATTATTAAATCCTACTAAAACACTTGTAAATAAAAATATTAAGTTTATTAAAATGGTTTGTTTTAATTTAATACCAACTAAAATGGTTGTATATTATATTTACAAATTATATTTCAAACTAAAATGGTTGGAATAATAAATAATTAATTAAAAAGAAAATAATAAAATATAGGCGTAATAAAGACTGCTAAAAGCAGTAAGTGAATAGAATAATAGTAAGAATTTAATCGGGAGCGAAAAGATCGTTTGATACAGAAATTTTCTTGGCTACATAATGACTTTTATGCACTCTGACAAGGATAACCTGAGAGTATAATTCGAGTTCGCCGTATTCTGGTTCGACTTGAACGTAGTGGAGCTGGCCGAATTCATCACGCACTCGCGCTTGGGCAGAAAACCCAGGTCTAGCATTACCACTGGAAACCGTCGCTAATCGTCCTAAAAGATTATAATTTGTATGAGTAAGCTTTGGTTTAATTACTTGGTCAAGGCAGTGAATCATGAATACAGTAAAAAAGATTGCGATGACAAGGGCTGGGACGATTAAATAAAATGGTGAAATAAAATAATGCTGGATTGCAAAGAAAGAAAGCTGTAAAAAATAACCTGCAAAACTGAAGTTGATTAGTAAAAAAACGAAAATTAAGGCTTTAGAAAATTTAACGTTAAGTAGTGGTGAGTTAGAAAGCCAAACAGGCGCAATTTTTTTGAGTAATTGACTTGGACGAAGTCCAATATACATACCAATGGTTTCTACCACGCTGAGTAATATCAAAGCCACTACACTTAAGTGAAATGGCATAAGATAATAATTGAAAAAGAAATCAGCCATGGCAGAAACTCTAATGTTGATCGCTTCAGTCTACGATATAGATACCGCCATCTGAATGTACTTTAATCTCAACTTTATTTAAAAAATCACCTAAACATGGTCCTGAGATACATTCGCCTGTTTCCACAGTGAATAAAGCACCATGGGTAGAACATTGAATATATTCTTGGTCTTGATCCAGAAATTGATTTTCTAAATATTCAAGCTCTGTTTGCAAGTGAGGGCATAGGTTTTGATAAGCATAGAATGCGCCATCACGTTGCGTAATGAAAATAGTAGTTCCTTGTAAAGTGTCAAAAGCTCTAGCTTCACGCTCAGGAACTTCTTCCGTCATACAGATCCTTTCCATTTCAAGCACATTCCTTCTGAAAATTTTCAAGAAGTTTAGCATAATCATTAATTGCTAAACGTGGGCCAAACTGAGAAACAACCTCACTAGAAATCAAGACAGCCAACTGTGCAGCAGCATTCAAATCTTGATGATGGTTTAGGGCGTATAGGAATGCGCCTGCAAATGCATCACCCGCACCATTGGTATCAACGGCTTCTACATGACGGCCTGCCACATGGAAATGTTGAGTAGAGTTAGAAACTAAAGCACCTTTAGCACTTTGTGTAATGACTACTGTATGATTTTTAAAACGTAATTGAGCAAGAGCATCTTCAACAGTTGTTGTATTTGTATACATTAAGGCTTCTTGTTCATTACAAAATAGTAAATCTACGCCATCATCCATGAGCTCTTCTAAGCCTTCGCGAGCGTATTGCACCATGGCAGGATCTGAAAGAGATAAAGCAATCTTAACGCCATTTGCTTTTGCAATTTCTCTGGCTTGTTTTACAGCTTTGCGCGCTGTTTCACTTGTAGAAAGATAACCTTCAATATAAAGCCATTTTGCTGTTTTTAACGGTTCAAAGTCGATTTGATCTTGAGAAAGTTCAGCAGTGATGCCTAAATAAGTATGCATTGTACGTTCAGAGTCAGGACTAATGAGTACCATGCAGGTACCTGTCACGCCTTCACTGATTGATTTTGGAGTGGTTTGGATGCCAGCTTCATTTAAACCTTGCAGATAAATTGAACCCAAATCATCGTTACCAACGCGGCAACCATAAAAAGCACTTCCACCTAATGCACTAAAGGCTACAGTAGTATTCGCAGCAGAACCACCACTTGCTTGACCTTTATAATCTTGATGCTGTTTTAACTCCGCATAAAGAGCAGATTGAGTGTCGCCATCGGACAACTGCATGGTGCCTTTTTGCAAACCTTGTTGACTAAGAAAATCATCAGACACTTTAAATTCTTGGTCGATTAATGCATTACCAATTGCAAAAAGATCTACAGTTGCCATATGTGTTGTCACAAAATAAAAAAATCAGGTTGCTAAGTTTACACCATTGCTTGGATTTGCTGTAGTTTGTTGAATAAAATTCAGTTAAATCAAAAATTAGTGGAAAAATATTATTGTGTGAAAATTCTTTAGACTCACAAATAGCTCGTTGAGATAAAATTGATCAGCTTTTTTATTCAATGTCTATCATATACATAGAATTAAAAGCTTTTGTTCTGTTAGGATAAAACATTCATGGCTATGTGCTTGATATCAAAGCTGTGCCAATGAAAACTAATACTCAACAAAAACATAGTATTTTACTTGGCTTTTGTTCGCCAATCTCAAGCTGACTCAGGCTATAATGAGACTTATTCACTTATCCGATATGTTAGGAGATCACATGACTGTAGATGTCACTGAAACCATTTCTCAAACTGTTCACCCTGCGTTTCAGTTGCTACGTCAGCACCATGTAGAAGCATTAGATATTTTAGTGTCTGAATATAAGCATAAAGTCACAGGTGCGGTGCATTATCACTTGGCAACTGATTATGATGAAAATGTATTTCTTGTTGCTTTTAGAACCCAGCCTATGGACTCTAAAGGCACGGCACACATTTTAGAACATACGGCTTTGTGTGGATCTGAAAAGTTTCCGGTACGTGATCCATTCTTTTTAATGATTCGTCGTTCTTTAAATACTTTTATGAACGCATTTACAGCAGCAGATTGGACAGCATATCCATTCGCTACTCAAAATAAAAAAGATTTTCAAAACTTACTTTCTGTTTATCTTGATGCGGCATTTGCTGCCAATTTGAATCCACTTGATTTTGCTCAAGAAGGTATTCGTATTGAACTTGAAAATGGTCAACCTGTATATAAAGGTGTTGTTTTTAATGAAATGAAAGGTGCAATGAGTGCGCCGTCTGATCAACTTTATCATCAGTTGGCTCATCATTTATTTCCTGAAACGACCTATCATTACAACTCAGGTGGTGATCCGAAAGATATTCCTGATTTAACGTATGAGCAGTTAGTCGATTTTTATAAAGTACATTACCACCCAAGCAATGCTGTATTCATGACCTTTGGTAATCAGACAGCATATGAACTACAAGAGCAGTTTGAAAAACTAGCCCTACACAAGTTTTCTGCGGGAACAACTTTATACTCTAAGCATGAAAAACGTTTAGCTGCACCAATTGAAGTAACAGAGAACTACGGTGTTGATAGTGATGATTTAAAAGATAAAACTTATCATGTTCTATCTTGGTTATTACCGGAAGCAAATGACATTAAATTGCGTTTAGGAATGCGTTTAGTCGAAGGGATTTTATTAGAAAATTCGGCTTCGCCACTGCGTCATTACTTAGAAACTTGTGGTTATGCTCAATCTACAGGTCCATTAATGGGCGTAGACGATAGTAATTTTGAAATGACTTTCTACTGTGGTGTTCAAGGTTCAAATCCTGAACATGCGCAAAGCTTTAGAGATGGTGTTTTAAATATTCTGCGTGATGTTGCTGCAAAACCAATTGATAGTAATTTAGTCGATGCAATTTTGCATCAAATCGAGTTACATCAACGTGAAATTAATGGTGATGGTACACCGTATGGTTTAAGTCTAATTTTAAATGGCTTAAGTGGTGCGATTCACCATAATGATCCAATCCAAATTTGGGATGTTGACAGCGCAATTGCACAAGTTAAAGAAGAGTTGAAAGACCCAATGTGGTTATCAAATCTGATTCAAACACATTTGCTCGACAACCCTCATCGCGTACAGATGACTTTAGTTCCAGACCCGACCAAGTCTGTAAAAGAGCAGGAAGCGGAAAAAGCTCGTTTAGCGGCTATTGGTGAAAAGCTAACAGATGCTGATAAGGCTGAAATCATTGCTAAGACTAAGGCTTTAGAGGAACGTCAGGACACTCCTGATAATCTTGAGTTATTGCCAAAAGTAGGTTTGGAAGATGTACCTGCTGACTTGCATATTGTGCAAGGTCAGTTACGCGAAATTATTTGTAATCGTATGGATACGCCGTTGAACTTGTACCATGCGGGTACTAACGGCATTTACTATCAACAAGTACTCATTCAGATTCCTGAAGATATTGTGAAGTCACCTTACTTCAATTTGCTTTCTATTTTGATGGGTGATGTGGGTGCAGGCGAATATGGCTATCTTGAACTACAAAACTTGCAAACCGCTGTAAGTGGTGGTTTAGGAATGGGCGCTTCTTTACGTAGTAAAGTTGATGATAAAGATAAAATTAGTGCTTGGCTGACTTTAACGACTAAATCTTTGACTCAGAAATTTGATGCAATTCATTTATTAAAATTAGCATTTGAACAGCTTCGATTTGATGAGAAAGAACGAATTATCGAGTTACTGCAACAACGTAAAACACGTTGGCAATCTCGTTTATCTGGTTCAGGTCACAGCTATGCGATGCAGATTGCTTCTCGTAACATGAGTGCCCTGGCTCAACGTGACTATCAAAACACGGGTTTAGGTGCATTGAATTGGTTGGGTGAGCTTGTTACTAAAATTACCCAAGATGATGCCGCTTACGATGAGCTGATTGCAGAATTAAAACGTATTCATAGTAAGTTGTTGCAAGCACCTAAACAGTTCTTACTAGTGTGTGAAGAACATCAATCTGAACGTTTGGTTGAAGAAATCCAGAATGTTTGGGATAAGTTGAATGTTGATACAGCTACAACTGAGTTAACTCAAGTAGAACAAGCTAATGATAATAATCATGAAGCATGGTTAATTCAGGCAAACGTTCAATTCTGTGCGTCTGCATATCAAGCCGTAGAAGTATCACATCCAGATGCGGCTCCATTAATGGTATTGGCAGCTTATTTACGTAACGGATTCTTGCACAGTGCTATCCGTGAAAAAGGTGGTGCTTATGGCGGCGGTGCTAGTTATGATGGAAATGCTTGTTCATTCCGTTTCTTTAGCTACCGTGACCCACGTTTAGCAGAGACGTTTAAAGACTTTGAAGCAAGCGTGCAATGGTTATTAAATACAGAGCAACAACCTCATCAGCTTGAAGAAGCAATTCTTGGTTTAGTGGCAAGTATGGATAAACCAGGCTCTCCAGCAGGTGAAGCGATTACAGCATGTTATGCATTGTTGCATGCGAGAACACCAGCTTTCCGCCGTACTTTGCGTGAAAGATTGTTGCATGTAACATTGGATGATTTAAAACGTGTTGCTCGTCAATATTTAGTAGAGCAAACTCCTGTAAAAGCTGTAGTTGCGCCATTTGCTAAACGTGATGAATTGCAGCAATTAGGTTTTACCATTCAACAAGTTAATTAAAATAAAAATTGGAGATTGAACATGGCGTTCAAACAATTTGAACGCACATCTTTACAGCTAAGCATGGGAATCGTGCTTAGCTGTTTATGTGCGTCTGTAACATATGCTGATACCTTAGCTCCAGCAAACCCTGCCACAGTTGATGCATGTGTTGCTCTTGCTTCGAATGCCGATCGTCTGGCTTGTTACGACTCTGTATTTAAACCAGCAGCTCTACCTGTTGTGCAAGCCGCTGTAGTACCTGAGCCTGTTAAAAAAATCGATCAGCCTGTTGTTCAACCAGAAACATTTAAAGAGAAGGTGGTAGATACAGTTAGTAATATTAAAGTGATTGGTAAAGCGCCTACACTTGAACCTACTACTTCTTTGCTAGATCAACGTTGGGAGTTATCTGAAAAAAGTAAACTCGGTGTTTGGAATATTCGTGCTTATCAGCCAGTCTATTTACTACCTGTATTTTGGACCAGTGACAAGAATGAATTCCCGAGTAGTCCAAATCCAAATAACACTGTAACGGATGCTCAGAATCTGAAATCAACAGAAAGTAAGTTTCAGATTTCTTTGAAAACCAAAGCTTGGGAAAATATTTTTGGAAATAATGGTGATTTGTGGGTAGGGTATACACAATCTTCACGTTGGCAGACGTTCAATGCTGAAGAATCTCGCCCATTCCGTGAAACGAACTATGAGCCAGAAGCAAGTTTAATGTTTAGAACGAACTACGAGTTGCTTGGTTTGGATGGACGTTTGCTTGGAGTTACCTTAAACCATCAGTCAAATGGTCGTTCAGATCCATTATCTCGTAGCTGGAACCGTGTAATTTTTAATGTTGGATTGGAGCGTGGTAATTTTGCTTTAATGCTTCGTCCATGGATTCGTCTTGAAGAAGATAGTAAAGATGATAATAATCCGGATATGGAAGATTACATTGGTCGTGGTGATTTAACAGCGTTTTATAAGTGGAAGCAGAATGACTTCTCTTTAATGCTGCGTCATTCATTGAAAGGTGGTGATGACTCTCATGGTGCTGTGCAATTTGACTGGGCTTTTCCAATCAGTGGCAAGTTACGCGGACATTTCCAGTTGTTTAACGGTTATGGTGAAAGCCTAATTGATTATAACCATCGAGCAACTTATGCTGGTTTGGGTGTATCGCTCTTGAATTGGTACTAAGAAGCTATAAGAAAAGCCGCTTTTAAAGCGGCTTTTTTATTATCCAATTTGAATATTGGCTTGAGGATGTTTGAGTCGACTCTTTTTCGGAGTAGCGATTAAATAGGCGAGTGTTAAAGGTCCAAGCCTTCCAGCAAACATGAGTAGGCTTAAAATGAATAAACTACCGTTATGTAAATCTGGTGTGATTCCACGAGAGAGACCCACTGTACATGCCGCTGAAACAACCTCAAAAAGCAAGTTCATAAAATCTGCTTTAGGTTCTAAGAGCAAAAGAGTAAAGAAGCCTATAAAAATCAGTATGCTCGTAATAGCAGTCACTGCTAATGCTTTATAGGTCGTTTCGTGAGATACAGAGTGGTTAAATATTCTAATTTCATCTGTACGGCGTAAAAATGAAATTACACTAAGTACTAAGATGACAAAGGTGCCAACTTTGATTCCACCAGCTGTACTCAGTGAACCACCACCAATAAACATTAGTAACATCATTAGTAATGAGCTACTGTTGGTCATTGCACCTGTATCAATGGTATTGAAGCCTGAAGATCGTGGAACGGTTGCCTGAAACCAAGCGTTTAATGCTTGTTCACCTGAGTTTAACATCCCTAAAGTCGCGGGATTTTGAGCTTCTAAAGCCCATATTAAAATAAAGGCAACGAGGTTAATAATTGCAATGGTGGTAAGAATAAGTTTGCTATTTGGCGTTAGTTTTTTCCATTTTTTGTTTTGTTTAATATCCATGAGCACTAAAAAACCAAGACCACCTAAGGTGTAAAGGATGCTAATGGTTATACAAATAATATAGTTACTTTGGAAATTCATTAAACTATTGGAAAATAATGAAAAACCAGCATTGTTGAATGAGGAAATACTGTAAAAAGCCGCATAATATAAACCACGAGCAAAGCCATAGGTTGGTGTAAAAGCGGTAGTAAGAATAACTGTACCAATCAGCTCAAAAATAAGAGTATAGGTGACAACGCCTTTAGCAACAAAGGTAACTTTTGATAGGCTTGTTTGCCCGAGACTATCTTGAGCCATCATTTGCTGTTTAAGACCAACTTTTGGTGACAAACTTAATGCGGCCAATATCGCAAAAGTCATAAAACCTAAACCGCCAGACTGGATCAGTAATAAAATAATAGTTTGCCCAAAGAGAGTAAAAGACTCATGAATATTTAAAACAGATAGACCAGTAATGGTAACTGCTGAGGTGGCTGTAAAAAGCGCATCCATCCAACTGACATTGCCTGTATTCGCAAATGGCAATTTAAGCAATAAAGTGCCAAAAGTAATAAAGCCTAAAAACCCTAGCGCTAAAAGTGAAGGAGGGCTTAAATTTAACGTTTTATGAGGCTTGGGATATATAGACATATTCTAGAGTTCGTTTTCTTATAAGAAGCAATTAGAAAGTTTCTTTAACTGTGATAAATGACCTTCTAAAATAAGAATATCATGTGTTTGCAAAGTGAAATTTTCTTCAGTCTCAAACAAAATTTGCTGCTGTCTTTTCACGAGCAATGTTTTGACTTGAGGTGCCTGCTGCATAATGCCATATAAATTGATGCCGTTAAGCTTATCTGGGATTTCAATCTTGATAATGTAATGGTCATCTTCTAAAGACATATAGCGGCTTACCATAGGGTAGTTCAGAGCTTGAGCAACTCTTACGCCCATATCTTCTTCAGGATGAATAATCTTATTGATATTAAGGTGTGACAAAATGGTGTGATGAGCTTTGGTTTTTGCTTTTACCCAAATTTTATCAATTCCTAAATTTTTTAAGTTCAACACACACAAAATACTGGCTTCAATATCTTCACCAATTGCGACTACAACAGCATCACAATTTTGGATATTCAATTCGTCAAGCACATGTTCATCGGTAGCGTCAGCAATGACGGCATGAGTTAAAACGTCGGCAAGATTTTCGACATTCTTTTTTACCGTATCGATGCCAATAACATCATGATTCAATTTTGTGAGTTCTTGAGCAACTGTGGCTCCAAAACTACCTAAGCCAATGACTGCAAACTGTGCCATGTTGGTCCTTTTTTCCGAGTTAGATCATTATTTTTAAGGATATTTTCTTTAAGATAAAGAGATGCAATGTAAAGATGATAGAAATATAAAAAGATTGTATAAAAAAGCCGACAACTTTGTCGGCTTCTTCATCAAAATTAAAGATTATTTTAAGAAGCGTTTATAGCCGACGTTATCAGTAATTTCTGCATACGGATAATTAATCTGCTCGAGAGTCTCAATCAATCCATCAGGGTTTTGTTTAGCATCTGTTGCTTGTAAGCCAACTAATACACGACCTTCAGCAGCGCCGTGATTACGGTAATGGAAGAGGGTAATGTTGTGGGTTGGACCTAAACGAGTTAAGAAGGTTAAGAGCGCACCAGGTCGTTCAGGGAACTCAACACGGAACAATCTTTCATCATCTAGATTTGCATGACCACCAATTAAATAACGAATATGTAATTTGGCAACTTCATCGTCAGAAAGGTCATCTACAATATAATCTTGCTGTTTTAATTGTTCCAAAATTTCATGGCGCTCTGCATCTCCACCTTTTAAACTAATACCGACGAATACTTGTGCTTCCTCTGTATTGTTTGCTCGGTAGTTAAACTCAGTAATATTGCGGCCTTGTAAAGCACGGCAGAAGCCTAAGAATGCGCCTTTTTCTTCAGATAAGGTAACTGCATAAATCGCTTCGCGTTGCTCACCTAACTCGGTACGCTCAGCAATATAACGGAGGCGGTCAAAATTCATATTGGCGCCGCACACAATCGACACCATATTTTTATTACTGATTTTATGTTCGTGAATATATTTTTTGATACCCGCTAAAGCCATTGCGCCAGAAGGTTCAACAATGCTGCGGTTTTCATCAAATGTGTCTTTAATTGCTGCACAAATTTCATCTGTATTCACAGTCACAATATCAGGATCAACAATCGGGCCTGAGTTATCAGATTTGCGCAAACGAATAATATCAAAAGGTAAAGCACCAATTTGGGCAACAGCCGTACCATCTGCAAATAAGCCCACGTGTGGCAAAATTACACGTTCATTTGCTTCTAAAGCTGCCTTTAAACAAGCAGACTCTTCATATTCAACGCCAATAACTTTTACATGCGGTGCAACTTCTCCAAGGTAAGCTGCTACGCCTGAAATAAGGCCACCACCACCTACGGCAACAAACACGTACTCTACATCACGCCATTGACGTAAAATTTCATTGGCAATTGTGCCTTGACCTGCAATGACAAGTTCATCGTCATAAGGTGGAATAAATACAAGACCTTCAACTTCAGCACGTTGTTGAGCATATTTATTTGCGATATCAAAGCTATCGCCATGTAATACGACTTGACCACCTAAGCGTTTAACAGCCTGAACTTTAATGTCAGGTGTTGTGCTTGGCATAACAATAATAGCGGGAATTCCTAGTCTTTGTCCTGACAAAGCTACGCCTTGAGCATGGTTACCAGCAGAGGCGCAAATTACTCCGCGTTCAAGTTGTTCTTTTGGTAATTGACTAATACGGTTATAGGCACCGCGTAATTTAAAAGAAAAAACGGGTTGTAAATCTTCACGCTTAAAACGAATTGTATTGTTTAATTTTTGACTAATTCGTGGAGCTGCTTCGAGAGGTGTTTCAATTGCAACATCATAAACCGTTGCTTGTAAAATTTGTCGTACCACACGAGACAGCATGTTCATCTTCCCTATAACAGTTTAAAATAGGAAATTATTGTAGCAAACCCTTGTGCATTTGCGCCGTTTATTGGCGCATAAATGTCAAAAAATAGTTGAGTGATGTAATGAGCCTATATGCAACCCAAGATGAAAAGAAACAAGCTGCTGCGAAAGCTGCTTTAAAACACTTACCCAAAGGTGGCATTTTGGGTATTGGGACTGGAAGTACCGTAAACTTTCTAATTGATTTATTACCTGAATTACAATTAGAAGCGGCTGTGGCAAGTTCTCAAGCAACTGCTGATCGCCTTAAAAAACTTGGTATTGAAGTGGTTGATATGAACCATGTAGGTAGCCTAGATGCCTATGTTGATGGTGCAGATGAGATTGATCGCCATATGCATATGATTAAAGGTGGTGGTGCTGCATTAACACGTGAGAAAATCGTTGCATCAATCGCTAAGAAATTTGTATGTATTGTTGATGATTCAAAATGGGTTGATCAACTTGGACGTGATTTCCCATTACCAGTAGAAGTTATTCCAATGGCACGTTCAGCTGTAGCTCGTAAATTGGTAAGTTTGGGTGGTGATCCGGTTTATCGTGAAGGTGTAGTTACAGATAACGGTAATGTTATTTTGGATGTTTTCAATCTTAATATTTTAAATGCTATTGAGCTGGAAAAAACAATTAACAATATTCCTGGTGTGGTAACTAACGGTATCTTCGCCTTAAATCCGGCAACGATTGCAATTGTTGCAACGAATAATGGTATTGAAGAGCGTACAGCACAGTAATGTCTGCAAAAATGCCAGAGATTAAAATCGTTCGACACGTAAGAGCACGAAAATTGCGCTTACGTGTTGAGCCTGCTTCAATCCGTCTTACGGTTCCTTTATTTTGTAGTAAAAAACAAATTCAGCATTTTTTAGCACAATCTGAACAATGGTTAACCGAGACATGGAATAAGCAACAAAACGTCCAATCGGCATCCATTGAAATTCCTTCGGAAATTTATTTCTTTAATAAAGAACAGCCATTTCAAGTGATTGTTCAAAAGCAGCATCGTGTTTTTCAATTCGACTGGGAAAACAATTCTTTATTTATTAAAAACACACAGCCATATTTGGCATTGCAAAACGCAGTTATTGCCTATGCGAAACAAGAATTACCAGAGCTTTTAAAAGAATTAAGTGAGCACACTCATTTGGCTTATAGGGAGTGTACAATTCGCCGCCCGAAAACTCGGTGGGGAAGTTGTAGTAGTCAGCATAATATTATGCTACATGCAGGACTGGTACTTATGTCACACGAAATTGCTCGCTATGTGGCTATTCATGAGTTAGCGCATACTAAACATTTTGACCATAGTCCTGCATTTTGGGCAGAAGTTGAAAAATACGATCCATATTTTCAAAAACACCGCAGACAACTTAAATCAAATCCATTGCCTGCATGGTGGTATGTTTCAGCTTAACTAAAGGTACATTCTAGTTGAGGTGTTTGTAAGCTATCGGGTGCTTTCCGGCTATCTAAACCTGCTTTAGCACTAATAATTTTATTTGCTTTAATAGATAATTGGATAAAGTTGTATTGTTGCGTCGTGTTATTTGGTTCGGCTGAACTTGAATTGAGTAAATAACTTGAACTAGCAGCATCTGTTTGCAATAAATTATCGGTACTATCAGCACTTAAAGCAGCACGATAAATTTGTGAACCTTTACTTAAGTCGATTTGACCGTTCGCGCGAAAATTAAGCTGACATCCAGTTGAGGTGTCTTCATAGTGGCCCACTAAATAGTCTGTAGCTGGTAGGTTTGGATCTGATAGGTTGATGCTAGTTAAGCCTTGTTTGCATGGATAGCTTGATCCATTACACGTCGCTGTGGTGGTAAACCCAACAGCTCTACGGTAATCTCCAGCACCGTCAATGCGAATGAATGTTGTTGAATTTACAGTAGGAACAATTCCTGTATATTGTTTTTTTTGTAGAAGTTCATAACCCGTCTGATCTAAAGACTGTTGTGAATTAGCCTGAGCCAATTGCAAAGTAGATGCTTTTAGGTTGGTTCCAAAGTAATCGCGCGTTACTTTTTGATTAGCTGCAATATCTAACAGCGTATTTTTTAGTGGATCAATATTATCTGGAGCAGGTGTGAAAATAGGAGTGAAGGATGTTTGATCCCCATGAAGTTTTTTCCCATCCAAAAAGCCATCTTTTAAATCAGTTGCTAAACTTTTAACAAGTTCTTGGTAGGTGTTTGCTCCGCCATGAATCGTTGACCAATATTGTAAGTAACCAAAGCTAAGATAACTATCTACATATGTACTAGGTTTAGTAGTTGAGTATCGCAACAAAGTTAAATTCAGAAGGGAATTAGCTGGACTTAAACTTGGAATGTCACCATCCTTAAACGCATTCATTAACGATTTGTAGACATCTTGAGAAGCTAAATCCACATGTAATTGCTCAATACGGGTTGGGTCAACCGTTTCTTGAGGGAGTTGTCCCGAACGTATGACAGCTCGTTGATAAACTGCTTCACTGCTTGGGCTAATGAATTGGATTCTGCCACTTACACTGTTTGGTGTAATAAATGCATGATAAATACCTGACAAATTTTGGTATTGTGGAGTAATGGGGTCAAACACTTGAGATGAGCTTTGAGTTGTAATTTCTACGCGATATAAACGATTCAATTTTGCAGTAGGAATTTTGACATTAAAGCTATTTAAACTCGCAATTGAAGTATCCACTAAAATAGCATTGTTGGTATTGTCATATACTTTAAGCTGGATATTACGCATTTCTACAGGGGTTTTTAAAGTAACATCAGTTGTTGCTTCAGGTGTAGGGTCAACTGGCGTTGGTGTAGTGGGTGAACTGCCTCCACTACTACCTCCACCTCCGCAACCAGTAAGGGCTACACTTAAAATAAATGTGCTCAAGCCAAGGTACGTGCGTAATTTTGTTTCTTTTGATTGATGAAGCATCCTAGCTCTCCAAAAATTAATCTGGTATTTATTTGCTGATATTTATGTGGTTATGACAGTCCAGTAAGTGCTATCTGATTGTCGCTAAAATTAAAAAAATTAAAATTACTAAGCATGAAATGGTTTTGTAAGCTTGGACATCCTGTCATACTACTGCTCAAGTATAGATTCAAAAATTGAGGTAATGCACGTGATTTCTGTCGGAATTGTTGGTGGAACGGGTTATACAGGCGTTGAACTATTACGTATTTTATTACGACATCCTAAAGCGCAGGTTCGAGTTCTTACTTCACGTACAGAAGCGGGCAAACCAGTTGCAGATATGTTCCCTAATTTACGTGGACATACTGATCTTCAATTTTCAGATTTAAACATTGATGCATTAAAAGAGTGTGATGTTGTATTTTTTGCAACGCCACATGGTGTTGCCATGCAACATGCCAAAGATTTAATTGCAGCTGGAACTAAAGTTATTGATTTAGCAGCAGACTTTCGCTTACAAGATCTTGAACAATTTGAAAAATGGTATGGTATGGAGCATGCTTGCCCAGATGTACTAAAAGATTCTGTATATGGTCTAACTGAGTTAAACCGCGAAAAAATTAAACAAGCTCAAGTTATTGGTAACCCTGGTTGCTATCCGACGACTGTTCAATTAGGTTTAGCGCCACTATTAAAATCAGCACAAGCACTCATTGAAACCAAAAATATTATTATTGATGCGAAGTCTGGTGTTTCGGGTGCTGGCCGTAAAGCAAGCTTGGGCATGATTTATAGTGAAAACGCTGATAACTTTAAAGCATATGGTGTTGCAGGTCATCGTCACCATCCAGAAATTGTAGAAGCCTTAGAAAATATTGCAGGACAAAAGGGCGGGTTTGATGGACTCTTATTTGTTCCTCATCTAGTACCTATGATTCGCGGTATGCTGAGTACAATTTATGTAGATTTGACAGAAGCTGGTAAGCAGACAGACTTACAAGCTTTGTATGAAAACTTCTATGCTAATGAAAAATTCGTAGATGTTATGCCTGCAAATAGTTCACCTGAAACACGTAGTGTACGCGGTGCGAATGAACTTCGTATTGCATTATATAAACCACAACCAAATAAACTGATTATTTTGGCGGCTCAAGATAACCTTGTAAAAGGTGCATCTGGTCAGGCTGTACAAAATATGAACCTTATGTTTGGCTTTAATGAAGATGAAGGCTTACAAGGGATTGGTTTATTACCATAAAAAACTCTTTTTTGCTTCACACACATTTAAATTTCGATTTAAATGTGTGTCTTGACTCTGATCTTGAACACTGAGATGACGATGCAAAACTCTGGACAGACGACTTCAGCAGAAAGTTCGTTGCAAAAGAAAAAATTTTTAAACACCAATAAGCCTTTGTTTATTGGTGCTGCTATTTTAATGAGTGGTTGTTTTGCGCTCGGCTATACAATTGGGCACCGTCAAGGTTTAACTGTTGTTGGTTACGATGCAGATGCGGAGCAATTGGTTGAAGTGGTGCAAAAGCAAAAAACAGCCTTAGATGCAGTTAACAAAAGCCTTAATGCAGCGGTGCAAGAGCGTGATGTGGCTGTGACGAATGCAAATGATCTATTTGAAGCGCTTAATCAAGCGAACGCCGATAAGACTCAGCAAGAAGGTATGAGTAATATCTACCGTGAGATTTTGAGACAGCGCGGTGGTTTGAGCTTAACAATCCAAAATCTGGCAATTAAGCCTTTACCTGAAAATGCTTATGAATATCAACTAGATTTAGTTCAAGTAAGTCCAAGTAAGCGCCGTGCTTTAGGATCGGTTGAAATCAGATTGATCAAAGATACTGAGGTTTTAGTCGTACCACTTGAAGCGAAGAACTTTAACTTTACTGACTTTGAGCGCTTAACAGGTCGTTGGACAATGCCTAAAGGTTTCACGCCTCAATTTATTGAAGTGCGTTTAACTGGTGGCTCTGATACACCGATTATTAAACGTTTTAGTTGGCAGCGTGGTAAACCTGTCGAAACATCTTCTGCTTTCGTGGCAGAAATTCCTCAAGCTGAAGCAAATTCACAATAGTAACATCCTATGCGAACAAATAAGCGTCAAACAAACTTAAAAGATATCAAGGCTTCTTTTCAGCAGTCTGGCTATGTCGATTGGCACTTCCACCCACGCTTAAGTGATTCGCAAAACGAAGATCATGATGGAGAGGTTGTTGTACAAACAGCCCCTCCTGAACTCAAGCGTCCCCCATTATATGCAGTCGTATTAATGAATGACGATTACACTCCAATGGACTTTGTAATTGAAATTTTACAACAATACTTTGCAATGAATCTTGACCAAGCAACTCAAGTAATGCTAACAGTACACTATGAAGGTAAAGGTATTGCCGGAGTCTATCCAAGAGACATCGCGGAAACTAAGGCAAACCTTGTTAATAATTACGCTCGATCGCAAGGTCATCCATTACTTTGCCAGATTGAGCCTAAAGCATAAGGGGGTTACATGCTCAGTCGTCAATTAGAAGTATCATTACGTTTGGCTGTTAGCATGGCTCGTCAAAAGAGACATGAGTTTCTTACAGTTGAACATTTATTATTAGCACTACTCGACAACGATTCAGCCGTGAATGCATTAAAAGCATGTGGGGCTGATATAGTTTCTTTGCGTAAAGAATTAGAAGAATATGTAGAACAGCATACTCCTAAGCTTGGCGAAAATAGCGAGCAAGCGCCTCATCCAACAGAAAGTTTCGACCGCATTTTGCAACGTGCTATTTTTCACGTGCAATCAAGTGGCGGCGATCGTACTGTTGAAGGTGCAGATGTTTTGGTCGCAATGTATTCAGAGCGTGATTCTTTTGCTGTGTATTTACTTAAACGTCATCAAATCAATCGTTTGACATTGACTCAATACTTGTCTCATGGGACACGTAAAGACGAAGTACAAGTTGAAGAAGAAGTTGAAGATATTGAAGGTGAAACTAGCGCAAGCAATGCAGGGCCACTTGAGCTTTATACGCTGAATCTAAATGTTGAAGCGCAAAAAGGCAAAACTGACCCATTGATTGGTCGTGAAAAAGAAATTGAGCGTACAGCTCAAATTCTGTGTCGCCGTCGCAAAAACAATCCATTGCTTGTGGGTGATCCAGGTGTGGGTAAAACCTCGATTGCTGAAGGTTTGGCATGGTTAATTGTGAATGGTAAAGCACCTAAACCTTTAAGTCAGGCTGAAATTTATAGTCTGGACATTGGTGCATTAGTTGCTGGAACTAAATATCGTGGTGACTTTGAAAAACGTTTAAAACAGTTGCTTAATGCATTGAAGAAAAATCCAAATGCGATTTTATTCATTGATGAGATTCATATGATCATTGGTGCAGGCTCAAGTATGGGCAGCACAATGGATGCTTCAAATCTTATTAAGCCAGCTTTAGCTAATGGTACTTTACGTTGTATTGGTTCAACGACTTTCCAAGAATATCGTCAGGTTTTTGAAAAAGACCATGCGTTATCACGTCGTTTCCAAAAAATTGATGTCAATGAGCCAAGTATTTCGGAAACGATTGATATTTTACGTGGATTGAAAACTAAGTTTGAAGATTTTCACCACGTACAATATGACGATAAGGCTTTGGTATCAGCTGTAGAGCTTTCTGCTAAGTTCATTAATGATCGTTTCTTGCCAGATAAGGCAATTGATGTCATTGATGAAGCAGGTGCTCAACGCCGTTTGAAAGCTGAAAGTGATGATAGCTTGATTACTGTAGAGAATATCGAAGATATCGTTTCTAAGATTGCTCGTATTCCACCAAAAACTGTGTCTAAAGATGATAAGTCAGTGCTTGAAAATCTTGAGCGTGATTTGAAACGTGTGGTGTTTGGTCAAGATGAAGCAATTACTGCATTAGGCTCAGCGATCAAGTTATCTCGTGCTGGATTGAAGTCACCAGATAAACCAGTGGGTAGTTTTGTTTTTGCTGGTCCAACAGGTGTAGGTAAAACTGAGGTTACTAAGCAACTCGCTAAATTATTGGGTGTAGAGCTTGTACGTTTCGATATGTCTGAATATATGGAACGTCATGCAGTTTCACGCTTAATTGGTGCACCTCCAGGGTATGTGGGTTATGACCAAGGTGGTTTGCTTACTGATGCGATTCACAAAAATCCACATTGTGTCTTGTTGCTTGATGAAATTGAAAAAGCACATCCAGATGTGTTTAATCTATTGCTACAAATCATGGATCATGGTGCTTTAACGGATAACAATGGACGTAAGTCAGATTTTAGAAATGTGATTATTGTTCTGACTACGAATATTGGAGCAGAAAGTATTTCTCGCGCGAGCATTGGTTTCACGGAACAAGATCATAGTTCTGATAACCAAGAAGCGATGAAACGTGCTTTCTCTCCAGAGTTCCGTAACCGTCTAGATGGTGTTATTCAATTCAAAGCATTGCCAACAACTGTGATTGAGTCTGTAGTCGACAAATTCTTGACAGAATTACAAGCGCAATTGGATGAAAAACAAGTTGTTCTTGATGTTGATCAAAGTGCACGAGATTGGTTAGCTACAAATGGTTATGACCGTTTGATGGGTGCTCGTCCAATGCAACGTCTCATTCAAGAACACTTGAAGAAACCACTCGCTGAAATGATTCTGTTTGGTGAACTTGCAGATCATGGTGGTAACGTGGCTGTATCGGTGAAAAAAGAAGATGGCAAAGCTGTCGGCTTAAAACTTGAAGTGTTTGAAGATCATCATACGGCAGAACCAGCATAACTTATGTTAATTGATAGTCTTGCTATAACCCGAATACTCAGTGTATTCGGGTTATTTATTATCACGGCAATTGCTGAAATTCTTGGTTGTTATTTTCCTTATCTGATTTTAAAAGAGGGTAAGTCGGCTTGGCTGTGGCTACCTACGGTCTTAAGTCTGGCTATCTTTGTATGGTTGTTGACTTTACATCCGGCAGCTTCTGGGCGCATTTATGCGGCCTATGGCGGTATCTATATTTTTACTGCGCTTATGTGGCTACGCTTTGTTGATCAGGTGGGATTAACAAGATGGGATATATTAGGTGGTCTAATTGTGCTTTGTGGAGCTGGTTTAATTATTTTGCAACCTCAAGGGTTGATTCGTTAATGCATCATTGAATCAAATCTTAAGCGAGAAAATAAGAAGTTTTTTTCAAAAAAAAGACTTGTCAAACTCATCAACAATGCGTATTTTAGATTTAAGGAACATTTTTTAATATTTGAGATAAAGATGTTAAATCAATCTGTGAACACTAACGCTTATTATTACTTTTGGCAATTTAGATAGTTGCCTGAGCGTATTCGGGCATGAGAAAGTTGCCCATCACAGTTAATACCTGATCGGCAACCCCGATCAGGTTTTTTTATGCTTTATCTTTTTAGAATCGAGGAACTTAAAATGAACAACATGACTTATTCGTACTTTAGCAACTTTTATTGGTTTTACTTTTGCTTACCTTTACCAACGAATAGATCCAAAACGCTCAAATAAATGATCGGACTGAGTAGATTGCAGTCCCAAGGAAAAAACCAATGAATGCCCTAAATACTTTACTGACTCAAACCAATACAAAAGAAACACCAGTTAGTTTACCTATCCAGTTAAAAGCGAAATACCCGCTTGCACACTCTTTCGCACGTCAAATTGCCGAACACCGCCAAATTATTCAAAATATTCTTAACGGCAAAGATCATCGTCTAATGGTAATTACAGGGCCTTGTTCAATTCATGATCCAGTTGCAGTACTTGAATACGCTGAAAAACTACAAAAATTACAAGAAAAAGTTAAAGATCAGATTTTTATCGTGATGCGTACATACATTGAAAAACCACGTACCACAGTTGGTTGGAAGGGGTTCATGTATGATCCGAATTTAGATGGCTCATCAAATTTACAACTTGGTTTAGAAAAATCTCGTGAACTGTACCTACAAATTATTGAAAAGGGCTTGCCAATTGCGAGTGAAATTTTAAGCCCAATGGCAACTGGCTATTTTGATGATTTATTGGCTTGGGGTGCAATTGGAGCTCGCACAAGCGAATCTCAGATTCACCGTGAAATCTCTAGTCATATGCCATACAGTATTGGTTTCAAGAATGGTACTGATGGTTCTATTCAGATTGCACTAGATGCGATTCAATCCGCGCAAAATGAACATCAATTTTTAGGAATGAATCAACAAGGCTTGCCTTCAGTGATTCAGAGTGCTGGAAATCCATTACCTCACTTGATCTTGCGTGGTGCGAATCATGGGCCAAATTACGATTTGGCTTCAATTCAGGCTATACGCGAAAAGTACAAACAGAATTTACCTGCACTGGTGATTGATTGTAGTCATGGTAATAGTGGGAAAGATCCGTTGCGTCAGCCAGAAGTTTTACAGCAAATCGTTGCTGAACGTTTAAAAACACAAGTTCGAGGTGTCATGATTGAAAGTCATTTGGTTGATGGTAACCAAAAGATTTCTTGTGATATGACCTATGGCCAGTCAGTAACTGATGGTTGTTTAGGGTGGGAAAAAACAGAGCAGCTTTTATTAAATGTCTCGAAGCAATTAAAGACAAAAGAATTAGCTCATTCCGCTTAATTATTTATGGGCTTTAAAAAGGGATCTGTAAATAGATCCCTTTGTTTTTTAAGAAGCATGCTTGAGTTCGGATAAGAATGTAGTGATTTCATGCCCAAACTTTTTAGGCTCGGTTAATAAAGGTGTATGGCCTGAACGTTCAAAATATATTGCTTTTGCATGCTCAACGCTATGTGCAATTAGTGTCTGACCAGTTTCTGGATAAAGTGTCGAATTACGACCAATAAAGAAAGTGGTAGGACATGCTAACTGCTGAATTGCTTCTCGATAATCTTCATTATGATAAAGATAGTTTTCAACATACCAAAACAAGTAATCCAAACGTTGAATAGGTAATAAGTATTTTTGTAGAAAAGGCTGTTTTAAAGCTGTTTTAAAAACTAGTGGACTAAATGGATTGCTACTTTGTAACTCAATAAAATCTACCCATAGACGGACTAGTTCTTGTCGATCTGGAAGAGATAGTTCATAAAGATATTTGGCGTTTTTATGCTTTAGCAATAATTGATAAATATCATTTAATAGTTGTTTGAACTGAGTGTGAAGAGGGCCGAATAAACCATATTCCCAAGTTGAATCTACTGATATTTTGGGTGTCTGATCAATATGTAAATAGGCTTTTAACTGCTGTGCAAGTTGAGCGTGTTTCATGCCATGCATGGCAGTTGTCGCGCCCATTGAATAACCCATCAAAATAAAGTTATCGAGTTTTAATTGATCTATCAAATGAGCAACATCTTGCCAATGACTAGAAATGGCATCTTGCTCGGGAATTGCACAATTCTTTGACCCACCGAAACCACGCCAGTCTGGAATAATAAACTCATATTCTTTACGGTTTGCATAAATAAACGGTAGCCACTGCCAACTTTGCATGCCAAGGCCAGATAAAACCAAAACAGGCTCACCACGACCAACACGGCGTACAAATAAATTTTCCCGATCGGGCATGGTGTAATACGGCATAGCTATTCTCCAGATGGGTTATCTTGGGCAAAGCGTTTTAATTGAGGGATGACTTGTTCCAACCATTTGATCCATTCACTTTCCATCGTAATTCCAAGTTCTAAGATCATTTTGTGGATGTATAACACACGGTCATTTAGATCATCACTGTCTTTAAAATCTTTATCATAAATACTTTGATAAAGTTTGAGCTTCTCTTGATGTAAACCAAGATGCCTTAACAGTTCAGGTAATATCTGATTATTGCTCAATTGTGCTTCTGCACGCAATCTAACCATTAAATCATCACGAAGCTGTGCAGGTTCACTTTGTTGCGTCATCCATGAGGCTAGTTCTATACGACCCAGTTGTTCGACCTGATAGGTTTTTTTTCGGCCATTATCCATTTCATTTTCTAAAGTGGAAACCCAGCCTTTTTTAAGCATGTTATTGAGTTCACGATAAATTTGCTGGTGAGTGGCATTCCAGAAAAAGCCCATTGAGCGGTCAAAGCGACGGGCAAGTTCAAACCCCGTACTTGGACGTTCAAGCAAGCTGGTCAATAAAACATGAGGAAGTGACATGGCAATCCAGTTTGTAAGCAAAAGTAAAGTGTGACTCATGAGATTATGCAACATGTTGCATAAAAGTCAAAATTTGATTATAAATTTATGCAACAAGTTGCATTAGCAAGCTTATTGCTAGCCATAGGAGAAAATATGTCAGCTTATCCACATTTATTAAAGCCACTTGATTTAGGCTTTACTACTTTAAAAAACCGTGTGCTTATGGGGTCGATGCACATTGGATTAGAAGAAGCACCGCAAGGATATGAGCGCATGGCTGCGTTTTATGCTGAGCGTGCAAAAGGTGATGTGGGTTTAATTGTAACTGGCGGTGTTTCTCCAAATGATGATGGTGTTGTATTTAGCCACGGGACCAAACTAGATACAGTTGAAGAAGCTGAAAAACATAAAGTGATTACCCAAGCTGTCCATGAAGCTGGGGGTAAAATTGCTATGCAGATTTTACATACGGGTCGTTATTCTTATCAGGCAAATAACGTTGCGCCTTCAGCAATTCAAGCACCGATTAACCCGATTAAGCCTAAAGCTTTAAGCTCTGCCGAAGTACAACAAACCATTGATGACTTTGCTAACTGCGCCAAACTTGCTCAGTATGCGGGCTATGATGGCGTAGAAATCATGGGCTCTGAAGGTTATTTAATTAATGAATTTATTGCAGCTCGAACGAATCATCGTGATGATGAATGGGGCGGTAGTTATGAAAACCGTATCCGCTTTCCAATTGAAATTGTAAAGCGCACACGTGCTTTAGTTGGTGAAAATTTTATCATTATTTATCGTTTATCTATGCTTGATTTAGTTGAAGGCGGTTCAAGTTTTGATGAAGTGATTCAGCTTGCAAAAGAAATTGAAAAAGCAGGCGCAACAATTATCAATACAGGTATTGGCTGGCATGAGGCACGTATTCCTACAATTGCAACCAAAGTTCCTCGTGCTGCGTTTACATGGGTTACTGAAAAACTTAAAGGTGAAGTGTCTATTCCCTTAGTTACTTCTAACCGAATTAATACGCCTGAAATGGCTGAACATGTATTGGCATCTGGTCATGCTGATATGGTGTCTATGGCACGACCAATGTTAGCGGATGCTGAATTTGTCTTGAAAGCAAGTGAAGGCCGCAGTGATGAAATTAATACGTGTATTGGGTGCAACCAAGCTTGTTTAGATCATATTTTCTCAATGAAAATTGCAACTTGTTTAGTAAACCCGCGCGCATGTTATGAAACTGAACTGATCTTTAAAGAAGCTCAGGTTAAAAAGAGTATCGCTGTTATTGGCGCAGGTCCGGCAGGTTTAAGTTTTGCGGTATATGCAGCTGATCGCGGGCATCAAGTTAAAATTTTTGAAGCAAGTCATCAAATTGGTGGTCAGTTTAATATTGCAAAAACAGTTCCTGGAAAAGAAGAGTTCTACGAAACTTTACGCTACTTTAGTCGTCAAATTGAATTGCGACCAAACATTGAACTTGTGTTAAACCATCAAGCAACTTACGAAGAATTAAGCCAAGCAAATTTTGATGAAATTGTGGTTGCAACAGGTGTAACACCTCGTCAATTACAGTTTGAGGGAATTGATCATCCTAAAGTGCTGAGCTATTTGCAGGTTTTAAAAGAGCGTGTGCCAGTAGGCCAACGTGTTGCCATTATTGGAGCGGGTGGTATTGGTTTCGACACAGCTGAATATCTTACTCATGAAGGTGAAAGTGGCAGTTTAAATCCAGAAAAGTTCTATGAAGAGTGGGGAATCGATACTCAATATGAACATGTAGGTGGTTTAAAACAGCCAAAAGTTGAGGTATCTGAACGAGAAATCTATTTACTACAACGTAAAACTGCTGCTGTAGGTGCTGGTTTAGGTAAAACAACAGGCTGGATTCATCGTACAGGACTAAAAAATCGTCAGGTCAAAATGTTTGCTGGTGTGCAATACGACAAGGTAGACGATCAAGGCTTACATATAATTATGGATGGGAAACCAAGTGTACTTGAGGTTGACCATGTGGTGATTTGCGCAGGCCAAGAGTCATTTACTGCAATGTATGATCAGTTAAAAACAGATGGAAAAAAAGTTCATTTAATTGGTGGCGCTAAAGAGGCAGGTGAACTAGATGCAAAACGTGCAATACGCCAAGGCGCTGAATTAGCAGCAACACTATAAATTTTTATGGGCATTTTTTTAAAGAGAAATGCCCATTACTTCTTTGGTTAAATTATAGGATATAAAAAACAATGACACTCGAAACAACAAAACAGTCTTTAGAAAAATGGCATGAAATGGTTCAGGCTGGTAACTTATCCGATCTAAATGACTTGCTGGCGGATGAAGTGGTTTTTCGCTCACCAGTTGCTTACAAACCTTATGAAGGAAAGCAGGTCGTTTTCTTCATTCTTACCAATGTGATTCAGGTGTTCGAAGACTTTACCTATCATCGTGAGTTTTATACAGAAGACGGTGAAAATGTAGTGTTTGAGTTCAGTGCCAATGTTAGTGGTAAATCATTAAAAGATATTGATATGATTCGTTTTAATGAACAAGGCAAAATTATTGATTTTGAAGTAATGATACGTCCAATGAGTGGCTTAGCTGCATTGGCTGAACAAATGGGTATAAGAATTGCTAAGTTTCAACCTCAATAATTTTAGTAAATAGCTTAGTAAGATAGAGATCAATAAAATGTGGTTAAAGCTTTCAACTCTAGTATTGCTTCCTGTACTGTTTGTACAAGGAACAAAGGTTCGTAAGAATACACCACGCTTGCTAGAAGCAAGCGGTGATAGAGAAGGCACCGTTGGCAAGGGAAGACCTCTATCATTACTTATTTTAGGAGACTCTGCCGCAGCAGGTGTTGGGGTAGAAAACCAAAAAGATGCTTTATCTGGTGCAATTATTTCTGAGTTGCAAGATCAATATTCGATACGCTGGAAACTGCATGCAAAAACAGGTGATACAACTAAGCAGGTTTTTCAAGCAGTACAGCATTTAGAGCAACAAAATTACGATGTGGTGGTTACGTCGATTGGTGTTAATGATGTCACGAAACTAACCTCAGCAAGTTCATGGATAAAACAACAAAAACAATTATTTCAATATATACAGGCACGTTTTCAGCCTAAGCTCATTATTGTTTCTGGTGTTCCGCCAATGCAGCATTTCCCAGCGTTACCAAATCCATTGGCTTGGTTGTTTGGAAAATATGCGGAACAAATGAATCAGGTACTAGATAAATGGTTAGAATCACAAAACCAATTTAAGTTCATTCAATATGATATTGAGCATTTTCAAGCGATGAATCTGCCTATGGCAAGTGATGGTTTTCATCCGAGTAAGGAAATTTATGCAATTTGGGGACAACAGGTTGCAGCCTTAGTGCGGCAATCATTTAACTCATAATCAGAGGTAGTGATTGAAAATGGGCATATCTACTTTAAATAAAATTAAAGCTTTCGGTTCAGAATTGTTCGATTCGGTATTAGGTGCTGAACAGCCAAAAATCTATTATGATCCAAATGGGAAAATAAAAGATATTCTGGAGAAATTGCCCCAGCTCAAGCAAAAATATCGGCCCACACCGTGGTTAAGCAACAATCATGTTCATCTTTTATATTTTGATATTATTAGAAAAAAAACCATTAAGCTTGAATATGATCGTATTGATCAGCTCACCATGAAAGATGGTGGCGTAACTGCAATCGCGTGGTATGGCTATGATCTTCCTTCAGATACTCCAACAGTTGTCATTATGCATACCATTACAGGGACCCCTGAAAGTATGCGTGAACTTGTGAAAGATATACATCACTATACAGGATGGAGAATAGCGCTATGCTTACGCCGTGGGCATGCTGGCTTACCTATGCCTGTACCACAGATTTCTCTTTTTGGATCAACAAGCGATCTTAAAGAGCAACTTGAACATATTCAAAATTTGTTTCCTAAATCGGATTTATACGCTGTAGGTTCCTCTGCTGGAACAGGACTACTGGTTCGCTACTTAGGAGAGCAAGGTACTGACACGCCATTTAAAGCTGCCTTTGCAATGTGTCCAGGCTACAATACAGAGATAGGCTTTAAAAATGTTCATCCGTTTTATAGCAAAATGATGACCAAAAAGTTATTCAAGTATTTTATTCATCCTTATCAAAATACATGGAACCAACTTTCTTCTATTGAAAAAGTTCTGGCGACCACAAGTCTGGAAGAGTTTGAGAAAGAATATTTTGAAATGGCTGGCTTTGAAGATTATCAAAGCTATTGCCAAGCCATTAATCCAATTTATGTATTTGAGAATGTCAAAATACCATTAATGATTCTTAACGCTGAGGATGATCCTGTCTGTTCTATTAAAAATTTGGAACCTTACAAAGAAACGATTCAGCAAATGAGTAATATTGCGGTAATCACCACAAAAAAAGGAAGTCATTGTGGCTTCTATGAAGGTTGGAAAAGTACATCATGGGCTGCCAAATTAATATCAAATTATTTTTTGGTCGAACATAAACAATAACGGTAATTTGCAATAAGTTAAATAAAGCCCATTCAATAGATGGGCTTTATAATTTTATTAGATCAAGATAAAAGCAATTTGGGATCTTTTAGTCCAATTTTGATTTTTGTGCTAGCCACGAGGTCTTTTTCATCTGTTTGGTTGGGATGAAAATCAAAGCGATAATAATCAAAAAATTGGGGGATCAATGTTCTATATTGTTTATTCGCAAAACTAAAGAACTTACGCCAAGATTTGAAATTTAAAAGTTGATGATCCCGTTTCATAAGAACAAATTGATAAATTGTTGAAAAACCGGTAATCAAAAATAGACTTAAAGTAAAGACTGTAATGCGAGGAAGGTATGCACTTAAGCCGCTTCCATATAAATGTTGATAGAGATCAAAGGCCACAGCTTTATGTTCAGTTTCTTCAATACTATGCCATAGCCATAAATTGCGAATAGTTGAGTCCGTCATCAATTCATTAACGGATTGCATCATACTAACCACAAGTACTGCTGTGTAATGTTCTAGACCTACTGTTACAAGCAAATTCCATTTTTTACTAAAAACTTTTTCAATAGTTTTTAAAACGATGCCAGTTACTTTTTCTAAAGATTGAGGATCTAAACCATATTGCTGTGCACTTACATGAAAAGCATGATGTTCTTTTGAGTGCATTGCTTCTTGGCCAATAAACGCACTGATTTCCCGATCTAAAATTTCATTCGACTTTGCTTTGGCGCGTAAAGCTCGAACAGAGCGAACGAAATATGATTCACCTTCAGGGAATAATGTAGATAAACCCGTAAAATAATGGGTAAAAGTGGGTTCATTATTACACCAGTAGCGAGGTACATTTTCAAAATTATAGTCCATACGACGGACTGGAAATGAGGCGGGGACACGATTTGATACTGTATTCATTCTAGGCTCCAATCTTCTTTTAATTAAAGTTCCAAAAAGGAACTTGTTGAAAAACTACATCGCCATATATCTATCGTCAATGTTTTTTGAAGTGAAAAAAGTAGATTGTCCCTAATTGATAACTAAGAAAACTTTAAAGATAAATAGAAAGAAAAGTAAAACTTATTATTGTGTTGATAACTTAAATAATATTTAAAAAGCCCAAACTGATGGTTCAATTTGGGCATATCGCATACGAACTTAGTTCTTAAGCGCTGGAGTAGCAGCCGCAATTGCAGCAGCAACAGCATCATCTTCACTTTGAGCTGGTTCAGCTGGTTTAGATGGTTTTGGCTCTGCTTTTGCTTCAGGCTTAGGTTCAGGTTTTGGCTTTGGTTCTGCTTTAGGTTGCTCAGAAACATTTGTTTGTGAATTTTGCTCAGCTTGTGCAGGGCGAGTTTCACGGCGAATTTCAGTTGTCGTATTTGCTGTTTCTTCGTGATGCACCTCAACTTGCGTTGGTTCCTGAGTTTGAGCTTCTTCAGTTTGAACACTTTCTAGAGACTCAAATTTTGCAGGTTCAGCAGGTGTAGGTTCTGAAACAGCAGTTTCAACCTTTTCTTGCTCTTCTTCTTTAGGTGTTTCTTTTTTGACACATGCGGTTAACAATAGTCCAGCAGCAATTGCAGCACAGATTAAAAGTTTTTTATTTGCCATTGTCCTAAACAACATTTAATTGAGGAGCTGGCATTATAACAGCAAAAGAGAATGAAAAAATCATGTGAGATTGACCTAAATTTTTATTAAAAATGCTGATAGAATAGCCAGTTGTTTAATGATCTTTGAATTGATGCGGTTTGACTTTGCTTTATAGGGGCAGAGTACAGTAAAATTGCCAAACATTGTAGGCCGATTTCGGCTTGATTGTACGAGAAACTTAATGACCCATTTTATTTTTGTCACTGGTGGTGTAGTTTCATCGCTAGGTAAAGGTATTTCTGCTGCTTCAGTTGCTGCACTTTTGGAAGCCCGTGGCTTAAAAGTCACAATGGTTAAAATGGATCCCTACATTAATGTCGATCCAGGGACAATGAGCCCTTTCCAACATGGTGAAGTTTTTGTCACAGAGGATGGTGCCGAAACTGATCTAGACTTGGGTTATTACGAACGTTTCTTACGTCGTGCGAAAATGACCAAACTTAATAACTTTACCAGTGGTCGTGTATATCAGGACGTTTTAAATAAAGAACGTCGTGGTGACTACCTTGGTGGTACAGTTCAAGTTATTCCTCATATTACTGACAACATTAAAGAACGTGTACTTCGCGCAGGTGAAGGCTACGATGTTGCTATCGTAGAAATTGGCGGCACAGTAGGTGATATCGAATCACTTCCATTTATGGAGTCAGTTCGTCAATTAATGGTTGAGCTTGGTCATAAAAGAACCATGCTTATGCATTTAACTTTGTTGCCATATATCAAATCTGCAGCAGAGCTTAAGACAAAACCAACTCAACACTCTGTAAAAGAGTTGCTTTCGATTGGTATTCAACCAGATATTCTTATCTGTCGTACTGAATATGATGTGGATGTTGATACTAAACGCAAAATTGCATTGTTCACTAACGTAGAAGCACGTGCTGTAGTGGTATGTAAAGATGCGAAAACGATTTATCAAATCCCACGTACATTCTATGAACAAAACGTTGATGACTTGATCTGTGAGCGTTTTGGATTTAATGATCTTCCAGAAGCAAACCTAGAAGATTGGGACAATGTAGTCGAAGCATTACTAAATCCTGAATACACTTTACGTGTAGCTATGGTTGGTAAATATGTTGAATTACCAGATGCTTATAAGTCTGTGAATGAAGCGTTATTACACGCAGGTATTAAAAATCGCGTAAAAGTACAAATTGATTATGTCAACGCTGAAGAACTTGAAAGCCAAGACGTATCTATTTTAAGTACAGCTGACGCAATTTTAGTTCCAGGCGGTTTTGGTGAGCGTGGTACTGAAGGCAAAATGAAAGCTATTCAATACGCACGTGAAAACAAAATCCCATTCTTGGGTATTTGTTTAGGCATGCAATTGGCTGTTATTGAATACGCTCGCCATGTTGCAGGTATGCCAGAAGCTTCTTCTACAGAATTTAATCGTTCTACAAAATATCCACTCATTGGTTTAATTACTGAATGGTTAGATGAGCGCGGTGAATTACAACAACGCAGCCTTGAGTCTGACCTAGGTGGAACTATGCGTTTAGGTGCTCAAAAATCTGAATTGGTTGAAGGCACAAAAACACGTGAAGTCTACGGTAAAGCTGAAATCACTGAGCGTCATCGTCACCGTTATGAAATGAATAACCGTTTCATCGAGTCGATTGAACAAGCTGGTATGAAGATTTCAGGTTACTCTTCAGCACAACATTTAGTTGAAACTGTAGAAATTCCTGAACATCCTTGGTTTATTGCTGTACAATTCCACCCGGAATTTACAAGTTCACCACGTGATGGACATCCATTATTTGCTAGTTTTATTGACGCTGCAAAAACACAGCATCAAAAAAGTAAATAATGCGATTTTAAATAAACTGGGAAAGTTTAAATGTCACAATTAAAACCACAAGAAGTTGTACGTTTAGGCGATATACAAATGGCAAATCATTTGCCATTTGTATTATTTGGCGGAATGAACGTACTTGAATCAAAAGATTTAGCTTTTGAAATTGCAGAAACATATGTTGATATTTGCAAACGCTTAGATATTCCTTATGTATTTAAAGCGAGTTTCGATAAAGCAAATCGTTCTAGTCTACATTCATTCCGTGGTCCTGGACTTGAAAAAGGTATCGAATGGTTAGGTGATATTAAAAAACATTTTAATGTTCCTATCATTACTGATGTGCACGAGCCATATCAGGCTGCACCAGTTGCAGAAGTAGCCGATATTATTCAATTACCCGCTTTCTTAAGTCGTCAGACTGATCTTGTCGAGGCGATGGCGAAAACACAGGCTATTATTAATATTAAGAAAGCCCAGTTTTTAGCACCTCATGAAATGCGCCATATCCTGCACAAATGTTTAGAAGCAGGAAACGACAAACTTATTCTTTGTGAACGTGGTTCAGCATTTGGTTATAACAATCTTGTTGTAGATATGCTTGGCTTTGACACAATGAAAGAAATGAATGTGCCAGTTTTCTTTGACGTGACACATGCGTTACAAACCCCTGGTGGTCGTTCTGACTCAGCAGGTGGTCGTCGTGCTCAAATTACAACTTTAGCACGCGCTGGAATGGCAACTGGTTTGGCTGGATTGTTCTTGGAAGGACACCCAGATCCAGAACATGCAAAATGCGATGGACCTTGTGCATTACGTATGTCGCAACTTGAACCGTTCTTGGCACAAATAAAAGAATTGGATACTTTAGTTAAAGGATTCAAAAAGTTAGACACCCATTGAGTTGTTTTATAACCCTTACGCTGCTTTAACCGCAGCTCATATTCATTCAAAGAGGAATTGTTCATGAGCCAAATCGTTGACATTCGTGCACGTGAAATTTTGGACTCTCGTGGTAACCCAACCATCGAAGCAGACGTAATTTTAGAATCTGGGGTTGTTGGTCGTGCATGTGCACCATCTGGTGCTTCAACTGGTTCTCGTGAAGCTTTAGAACTACGTGACGGTGATAAATCGCGTTACTTAGGTAAAGGCGTTCGTACAGCAGTTAATAACGTTAATACGTTGATTCGTGATGCTTTGTTGGGTAAATCAGTTTTTGAGCAAAAAGACATTGATAATACAATGATCGCGCTTGACGGTACTGAAAACAAAGAGAAATTAGGTGCTAACGCAACTTTAGCTGTGTCATTGGCTGCTGCGCGCGCTGCTGCTGAAGAAAAGAAACTTCCTCTTTTCCAATACATCGCAGATCTTCGTGGTCAAACAATTTTGACAATGCCTGTACCGATGATGAACATCTTAAATGGTGGTGAGCATGCGGACAACACTGTTGATATTCAAGAGTTCATGATTGAGCCTGTAGGTTTCACTTCATTTGCTGAAGCTTTACGTGCTGGTGCTGAAGTATTCCATTCTTTAAAATCAGTTTTAAAGAAACAAGGTTTGAATACTGCTGTAGGTGATGAAGGTGGTTTTGCTCCTAACTTACGTTCTAACGAAGAAGCAATTCAAATCATTTTACAAGCAATTGAATTGACTGGTTACAAAGCTGGTTCAGACATGATGCTTGCACTTGACTGCGCATCTTCAGAATTCTACAAAAATGGTCAATACGTTTTAGAAGGTGAAGGTAACCGTGCATTTACAAGCCATCAGTTTGCAGATTATTTAGCTGGCCTTGTAAATCAATATCCAATTATCTCAATCGAAGATGGTCTTGATGAGTCTGATTGGGAAGGCTGGAGCTACTTGACTTCAATCCTTGGTGATAAAATCCAATTGGTTGGTGATGACTTGTTCGTAACTAATCCTAAGATTTTACAACGTGGTATTGATGAAAAAGTTGGTAACTCAATCTTAATCAAATACAACCAGATCGGTACTTTGACTGAAACTTTAGATGCAATCTATCTTGCTAAAGCAAATGGTTATTCGACTGTTATTTCTCACCGTTCTGGTGAAACAGAAGATTCTACTATTGCTGACTTAGCAGTAGGTACAGCTGCTGGTCAAATCAAGACTGGTTCACTTTGCCGTTCTGACCGTGTGTCTAAGTACAACCAATTACTTCGTATTGAAGAATTGACTAAAGCTGCTTACCGCGGTAAAGCTGAATTTAAAGGTTTAAACTAATCTTTAAATAAAAAGTTAAAATTAATTTTTTAACATTTGAAGGTGATATTTTCTGTTTTTAATAGGAAATAGCACCTTTTTTATTATCCTAATCGGCGTGTTTTTAAAGACTTAGCCCAACTGTGATGTTTGCAGCGGGTACATTCTTGATCGATTTTATTTAAAATTTTAGTTTCACCACACTTCATACAGGAATAAAAAGTATTAATTTTCAGTACATCGGCTTTACGGTAGGCATCAGGGAATAGTGGCAAGCCCCATTTTACATCTTCATCTTCAAAATAAAGCAGACTGAGAATACCGTCCGACTCCAACAAAGCTGTTCTTACTTGTCCAAGGTGCTCAACATTTTGTTGACGCATTTCTGAGAAAAACTCATCATGAGAATATGATTGTTTTTGGAAATCTTTGTAGACTACAAGGCCATCCTTAACAATACAAAGCGCTTTTCCTTCTAGTAAATCTTCAATTTTTTTATGCTTTACCATACTCCATGTAGCAAAGCGATAAAGAAAAAGAATAACAACAAACGCGACGAAGGCATGGGCAATAGGTAAGTCTTCGGTAAACATCGGGTCACCGGCGGCTGAACCTAAACATAAAATAATTGCGAGTTCAAAAAGGGAGAGCTGACGTATACCTCGTTTACCGGATAATCTTAAAAAACTAATAATGATGATGAACATTACGGTACATCGAACCAAAATTTCTAAAACAAATTTCCAAGTCGTGTCACCAATGAAAATATTAAAAAAATCCATTTTTTTCTCCTTATTAAAATAGTTAGAAGAGATCCTTATAAATTCTTAACAAAGTAAAAAATAAAAAAATATACTTTTTAGGTAGTTATTAGTTAAAAGCTCGAAATATATGTGACTTTTTATAAATTTATTTCAACTAATTCTCTACGAAGAAGTTTACTGTTGATAGCGTGACCAAGCTGATTTATTGCAAAGTAGATCTATTAAAAAGGTACTTTTACTTTATATGAGCTTGTATTTAAATGGGAGATAAAAGATATACTTTGTGGGTGGTTTCTTATTATTAAATAAATTCTCCTTAAGAAAGATATGACTGTGAATATAATTAATAATCAAAAATTTATTATATTTAATAAGATAGTTTAACGACAATTAGAGGTATAGGGGATGGCATCTAAACGTTTTTGAAAAGCATGAGGATCCATAATATTTTTATACATTTGTTGATAAGTTTTTTTGTGATCTTCAATATTATGATAGTCGATAATTTCTTGGAGTTTGTCTTTGTATTCTATATGACCAGCATTGAACATCGCTGCATAGTGTCCCCATAAAGCATATTGATATCTTAAAGCAGCTTTTGGGATCAAATTTATCTCGGTTAAATAACTATTAGCAGTTTCTTCATAGCATTCTTTTATTTGATAAGGGTCTCTTTTCATTTTGCTTAAAAAAATACATTGCATCTCTTGTAGCTTTGAACTATCTGTTTTAGCTAGTATTTTTTCGGTAACACTATATGCTTCATTAAGACAACCTAAATGTACAAGTATTTTGCGTTTAGTTTTTAAAATATTTAGATTGTTCTCGTTAGAAGGTATCTTTTTCAATAAGTTTTTAAATCTTAAGTGAGCAGTTGTTTGGTCTTGTTCCGTGTTTAATTTATAAATAATTTCATTATATTCATATATATAAGTATTATTTGGTTTGTGCTGCTTCTGATAGTCCTTCGTATTAATTATTTTAGAAGGACTATCATCAGTATGGTTATTACAAGCGCTCAAACCTAAGCTTACTAAAGAAAATGCTAAAACTTTATGCACTACAACTTGTACCTTTTATTCTCTCTTAAGAGGTTTGAGAAGAATAATAAAATATAAAAGAAAATACTGTTTAGTTTATTATTTTTTGAGTTAATCATAAAACTATTGCATAACATTTTATTGGCTAATTGAAAAGAGCAATAAATTTAAAAGATGTGATGACCAAAACAAGGTTTGAAGAGAGTGAAAATATATAAGTGATTAGAACCATTGATAATTTAATTTAAACAAATAGGAATAATTATTAATATATTGTTGATAACAATTATCATTCATGTTAATTTTTGTGCCGACTTTTGCTGCTGTGTAACAAGGACCAAAGTAGCAAAAGGCTAAGGAATCTCGCACAGCACATTGGTTATTATGGAATTTTCTTATGTACACTCCGCCCTTTAGAAAAGCGTTTACATCTCATCCCTTAGCACTTGCTATGGCTTTAATTGCTCCTTCAATTGTTTATGCAGATGAGACAAATGGAACAGCCACTTTAGAAACGATAAAAGTGCAAGCAGAAGAAGATTCCGCTGTTACCGAAGGTTCGGGCAGCTATACAGCAAAAAGCACAAATACTTCTACAAAATTAAATTTATCTCTTCGTGAAACACCACAGTCGGTGAAGGTTTTAACCCGTGAATATTTAGATGATCGGAAAATCGATTCTTTTCAAGATTTAATGAACAATATTACGGGTGTTTCGACTTCACGTACTGATGAGCGTCAGAAAGTTTATGCACGTGGTTTTGAGGTAGATTATTACTTAATAGATGGAATACCGAGCACGATTAATTTAGGTACAGGGGACCTTGATTTAGATATTTATGATCGCGTCGAGGTGGTGAAAGGTGCTAATGGCTTAACCACAGGTGCGGGCAATCCAGCGATGGCGCTGAACATGATTCGTAAACATGCAAACTCAAAAGAACTTAGTGGTAATGTCAGCACATCATTAGGCTCATGGAACTCTTGGAGTAGTTCAGCAGATATTTCTACATCGCTTAACGCTGATGGTTCATTGCGTGGACGTATGTTTGTGAAGCATTCTGATGAAAATTCATTTATGGATTTTTATGAGAAAGAACGGAATGTATTTTATGGTGCCCTTGATTATGATCTGAGCGATAAAACAAGTATGTCACTTGGAGCTACTTATCAAGAATTGCATCGTGATGGTATCCGCTGGGGCGGTACACCTGCGTTTTATACTGATGGGACTCGTACCAATTTTTCTAGAAGCTTAACAGTAAGCGCACCTTGGACATATTGGGATGTGAATACAACGGCAGTGTTTGCGAACTTAAAACAAAATTTATTTAGTGATGTTAATTTAAATGTTGCTTATACCTTCCGCAAAGAAGATACGGACTCCATGTTGTTATATACAGCTGGAAGAGTAGATAAGGCAACCAACACCAGTCCACTAAAAAATATAGATGATAATAAAAAGGATAATGTTTCTGTATATGGTGCAAAAGCTGCCAGTGAAGAAAACAATATTGATGTTTTTATCAATGCGCCATTTATGCTTTTTAATCGCCCACAAGAAATCATCATTGGTGGATCTTGGAATAAGAATGAAAAGACCAAAGATCTTTCTGGTGGTTCTAATGCAAACAAAGAGATTGAAAAATATTTAGGTGGCCCGCTTAACTATAATGATATAGCGCAAGAATTACTTCAGCCACTGGTACTAAATACTAGAGGTGCACTCAATGAAACCACACAAACTGCTGCATATGTTGCGGGTAAATTTCAAATTCTCGATCCTTTAAAAATTATTGCTGGTGCACGTTTATCTAACTGGAAATATAAATCTGAAAATGATAAAGGTAACCGTGAATTTAACAATGAATTAGCACCATATATTGGCGCTATTTATGATTTTGCCCAAGATCATTCTGTGTATGCGAGTTATACAGAAATTTTCAAACCTCAAGATCGTAAAGATGTAAATGATCAATATATTGACCCCATTACAGGTAAGAGTTATGAAGCTGGCTTAAAAAGTGAGTGGTTTGGGGGGCGTTTAAATACAGCGTTGTCAGTATTTCGAATAGAACAATCTAATTTTGCTGAATCGATACCTGACACGTTCATTATTCGCAATGGTACACAAACTACCGAGCAGGCCTATCGCGCTGTAGATGGGGTTGAAAGTAAAGGTTTTGAGTTTGAAGCTGATGGCGAGATTAATGACAATTGGGGTATTAATTTCGGTATTGCTAATTTTGAAGCAAAAGATGCAAAGGGTACGAAGGTTAATACGACAAACTCTCGAACAACTTCAAATTTATTTGTTAAGTACAAAGTTAATCAGTGGAGTGCAGGACTTGGCTTAAATTATAAGAGTAAATACTATACGGGTAGTGGAAGCTCTCGTATTGAGCAAGATGCTTATGTTTTAGCAAGTGCGATGCTTGGCTATCAAGTAGATAAAAATATTAAACTTCAATTTAATATCGATAATATTTTTGATGAGAAATATTATGAAGGTATTGGTGAAAACTCAATGAATTGGGGAACACCACGAAATGCAACGCTGAGTGTTCGTTATAATTTTTGATATAGACATACTCACATAATTAACCGATTTATAAAAGCCCTCAAAAGAGGGCTTTTTTGTGCGTAGATTGATTTATAAGCAGTTGTACTTATAAATATTATTTCCCTTTCAAATTCCATTCATTTTTGACAAAATGAAACATGTCACAATGGTCAATTAAAGTAATATGCCCATTAATAATTTTGCTTAAATTTTTGCAGGAATTTCGCATGCTACTTCTTAATTACTATACAATACAATCTCTTAACGAAAGTTTTTAATTAAAAATCTTAATGATATGTTAGAAGTATTTCGATCCACTTCAAGCAAACTGATATTGCTACTGGTTATTGTTTTAGTAGCCATACTGCAATATCAATTTTGGTTAGGTGAGGGCGGTTATCTCCCTCATCAAGCTCTCATGCAACAAATTCAGCAACAAGCTGAAGTAAATGAAGAGCTTAAAGAACGAAACCGTATTTTGGCAGCAGAGGTTTTTGACCTGAAAAATGGTACAGAAGCAATTGAAGAACATGCTCGCCTTGATCTTGGTTTGGTTAAACCACATGAGACATTTGTTCAAATGAGTACCATCAGTACCCATTACAAGCCTATTTATATTGACCCGAACGCTAAAGTTGATTTGGAAACGAATGAGACACCTGCATCCCCAGATATCCCAGACTAAATTATGGGCAGTTATTCCAGCTGCAGGGTCAGGAAGCCGATTTTCTAAAACTGAATTGAAACAGTATCAATATATTCAGAATACGACTGTTTTAGAACATACTGTTCGGCGTATAAGTCAACTTCCATTAAATGGTTATGTTCTGGCAATTGGTACCCAAGATACTTTTGCTCAGACTCTCGCATTTCAAAATATAGATAAGGCTCATTTTTGTATGGGTGGGGCAGAACGAGTCCATTCAGTATTAAACGCATTAAATCATCTTTTAACTTTTGCTGACGAAAATGATTGGGTGCTTGTGCATGATGCAGCTCGGCCTTGTGTAACAATTGATTGTTTAAATGCGCTTGTGGCAAATGCAATTGAATCAAATGAGAGTGCTATTTTAGCGATTCCTGTTCGTGACACGTTAAAGCAGGTTGAAGTAAATAATCATATTAATAAAACGGTAAGCCGTGATTTCTTATGGCAAGCGCAAACCCCTCAAATTACGAAAATCGGTAAACTCAAAAAAGCAATTGAATACGCTTTAGAAAATAATATTGCTATTACCGATGAGGCAAGTGCACTTGAATATATGGGTGAAACTGTACAGGTTGTGATGGGGCGTTCTGATAATATCAAAATTACTTATCCCGATGATTTAGAACTTGCACGTTTAATTTTACAATCACAGTCTTAAGATAAAAATCGAATAATAAATTGTAGTTTTAATTGTAAAATAGCCTAAGTAAATATTTCATTTCTACATATCTATTTATAAGAATTAATGTTTTTTACACCTCAAATCGATAAGATTAGTTGAGTAATTTACTTAGATAATGTTCGATAATCGAACAAAATATATTTATAGCGAACAAAACTGTATCTAGCTTACTAGATCAAAATACGAAAATTATCAAAAATGTTTAAAAGGGAAATCTAAGGGAAACACTCGGGATTGAGTGAAATATTTATCTATTCTTCTCGCCTCAGTGTGCCTAACTCTCTTATCTCTCTTCTTCAATGAGCACAATGGAGTTGTCTAATGATTGACAAAAGTAAGTCCTCACTAAGCGAGGTTCTATCGCAGATTAAAGATGGTGCAACCATTCTGATTGGTGGTTTCGGTACCGCAGGACAACCCGCTGAACTCATTGATGGTCTTATTGAACTCGGTGTTAAAGGCTTAACCATTGTCAGCAACAATGCCGGTAATGGTGACTATGGTCTGGCGAAACTGCTTAAAGCAGGTTCGGTTAAAAAAGTGATTTGCTCTTTCCCGCGTCAGTCTGACTCTTATGTGTTTGATGAACTTTATCGTGCTGGAAAGGTCGAGCTTGAAGTGGTACCACAAGGTAATCTGGCTTGCCGTATTCAGGCTGCGGGTATGGGCCTAGGTGCGGTATTTACCCCAACTGGCTTTGGAACACTTTTAGCTGAAGGTAAAGAAACCCGTGAGATTGATGGGAAAGATTATGTGCTTGAGTATCCGATCAAGGCTGACTTTGCCTTGATTAAAGCCTACAAAGGCGATCGCTGGGGCAATCTGGTTTACCGTAAATCTGCACGTAACTTTGGCCCGATTATGGCGATGGCTGCGGATGTCACTATTGCTCAGGTTTCTGAAGTGGTTGAACTCGGTGGATTAGACCCTGAGCACATCATCACCCCAGGTATCTTTGTACAGCACGTTGTACAAGTAGCGCCAGCACAGTAAGCAATAAGGAGAAATAACATGAGCTACCAGAAACTCAGCCGTGACCAGATTGCACAACGTGTGGCACAAGATATTCCCGATGGTGCCTATGTGAACCTAGGTATTGGCTTACCGACCAAGATTGCCAGCTACTTACCTAACGACAAAGATATTTTTCTTCATTCTGAAAATGGCCTATTGGCTTTTGGCCCACCGCCAGCTGCAGGTGAAGAAGACCCTGAACTGATTAATGCGGGTAAAGAGTTTGTGACCATGCTTGAAGGTGGCAGCTTTTTCCATCATGGCGACTCATTTGCGATGATGCGTGGTGGTCACCTTGATATTGCAGTACTCGGTGCATTTCAGGTTGCTGCGAATGGTGACTTGGCCAACTGGCATACAGGTGCACCCGATGCGATTCCTGCTGTGGGTGGTGCGATGGATTTAGCTGTAGGTGCCAAGAAAGTATTTATCACCACAGATCATGTGACCAAACAAGGTGAGCCGAAGATTGTGGCTGAGCTAACTTATCCAGTAACAGGTAAAAAATGTGTTGACCGTATTTACACGGACCTGTGTGTGATTGACGTGACCGAAGATGGTTTAAAGGTGATTGAGAAAGTGGAAGGTCTTAGCTTTGATGAGTTACAGGCTTTAACGGGTGCAACTTTGATTGATGCAACTCAAGGGTAAGGAAATAGGGAAATGACATTAAAAAACGCTTATATCATCGATGCCATCCGTACCCCATTTGGCCGTTATGCCGGTGGCCTTGCACCTGTCCGTGCCGATGACCTTGGTGCTGTGCCGATCAAAGCCTTAATTCAGCGTAACCCAAATGTAGATTGGGAACAGGTCGATGATGTGATCTATGGCTGTGCCAACCAAGCCGGTGAAGATAACCGTAATGTCGGTCGTATGTCAGCACTACTTGCAGGTTTACCGTATCAGGTGCCCGCAACCACCATTAATCGTCTATGTGGTTCTTCACTCGATGCGATTGCCATTGCTGCTCGTGCCATTAAGGCCGGTGAAGCGAATTTGGTGATTGCTGGTGGTGTGGAAAGCATGAGCCGTGCACCCTATGTGATGGGTAAGTCTGACAGTGCCTTTGGTCGTAGCCAGAAGATTGAAGACACCACCATGGGATGGCGTTTCATTAACCCTAAACTTAAAGAATTGTATGGTGTAGATACCATGCCCCAGACTGCCGAAAACGTCGCTGAACAGTTCAACGTTAATCGTGCAGATCAGGACCAGTTTGCCTTGGTGAGCCAACAACGCACCGCAAGCGCGCAAGCCAAAGGCTTTTTTTCTAAAGAAATCGTGCCAGTTGAAATCCCTCAGCGTAAGGGTGATGCTGTTGTGATTGATACCGATGAGCATCCTCGTGCATCAACCACACTTGAAGGCTTAAGCAAACTTAAACCTGTTGTCAAAGCAGATGGTTCAGTGACTGCAGGTAATGCTTCAGGCATTAATGATGGTGCAGCCGCATTACTTATTGCTTCTGATGAGGCAGTTCAAGCTTACAATCTAAAACCACGTGCCAAGATCATTGCTTCAACAGCGGTCGGTGTAGAACCACGTATTATGGGTTTTGCTCCGGCACCAGCCATTAAAAAATTACTTAAACAAGCCAACCTGACTTTAGAGCAAATGGATGTAATTGAGCTAAATGAAGCTTTTGCTGCTCAGGCTTTGGCCGTGACCCGTGATTTAGGCTTGCCAGATGATAGCAACAAGGTAAATCCAAACGGTGGTGCAATTGCATTGGGTCATCCACTTGGTGCTTCAGGTGCACGCCTCGTAACTACAGCCTTAAACCAGCTTGAACAAACGGATGGTCGTTATGCCTTGTGTTCAATGTGTATTGGTGTGGGGCAAGGCATCGCATTGATTATTGAGAGAGTCTAATCATGAGCCAGTTATATGCCAGCTTGTTTTACCAAAAAGACGTCACTGACATCTTTAGTGACTCATCTTTAATCAAATACATGATTGAGGTTGAAGTTGCGTTAGCGCAAGCACAGGCACAAGTTGGTGTGATTCCTCAAAATGCGGCTAATACCATTGCACAAGTAGCTGAGCAGGCATTAGACAAGTTTGATTTTTCCGCTTTGGCTGTAGCAACAGGCTTAGCTGGAAATATCGCAATTCCATTTGTAAAACAGCTTACGGCAATCGTTAAAGATGTTGATGAAGATGCTTCACGTTATGTGCATTGGGGTGCAACAAGTCAGGATATTTTAGACACAGCTTGTATTTTGCAATGCCGTGATGCGTTGAACCTTGTGGAAGATCAACTTCAACAATGCTATGCGACTGCATTACAGCAAGCTAAGCAATATCGCCATCAAGTCATGATTGGACGTACATGGTTACAGCAAGCTTTGCCCATTACTTTGGGACACAAGCTTGCTCGTTGGGCTTCTACATTTAAACGTGATTTAGATCGTATTCAAGCCATGAAGTCACGTGTACTCACTGCTCAGTTAGGTGGGGCTGTAGGTTCTTTAGCTTCTTTGCAAGATCAAGGTTCACTTGTGGTAAATGCATTTGCCCAAAAACTGAATCTGACTGTACCGACAAGTACATGGCATGGTGAGCGTGACCGTATTGTAGAAATTGCAAGTGTACTTGGCATGATTGTCGGGAATACGGGCAAGATGGCACGTGATTGGTCGCTCATGATGCAAACTGAAATTGCAGAGTTGTTTGAACCAACTGCGAAAGGTCGTGGTGGTTCATCAACCATGCCGCATAAGCGTAATCCAGTTGCGGCAGCATCCGTATTAGCCGCGGCGAATCGTGTACCAGCACTTATGTCTAGCATTTATCAAAGCATGGTACAGGAACATGAGCGTAGCTTAGGCGCGTGGCATGCAGAATGGTTAGCAGTTCCAGAAATCTTTCAGCTTTGTGCTGGAGCATTAACTCGTACTGGTGAAGTTTTACAAGGTTTTGAAGTGAATGCTGAACATATGCAACAGAACCTTGAGTGTACCAACGGGTTAATTATGGCAGAAGCTGTGATGATGGCACTTGCTCCAAAAATTGGACGTTTAAATGCTCATCATGTTGTTGAAGCAGCTTGTAAAACAGCCGTGGCTCAAAAGCAGCATTTATCTGAGGTTGTTAGTCAGTTAGATGAAGTAAAAGAACATTTTAGTCAAACAGAAATTTTGGAAATATTTAAAGCAGAAAACTATTTAGGCAATATTCAGCAACAGATTGATGCTGTTCTGCAAGAAGCACAAGGAGGAGACATAAAGTGAAACAGTTTATAACCAATCGACAAGGTAAACAGCTCGCTATATATACCGACGGCTTAAAAGATGCTCCAGCACTTGTGTTATCTAACTCCTTAGGAACAGATCATGGAATGTGGCAGCCACAAGTAGATGAACTTAAAAGTCATTTTAATGTCATTACATACGATACACGTGGTCATGGCGAAAGTGATGTGGTCGCTGAAACATCTTTACAAAATTTAGGTGAAGATGTTGCTGATATTTTAAATGCCTTAGATATTGAAAAAGCTCATTTTTGTGGCATTTCAATGGGCGGAATTACAGGGCTTTGGTTAGCTATCCATTACCCAGAGCGCTTTTTAAGTATTACGGTTGCGAACTCGGCAGCCAAAATTGGTCAGGCGGAGGCTTGGTTGAGTCGTGCTGAGTCTGTGGAACAGAATGGTTTAGCTGAGTTGGTTAAAACCACGCACACACGTTGGTTTAGCGAAAAATTCGACTATCAACATAATGTGGTTGCACAAACGACGATTCAAAGTCTGGCAAACACACCAGCACAAGGTTATGCCAATGCTTGTCGTACTTTAGCAGATGCTGATTTAAGAGATGAAATTACACAAATCCAAGTTCCAGTATTGCTCATTGCAGGAACGGCAGATCCAGTGACCACAGTAGCAGATGCTGAGTTTATGCAGAATGCTATTAAGAACAGTCAAATTGCTAAATTAGAAGCATCTCATCTTTCTAATATTGAGCAACCGCAAAGATTTACTCAGGAATTGACTAGGTTTATTCAGCAAATCTAATAGCTTAGTAGTTTAAAAGGAATTGGCCTTAAGGAGGCAAATATGGCGTCTCAGGATTACGCTGCACCAAATAAAAGTATCGATGCTCAAGCATTAATTAATGATGCTCCACTCAGTAAGTATCAATGGATGATCGCAATCATCTGTTTCTTAATTATTTTTACTGATGGTATCGATACTGCTGCAATGGGTTTTATCGCTCCAGCTTTGGCTCAAGACTGGGGTGTTGATCGCTCTCAGTTAGGCCCAGTGATGAGTGCTGCACTTGGTGGAATGATTATTGGAGCTTTGGTTTCTGGCCCAACAGCTGACCGTTTTGGTCGCAAAATCGTACTGGCTTTTTCGATGCTTGTGTTCGGTGGTTTTACTTTAGCATCTGCGTATGCAACCAACTTAGATAGTCTTGTCGTTTTACGCTTTTTGACAGGTATTGGTTTGGGTGCAGCTATGCCAAATGCCACTACATTATTTTCTGAATACTGCCCAACACGCATTCGCTCATTACTCGTGACCTGTATGTTCTGTGGTTATAACTTAGGTATGGCAACCGGTGGTTTTATCAGTAGTTGGCTGATCCCGACTTATGGTTGGCACAGTCTATTTTTACTTGGTGGCTGGTCACCTTTGATCTTAATGATTTTAGTGATTTTAGTTTTACCTGAGTCTTACCGCTTTTTAATTGTGAAAGGTAAGAATCCTGAAAAAGTACGCAAAATCTTAAATCATATTGCGCCAGCTCAGATCCAAAATGCGACTGCGTTTCACGTACCTGAAGAGAAAACCGAGACAGCTCAAAAGAAAAATGTCTTTGGAATTATGTTTTCTAAACCATATGCGAAAGGAACGCTTTTGCTTTGGTTGACCTATTTCATGGGCTTGGTGGTTGTTTACTTGCTTACAAGCTGGTTGCCAACACTTATGCGTGAAACGGGTGCGTCAATGGAGCGGGCTGCATTTATTGGTGGATTGTTCCAGTTCGGTGGTGTGGTAAGTGCCTTATTTATTGGTTGGGCGATGGACAAATTCAACCCTAACCGAGTGATTGCTATTTTCTACTTTGCTGCAGGTCTATTTGCGATTGCTGTTGGTCAAAGCTTAGGAAACTCAACATTACTTGCAGTATTGGTGCTTTGTGCGGGTATCGCAATTAACGGTGCGCAATCTTCAATGCCTGCGTTAAGCGCTCGTTTCTATCCAACGCAGTGCCGTGCAACTGGCGTGTCTTGGATGACGGGGATTGGACGTTTTGGTGCGGTATTTGGTGCTTGGATTGGTGCTGTATTACTCGGCAATGATTGGTCGTTTACCGCCATTCTTAGTTTATTACTAATTCCAGCGACTGCTGCGGCTGTTGCTGTATTTGTTAAATCAATTGTTGCGCATACCGATGCAACTTAATAGAGGTCTATCACAATGAATGATGAACAACGCTATAAACAAGGCATTGAGGTGCGGACTGAAGTTTTGGGTGAAAAGCATGTTGGTCGGTCTTTGCAGAACTTAAATGACTTTAACCAAGATTTTCAAAATTTTATTAGCCGTTACGCATGGGGTGAGGTGTGGTCTCGTCCAGGCCTTCCACGTCATACACGTAGTTTAGTCACTATCGCAATTTTATTGGCGCTGGGCCGTGAAGATGAACTACGCATGCATTTACGTGCTTGCTTCAACAATGGCGTAACTAAAGAAGATTTAAAAGAGCTGATCTTACACAGTTCACTCTATGCAGGTTTACCTGCTGCAAACGCTGCAATGCATATGGCTGAAGAAGTCTTTAAAGAGTTGGGGATAGAAGTAAACCCAATTGCAGCGAAAGAACAGGATTAAGGAGATAAAGATGTCACAACATAGCTGGGGTGCTTATGCCCAACGTAATACAGATGACCATCCACCAGCGTATACGCCAGGTTATAAAACAAGTGTATTACGTTCGCCAAAAAATGCATTGATCTCAATTAATGAGACTTTAACTGAAGTTACTGCACCGCATTTTTCTTCAAATCTGTTTGGCCCAAAAGATAACGATTTGATTTTGAACTATGCCAAAGATGGTTTGCCAATTGGTGAGCGTGTCATTGTTCATGGCTATGTTCGTGACCAATTTGGTCGTCCTGTAAAAAATGCACTTCTAGAAGTATGGCAAGCCAATGCTTCTGGTCGTTACCGTCATCCAAACGACAAGTTTATTGGTGCAATGGATCCTAACTTTGGTGGTTGTGGTCGTACCTTAACTGATGAAAACGGTTTTTATATTTTCCGTACCATTAAACCGGGTCCGTACCCATGGCGTAACCGTATTAATGAATGGCGTCCTGCACATATTCATTTCTCTTTAATTGCTGATGGTTGGGCTCAGCGCCTAATTTCGCAGTTTTATTTTGAAGGCGATACGCTCATTGACACTTGCCCAATCTTAAAAACAATTCCTTCTGAAGATCAACGTCGTGCCTTGATTGCACTAGAAGATAAAAACAACTTTATCGAAGCTGATAGCCGTTGTTACCGTTTTGACATCACTTTACGTGGCCGTCGAGCGACTTACTTCGAAAACGAATTGACTTAATCGGAAGCACGAGCATGAATAACTGGAATTTTCAGGAACTAAAAGAAACTCCGTCTCAAACAGGTGGACCTTACGTTCACATTGGGCTATTGCCACAACAAGCAAATATTGAAGTGTTTGAAAACAACTTTAATAACCAGTTAGTACAAGATCAGACCAAAGGTGAGCGTATTCGTCTTGAAGGCCAAGTGTTTGACGGATTAGGTTTACCGCTACGCGATGTGCTGATCGAAATTTGGCAAGCCGATGCGAATGGTATTTACCCAAGTCAGGCAGATACGCGTGAGCAAAAAGCTGATCCTGCATTTCAAGGTTGGGGCCGTACAGGTGCAGACTTTGAAACGGGTGTTTGGAGCTTTAATACAATTAAGCCGGGCGCGACAGCAGGCCGTAAAGGTTCAACTCAAGCACCTCATATTGCATTAGTCATCTTCGCTCGCGGTATTAACTTAGGTCTTCATACACGTGTTTATTTTGAAGATGAAGCTGAAGCAAATGCTAACGACCCAATTCTAAATAGCATTGAATGGGCGCCACGTCGCCAAACACTTATTGCAAAACGTTTTGAAGAAAATGGTGAAGTTGTTTACCGCTTTGATATTCGTATTCAAGGTGATGACGAAACTGTATTTTTTGATATTTAAGAAACACCTAAGGCTACACCTGATTATTCAAGGATGCGTGTAGCCTTTTTAAGGATGAACGATATGAACATGAAAACATTATTAAGCCTCAGTTTGCTTGCACTCCCATTTTTTACAGCACAGGTGAATGCTGAACCTGTTGCTTTAGCCGCTCAAACACAACCTGCCGCTACAGCTGTTAAAACGATTGTTCCGATTACCGCAAAAACCAAAGAACAAGCTTTGGCACAAGCTCAAGTCATTGCAAATACGGCAGATGCTGATTTGGCAGAGTTTCGTATCGATTTACTCAGTTTTGCGAGTGATACAAAACAAGTGATTGCTTTGGGGCATGAGTTAAAAAAGATTTTAGGCAATAAGCCAATGATCGCCACAATTCGTACCAAAAACGAAGGTGGCCAGCTTGAAATTAGTGATGTGGATTATGGTAAGACTTATCAGGCTTATTTAAAGAATCCGTTCATGGACTGGTTAGATGTTGAAATGTTCCGTGATCAAAAAGTAGTTTCAGAAATTGTTCAAAAAGCACATCAAAAGAAAGTGCTGATTGTTATGTCTAATCATGACTTCCAAAAAACACCAAGCCAAGATGAAATTGAAAAACGCTTGTTAAAACAAGATCAAATGGGGGCAGATATTCTCAAAATTGCCGTAATGCCAAAATCTAAACAAGATGTTTTCACTTTAATGAACGCAACTTTAAAAGTAAGTCACCAAACCACTAAACCTTTATTGACGATGTCAATGGGGCAACTAGGTACGATTTCTCGTGTTGCGACTGCCAACATGGGCGGAAGTTATAGCTTTGGCATGATTGGTCAGGCTTCTGCACCGGGTCAAATTGATGTGACTAAGCTCAAACAGATTTTACAAACCGTTCAACCAACAAACCCATAAATCATAAGGATATGATGAAATGAATACATTACGTTTAACTACTCTTGCATTAGGTTTGATGGTTTCAGGCATAGCTGCGGCTCAAACTTATGTTGTTGATCGTTATCAAGACGATAGCAATAAAGGCTCTTTACGCTGGGCAATTGAACAAGCCAATGCAAACCCAAGCGAAGCTAGCGACATTTTGATTCGAGCAGTAGGCAAAGCACCTTATGCGATTAAATTAAATAGTGCACTTCCTGAAATTAAAGCACCTGTCAAAATCATTGGTACACAGTGGGATAAAACTGGCGAATACATCGCAATTGATGGTTCAAATTATATTAAAGGCGAAGGTGCAAAAGCTTGTCCTGGGGCAAACCCTGAGCAGTACGGCACTAATGTACGTACGATGACTTTACCGGGATTGGTATTGCGTGACGTCAACAATGTCACTTTAAAAGGTTTAGACATCCATCGCTTCTGTATTGGGGTATTGATTAACCGTTCAAGCAATAACCTCATCCAACACAACCGTATTAGTAATAACTACGGCGGTGCTGGTGTCATGCTCACTGGTGATGATGGTCAAGGTAACCCAACCGCAACCACCACCAATAACAACAAAGTTTTAGACAATATTTTCCAAGACAATGGTGATGGTCTAGAGCTGACACGTGGTGCTGCGTTTAACTTAATTGCGAATAACCATTTTGTTTCAACCAAAGCAAACCCAGAACCATCACAAGGTATTGAAATTTTGTGGGGTAATGATAATGCGGTAGTTGGTAATAAATTCGAAAACTACTCGGATGGCTTACAGATTAACTGGGGTAAGCGTAACTATATCGCCTATAACGAAATGACCAATAACTCGATTGGTTTCAATATGACGGGTGATGGCAACATTCTTGATAGCAATAAAGTACACGGTAACCGTATTGGTGTAGCCATCCGCTCTGAAAAAGATGCAAATGCAAAAATTACATTGACTAAAAACCTGATTTGGGACAATGGTAAAGATATTAAACGCTGTGAAGCGGGTGGTTCATGTGTACCAGATCAGCGTTTGGGTGCAATTGTATTTGCTGTGCCTGCACTTGAACATGCAGGATTTGTAGGTTCTCGTGGTGGCGGTGTGGTTGTTGACCCATCTAAACAACAAAAAACATGTACTCAGCCAAATGAACAAGGCTGTAATGCTCAACCTAATCAGGGTATTAAAGCTCCTAAATTAACTGCAAATAAAGGTTCAGTTGTTGTAGAAGTCAATGGCTTGCCAAATCAACGCTATAAAGTTGAATTTTTTGGTAATCAAAATGCGTCATCAAAAGAAGCTGAGCAATATTTAGGAGCAATAACTGTTGCTACAGATGCACAAGGGATCGCAAAAGCGAATTGGAAGCCGACTGTAAAAGTTGCCTCAATTACAGCGAATATTACTGATCGTTTTGGCGCAACATCTGAGCTTGGTTTTACAAGTGTTAAATAACAATAAGGAAAGCGCCTCATATGAGGCGCAGCATAGAAATATAGAAATGATAAAAGGGACTTGAAATGTCAAATTTAATGAAACTGAGTGTTTTAACGCTCGCTGTATTAGGTAGCCAATTTGCGCTCGCGAATGAGCCTTGGTCACAAGACCGTCAATGGTTGCTAGGTGACTGGAATGGAAAACGCCAGCAATTAGAGCAGCAGGGCTATAAATTTACAGCTTCTATTATGAGCCAAAGTGCCACAAATTTAGATGGTGGTTACAACGACAGCAATACTTTTGAAAATGCTGCACAACTTTCTTTAGGTGCAAACCTCGATTTAGAAAAAATTGCTGGGTGGAAAGATACAACAGTCAATTTAGTCGTGACCAAACGTGATGGTAATGCATTAACTCTCGAGCGTATTAAAGACCCACGTTCTAGCCAATTGGGCAATGCTCAAGAAATTTATGGTCGCGGTAAAATCTGGCGTTTATCCCAAGCATGGGTGAAGAAGGGCTTTGTTGATAATACTGTACAGGTCAAATTTGGCCGTATGGGAATGTCAGAGGACTTTAACAGTTCTCAATGTGAATTTCAGAACTTATTGCTTTGCGGTGGGCAGCTAGGAAAATCAATTGGTTCAATTTGGTACAACTCACCAGTTGGTGTTTGGGCTGCAAACGTTAAATATCAATTTGCGCCTGAGTGGACTTTGGGTGTCGGTGTTTATGAAGTAAATCCAGACAACATTAAAACCGAATCAAACAGTGATGGTTTTAATCTGGATATGAACAACGTCAAGGGTGCAACCATACCAGTTGAACTTGCATGGAAACCAAAACTTGCTGCCTTTAATGGCTTGCCGGGTGAATATAAAGTAGGTGCACTGTATTCAACTGCAGAAGCCAATGATATTAAAACTGCGGGTAAGGTTCATGATGGAAAACAAAGTTTCTGGCTTAATGCACAGCAACAACTTACGAATAATGGCCAAGATCCGAAACGCGGTTTATATATCAGTTTTAACGGCGTTGTAAATGATAAAGCAACGACTTTTGTTCAAAGTACGCAACAGCTTGCTCTTTGGTATAAGGGACCGTTTGATAGCCGCCCAAATGATTCGATTGGTTTTGGTATTGCCAATTATGTAGTCAATGATCGCGCTAAAGATAAGCAGATCGCAACAAATGAAAGTCGTGGATACTATAGCTATGATTCGATTGCATCTGATTATATTCCAATTCAAGACGACGAGTTAAATGTCGAGTTGAACTATACCTATCAATGGTCTCCGGCCGTCATGTTACGTCCAAACATTCAATATATTCATCAACCTGCTGGTGTAAAAGAAGTTGATGATGCTTGGGTGGCTGGTCTTAGTGTGAAAGTCAATTTTTAACAATATTGATGGCTGGTTAGACATAGTTTAACTGGCCCAAATGCTTGAACTATTCGGGTTCAGTATATGTGGAGTAGGATCTATGTCTGAGTCAGATTCTAAGTTTCATATCTTATTCAAAATATGGTGTTTTATATTAGGTCTAGTTTTATTGGCTACTGGTGTTTTTTACATCGTAGGTGGTGGAAAGCTAGTATCTCTTGGTGGTTCTTGGTATTTTCTTATAGCAGGATTATTTATTACCATTTCTGCAATTAGTATTTTCCGAAAAAAAGCGCTAGGTGTCTGGATTTTTGCGGCTGTTTTTGTTGGTACCGTAATTTGGTCATTTGTTGATGCTGGATGGGAATTTTGGCCGTTATTTTCGCGCTTAATGTTTCCTGCTGGTCTTTTTGCTGCCTTGCTATTTACTTTGCCTTCAATCCGACGTTACCAATTTCAAACGAGTTTGGCATCTTCATCCTATGCGGTAGGTGGATTAGTTGTTGTGGGAATGTTGATTGCGCTCTATCAAATGTTCCAACCACATCCAACAGTAGCAAGTTCAGGTGAAAAACTACCTCTAGTACCAGTTGATCCTGCAAAAAAACAGGTAAATTGGGAAAATTATGGTAATGATGCAGGTGGTAGCCGCTTTGTTGCTCTCGATCAAATTAACCGAGATAACGTTCATAAATTAAAAGAAGCTTGGCGCTTTAGAACGGGCGACTTTACAACGGGTAGCGGTAATGGTGCCGAAGACCAAATGACTCCGCTACAAGTTGGAAATAAAGTGTTTTTATGTACACCACATAACAACATTTTTGCGATAGATGCCGACTCGGGCAAACAACTCTGGAAAGCTGAGGTGAACTCTACAGCCGATGCTTGGGAACGTTGCCGCGGTGTTGCATACTTTGATTCAACAAAACCGCTTGTACAACCAACTTTAGCTGGTGCAAATGCAGTAACTGCGGTTGCAACCAATACGGCATGTCCACGCCGTGTATATACCAATACACCTGATGGTCGTTTAATTGCAGTGAATGCAGATAACGGTCAGCGCTGTGCTGATTTTGGTGTAAATGGAACGGTTGATTTGCTAGAAGGTCTTGGGGCTGGAACAAAAGCGCCACGTTTTGAAGTAACTTCTGCACCGACTATTGCGGGTACAACCATTGTGGTGGGTAGCCGTATTGCCGACAACGTAGCCGCAGATATGCCAAGTGGTGTTATTCGTGGTTATGACGTGATTACGGGTAAACTTCGCTGGGCATTTGACCCGCGTAATCCAAATCCTAACTATGTTCTTAAACCGGGTGAAACCTATAAACGTAGTTCGGCAAACTCATGGGCTGCAATGTCATATGACCCGCAAATGAATACGGTGTTCTTACCTATGGGTAGTTCATCTGTCGACATTTGGGGGGGTAACCGTAATCCATTAGATCACAAATACAATACTTCTGTGTTAGCACTTGATGCGACAACAGGTAAAGAGAAGTGGGTATATCAAACTGTTCATAACGATTTATGGGACTTTGACTTACCAATGCAACCGAGTCTAGTCGACTTCCCATTAAAAGATGGTACGACTAAACCAGCTGTTGTCATTGGAACCAAATCAGGCCAATTCTTTGTTCTTGACCGTGTAACGGGTAAACCACTGACTAAAGTGATTGAACAACCAGTTAAACCTGCCAATATTCCGGGTGAACAATACAGCTTAACTCAACCTCGTTCAGTTGAAATGCCTCAAATTGGTAATCAGACTTTAACTGAATCAGATATGTGGGGCGCAACGCCGTTTGATCAACTGATGTGTCGTATTAACTTCAAGTCAATGCGTTACGAAGGCTTATTTACTGCACCAGGTACTGATGTTTCATTAAGCTTCCCAGGTTCGTTGGGTGGTATGAACTGGGGTAGCATCGCTTTTGACCCGACTCATCGTTATATGTTCGTGAACGATATGCGCCTTGGTTTGTGGATTCAATTGATGGAGCAAACTCCTGAAGATATTAAGATTCAGGCCAATGGTGGAGAGAAAGTAAACACAGGTATGGGAGCTGTACCAATGAAAGGTACACCATATAAAGTGAATAAAAACCGCTTTATGTCGGCTCTAAGTATTCCTTGTCAAAAACCACCATTTGGCACCATGACTGCAATTGACATGAAAACTCGTCAAGTTGCATGGCAAGTACCATTAGGTACAGTGGAAGATACTGGGCCGATGGGTATTAAGATGGGCTTAAAGGCACCGATTGGTATGCCAACAATTGGCGGGCCGATGGCAACTCAAGGTGGCTTGGTTTTCTTTGCTGCAACACAAGATTACTACTTACGTGCATTTGATTCATCTACAGGTAAGGAACTGTGGAAATCACGCATGCCAGTAGGTAGCCAAGGAACACCAATAAGCTATGTTTCACCTAAAACAGGTAAACAGTATGTGGTTGTTACCGCAGGTGGAGCACGTCAATCACCTGATCATGGTGATTATGTGATCGCTTATAGCTTAGAACAATAATTAAGAAAGGCAAAAGAGAGTATTTCTCTTTTGCCTTACTCTTTAATATATTTTTTATATAAAAGAGTGAAAGTAAATTCTATATTTTTAACTAGATAGCTTTACCAAATAGTAAAAAAGTGCTTGATGTTGTTGCTAAACTTAAAATAGCCTTATGGTCAATTCAACCTGAACGCTAGATATAGCTTAACTATTGACCAGTTTCTTAGGATGTTTTACCTATAAATAAAACCTTAACTTTTATTAAGTTTTGTTTAACTTAACATTGTGAATTTTAATTAAAAATAAACATTATTAAGTTTTAAACTTTAAAAATACGGTGTTTTTTGTTGGAAAAACGAGCTTAAATATATACTTATATTATATTTATATAATTTATTGGGTTGCGCTAGAATGGTCGACGCAGATTATTACTATCCAGTAATAATTTGTATTTCAGGAATTTAAGCTTTTATGGCTTAAGGCTCATCGAAAGATGGGCCTTTTTTTATGGATGAAAGAAAATTCTTTTATCTTGCTCAATAGCCTAAGTAAAATTAAAAGTTAAATAATGAATAAAATCACAAAAATTAGTCTTTAATGACAAGAAGTGTATGATTTGATAAATTAAAGCCACTTGATAATAATAGGTGATGTAATGAGATTTTTGGTTCTTGCAACTTTATCTGGTTTAGCTTTGATGGGTTGTGCTTCTGTTCAGCAGGCACCGAATACACAAGAGACAATTCGCTATGCTTCTAGCCCATGTTTTGGCGCATGTCCGATTTATTCTGTAGAAGTAACACCTACAGGTTTAATTCGCTTTGAAGGTAAACAATACACTAAGGCTATAGGCGTTAAAGAAATTCAAGGTAGCGTAAAAGATTATAAAAAACTTGCAGATGATCTAAAAACTTATCGCCCTGAAACAGGTACACAATCAAAAACTGCGGGTTGCCAGCAAACAGCGACCGACATGTCTAGCTATTACATTACTTGGATTCAACCTAATGGCATAGAAACTAAATTAAGCCATTACACAGGTTGTATCTCTCCAGCAAATAATAGATTGAATAAGGTTATGGAAAAGTTACCTGAACAATTAGGCATTAAAGATCTAATTTAATGATAAAAGCCCCAAAATCTTGGGGCTTTTTCTTGTTAAGAGGAATTATACATTTAAGAGTTTTATTTTAAGTATTTCTAAAAGAATCAGCGTATAATACAAATTATAAAAACATATATTGTTAAGAGTGGTTATATGTCAAATATTGTCTATGCCTTTTTGGGTGGTTTATTACTCGGCATCGCAACAGTTGGATATTTATATATAAATGGTCGTATAGCCGGAATTAGTGGATTGCTTGCTCAAATCATTAATCCTACTAAAGATACTTTTAAAAGTTCTGCATTCTGGTTCATTGCAGGACTTGTGATTACACCTTTCATATATGGTTATTTTTTTCAGCCCGAAATTGAAATTAAAGCCAATACATTTGCGCTCATTCTGGCGGGGGTGCTTGTTGGTTTTGGAACACGGTTAGGGTCGGGTTGTACAAGTGGCCATGGTATTTGTGGTATGAGCAGGTTATCAAAACGTTCGATGATAGCGACAGCAGTTTTTATGTTTGCTAGCATGTTAACGGTTTATATCATTCGTCATGTGATGGGGTAATCCTATGAAAAACATTTTTGCTTTTTTATTTGGTAGCTTATTTTCATTAGGTTTAATGATCTCTGGCATGTCTAATCCAGAAAAGGTATTAGGTTTTTTAGATATTTTTGGGCAGTGGGATATTAGCTTAATGTTTGTAATGTTAGGTGCTATTGCTGTGGCATTTATTCCATTTCAAAAGGCTATAAAAACTCCTAAAACACTCTTTAATGAACAAATTCAATTACCAACGAATACACAGATTGACCAAAGGTTAATTGTGGGTGCTTTTATTTTCGGTATAGGCTGGGGAATAGCAGGTATATGTCCAGCGCCCGCTTTAACTCTGATTGGATTAGGGCATTTTGAAGCGCTTTATTTTATTGTCGCAATGTTATTAGGAATGTTTATTTACCGAATTTTAAATAAAGGAAATTAAGCCTATGCAACAACCTCTAGTAAAAGATTTTTTTGATGAAAACACCAATACTTTTAGCTATGTTGTTGCGGATTTAGCGACTCTTCAATGCGCTATTATTGATAGCGTGCTTGACTATGATGCAGCTTCGGCCACTACAAAAACATCCAATGCTGATCTGATCGTCGATTATGTCTTGGCGCAAAACTTTAAAGTACAATGGATTTTAGAAACCCATGTACATGCCGACCATATGACTGCGGCTCAATATTTAAAATCTAAATTGGGCGGTACAATTGCGATTAGTCAAAAAATCTCGATAGTACAAGAAACATTTTCGGCTATCTATAATTTTGATTTTAAGAAATTTAATGAAAATCAGCCCTTTGATTATTTGTTTGAAGATTATGAATATTTTAAAATAGGGGAGATAGAAGCCTATAACATTCCTACATCAGGGCATACGCCAGCTTGCTTAAGCTATGTGATTGCCGATGCTGTTTTTGTAGGTGATACTTTATTTATGCCTGATTATGGCTCAGCGAGATGCGACTTCCCTAAAGGAAGTGCTGCTGAGCTTTATGATTCGGTACAAAAACTTTATACACTTCCCGACGACATGCGTATGTTCTTATGCCATGACTATAAGCCCGAAGGCCGTGATGAATATATCTGTCAAACAGATATAAAAACTCAAAAGCAAAGCAATATTCATTTAAATCGACAAGTTTCTAAAGAATCATTCATCAAAATGCGTCAAGAAAGAGATGCTACTTTGGCAATGCCAAAATTAATTCTGCCTTCAATTCAAATTAATATGAACGGTGGAAACTTTCCGGAACCAGAATCAAACGGCATTCGTTATTTGAAAATTCCTTTCAACTACTTCTAGAAATAGCCTAAGCATTTATTTGGGATCATTCATTCTATCCAAATAGCCTAAGCAAACAATAAAATTAACCCTATAAAATAGCCTAAGCAAGATTTAAAGAACTTGTCTCAAATCCCGCGAAGTCTCTTGCAATAAAGGCAGAATATGTTGAATTAAATATTCTTCAGTTGTTTTCATAGTTGGAGAAACAATATTTAAAGCTGCAACCACTTTAAAGTCTTGTCCATAAATTGGTACGGCGAGCGCATGAACTCCTAATTCGTGTTCTTCACGCGAATAACACCAATCTTGTTCTCGAATCTCTTGTAGTAACTCTAAAAATTTATCATTTTCGACATGCGTATATTTAGTTAAACGCTGAAGAGGATATTTTTGGAGCCAGTCCAATTGTTCTTCTTGGCTTAAATGTGCCAGTAAAATTTTACCCGCAGATGTCGCATGAGCAGGCAGACGGTTACCCAAGTGCAAACCATATGGATTTACTCGGTCAGTTTGTTGGTGGGCAGCACTACGGGCAATGGTAATGGCTTCATAACCATCAAGTACCATCACTGAATAAATAAGGGAAGTCTGGTTAGTTAGAAGGTTTAATAACGGCTGGGACACTTTTGGAAGCTGAGCTGCACCTAAATAAGCTCCTGAAAATTTGAGTACTTTAGGGGTTAAATAATAATAGTGACCATCTGACTCAAGATACCCTAAATATTCTAAAGTTAATAAATGGCGTCTTGCTGCCGCTCGGGTAAGCCCAGTTTTTTCAGCAGCCATAGAAATGTTTAAACGATGTTGATTACTACTAAAGCTATCTAAAATCGCCATGCCTTTACCAATGCCAGCAATGTAATCTTCATGACGAATCGTTTTTTTGTTGTCCTGATTCTGGATTATCCGTTCATCTTTACTCATTACTGGTCCTTGTACGATAGAAGCTTAGTAGATCAATTTGCTTTAATGAAAAAGTTTAATAATTTCATGTCGCAAAAATTGATGTCTTAAATTATCCCTTAAATCTTCGTGCCAAAACATACCCATTTTAATATTGGTCATCTCAAAAGGCAGAGAATGTAAGCAAATTTCAGGACTATAAGACAAATGCTGCAAAATCATACGAGGCATGGTCAGGATTGCGTTGGCTTGAGCTGCCAAAACTTGTAATGCCGTTGAGTAGTTTTGACAGCGCATAAATACATTTCTTGAAATTTTTTGATGCTGGTTTAAATAAATATCTTCAAGTAAAGCGCCCGTACGGCGTGATGAAACACCAATATGCCTACCACTGATGTATGTAGATAAATCGACTTCTTTAAGTTGACTGCAAATGACGAACTCGTCTGTTACCAAATGATCAAAGGTAATTTTGGGTGATAAATATTGTTCTAGGTCAATCACGAAATCGAGCTGTTGTGTCGCCAAGTCAGTCATAATATGTTTTCGATCTAGCTTCATACTCACAAACTGCAAATCTAAATTAAGATTTTGAAAATGTTGAGAAAGCCTTGGAAGAATAATCGGTTCAATCTCATCATGAACGGCGATTTTTAAGCTTTTTAAACTGGTTGGATCAAAGACATGTTTCTGTTGGCTAATATTTTGAATCGTTAAAAGTGCTTGCTTAACAGTTGGGTAAATCTGCTCGGCAAAAGGAGTGGCAGACATTTTATTGCCTACTCGTATGAATACATCATCTTCAAGTTGCTGGCGTAAACGTTGCAAAGCATGACTTGCTGCTGACTGCGTAATATTGAGACTACTTGCAGCATTCGAAATACTTTTTTGCTCATAAATTGCGATAAAAAGCGGATATAAATTGATATCAATTCGGTGAAAAAAACTTAAGTCGAGGCCATGCAAGTTATGAATATTATTCATGAGGTGTTATTTAATAAAATCATTTCATTCATATTAAGTTTCAAGTTATGTTGATGTAAAGACCGGATAATGATGTGAAGGAAAAAAGAATGTTTGAACTTTCAAAGAAAGCTCAAGATTTTGCTGAGCGAACAAGAAAATTTATTTTAGAAGAAATAGAACCTATCGAAGCAAAATTTTGGGAAGAGGTTCATGAGCTAAATCCAGATGGAAACTGGAAAAAATGGCAATGGCCAGACCTTTTAGAAACTTTGAAATCTAAAGCTAAACAAGCCGGTCTTTGGAATATGTTTTTACCCGATGAAAAGCTGGGTGCTGGGTTATCAGTTCAAGAGTATGCGCATATTGCTGAATTGACTGGCCGCAGTTTATTGGCACCAACCGTTTTTAACTGTAATGCACCAGATACAGGAAATATGGAATTGTTATGGCGCTATGGCAGTGAGCAGCAAAAACAGCAATGGTTACACCCTTTATTGGACGGAAAAATTCGTTCGGTTTTTTGCATGACTGAACCTGATGTTGCGTCAAGCGATGCAACCAACATGCAAGCGACTGCACTCATCGACGGTAATGAAATTGTTTTAAATGGCAAAAAATGGTGGTCGTCTGGTTTAGGTGACCCAAATGCTAAAGTCATTATTTTTATGGCACATACCCCTGATGAAACCAAAGACCGTCATCATCAACACTCTATGGTTTTAGTACCGATTGATACGGCAGGTATTGAAATTCAACGTATGTTACCTGTGTTTGGTGACTACGATGCACCGCATGGACACGGTGAGGTTCACTTTAATAATGTTCGAGTACCTATTGAAAACTTTATTGGTGGAGCGGGGCAAGGTTTTGAAATTGCACAAGGCCGTTTAGGTCCAGGGCGTATTCACCATTGCATGCGCTGTATTGGAGCTGCTGAAAAAGCACTAGAACTCATGGTCGATAGAGGCATGTCTAGAACGGCGTTTGGCAAAGAAATTTTAAAACTCGGTGGAAACCTCGAACGCGTGGCTGATGCTCGAGTAGCTATAGATCAAGCCAGACTTTTAACCTTGTATGCTGCTTATAAAATGGATACTTTAGGAAATATGGCTGCTTTAACAGAAATATCTGCAATTAAAGTGGTCGCTCCGAGTGTTTTAGAAAAAGTAGTCGATATGGCGATTCAGCTACATGGCGGTGCGGGCGTTTCAAGAGATACACCATTAACAGGTTTCTTTGCCCAAGCACGCAGTTTACGTTTAGCTGATGGTCCGGATGAAGTGCATAAAGGCATGATTGCCAAATTAGAGTTGGCCAAACGTGGTTATGGTCGTCATAAGAAAGTATAAGCTTAAAGGAAGTGAATATGTCGGTAATTGATGTAGGCGGTGAAGTACGTGAAGGTGAAGAGCTTGATATTGGGGCAGTTGAAAACTGGTTAAAGAACCAAGGTGTTGAGTTGGTTGGCCCAGCAGTTGTTACTCAATATACGGGCGGGGCGTCGAATTGGACTTATCGTTTAAAATATGAAAATACCGATTTAATTTTACGACGTCCTCCTAAAGGAACAAAAGCGAAGTCGGCCCACGATATGGCCCGTGAATATATGGTGCAGAAAAACCTTGCACCTTATTATCCAGTACTTCCTAAAATGGTGGCACTTTGTCAGGATGAGTCGGTCATTGGCTGTGATTTTTATGTCATGGAACGAATTGAAGGCATTATTCCTCGTGCAAAATTACCGCCTGAACTTGGTTTTAATGAGGAAGATGTTCATCAACTTTGTGTAAACGTTATTGATAAGTTGATTGAACTGCATCAAGTTCCTTATCAGAACACCCCTTTAGCTGAACTAGGTAAAGGAACAGGATATTGCCGTAGACAAGTTGAAGGTTGGGATAAGCGCTATGAGAAAGTCCGCACAATCAATGTTCCTTCATTTAAATATGTCCGAAAATGGCTAAATGATAATATCCCTCAAGACTCTACGACTTGTATTATTCACAATGATTGGCGTTTTGATAATGTGATTTTAGATCCAGAGCATCCAACAGAAGTGATTGGTGTATTGGATTGGGAAATGGCGACTTTGGGTGATCCATTAATGGATTTGGGTAGCGCTTTGGCCTATTGGGTCGAGCCTACGGATAATATGATTTTTAGATCAACACGCCGTCAGCCTACTCACTTAAAGGGAATGTTCTCTCGAAAAGAAGTCGTTGACTATTATTTGCAAAAAACAGGTCTGGAGCCTCAAAACTGGGCTTTTTATGAAGTCTTCGGTGTATTCCGTTTAGCCGTGATTGCCCAGCAAATCTATTATCGTTATTACCATAAACAAACCCGAAACCCCGCTTTTAAAGATTTCTGGGTTGTCATTCATGCGCTACATATTCGAGCTTTAAAACTTATCGCGCAGCAAAAACTGCAAGAATCCGAATTTGCTCAGCAATCTCTACAGAAAATACAGGGTATTTTAAGAAAATGACCACAATTTATCTGGTAAGACATGGTCAGGCATCATTTGGTAAAAGTAATTATGATGAGTTGTCTGAAAATGGTGAAGCTCAAGCGACTTTATTAGGCCAATATTTTAAGCAAATATTGAAAGAACAACCGTATGTGGTTGCAGGAACCATGCAGCGCCACGAGCAAACTGCAAAGCTCGCACTCAATGAATGCTTCCCAGATGCGGTAATTCATCATAATAATTTATGGAATGAGTTTAATCATCAGCAGGTTTTTGCCCGCTATGAACCGCGTTTTGAACAGCCTGAACTTTTAAAAGCTGATGTTGCACAAGAACAAAACCCGCGTGCTTATCTTGCCAAAATATTTGAAGGCGCCATTGGACGATGGACAGATGGCGATTTTCATCATGAGTATGATGAGTCTTGGCCACACTTTAAAGAAAGAGTCGAAACAGCATTGCAGCAACTTTGTGATGAGTTAGCAAAAACTAAACCTCGCTATGCAGTGGTTTTTACCTCTGGTGGTGTGATTTCTGTAGCAATCGGAAAATTGCTTGAACTTAGCCCTAATCGAACTTTTGCGTTGAATTGGGCAATCGCGAATACAAGCCTCACGACTTTGCGTTTGGTTGGAAATGAAGCTCAGGTGTTAAGTTTAAATGAACATCATTTTATAAAAGCTGAACGTCCAGATTTACTGACATGGATTTAAAAATAAGGATAAAAGCATGGCAAAGACAATTTTAATTACAGGTGCAAGTTCTGGATTGGGCGCGGGTATGGCGCATGAATTTGCAGCCAAAGGCTATAACTTAGCGATTTGTGCACGCCGTTTAGACCGATTAGAGACTTTAAAAACTGAACTTGAAAATCAGTACGGTATTAAAGTCATTGCAAAAAGTCTGGACGTAACTAATTACGATCAGGTTTTTGAAGTATTTCGTGCCTTTAAACAAGAATTTGGCTATTTAGACCGAATTATTGTAAATGCGGGAGTCGGAAATGGTCGTCGTATTGGTAAAGGTAATTTTGAAATTAACAGAGCCACAGCTGAAACAAACTTTATCTCTGCCTTAGCACAGTGTGAGGCGGCGACTGAAATTTTTAGAGAGCAAAACGCTGGTCATTTGGTGGTGATGTCATCCATGAGTGCGATGCGCGGATTACCAAAACATTTATCGACTTATGCGGCAAGTAAAGCTGCAGTTGCTCACTTGGCCGAGGGTATCCGTGCTGAATTACTGGATACCCCAATTAAAGTCTCCACCATTTTCCCGGGTTACATCCGAACTGAAATGAATGAAGGTGCTAAACATTTACCTTTTGAAGTTGACGCCAAAACAGGATGTAAAGCTTTAGTAAAAGCTATCGAAAAACAACCTGTAAAAGCTTATGTGCCACAGTGGCCGTGGTTACCAATGAGTATTGCTATGAAGGTTTTACCATTAAAGTTGGTCAATAAATTAGGATAAAAAATACCCCCTAAAGTTTAGGGGGTATTTTTTATTTAGAATTTTTTAGTGTAATTGACAAACAAGCGATCTTCACCAAAGTCATTGCCATGTTTTACATTGTAATCAATACGAATATATTGCAGGGCCACGCCTTTTAGGAACGGTTGCTGAAATGCGTAGTTTAAAATCACATTTGACTCGGTTTCGTGGTTTTTTTCACCATTGGCTGCTTTAAAGTCATGTCCGTAAACATATTTCACCATCGCATTTAGGCCCGGTACATAATCTTTAAAATCGTAGCCATACATGACGTGGTAAGACTTTTCATCCTCTTTAAAAAAGCCTGTAGCGTTCCAGTTAATGAAATACGTCTCTGGTAAAAAACCATCTGGTAATGGGTAAGCCGATTCACCAATAATCTGTTGGTAACCTAAACCAAAGGTATGGTTTTTTACTTTAACCGTTTCAAGTAATCCAATGTTCTGCGCATCAATATCAAAGGTATTGCCATCATCTTTTGCATTGAAGTATTTAAACTTAGAGGTCAGAGCAAAACTTGGCTGTTTCCACGTATGTTCAAGTCCTATATAGTGTTTGTTATACAGATCTTCTAAATTACCAAAATAGTATTCGCCCTTCAAAGACGGCGTGAATTGATAACGTAGGTCAATATAATTTAACCCATCAGATTCTTTAGTAATCCCATTTGATGTGAAAGAAAACTTTTTAAAGTCTTCTTCATTTCGTGGAGAGACTTTTTCAACCCGACCAATTTCTGCGTAGAGTTGGTCTGAAAGTTGTGACTTTAGGTTGGTTCCCCAATACGAAGTGAGTAACTGACGACTAGCATCTACGGCAGTTACAGGTAAATCTAGCCAGAGTTCACCGACACGTAAAAGAGTTTTGTCATAACCCAGCTTTAAAGTCGCGCCGTATTTTAGATAGTCTGAAGCCTGAGATTGCGTTTCTTTATTAAAAGGCAAAACTGTATCCGCAACATGTTTGTCTGAACTCAAGCGCACGGCGTATTGGACAGAAGCATCAGCCCCAATCGTAATCGGTTTGTTTGCAATTTGCAGCGGAGTGTCATGCATTTTCGATTTATAAAATAATGACGCTGCCTGAGACCAACTGCCAGTATCTTTGAGTGCATCATTATCAAAATCACGGTTGATATAGGCATTTTTTAAAGTGAATTTCCATTCATCTTCAGTTTGCTGATTTGGATTTGCAGCCCATGAGTTGCTGCACATCAGTAATAAAGTAGCAACAGCTAAAGTGCGTGGTTTAAAACGCTGAAATAATTCCATAATCCATTTCCCAGATGTATGCCAATCCTCGGCACTACGTAATTTTGAATATTTTGGTACTCTCTAAGCGTTTAGTTAGAGAGTACATTTTTGCAATTGGTGAGACCTATTAATTTAATTTTTCAAGCTTCATGCTTTCACTAAAGAATTTGCAGCCTTTAAAAAGTAGAATTAAAGCCAGTACACAAGACAAACCACCCACAATAGATAAAGAAGAACCCACCATTAATGGGCTACCAAAAACTTTATCTGTAATAATGGCTACCAGTGTTGTGCCAATACCGAGTCCAATTAAGTTACTGACTAAAAGGAAGAGGGCAGAAAGGCGTGCTCTAAACTGGTTTGGGGCTAACATTTGCAAAGCAGTTGCTGAAATCACTAGAGGGAAAGATGCAAAGAACATTGCAGGAATCAGTAAGCTAACTGAAAGCCAAAGCTGATCTGTTTGGGTAAAAAATGCAATTGGAATAATCAGGCCAACAATACCAATTACACCCGTGAACATCGGCGCATCTTGACGGCCTTTTTTGATAAACCAGTCATTTAGCCAGCCTGCACAAAATACGCCTAATGTATTTGCGACTAACAGAATGGTACCAAGCATATAGCCTGTTTCAGTCGGCGCGAGTTGAAACTTACGAATATAAAATGCAGGTGTCCAGCTAGTTAGGCTATAGAGTGCCATTGCATAAAAGGTAAAACCTAAATAATGACAAGCAAATGTTTTCGAATGTTTTTTAATAAACTGAAGACATTGTGTGAATTTAACTTGGTCAACTTGTCCATTTTGGTTGAGTTGTTGGCCTTTACGTGCAGGGTCTTTAACGGTCAGAATAAATAGCAAACCAATAATGATGCCGGGTAAACCTACCACTAAAAAGGCAATTTGCCATGCTTTAAGCGCACCCAATAAAGGAACCTCAATGAGTGTCACACCTTTAAGCAGGTTAATGACATAACCGCCAACTAAGAAGGCAATACCTCCACCTAAAAAAGCGCCAATTGAATAGATCCCGACAGCACGCCCTAGTTTGTCTTTACTAAACATGTCGCTAAACATTGAATAAGCCGCTGGAGATAAAGCCGCTTCACCGACACCTACCGCCATACGGCTTAAGAACAGTTGAATAAAGTTTTTACTTAAACCGCAAGTTGCTGTTGCCAGACTCCAAACAATAATCCCGATTGAAATTAGTTTTGGTCGTGAAAAACGATCGGCAATGTAGGCGAGTGGTAAACCCATAACCGCATAAAACAGTGAGAAGGCGAGGCCATGTAACAAGCTAAATTGTGTATCTGAAAGCTGGAGATCTGCTTTGATGGGTTCAATCATCAGCGCCAGAATTTGGCGGTCAATAAATGAAAATATATATGCCAACATACAAAGTATGACCACATACCATGCATATGCATTGCTTTTCTTCTGTGTCCTTTCAACAGCGATATTACTTTGGTTCATACACTTAATCCTTATGTATAAAACGCTTAAAGAAATTGATATCTAACTTTTATTATTCCTCTAAAGTTTTCGATATTTCCCCCTTTTAGATAAGAATAATAAATAGGCTAGAAATGAGTAATTTGGTCTCGTACAGACCGGAAGAGTGCGTCTAAACCCAATTAGGAGTTAATGGGATTTTTAAGATCATGGAATTATTATTTTCTTTTTATATGTAAAATTCCATTACTTATTGAGTATGTTAGAATACCTAAAAAGTATGTTAAGTAATTATATACAGATAAATTTATGATATAAGAATTTGATTTTATTAATTTTTATTGTTTTAACGAAAGAGCAGCTAAAGAAAAAGAAATTTTTAACTGCTCTAAGAGAGCTAATTTATCATAATGAGAAATATTTAGCTGGATGGCATCAGGTCAAATAATTTCTTTAACTGGGTATTTAAATTATGTAGCTCGTCTTCTGAAAAAGCATTCAGGATGCCTGCCAAGGTGACCACACTAATTTGATTAATCTGTTCAACCAGCTCAATACCTTTGGCCGTTAATTTCACCATCGAGATCCGTTCATCAGAAGTAGAAGAGTAGACCTCGACAATTCCATCTTCTACCAAGCGATATACAGCTTTTGTGGCCGTCGTTAACTTTAAAGTAGAAAGATTGGCAATGTCGGTAATACTGGCTTCCCCAAGGGCATTAGTACTTAAAATAATTTTACGGCGTGTATTATCAACACCTAGCTTTTTTATTGATTTTTCAATCAGTTGTGAATACTTTCCATTCACTTGGGAAACCCAAAAAAAAGGAAAATTTTGAATACTCGACGGTTCTTTATTAGGAAGAAATTGTTCTAAATGATCAAGCATAGCTAAGCAATAACTTAGTGAAAAAAGGGTAATCCTATTATAAACAAAATTTTGCATATTTCCTTGAGAACAAATTATAAAAAATACTTGACAATTCCATTAAATTTTCCGATATTTTAATTAATGAATAAAAATACATGGAAAAGTGAATGAATATTGTTAGCCAAAGCGTGCACAAAGGAAGTGGCAAGCTCAAGGTCATGGTGAAAGACACAATTGATATTCAAGGTCTAAAAACCATTGCTGGCAGTCGAGCTTTATTAAATGTTGAACCTGCTCAAGATGATGCTGAAGTAGTTAAAAACATTCTAAAAGCAGATTGTGAAATTATTGCGAAAACAAATTTGCATGAATTGGCTTTTGGTATTACAGGCATTAATCACGCTTTTGGTACACCCATCAATCCTAAATATCCTGAACTTATCCCAGGCGGATCTTCAAGTGGTTCGGCTGCGGCAGTTGCTGCTAAACAAGCTGACTTTACTCTAGGCACAGACACGGGTGGCTCTATTCGTATGCCTGCCGCATGCTGCGGAGTTTTTGGTTTAAAACCGACTTTTGGCCGTGTTAGCAGAAAAGGCGTATATCCGCCGTCAAGTTCTCTGGATTGCGTTGGTCCTTTTGCAAATTCAGTCGAGATGATTGAAAAGGCCATGCAAATTATTGATCCAACTTTCAAGCCTTCTGCATGTACTAGCGCACCAAAACTTGCTGTTTTGGATGTAAGCGCAGATGACGTTGTTTGGAATTGTATTTATCAAGCATTTCAAAAAGCGAATTTAGAGACCGTTTTAAAAAAAGTTGAATACTTTGAAGCGGCTTATGACGCAGGCATGCAGATTATTAATTATGAAAATTGGCAAGCTTTTGGTGAATTAACTCAAACGGGCTTAATTGGTTCTGATGTAAATGGTCGTTTATTAAAAGCTGCCGCAACAACTTTAGAGCAAGTGAAACAAGCAGAAGTTGTGAGAGCACAGTTGACCCAAGAACTCGATGCTTTATTAGAAAAATATGATGCATTGGTTCTACCGACACTTCCGCAAATTCCACCGAAAGTTTCTGAAGCTGAAAACACGGTTGCTTTTTTGAATCTTACAGCTTTAGTTCGACCATTTAATTTATCAGGTCATCCAGCCATTTCAGTGCCACTTGAAACCAGTGAAGGTTTACCAGTGGGTTTACAGATCGTATCGAAGCATCAAAAAGATGAGCAATTATGCGCTATAGCTAAATTTTGTGTTGATGCAATGCAATAAATTACAAGGAGTTAGATGATGAATAAGTTGTCTAAAATGGAGTTTGCTTCTCAAGACAAAGCAGTTGACTTAGATGCTTTGTGCCAAGAAATTCGTGAGCGTGCCTGTGCAGGTGAGTTTGATAATCAGGCCTACGTGAGCCAAGACATTATCGAAAAACTTAAACAGATTGGTGTTTATCGTGCCTTGGTGCCTAAACGTTTTGGCGGTGAAGAATGGTCTCCTCGGCAATTTTGTGAGTTGATCGAGACTTTATCTAAAGCTGATGGTTCAGTGGGTTGGGTGGCAAGTTTCGGTATGAGCCCTGCGTATTTAGGAAGTTTGCCAGAAGAAACGCTTAAAGAGTTATACCAAAACGGGCCAGATGTGGTGTTTGCCGGAGGTATTTTTCCACCCCAACCTGCCGAAATTACCGATGAAGGTGTGGTGGTGCGTGGAAGATGGAAATTTTCCAGCGGTTGTATGGGAGCTGACATTGTTGGCGTGGGGATTTCACCGCTTAAAAATAATGAAATGCAAGGCTTACCTCGCATGGCAGTGATGCCTGCGAAAAAAGCCAAAATTGAAATGACTTGGGACACAGTTGGCCTAAAAGGTACGGGAAGTCATGATTTAGTCGTTGAAGATGTATTGGTCGAAAAGAAATGGACCTTTGTACGTGGTGAACCTTCAAAACTAAGCGAACCATTTTTTAAATATCCGTCGCTTTCTTTAGCGACTCAAGTATTAACCGTGGTGGGTATTGGGGTTGCAGCTGCCGCATTAGAAGAATTTGAAAAACTGGCGCCGGGTAAAGCATCCATTACAGGCGGTTCAGAAATTGCCAACCGCCCAGTGACTCAATATGAGTTTGCTCAGGCAGATGCAGAATTTCAGGCTGCAAAATCTTGGTTTTATCAAACCATGGATATTGTCTGGAATGAAATTATTGCTGGTCGTGAAGCAACTGCTGAACAAATTAGCGATATGCGTTTGGCATGTACACATGCAGCGCGAGTTTGCGCCAAAGTCACCCGAAAAATGCAAATGCTCGCGGGCATGACGGCGATCTATACCAACAATCCATTTAGCCGTTTTGTGAATGACACCAACGTGGTGACTCAGCATGCCTTTATGGGCGATGCGACTTTACAAAATGCAGGCTCAATCAGTTTCGGGTTAAAACCAACTCCAGGTTATTTATAAGTTTAATTTTTAAAAGGATATTGAAATGGAAGCTAAAAAATCATTACGCGTTTTGTTCTGCATGGGTATTAACCAAAACTTTTTTGACGCGGAACCTGCTGAAGCAAAAGCAGTTTGGGCCGCGTTTGGTGAAATGTGGAATGGCATTCATGACTTACCGGGCGTACATGTTTTTGGAAATCTTGATGATGACCAAAGCATGGTTGGTCCAAGTGCTGGTTGGCCTTGGACAACCTACTTGCTTGCTGATGTTCCGGATATTGAAACCGTACATGCCGCTTGTAACTTGTTTAGAACGACCGTAGTGGGTGAAGGGCCATACAAACTTTGGAAATATTGCAAAGTTGAAGCGCGTGTTGGGCGTGAATTAATTATCCAACGTTAAGGCGATGGCAATGAATGACAAAGTGAATATTGTAGAAATCTTAGAGCGACTAGAAGAGTTAGAAGCGCATAACGCCATTCGTAATTGTCTGAACCGTTATATGGAAATCTGCGATGAGCTCAATGCAAATACAGATCTTGATGAGCTGATGAATCTTTTTGATCAAGACTGTATTTGGGAAGGTATTGGTGAGAAATATGCCAAATCCTTTGGCCGTTATGATTCTTGGCAGTCGATTTACGACATGTTTAAAAGCTATACCCAAAAAGAATCTCACTTTGTTATGAATGCACACTTTGTAAATTCAGAACAAATTTATGTAAATCAAAATGATGCAAATGCTTCTTGGCTCATGTTGCAGACTTCAACGTTTAAAGATGGCCGTAGTCACTCAAATGCAGCAAAGCTCAACGTGAAGTTTCATAAGCAAGCAGATGGAACATGGAAAATTAAACATTTCCAAACACAGAATATTTTCAGTCGTCCCGTATCGCATTGGCACAGTGAAGCCGAGTTGCCGGTACCTTCCCAGGAATGACCCAGGACATATTTAAAAGGACTATTAATATGAACAGTATTATCCCAACGCATAACATTGGTATTGATTACGATGCTTTGGTTCAAAGTGACCGTGCGCATACTTCTCTTTATAAAGATGAACGCATTTTTGATGAAGAAATGGAAAAAATCTTTTATAGCACTTGGGTGTGGGTTGCACATGCCAGCGAAATTCCGGAAGGCGGAAGCTATAAAACCATTAATATCGGTAAACAACCTGTGGTTGTGGTGCGTGACCGTAAAAAGAAAGTCCATGTACTTTTAAACCGTTGCCGTCACCGTGCAGCAACCGTATGCGAACATAAAAAAGGAAAAACCAATAGTTTTGTATGCCCGTACCACGGTTGGAGTTATGCACTTGATGGCAGTTTACGTGGTGTGCCATCTCCAGAAAGTTACGGCGATTGTTTAGATAAGTCAGAATTACCGTTGGTGAGTCTACGTGTAGAAGAATATAACGGCATGATCTTCGCTTCATTTAAAGAAGATATTCAGCCTCTTGAAGAGTTCCTTGGACCTGCAAAAAAATGGATTGACCTGTTTATGAAACAAGGCGCGGGTTATCCAATTAAAGTGTTGGGTGAACACCGTTTCCGTTTTCCGGGTAACTGGAAAATCCAGCTTGAAAATACCACTGATGCATATCACTTCCCGTTGGTACATAAGTCATTCTTAAGTTCTGTAGATGAAAAAACAGAAGAACTCTTTAACTTCGAAAATCAGCCGGGCTTTGTTGAAGAATTAGGTAATGGTCACAGTGTTATGGTGATGATTCCTGAACTGGTTGATCTAGACGAAGAGCTTATGGAGCGACCAATTCAAGAGCGCTTTGAAGACTTGGCTCAAGCTTTGCGCGACGAAGGCCATGAAGAGTTAGAAGTACGCCGTATTGTTCGAGCAGTTGGTGGTTCTGGCTTTAACTTAAATTTATTCCCAAATATTGCATGTTCAATGGCGTTCTTCCGTGTGTTACAGCCAATTTCAGTGGCTGAAACAGAAATTCATCACTCGGTGATTACGATGGACGGTGGTCCGCAAATTGCCAACCAATATCGCTTACGTTTGCATGAACATTTCCAAGGTCCATTTGGTTTTGGTACGCCAGATGACTCGGAAGCTTGGGAGCGCGTACAACACGGTGCAAATGCGGGTAATGATTTATGGATCATGCTCAACCGCGGTTTACCGGGCGAAGTCAAAACCGAAGATGGCTTAAAAAGTGATGTCAGTGCTGAAACAGGTATGCGTGCAGCCTATCAGCAGTGGAAAAAGATGATGAAAGCTTAAGGAGAGAGCAATGAATATGAATCTGCAATTATTAAATGAAGTCACTGCTTTCATCTGGGCTGAAGCAGATATGTTAGACCACAGTGAGTACCGTGAATGGCTTAATTTATGGAATGAAAAGGGTGTCTATATCATTCCAATTGACCCGAACCTCACTGACTACGAAAACAACTTAAATTATGCCTATGACGATAATCATATGCGTACTTTGCGTGTAGAGCGTCTGGAAAATGGTGAGGCGATTTCTACAGCGCCTAAAGCAAATACTGTGCGTAGCATTTCTCGTGTACGAGTGATTCAAGATCAAGATGATGAAATCGTTTTACGTTGTGCTCAAAACTTACGTGAATTCCGTAAAGAAAACCTCAAGCATTACACAGCTGATATTACCTACCATCTAACTCGTGATGCGGCTACAGGTTTTAAGATTAACCGTAAAATCATTAATTTGGTTAACTCAACCGATACCTTAGCTGGTATTAGCTACATTCTTTAGGAGCGGTAACATGAAACAAGTTGTTTTAGTGACAGGTGCTGCTTCTGGACTCGGTAATGTCATTGCTGAATATTTTGCGAGCCACGGTCATCAAGTGATTTTGTCAGCGAGTACGCTTGAAAAAGCTGAAAACGCTAAGGCACAAAGTCAATATGCACAAAATATGTTTCCCTTGAAATTAGATATTTCTGTCGAAGCAGATTTTCATGCTGCCGTGCAATGGATTGAAGAGAAATTTTCTAAACTTGATGTGTTGATTAACAATGCTACCGTCACTAAAGCAACGCCAGTACTTGAAATTACCGCAGCTGATTTTGATTGGGTGACCCAAGTCAACCAACGCGGCACCTTTCAGGCTTGTCAAATTATTGGCCAATATATGGCTAAAAAAGGCTATGGACGCATCATCAATATGGCGTCTTTAGCGGGACAAAACGGCGGTACTGCAACGGGTGCACACTACGCGGCAACCAAAGGGGCCATTGTGACGTTAACCAAAATTTTTGCCAAAGAGTTTGCGGCAAAAGGTGTTACGGTCAATGCGATTGCACCGGGACCGATGGAGTCACCGATCGTTCATAGTGTGGTGCCAGACGAAAAAATGGAACAGTTCATCCAGAATATTCCGGTTAAAGCCTTAGGAAGTATGCATTTTATTGCTGAAACTTGTGGGTTGCTTGCGAGTCCAAATGCGAGTTTTGTGACTGGTGCAACATGGGATATTAACGGTGGTTTATTCATGCGCTAAGCCACAAGCTTAGGTATGAAAAGGGAGTTAAATCATGACTACACTTTATGATGTTGTCGTTAAAAATCGCCATGTGGAAGGTGGAAATATTGCAGTTATGGAGTTTGAATCTGCAACTTCTGCTGCATTACCAAAGGTTGAACCCGGTGCACATATTGATGTGCACTTACCGAATGGTATGGTGCGCCAGTATTCGCTTTGCCAAAATCCAAATGACGAAGGAAAGTTTCGCCTTGGAATCTTACGTGACCCTGAATCACGTGGTGGCTCGATTTCTGCATTTGATGAAATTAAAGATGGTATGCAAATTCAGGTCAGTGAGCCAAAAAATTTATTTCCACTTTTAAAAGCCAAACACAGTGTCTTGATTGGCGGTGGAATCGGGATTACGCCGTTAATCACGATGGCATATCAACTTGCACATGAAGGCGAATCATTTGAGCTTCACTACTGCGGCGCTAGCCCAGAAAACTGTGCTTTTGTTGATGAAATTAAAAATGGTGAGTTAGCACAATACACAACTTTCCATTTTAAATCCGAAGGTGCAAGCCACAGAGCATTTTTTGAATCTGCCATTAAAGATATTGATCCTGAAAGTCATATTTATACCTGTGGTCCAGTCGGTTTTATGGACTGGGTAATTAACCTTGCCACGACTCACGATTTTCCTGAGCAGCAAATCCACAAAGAATATTTCCAAGTTGAAACAGACATCTCTGGAGATTCATTCGAGGTGGTGGCTGAGCGTAGCGGAAAAATCATTATGGTTGAAGCTGGTGAAACCATTTTGCAGGCTTTGGCTAAAGAAGGCATCGACATTGAAATGTCTTGCGAGCAAGGCGTATGTGGAACCTGTATGTGCGATGTAATTGAAGGCGAACCTGATCATCGAGATGTTTATTTTACTGACGAAGAAAAAGCCAGCAATGAGCAAATATTAGTGTGCTGTTCGCGTTCTAAAACACCGAGACTAGTTTTAGATATCTAATGCTCTCGCGATTTATATGGATGTAAGAGAAGGTTTAGGAGAAAGATGATGAATGTATTACAACAAATAGATGAGTTTACGGTCGATCCACTACAGTTCCGACGAGCATTAGGAAATTTTGCAACAGGCGTTACCATTGTTACTGCACAAAATGCACAAGGTGAGAAAGTCGGTGTAACTGCAAATAGTTTTAACTCGGTGTCACTCGACCCACCGCTTATTTTGTGGAGCATTGATAAAAAGTCTTCAAGTTTTTCAGTATTTGAAGAAGCAACACATTTTGCAGTCAATATTTTATCAGGCACGCAAATTGAGCTATCTAATAAGTTTTCGAGACGAAATATTGATAAATTTGCAGAGACCAATTTTCAACTTGGTGCAGGACGTGCACCTATTTTAGAAAATTGTTCTGCGGTATTTGAGTGCGAACGCTATCAAGTGATTGAAGGTGGTGACCACTGGATTATTGTTGGTAAAGTGGTTCGTTTCCATGACCAAGGTCGAAGCCCATTGGTCTACCACCAAGGCGCATATTCTTGTGTCATGCCGCATCCAAGCCTTCAAGTTAAGCAAACTGAAGAGAACGGCGTAGACCAAACACATTATGGGCACTTATATAATAATGTCTGCTACTTGATGAGCCGTGCTTTTAAAGCTTATCAAACCGACTATATTCCAAAGCAAATGGCTTCGGGTTTCCGTACCAGTGAATCACGTCTTTTGCTCGTTTTGGCAAGTGGTACTGCTTCAAGTAAGGAAGATTTACCGCGTGATATTGCTATGCCAATGCAAGAAGTTGAAAGATCGGCTGAAATTCTAAAATTTGAAGGCTTATTGGTTGATCATGATAATTTATACGCACTGACGGAAAAGGGTAAACAAACAGCGCAGTATTTATTTGATATTGCCGACAGCCACCAAAATGAGGTGTTTAAAAAGTATTCTGAGGAGCAAAAGGATATTTTTATTACCATGCTGCGAGATTTTGCAGGAGTAGCATAAGTCCCATTAAGCTGATAAATTAAATTGATTTATCAGCTTCTTTACATCTAGCTGACTATCAGCAAAACAATTCCAAGGATAAGGAATTTTTGGCACACAATTTGTTTATCAATAAAACAAGATTGCAAATAAGCCAAGACAGTGCACCACCACAAACGCAAAATTTTGAGCGGTGGTACATGTATAGAGAGGTAAGGGATGAACCAATATGTAAGCGATGCATTACTCACATGGACGCACCACATTAAAAGTGTGTGCGGCAATTTTGAAACCGATTTTGACGGAACCCGTAATTTATTCATTGGTGAAGTTCAGTGCTTTTTATTGGGCGATACTGAAATTGCTTTTATTAAAAACAATGCCAATAAAATTGTCCGAAAAGCCGATGAAATTGATCGAGTGAATAATCGTTTTTGTTTTTTGATTTTGCAGTATTCGGGAAGAATGCTGCTCGAATATAAAAATGAAACTTTAAGCCTAAATGAAGGCGATATTGTGTTGGTCGACCCAGTCGAAACGATTTCGATGTATCCGCAAGGTTTGGTAAGTCAGATTTCAGTGCACCTGTCGCGTGAAAAATTACTTAAAGAAAATATTAGTACCGAATATTTTGGGAAACTGATTACACAAAATATGAGCGGCTTTTTACTTAAAAATATTTTGAAAAATATGTCTGCTGAAAACATTAAGCTTTGGTATGCAACGGAAGATGGTAATGCTTTTGAAGATGCGTTAATTGCCCTAATTAAACCTACAATCAATTATAAGAATATTAATAGCTCCAATAATCTGATGGAAAAAGCCGAGCGCTATATTATAGAAAACTTAGCAAAACCCGATTTAACACCTAAATTAATTGCAGAGCACATTGGGGTGTCGCTACGTCATCTCTACCGTTTATTTCTTCAAGAAAATTTATCTATTAACAAATATATACAGCTCAAACGCCTCGAAAAAGTCAAAGCAGATTTGCTTGATAAAAGAAATAAACAAAGCTCGATTACCCAAATTGCCTTGAAGTGGGGTTTCTGGGACGGCGCTCATTTTTCAAAGATCTTTAAAAAGACCTATGGTATCTCTCCTAAAGAATTTAGAGAGGGTATGCCGGTTTAAATCTTTCATCTCTCAATGTCATTTTTAGACAAATTCGACGTCATTCTTGAACAAGCTAGCCCTATGTAACTGTGTTGAAATTAAATTCATTAGAGCAGGTTAGATAAGCTTAATAACCATAAAACTATTAAGTTAGTCTAATGAATTTCACTCACAGGAAGTGCATTTTAACTGTCTGATTCAGATAGTTCAGGGATAGATGAAAAGGATGAAACCAATGCGTAAACAACGATTATTGAATGACATACAAAAAATACTGGCACTTAACTTATCAATCGCTGCAAGCTTTTGGGGACTCAATACTCAAGCGTTTGCGCATGGTGGCAAGGCCGAAATGGTCTCACTTTATCAAAACATGAGTGAGCAAGGTGCTAAAGTTGTCAAAGACGATTTTACTAATACTTATATGATTACCAAAGGCTCTATGGTAGTTCGAGCTAAACCTAATTCAGATCAGGTTTTGATAAATGGCAAACCTTTCAAGCTCAGCGTGCCTTTATTGATTAAAGATGGTAAACCTGTTATTGGAAAAGATTTTTTTAATGAAGTATTCCAGTCTGGGTTAGATCAAACTTTTAAAATTGAAAATACGTTTCATCCACTCAATAGCTTAAATTCCGAAGAAATTAAAAAGACATTTGATGTGATTAACCGCTCGAAATATGCCTATAAAAATATGCGTTTTGCCGAGTTAAAGCTTAAAGAGCCTGAAAAAGCAAAAGTTTGGGATTACTTTATTAATCACAAAGAATTTAAAGAAGATCGTATTGCCTCTTTTATTTTGTTAAAGGGGAGTCAAGCGATTGAAGGTGAAGTTAATCTTAACACTCAACAAGTCACCAAATGGAATGTACTTAAAGACACTCATGGAATGGTGCTGCTCGATAATTTTGAAGCCGTACAGCGTGTAATTGAGACAAGTAAAGAATATCAGGAAGCTTTACGGAAACGCGGCATTACCGATGTGAAGAAAGTGATTGCTACACCGCTAACTGTTGGATATTTTGGCGGTAAAGATGGTTTGGACAAACAACTCAATATATTAAAAGTTGTTGCTTACCTTGATGTCGGTGATGGTAACTACTGGGCGCATCCGATTGAAAATTTAGTTGCCGTAGTCGATTTAGATAAAGAAAAAATTATTAAGATTGAAGAAGGTTCAATCATTCCTGTACCAATGGCAAATCGACCTTATATGTCGAATAAGCCAGTACCAAGTAAGCTAAAACCACTCAATATTACTGAACCTGAGGGTAAGAACTTTAGCATTACAGGTCAAACCATACATTGGGGCAACTGGTGTTTGCATGTGGCCTTAGACTCTCGTGTTGGCTTACAGCTTTCAACCGTGACCTATAAAGATAAAGGCGTTAAGCGTAAAGTCATGTATGAAGGGAACTTGGGTGGAATGGTGGTTCCATATGGCGACCCGGATATCGGTTGGTACTTCAAATCCTATTTAGATTCTGGCGAATATGGTATGGGAACACTTACCTCATCTATTCTTCCGGGAACAGATGCACCAGACAACGCTGTTTTACTTGATGCTGTGATTGCAGACTATAAAGGCCAACCACAAGTAATTCCAAATGCGATTGCTGTATTTGAACGTTATGCTGGGCCTGAATATAAACATCACGAAATTTTTGGCAACCAAGATGCGAGTGAAGCCCGCCGTGAACTTGTTGTGCGCTGGATTAGTACAGTGGGGAACTACGATTACATGTTTGACTGGGTATTTGCCCAAAATGGTGTAATTGGGATTAATGCGGGTGCAACAGGTATTGAAGCTGTTAAAGGTGTTAAATCACGCACCATGCATGACAGTACCGCAAAAGAAGACACTAAATATGGAACTTTAATTGACCATAATATTGTGGGTACAACGCATCAGCACATCTATAACTTCCGCTTAGACATGGATGTAGATGGGGAAAACAACAGCTTTATGCATATGGACCCTGTGGTGAAAGCCAATGACAAAAGTGGTGTCCGTACAAGCTCAATGCAAATTGACAGTAAAGTCATTACGAATGAGCAAAATGCAGCTGAAAAATTTGATCCATCCACTATTCGCTTACTCACGAATTTCAACAAAGAAAATAAACTAGGTAATCCGGTTTCTTATCAACTCATTCCTTTTGCAGGTGGAACACACCCTGTAGCAAAAGGAGCCAATTTCTCTAAAGATGAATGGTTATTTAAACGTTTGAACTTTATGGATAAGCAAATTTGGGTGACTCAGTACAATCCAGACGAACGCTATCCTGAAGGGAAATATTCAAACCGTTCAACTCATGATACAGGGTTAGGACAGTTCATTGGCAACAATGAGAATATTGAAAATAAAGACCTTGTGGTGTGGATGACAACAGGCACAACCCATGTGGCACGTGCTGAAGAGTGGCCAATCATGCCAACAGAATGGGTGAATACACTCATCAAACCTTGGAACTTCTTTGACAGCACCCCGACTTTAAACTTGGGTGAAGAAGAGCAAAACACTCAGCACGACCATCACTAAACGGGTGCATGATCTAGAGTGGGTAACGAATCGATTACCCACACTTGAGCACGGTTAGGCCGTTCGCAAAAAAGGAATTTCTCAATGAAAAATTTATTTTCTCAGGTTGTGAGAGGGACTCTCTTTGTCTCATTTTTTTCAACTGTGCATGCTGGTGAGCTTGAAATTAAGCCAACTTTTGAAGCAACTTTTGGAGCTTTTAGTAGCGGTAAAAGCTATAACGGCGAAAACCTAGATGATGAAATAGTCAATTGGCAAGAAGGTCATCTTAAATATGGTGCGAAGGGAAACTACACCTTTAAAAACAATCAGCTCTATGCAAGCTTGAGCGGTATTAGCTCGGCAACATTTGGTGATGGTGACGCAGGCCAAAATAGTAATGGCAAAGAACGTAAAACAGATGTGAATGAATGGATCATTGGTTTTAAAGACGGTACCAATAAAGATGAGTTGATGACTTATGATTTAAGTATTGGTCGACAAAATATCATGATTGGTGATGGGTTCTTTATTGCGGGTGATGCGTTAAACCTAGGAAAAGTGCCTGCGGACGGCACACTAGATCGGGGCGGAGCATATTATCTGGCAGCTCGTCGAAGCTTTGATTTTACAAGTTTGCTTCAATACAAACCGCAAGAGAATACAACGCTAAAGCTGGCTTATTTAAAATCGGACAATAAAGCACAATTTTCCCCAGAACTCTTTGTGACTGATCTGATGTATCAGCTTAAAAATAAGGGCGTTGGGTTTACCTATTTAAATGTATTGGATCTTGAAGATGCTGAACACGTTTCAGGGCGCGAAGATCTTAAAAATTATGCTTTACGTTTAAATTATCAACCTTTGCCAGAGCTGCAAGTTAAGACTGAGTTTGTAGTTCAAGATAAAAAAGATAGCCACGAAAATGCTGGCTACTTAGCGCTGAACTATAACTTTTTATCTTCAAAATATACACCCTCATTAGGCTACCGTTTTAGCCATTTTTCAGACCAATATGACACTATGTTTTATGGAAATACAGTCGGCTTTGGTACATGGTTTCAGGGCGAAGTTGCCGGAAATTATGCTGGTCCATTCAATAAAAATGCCGATATTCATCAAGTTTCTTACATGATGAATTTGAAAGAAAATTTTATGTTGGGTGCTTTGGCCTATAAGTTCAAAACAGTAAATAAATCTTTAACTAATGTAGATGGACATGAGTTAGATGTCTTTTCAGTCTGGTCGGTCAATAAAAAATTCAATGTTATTCCTTTAGTTGGGCTCTATAAACCGAAACACGATATCCATAGTGGTGGTACTCAAAACTACGATGATAAGACCAATGTGTATGCGCAGTTAATTTTGCAATACATCTATTAATAAATCCTTTTAAATGAATTGAGAGAAATAAAAATGAGTGAAGTTCAGATTTTAGAAAGCGTACAGCAATTTATGGCGCGTCAACATGGACATTTTATTGATGGAAAATTAGTTGCTGCCGAGCTTTTAGATAAAGTGGATATTGTGAATCCATCGACTGAAGAAGTGGTTGCTCAAATTAGTATTGGTAGTCAACAAGATGTAGATAGTGCGGTAAAAAGTGCTGAACATGCTTTTCAAAATGCTTGGGCTGAAACAACGCCGTATGAACGTGGCGTTAAACTGAACAAGCTAGCAGACTTAATTGAGCAATATGGTGAAGAACTTGCACAGCTTGAAACTTTGTCTACCGGAAAACTTATCAATATTTCCCGTCATCTTGAGGTCGCACAATCCGTTATTTTCTTAAGATATTTTGCGGGTTGGGCAACTAAAATTAATGGTCAAACCATGCAACCGTCTATTCCTTCTATGCAAGGTGAAAAATATACAGCCTTTACTTTAAGACAGCCTATTGGCGTGGTTGCAGGGATTGTGCCTTGGAATTTTTCACTGATGATTGGTGTTTGGAAAATTGGTTCAGCTTTAACCACTGGTTGTACGATTGTGCTTAAACCAAGTGAGTTTGCCAGCTTATCTTTATTACGCTTAGCTGAACTTGCCATTGAGGCAGGTATTCCAGTGGGTGTAATTAATGTGGTTACGGGTAAGGGGGAGACAGGACAATATTTAATTGAGTCGCCGCTCGTTAAGAAAGTCTCGTTTACAGGTTCAGTACCAACAGGTATTGCGATTGGTAAACTTGCGATGAGCAGTGATTTAACCCGTGTAAGTCTGGAGCTGGGTGGTAAAAATGCCATAGCTGTTTTGGCCGATGCAAATATTGATGAGATTTTACCGACTTTGTTGCAAGCAACTTTTGTACATCAAGGTCAAGTTTGCGCATCCCCAGAGCGTTTTTTTGTACACCGTGCAAAATATGATGAACTGGTCGAGAAACTCTCGAAAGCACTTTCTAGTTTCAAAATTGGATCGGCTATGGATGAAGGAAGTATGTTTGGTCCACTTTCTAATCAGCCACATTTTCATAAAGTGAAACATTATTTAGATATGGCTAAAGCCAAAAACCAGATTATTGCCGGTGGTGAGACTCTAGATCGATCAGGATATTTTGTACAGCCGACTTTGATTTCCTTCAAAAATACGGATGATCCTTTATTTTCAGAGGAAACTTTTGGTCCGGTGGTCGGGATAATGCCATTCGAAACTGATGAAGAACTCGTTCAACTGATGAACCAGTCACGCTTTGGTTTAACCGCAAGTATCTGGACAAATGATTTGTCTAAAGCTTTGCGATTAATTCCTAAAATTGAAGCAGGCACCTTGTGGGTCAATATGCATACTTTCTTAGATCCTTCAGTTCCATTTGGCGGCGTGAAAGCTTCAGGAATTGGCAGAGAGTTTTCAGATGCATTTATTGAAGATTACACCGAATTAAAATCGGTGATGATTCGGTATTAAGTTTCTACGAGATATAAAAAAATGGCCTTTATAGGCCATTTTTTTTGAATCATTAAATTAACCTAATAAAAAATCCTTTAGGATTTTATTAAAAGCTTCTGGTTGCTCTACATTGGAAATATGAGAGGCATCTATTTCTGCAAGTTTTGATTGTGGAATGCGTTGCTGAATAAACTCACCATCTGCAACAGTCGTTACAGGGTCTTGAGTTCCAGCGATCACCAATACAGAAATTTTAATGTCTTTTAACTGCTCACGGACATCCGCTTTAGCCAAAGCCTCACAACAATTGGCATAACCCATTGCGCTGCCAGCACTTAAGTCGTTACATAGGTTGTTGACGATTGAAGCATGACTTTGGATAAAGGGATCTGTAAACCATCGCGAGGCTGCTGTAGCTGCGATCGGTTGTAAACCTTGCTCACGTACTAATTTTGCACGGTCAAGCCATGCTTGTTCTTGTCCAATTTTAGCGGCAGTATTTGCCACAACCACATGACTAAACCGGTCAGGGTAGTGAATTGCCAGCCATTGACCGGTTAAACCACCCATAGAAATTCCACAAAAAGCAGCTTTGCTAATATTTAGATGATCCAGTAAACGGACAACATCTTCACCTAATTGCTCTACAGTATATGGACCGTCAGGCGTAGATGATGAACCGTGACCACGTGTGTCATAGCAGATCACAAAAAATTGATCTTTTAACTCATTAAACTGTTTTTGCCACATGCCATAGTTGGTGCCCAAAGAATTGGAAAATACCAGAGCAGGGAAAGATGGCTCGCCAAAAGTTTGATAGTTAATTTGTGCATCGGCAGATTGAAAAGATGGCATTTGTTTCTCCTTAAAGTGCTTCAACACATTCAATAATCAAAGCAATGCCTTGTCCCACACCAATACACATTGAACACAAGGCATAACGGCCACCTGTTTGTTCAAGCTGGTTTAAGGCTGTAGTGACTAAGCGTGCACCTGATGCACCAAGTGGATGACCTAAAGCAATGGCACCACCGTTTGGATTTACCTTGTCAGAATCATCTGGCAAACCTAAATCACGGGTCACGGCCAAAGCCTGTGCAGCAAAGGCTTCATTGAGCTCAATTACATCCATCTGCTCTAAAGTCAGGTTGGCTTGTTTAAGTAATTTTTTAATGGCTGGTGCCGGAGCAAAACCCATAATACGTGGTTCTACACCGACCGCTGTTGAAGCAATGATCTTGGCACGTGGTTTTAGATTGTAAGCTTGAACTGCCTCATCAGAAGCAATCAGTAGAGCTGCTGCACCATCATTAATGCCTGAAGCATTTCCTGCTGTTACTGTGCCATCTGCTTTAACCACAGGTTTAAGTTTGCTTAAACCTTCAAGCGTGGTTGATGCACGTGGATGCTCATCGATATCAATCACCACAGCATCACCCTTACGCTGAGGGATTTCAACTGCCACGATTTCTTTAGAAAAAAAGCCTTTGGCTTGCGCGCTTGCGGTGCGTTGTTGGCTCACCAAGGCAAACTGGTCCTGATCTGCACGATTAACGTTGAACTGTTCAGCGACGTTTTCGGCAGTCTGGGGCATGGTATCTACACCATACAATTCTTTAAGTTTAGGGTTAATGAAACGCCAGCCCATGGTGGTATCTTCAATCTTCTGGCTACGGCCAAAGGCACTGTCTGACTTACCCATCACATAGGGTGCACGGCTCATACTTTCCACACCACCTGCAATCACCAAATTCGCTTCACCTGCTTTAATGGCGCGGGCAGCAATGGCAATCGCATCGAGTGAAGAACCGCACAAACGGTTAATGGTCGTTGCCGGTACTTGATACGGTAAACCTGCAAGCAGTGCTGACATACGGCCGACATTACGGTTATCTTCACCGGCTTGGTTAGCACAACCATAGATCACATCATCGATCTGTTCCCAATCTACACTTGGGTTACGCTGCATGAGGGCTTTAATCGGCACAGCACCAAGGTCATCGGCACGGACAGGTGCAAGGCCACCGGCATAACGGCCGAATGGAGTACGGATGGCATCGATGATATAAGCGTTTTTCATTCTTACATTTCCATTTTGAAATCTATTGCTGTCATTGCCACATCGTTAGACTTTTCCAGAGTTTGCTGGCGATCATCATGGTTACTAAGTTAAAAGTAGACATGACAGAGTCTTATCGTGTTGAGTCAAATGCCAGTAGCTAATTCTTGTCACTTTTTTAAAAAAGTAACCAAAAACCTTTGTTGAACAGAGGAGGCTTCCATGCCTCCCTGTCCAACGGGCGACATCCATGTCGCCTGTCACAATAGCGAATTACGGTAAAAACCAAATTAATAAGCAAGAACCGTATTCAATGAGTTCCATTCTGTGTTTCGCGATGGCGACATGGATGTCGCCTCGTTGCTCAGCACAACAGGGATGTTGTGTCTGAGTAACAAAGGATTTTTGTTACTTTTTATCCTTAAAAAGTAAGGCATTACTTATACAAAAAACTTTTGCTTTCACTAGTAATTGGGGGCTGTATAAACCTTACCCTTGAGTTGCATCAATCAAAGTTGCACCCGTTAAAGCCTGTAACTCATCAAAGCTAAGACCTTCAACTTTCTCAATCACCTTTAAACCATCTTTGGTCACGTCAATCACACAAAGATCCGTGTAAATACGGTCAACACATTTTTTACCTGTAACCGGATAGCTCAGCTCAGCCACAATCTTCGGCTCACCTTGCTTGGTCACATGATCTGTGGTGATAAATACTTTCTTGGCACCCACAGCTAAATCCATCGCACCACCTACAGCAGGAATCGCATCGGGTGCACCCGTGTGCCAGTTCGCCAAGTCGCCATTCGCAGCAACCTGAAATGCACCAAGTACCGCAATATCAAGGTGACCACCACGCATCATCGCAAACGAGTCGCCATGGTGGAAAAAGCTACCACCTTCAAGCATGGTCACAAACTCTTTACCCGCATTAATCAGTTCTGGGTCTTCTTCACCTGCCGCTGGTGGTGGGCCAAAAGCCAATAGGCCATTTTCAGAGTGAAGAAAAATATCTTTATCGTTAGGTAAGTAGCTGGCAATCTTGGTTGGTAAGCCAATGCCTAGGTTCACATAGGCACCATCGGGAATATCTTGCGCCACACGTTGTGCAATCTGGTCACGGCTGAGTTTCTGGTAGCTCATGTTATTTCTCCTTATTGCTTACTGTGCTGGCGCTACTTGTACAACATGCTGTACAAAGATACCTGGGGTGATGATGTGCTCCGGGTCTAAACCACCTAGCTCAACCACTTCAGAAACCTGAGCAATAGTGACATCCGCAGCCATCGCCATGATTGGGCCAAAGTTACGTGCAGATTTACGGTAAACCAGATTGCCCCAGCGGTCACCCTTGTAGGCTTTAATCAAGGCAAAGTCCGCCTTGATCGGATACTCAAGTACGTAATCTTTCCCATCAATCTCACGGGTTTCTTTGCCTTCAGCCAAAAGTGTTCCAAAGCCTGTTGGGGTAAACACAGCGCCTAGGCCCATACCAGCTGCCTGAATACGACACGCCAGATTACCTTGCGGTACCACTTCAAGTTCAACCTTTCCGGCACGATACAATTCATCAAATACATAAGAATCTGACTGACGTGGGAAAGAACAGATGACTTTTTTAACTGAACCTGCTTTAAGCAGTTTCGCCAGACCATAGTCACCATTACCGGCATTGTTGCTGACAATGGTTAAGCCTTTAACACCGAGTTCAATAAGACCATCAATGAGTTCAGCGGGTTGTCCTGCGGTACCGAAACCACCAATCAGAATGGTTGCACCATCTTTAATCTGCGATAGAACCTCGCTTAGTGAGGACTTACTTTTGTCAATCATGTGAGAAACCTTAGAGCATGAGGTAACGTGATGTACTACTACCGCTAAAAATTTATTTAAATTCTTAATGGTAGTAATAAATGGAATAAATTTTGTGAGTCAAAAGCGAACTTTTAACTCACATATACTTTCAATTAAGCACTAGCACGACGACGTTCAACTTCAGTTGAAGGAGCAGCAGCGGCATCTTTAACAAGTTCGATGTTAAATGTGATGTGTTTGAAAGCGTGATCTAAACCACGGCGTTGAATTTCAGCTGGGTCAGTTACATCAACTGCTGTTGCAACTAAGCCATCACGGGTTGCGAAAGCAAAGTCGTCCCATAAGTACTCATCACCCTCAATGTTGAATTGAGTAGTCAGTTTGCGATAACCCAGTGCAGAAACGAAGTAATGAACGTGAGATGGACGGTTACCATGACGGCCTAATTTGTTAAGAAGGGCCTGAGTCGTACCTTCTGGCGGGCATCCATAGCCCACTGGCATAGTGGTTAATGCAACATACTTACCATCGGCATCAGTCAAGATAGTACGACGTAAGTTAAAGTCAGATTGAGACTTATCAAAGAATGAATAGTTACCTAAACTGTTGGCATGCCATACTTCAACTTTGGCATTTTCAATGATATTGCCATCAGTATCAGTTACGGTACCTTCAATAATTAAGGTATCGATTTTGCCTGTTTCAGTACCATCATCCATACGCGCAAAACCAACTGATTCAGGTGCGCCAGCAACATAAAGTGGACCTTCGATGGTACGAGGTGTGCCACCCGTAACGCCAGCTTTTGCATCAGCTTCATCTGCACGTAAATCAAGATAGTGCTCTAAACCTAAACCAGCTGCCAAAAGACCAAGTTCGTTTGCTTGACCAGCATCTGTGAAATATTCCAAACCTTTCCATACTTCTGAAGGTTGGATGTCTAAATCTTCGATGGCTTGAAATAAATCCCCGAGAAGGCGCACTACAATTTGTTGAACACGTGCATCAACTTCGCCTTTTGCAGTGTCGACATTCATTTGTTTTACAAGCGCATCAATTTGTTGACGGTTCATACTAAAACTCCTTAAGTATGCAATACGGTTTTGGGTGGCAGCGCTGCGGGCATTTTGTTTTGCTAGCGAATAAGTGCCGCCACGTTCCTTGTTACCTTCTGAATAATCTGCTTGGTTTTTAAATGGACTTCAGAGATCACATTTAAAAAATTCTTTTGGTTTACGAATCATCATCACGAACAGAAGACGGGTGACGATTAAGCGCCATCACTTCGATGTTCATATAAGGATAAAGTGGTAACCCCTGTAAAATATTGTGCAACTCTTCATTGCTCTCGACATCAAAAATGCTGATGTTTGAGTACTGGCCTGTAATTCGCCAGATGTGACGCCATTTGCCTTGACGCTGTAATTCTTGCGAATAGGCTTTTTCAACAGCCTTAATTTCATTTGCTTTGTCGGCTGGCATATCAAGTGGAATATGCACATCCATACGTACATGAAATAACATGGGAAACTCCTTATCCTATTGCCTCAACGACGTAACTTCTCGACTTTATCTTCATCAATTTCAATGCCTAAGCCGGGAGCCGTTGGCAAGTGCAATTCAAAGTTTTCGTAACGTAGCGGTTCTTTCAGAATTTCTTCGGTAAGCAATAACGGACCAAATAATTCAGTACCAAACGCTAATGTTTCAAAGGTTGCAAACGCATGAGCAGAAGCCATGCTACCTACAGGGCCTTCAAGCATAGTGCCGCCATAAAGATCAATTCCAGCCAAACCTGCAACCTTGGCAACTTCACACGCTTCGATCAGACCACCAGATTGTTCAATCTTCACGGCAAATACGTCTGCACCATGACTTTTTGCAATACGATATGCGCTGTCAGGACCAGTTAAAGCTTCATCCGCCATGATTGCGACATCAAAACGATGGGTGAGGCGAGCAAGTGCTTCAGTATTTTGAATAGCACAAGGCTGTTCAATTAAATCAATCCCGCCATCTTGTAGCTGTTGAATACCTTGAATACATTCCAGCTCTGACCATGCACGATTTACGTCAACGCGTACACTAATATCTGCACCGAGTGCTTTTTTAATTGCAATCACATGATCAACATCGTGTTGCAAAGGGCGTGAACCAATTTTGAGTTTGAACGTGTTATGACGTTTTAACTCAATCATTTTTCGAGCTTCAGCAATATCTTTTTCTGTGTCACCAGACGCGAGCGTCCAAAGTACAGGTAAACTATTGCGCAGACGGCCACCTAAAACTTCACTTAATGGCACGCCTAAACGTTTTGCCTGAATATCAAGTAGAGCAGTCTGAATGGCACATTTCGCGAAACGGTTACCATTAATATTCTTACGAATCAGTTTTAGTGTTTGAGCAACATTTAAATCTTTAACTGATGCGAGTAATGGTGCAAAGTAAGTATCAATATTGGCTTTGACACTTTCAGGACTTTCTTCACCATAGTTCAGTCCACCAATGGTGGTCGCTTCACCCCAACCTACAATACCATCCGTGGTCGTAATTTTAACGAGCACCAAAGTCTGAGTACGCATGGTAGTTACAGACAACTGGTGAGGACGGATAGTTGGAATATCCACAAGTATGGTTTCTATGGTTCTATACATGAAGTTTCAACTATTTCAAACTTGTTTACATACCATAGAAGAATGTAATAGCCTAAAATAGATATAGAACGGTATTTTAAGATACTAAAAAGGTATATTAATGGAATTAAGACATCTACGTTATTTTGTTACCGTTGTTGAAGAACAAAGTCTGACAAAAGCCGCTGAGAAACTTTTTATTGCCCAGCCACCGCTCACGCGTCAAATCAAAAAACTAGAAGAAGAATTAGGTATTGATTTGTTTGTGAAAGGGTCGCGTCCATTAAAAGTGACAGAAGCAGGGCTGTTTTTTTACCAACATGCAGTACAAATTCTAACGCATACGGCTCAAGCAGCTTCTATGGCTAAAAAAATGAAGCTGGTCGAGAATGTTGTTAAAGTTGGCTATGTGAGTTCGCTTCTTTACGGGCGATTACCGCAGGTCATTTATCTATTTAGACAAAAAAATCCTGACATTCATGTCGAGCTTATTGAATGTGGTACACGAGATCAGGTCGAAGCTTTAAAGTTAGGCAAAATCGATTTAGGTTTTGGTCGATTACCTATTAGCGATCCTGCCATTAAGCGACTTCTACTTCGAAAAGAAAAATTAAAACTCGCGATTCATAAAAAACATCCTTTAAGTGAGCTCCAAGAATCAGGAATTTATTTATCTCAAATTATCAATGAGACAATTTTTTCTTATCCCACAACACCTAAGCCGAATTTTTCGACCACTATTCAAGCTTTATTTACCAAATTAGGTCTTGTTCCCGCCAAACTGACTGAAGTCCGCGAAATTCATATGGCTCTTGGCTTAGTGGCATCTGGAGAGGGTATTTGTATTATTCCAGAAAGCGCCTGTGATATTGGAATGAAGAATCTAACTTATTTAAATATCTTAGACTTAGAAGCCTATAGTCCCATTTCTCTATCGATGCGCAATATGGACCAAAGTTCATATATTCCTAAAATCTTAGATTGTATTGAAGAGATCTATAGCGAAGAAGAAGTATCCAGAAATTTAAATTTATAACTTTTTAATAAGTTTTAAATTGAATTATCATGTTATTTTAAAACTTTAAACCTATAGGTAATATTTAAAAGGATTATTAGATGAGAAAAATTTTAGGGATAGCTTCTCTTATTATGTCTACTGGTGTTGTACATGCTGAACAATTAAATGAACAAGAACAAATTTCTCCATACAGTGCTAATGTAACCTTCGCAAGTCAATATATTTCACGTGGTTTTCAACAAACTTGGGGCAAGCCTGCTTTACAAATTGGTCTAGATTATGCAAATCCGAATGGATTATTTGTGGGGACTTGGGCATCGAATGTAAGCTCTAACTATCTTCGTGATGCTTCAGTTGAGTGGGATTTTTACACAGGTTATATAAAAACTTTTGATAAGTTTTCAGCTGGAATGACGGTTTTTTATTACTATTATCCAGGAGCTAAAAGTACACCTGAAACAGGGAGTACCAGTTATAACTATGGCGAAATTGTGCCTCAAATTGGTTATGGGCCTTTGACTCTTAAATATTTCATTACCTACACTCCAGATTATGCAGGCTATAACTCAGATACGATGGGTGGCCCAGCAGGTAAACGTTCACGAGGAACAACTTATCTAGATCTAACTTTTACTCAGCCTATCAATGAGTCTTGGACTTTTGGTGCTCACTATGGCTATGAAAGAATTAAAAATTTCTCGGAAGCTAACTTTCAAGATATGAAAATCGAGCTGATTAAGGATTTAGGGGATGGCTGGACTACTGGTTTAGCGTATGCCAAAGCTTGGGACAAAGATGGTTTCTATAAAAAGTATAGTAATGGTGAACATGATGCGCCAATTTCAAATCCGATTGATTCGACATTTACTGTCTCAGTTAAAAAGGTATTCTAATTTATAAATAAAAAAGCCTGATGACTTTATTTTGAGCATCAGGCTTTAAATAGTGAATATATAAAGATTATTTTTTAATTAAATCGTAAGCCATTTTGGTGTCATCAAGCTGAACAAGTGAAGCATGGCGAGCCGAGAGCGGATCTTTATTTTCAATTGCGGTTAAAATCGCTTTATGTCTAGGTAGTGAATGGCCTTGTAAATTTGGGCGCAGACTAGTGACTTGAATGGATTGCTGCAAAGGTAAAACCAACATTTTTGACATATAAGCCAGCAAGTCATTATGAGTTGCTTTGGCAATTGCCAAATGAAATTGAATATCTGGCTCTATAAATTCTTCAACTGTTGTCGCTTTTTCCATCCCTTCATAGGCATGTTTAATACGTTCAATATCTTCTTCGTTTGCCGTACTTGCCGCAATATAAGCAAGCTCTGGTTCCAAAACGCGTCGTACGGTAGAAAGTGTTTTAAAAAATTCGTGTTCAGGCGTGGTTTGAATCAACCAAAACAATACATCTGGATCGAGTAAATGCCATTCTTCTTTCGGTCTCACCACAGTTCCAATTTTGGGTCTTGAGTAAGTTAAGCCTTTAGCGTTTAAAACACGGATTGCTTCGCGAAAGACAGGGCGGCTGACTTTATATTCCTCACATAAATCAACTTCACTCGGGAGCTTTTCATTTTCTGAAATTTCTCCAGAAACAATTTTTAATCCCAATTGTTGAACAATTAATGCATGTTGGCTTTTGCTTGGAATAGGATTTTTATAGTCAGCTTTACTCATATTTCACTATTACGACATGTTGAATATCCTATGGTATAGATGACCTTGTGTTTTAACAAGATCATCTTTTTCAAGAATAAATATTAATGAGAATGACGTGGAACTTCTGAGCCACGGCAACCGATCAAGAAATCAAAATCACAGCCCTCATCGGCTTGTAAAACATGTTCTACATAGAGCTTACGGTAACCGCCAATAAAACTTGGTGGAGCTGATGGTGCTAAATTTTCAAGACGTTGCTTAAGTTCTTCATCACTTACTTCTAGGTGAAGTTTACCTGCATAGGCATCGAGTTCAATAAAGTCACCATTTTGAACTACAGCTAAAGGTCCGCCAGCCATGGCTTCAGGGGCAACATGTAAAACCACCGTGCCATACGCTGTTCCGCTCATACGTGCGTCGGAAATACGAACCATATCGGTAATGCCTTTGGCTAAAATTTTTGGTGGTAGGCCCATATTTCCAACCTCGGCCATGCCCGGATAGCCTTTAGGGCCGGCATTTTTCATGACTAGAATACAAGTTTCATCGACATCAAGGTCTGGGTCATTAATACGGGTTTTATAATCATCAAAGTTTTCAAATACGACTGCACGACCACGGTGTTTCATCAGTTCAGGTGTGGCAGCAGATGGTTTAAGTACCGCACCTTTAGGCGCTAAATTACCGCGCAAAATACACATACCGCCATCTTGTCGAATTGGATTATCTATTTTCCGAATCACTTCATCGTTATAAATAGGTGATTGCTGACAATTTTCCCAAATGCCTTGACCATTTACGGTTAAAGCCTGTGGATGTGGCAAAAGATTGGCTTCACCCATACGACGAATCACGGCTGGCAAACCGCCGCTATAATAAAACTCTTCCATTAAAAAACGACCCGAAGGCTGTAAGTCAACAATGGTTGGCATGCCACGGCCGACACGGTTCCAGTCATCGAGTTGTAAATCAACCCCAATACGTCCGGCAATTGCCTTTAAATGAATGACTGCATTGGTTGAACCACCAATAGCTGCATTGACTTTAATGGCATTTTCGAAAGCTTCTTTGGTTAAGATTTTAGAAAGGCGTAAATCTTCATGAACCATGTCAACAATACGCATACCAGACAGATGAGCCAGCACATAACGGCGCGAATCTACCGCTGGAATGGCTGCATTGTGTGGTAAAGAAGTGCCTAGGGCTTCAGCCATACAGGCCATTGTAGAAGCTGTGCCCATGGTGTTACATGTACCAGCCGAGCGCGACATACCAGACTCAGCAGATAAAAATTCATTTAAATCAATTTTGCCTGCTTTTAACTCTTCATGCATTTGCCAAACGATAGTACCTGCACCAATATCTTTGCCTTTGTGCTTACCATTCAACATGGGACCGCCAGTCACTACAATGGCTGGAATATCACAACTTGCAGCTCCCATTAATAATGCAGGGGTGGTTTTGTCACAACCTGTTAGTAACACCACGCCGTCAATAGGGTTACCACGGATAGCTTCCTCCACATCCATACTAGCCAAGTTGCGTGTAAACATGGCGGTGGGACGTAAATTCGACTCACCATTTGAAAACACAGGAAACTCAACAGGGTAGCCGCCCGCTTCTAAAATCCCTTTTTTTACGTGTTCGGCAATTTTTCGAAAATGCGCATTACATGGGGTGAGTTCAGACCACGTATTACAAATTCCAATAATCGGTTTGCCTTGAAACTCATGATCTGGAATTCCTTGGTTCTTCATCCAGCTGCGATACATAAAGCCATTTTTATCCGTTGTACCAAACCAGGCAGCCGAGCGAAGAACTTGTTTGTTATTCATACAAATTTCCCTATATAGTATTACTATTAGAATTAATTAATTTAAAAATACACCATAAATTTTATTTTTAAAAGGTTTGAAATTTAAATAGTATTACTATATTTTAAATTAAAAGGATAATTTACGAGCAAGATGCTCTATAAGTAAATAATAGGAAATGGAGTCGAACATGGATTTCGAAAAGGATGTAATACGGACGGTCACGTTTAAGCTGATACCTGCATTAGTCATACTATATCTGGTGGCATACATTGATCGGGCCGCTGTCGGATTTGCCCATTTGCATATGGGTGCAGATGTTGGAATTGGTGATGCTGCCTATGGTCTAGGAGCTGGCTTATTTTTTATTGGATATTTTCTTTTTGAAGTTCCAAGTAATTTGCTTTTAGACAAATTTGGTGCTCGTAAATGGTTTACCCGCATTTTATTAACATGGGGCCTCATCACCATGGCCATGGCGCTCATTCAAGGCCCTAAAAGTTTTTATCTGTTACGGTTTTTACTTGGTGTAGCTGAGGCAGGTTTTTTCCCTGGTGTTTTATACCTAATTACACAGTGGTATCCGGTGCGGCATCGCGGAAAAATCATGGGAATGTTTGTGCTTTCACAACCGATTGCCATGATGATTGCAGGGCCTTTAGCGGGTCTATTACTTGGAATGGATGGCATTGCAAATTTGCACGGCTGGCAATGGTTGTTTGTTGCAGTTGGCTTGCCCGCGGTTTTATTGGCTTTACCGACATTCCTGTGGTTGCCAGATAATATTGATAAAGTGAAATGGTTGAGTATTGAACAAAAACAATGGCTTACAAATGAACTTGTTAAAGATGAAGCCGAATATGACCAAACCCGACATGCCAATCCACTGCATGCCTTAAAAGACAAACGCGTACTTTTATTGGCATTGTATTACCTACCAGTGACTTTAAGTATTTATGGTTTAAATCTTTGGCTTCCTACCATTATTAAGCAATTTGGAGGTGGTACTGATCTTCAAATTGGCTTCCTATCTAGCATTCCCTACGTTTTTGGAATTATTGGTTTGTTAATTATTCCACGTAGTACCGATCGTCTAAATGACCGCTACGGACATTTAAGTTTTCTCTACGCACTAGGCGCTTGTGCAATGTTTTTAAGTGGTTGGCTAAATTCTCCAGTCATGCAGTTGGCTGCTTTGGCTGTGGTTGCGTTCTGCCTATTTTCTTCAACTGCCGTGTTTTGGACATTACCTGGCCGTTTCTTAACAGGTGCAAGTGCAGCGGCTGGTATTGCCTTAATTAACTCTGTTGGAAATTTAGGTGGCTATGTCGGGCCATTTGGTATCGGACTTTTAAAAGAATACACGGGAAATATGGCTGCTGGTTTGTATTTCTTATCTATCGTTATGCTTTTTGGCTTGATTCTGACCTACATCGTGTATGCCAAGCTCGAACGTCAAAAAACACAAACAGTGAATATTCAAAAGCCTTTGTAAGGAATAAAACATGCAAATTATTCAATTTGAAAATCGTGCAAATCAACGTGCCGTCGCCAAAGTAGAAGGCAACATGGCATATCCGGTTAAAGATATTCAATCGGTTCGTGATTTAGCACTTTTGGCAATCCGCAATAAAATTTCATTGGAACGACAAATTGAGGCGTTAGGCTTTGAAGCGGAGACCTATGATTATTCATCTTTATTAGCAAACTTAAAGGTACTGCCGCCTTTAGACCATCCAGACCCAACACACTGTTTAGTGTCCGGTACAGGCTTAACCCATTTAGGTTCTGCATCTGCACGCGACAAAATGCATCAACAAAATTTAAGCGATGACAGCTCGGTGACCGACACCATGCGGATATTTCAATGGGGGCTACAAAAGGGGCGTCCAGCACAAGGTCAGATCGGGGCGCAGCCAGAATGGTTTTATAAAGGCGACGGTTCAATTGTGGTAAGGCCGGGAGCTGAATTACCTTTACCCCCATTTGCTGAAGATGGCGGCGAAGAACCTGAAATCGCAGGCCTCTATGTGATTGGAGAAGACTTAAAGCCTTACCGAATCGGGTTTGCGCTGGGCAATGAATATTCTGACCATGTGATGGAACGTCGTAATTATTTATATCTGGCGCATTCAAAATTACGTTTTTGTAGTTTTGGTCCAGCTTTACGAACAGGCGAATTACCGAAACATTTAGTGGGAACCAGCCGCTTACGCCGTGATGGACAAATCATTTGGGAAAAAGAATTTTTGTCGGGTGAAGACAATATGTGTCATAGCTTGGCAAATCTGGAATATCACCACTTTAAGTATCAACAATTCTTAAAAGCAGGGGATGTTCATATTCACTATTTCGGTACAGCCACTTTGTCTTTTGCCGACGGTATTCAAGCGCAAGTCAACGATGAGTTTGAAATAGAGATGAAAGAGTTCGGTCTTCCTCTTAAAAACAAACTAGCCCATACCCAACCAGAGCTACCGATTGGTTCAGTTATTACTCTTTAAGGAATTTAAAATGGTCATTGGACACAACTTTATTGGCGGTTCACGCAGCGCACAAGGTACAACCTTATTAAAAAGCATTCATGCTACGACTGGTGAGGCTCTACCTTATGAGTTTCACCATGCAACCGAGCAAGAAGTAAATCAAGCTTGTGAAGCAGCAAGTCAAGCGTTTAAAACTTACCGCCATACATCACCTGAACAGCGCGCTACCTTTTTAGAAAATATTGCCGATGAACTCGATGCATTAGGTACAGATTTTCTTGAAATTGTCTCACAGGAAACCGCTTTACCGCTGGCACGTTTGCAAGGTGAACGTGCCCGTACCAGTGGACAAATGCGCCTGTTTGCCAAAGTATTACGCCGTGGTGATTTTTTAGGTGCCCGTATTGATACCGCTTTGCCTGAGCGCCAGCCTTTACCACGTCCAGACCTGCGTCAGATTAAAATCGGTGTTGGTTCTGTTGCGGTCTTTGGGGCAAGTAACTTCCCCTTAGCATTTTCAACTGCAGGTGGTGACACTGCTTCGGCACTCGCCGCAGGTTGTTCTGTGGTGGTGAAAGCCCACAGTGGACATATGGCGACAGCAGATTTTGTAGCTCAGGCAATTGAGCGTGCCGTAGAAAAATCAAGTATGCCAAAAGGTGTATTTAACATGATCTACGGTAATGGCGTGGGTGAACCTTTAGTGAAACATCCTTTAATTCAGGCTGTGGGTTTTACCGGTTCACTTCGTGGTGGTCGCGCTTTATGTGACATGGCCGCAGCCCGTCCACAACCAATTCCCGTATTTGCTGAAATGAGTAGCATTAACCCGATGCTGATGTTGCCAGAAGCCTTAAAAAACCGTGGTGACAAAATTGCACAGGACTTGGCTGATTCAGTGGTTTTAGGCTGTGGTCAGTTCTGTACCAATCCGGGCTTAATCTTGGGAATTAAATCAGCCGAGTTTAATCAGCTCATTAGTAACCTAACCGAAATTATAGGTGGCAAACCTGCACAGACTATGCTGAATGCCGGAACCTTAAAAAGTTATACCGCTGGTCTTGAGCACTTAACCGAGCATCAAGGCATTGAACACTTGGCTGGCAATACTCAACAAGACAATCAGGCACAGCCACAACTCTTTAAAGCTGATGTTGAGCTTTTACTGGCGGGTGACCAGCTTTTACAAGAAGAAATCTTTGGGCCTACCACGGTCATCATTGAAGTTGAAGATAAAGCTCAACTCATTCAGGCGCTACAAAGCATGAATGGACAGCTGACAGCGACTTTAATTGCCGACGAAGCAGACTTAATCGAGTTTGCAGATGTGGTCCCTGTGCTAGAGGAAAAAGCTGGTCGATTACTTATAAATGGCTACCCAACAGGTGTTGAGGTCTGTGATGCGATGGTACACGGGGGGCCATACCCAGCCACTTCAGATGCCCGAGGTACTTCAGTTGGAACCTTGGCCATTGACCGTTATTTAAGACCTGTGTGTTACCAGAACTATCCACAAAATTTATTGCCAGAGGCTTTAAAAGACAGCAACCCGTTGCAGATTTTAAGATTGGTGAATGGTGAGATGACCAGAGAAGCAATCTAATCAATTTAAAAAAGAGGCCACAAACGGGTCTCTTTTTTTATTGTTGTTTTCTATCCTTAAGGATAGTGTTCAAAAGTCTACATAAAGTTCTATTGTATGTATAACTATTAAAAAGCCTATCTCATTTAAACTGGCATATTTGTTGCTTAATTTAATGTATCTGGTCAGACCAGTCAGACAATGCATTAAATTGGAGCGGATATGCAACTCGAAACTTTTAATCAATTAGCTTCTAGTCAGGCTCGGCTGGTCTTACAAGCCTGTGTGCATATCCCAACTTGGGTTTCTGAATTGATTCAGAAACGTCCTTCTTCGCTCAAATCAGGAGATTCAATAATGGCGGGTATCAGCACACATATTTTAAATGCATCACTCGGCCAGCCAGCAACTCAAGTATTGGTGAAATTATTCGAGGAAACGAGCCATGGATATATTTTAATCGATGAACAGTTCACTGATGCAGATGGACGTATTCAAGCATTTAATGTCGACTCATTTATTCGTGGTCATTATCAATTGGTTTTTGAAGTAGGGGATTATTTTCAGACTCTAAATACCAATAGCTTTTACCCGAGAGTCTGTATTGATTTTAAAGTCAATGATATTCACCAGCACTATCACGTGCCCCTATTGATCAGTCCTTTCTCATATTCAACATATCGTGGCAGCTAAATCAACCCAAGCAATATGGACATCATGAATTTAATTTGAGGAAATAACCCATGCATCAAGACAATATAAATCCAGAACGAGATCCGCATATCTCGGCAGAACATCAATATTTAGGGATGAATAAAAACATCTTATATGGTTTGCAGCATGTATTGACTATGTACGGTGGAATTATTGCACCGCCATTGATTATTGGTGCAGCTGCTGGTCTAGATGCTTCAGAGATTGGCTTATTGGTAGCTGCCGCCTTATTTGTGGGAGGCCTCGCCACAGTTATACAAACCATTGGTTTTAAATATTTCGGTGCAAAATTACCGATTGTGCAAGGGGTGTCTTTTGCTGGAGTTGCAACTATTTTGGCAATTGTGAGTACCGGTGGTGGTTTGCCATCTGCGTTTGGTGCTGTGATTGTCGCATCTCTAATTGGTTTGTTGATTACACCATTCTTTGCAAAAATTATCCGCTTCTTTCCACCTGTGGTCACAGGATGCGTCATTACCATGATTGGTATTTCGCTCACACCTGTTGCGATCCGCTGGATTATGGGGGGAAACCCGAAAGCTGAAAACTGGGGAGATCCGACTAATACTGGTTTGGCGGTAATTACGCTAGCGATTGTGATTATTTTTAGTATGTTACGAAATCAGATTCTGCGCCGCCTTGCGATCCTTGTAGCAATTGTTTTGGGTACGGTAATTGCCTATATTGCAGGCTTTACTGACTTCTCAAGAGTAAGTATAGGTCCTATTTTTGCTTTTCCAAGTTTCTTCCATTTTGGTTCTCCTGTATTTGAATTTTCTGCCATTCTTTCCATGGTAATTGTTACTTTGGTAATCATGACTGAAACCACGGCCGATATTATTGCGATTGGTGAAATCGTTGGAACTAAAGTTGATTCAAAACGAATTGGTGATGGTCTACGTGCAGATATGCTATCGAGTGCAATTTCCCCAATCTTTGGTTCATTCATGCAAACCGCCTTTGCTCAAAATGTAGGTCTGGTTGCAATTACAGGCATTAAAAGCCGTTTTGTAGTCGCAACAGCTGGTGGAATTTTAATTATCTTGGGCTTATTACCTGTTATTGGCCGCTTTGTTGCATCAATTCCGATGCCTGTTTTAGGTGGCGCAGGTATTGTATTATTCGGTACTGTTGCTGCCAGTGGAATACGAACTCTAGCCAAAGTAGATTATAACGATCATAAAAATCTGATTATTGTCGCTACTTCACTCACAATCGGCATGATTCCAATTGTAAACCAAGAGTTTTATGCGCAATTTCCGACATGGGTAAAAACCCTATTACATTCAGGTATTAGTTCTGCCTGTATCACTGCCATTTTGCTCAATATTATTTTTAACCACTTACCGTTTAGCAAAAAGTCCGTTGATGTTGCAACTACGCCCATAAATTCAGGGCATTGATCGACACCGGTTAGGGATTAGACATTCTAATTTAACCACATTTTCATTCGCAAAAATTTAAAGGTCGCTTATTCAATGATGAATAGGTTAGGGGGATTTTGACTTTAAAAAGGTCAAAAACAGGTCTTTTGAAAGACCATAAGCGACTTTTAAACCAAATCTTACAGGGGAATTTTATGAGAAATTTTAAATTAAAATCGGCATTACTTATGCTGAGCATGGCTGCTACTGTGCCGGTATGGGCTGCTGATACCAGTCTGAATGGCCTATTTAATCTAAAGCAGGATTGTCAGACGAGTAATGATTCAATTGACCGTATAGGTGCAGCATTTGCATGCGGCAGTATTCATGGGGTAGTTAAATCTGCATATTACTCACTTAATAATGGCTATTTTGTGAATAATTTAAATCAGGATACGACCGTCATTGGTGGGTATATTAAATATGAAACAGCTCCTTTTTATGGCATACAGGCAGCTGTGGGATATGACATACAGCGCCGACTGGATGATAAAAATGAAAATGATGAAGTGCCAGAATTAAAAGAAGATAGGGATGGTCTAGCAGAAGCTTATGTAAGCTGGAAAAACGATTTGGCTAGAGTGACGATTGGTAACCAGCGGCTAAATTTACCTTTTATGGGCGATTATGCTGACCGTCGTGTATTGATGTTTTTATATCAGGCCGCTGATGTACAGATCGGGAATAATTATTATTTCTTACGACTCACTAAAGTAAATAAATATAAAAGTTATGGCGAGGATGAGTTCAATAAAACTTCTCGTCAAAATTCAAATGTGGAAACCAATGGGGTCTGGTCGGTTGGTGCAGGGAAGCGCTTTAATTTAGCCAATGATAAAAGTTTAAAAACGCAATTTTGGTATCAAAATTATGATGACTATACTCGTCTAATCTATACTCAAGCTGATTTAGCAATTCCAAAGTTTAATTATAGTCCTGAATTTTCAATCCAGTATATTTCAGGTAAAGATCAGAGCAAAGCACTTGCTGGAGAGGTTAATAGCCAAATTTTCGGTGTACAGGCTGCGTTTAAGGTTATGCCTACCGCCAGTCTAAAAGTCGCGTATAACTATATAAAACCAGATCAGGGTAGTTACTTGAATGGGGCATTATTAACACCCTATGCAGCTAAAACCTCTTCAGGTGAACTTTTTGCCCAGCCATTTTTCACCAGCACTCAAGATTTAGGTGCGGGTAATGCATTGATGTTGTCTTTAGAAGGTAAATTGACAGATCAGTTGATAGCTGGCGCGCGTTATTCATTTATGGACTTAAAAGAGTCGGAAAATGTTGCGAGTCGAAATCAATCTGAATACATGTTGTTTGGTATTTATAATTTTACGGGAGCTTTAAAAGGTTTTAGTGTCAGCAATTTTACAGGTATCCAAACATCACCACGCTATGACAAAAATTTCTTACAAAACCGTTTTGCATTATCTTATAAGTTTTAACTGTGTTTTATAGCATCGAGTGCATATTTAAATCGAAATATGCACTTTTTTTATAAATTAAAAAATCCCCCTATAGAGGGGGAAAGCATTTAAATATTTAGTCGAGAGGATTGCCGATAATATTACTGATGATCCCTTGCATGATGTGAGTACCTTGTTCTTGATATAAAGATTCATACCACTCTTGGGTGATTTTCGGGTCTTTCATATGTGTCACATCGCAACGTTTGCGTGCTCTTAACACCATTTCCTTAGTACGATCATTGCGTTTGTTTTGATAACGGTTCAAAGCATCTTCCAATCCAAAAGTATTGATTTGTAAGGCACGAGCAAGATAAATCGCATCTTCCATGGCTTGGCAGCCACCTTGTCCAATATCCGGAGTCGTGCTATGAGCGGCGTCACCTAAGAGCACTACACGTCCTTTATAGAAATTCATAAAAGGCTCGATATCATGGATCTCGACACGATTGGTTTTTTTCTCATCTAAACGCTCAATGAGTTTTTGTACTGGTTCACACCAACCACTAAAATGCATTTTAAGGTCTTGCTTATAATATTCACGCTGATTTGACAGTCCAGCCTCAAGCGGCACATCAAAGAAGAAATAGAAACGATTTTGTGCAACGGGCATGAGTGATACACGTTTACCTTCACCAATATATGTGGTCCATTGCATGGCTGGTGCAATCTGGTCATCAATATCAACCAATCCATTCCAATTTACATAGCCAGCATAGCGACGTTCAACTTGATGGCCCAGTACAAACTGCCGCGTAAGTGAATGTGTACCATCTGCACCAATCAGTAGATCGGCTGTTATCTGAGAACCATCCTGAAAATGTATGGTGACATCATTTTGATGAGCTTCAATTGCAGTCATTTTCATCCCGAGTCTGATGTCTTCCAGACCAAATTGCTGCATTAATAATTGTTGTAGATCAGCTCGAGCGACAGGATAGGCACGTTGTCCTACTTCTTTATATAAAGGTAACAAACTAAATTGGGTCATGGTTTGTTGGTTAAGACCATCAAGATATGCTAAAGACTCCATTTGTCCACCTAGTTTCTGGATTTGATCCGTTAAACCAAGATAGTTGAGACACTTAACACCATTTGACCAAAGTGAGATGGCAGCGCCAATAGGTAATATTTCGGCTGCTTGCTCATAGATTGTGACCTGATGACCAAATTTTTTTAAAGCGATACCAGCAGTTAAACCGCCCATACCTGCACCTACAATCGCGATATTCATTGTTCAGATCCTAAGTATTTAAGTAAGTTTCTAAACCGTTCTAAGCGAGAAGTGTGCCAATTTTATTAACTGGTTTTACTGGTCATACCAGCAATATTGCCTCATTAAAAAGCAATCTTAATAAAGTGGTATTGATGTGGTTCAAAGTATGGAGCAAAGTAGTGCATAGCACTACAAATTTGGAATTTATGATTATATTGTGCTGTTATGTCTGGAAAAATACACACCAGCACGCTGTGCGGCACCAATAATATGTGCTTGCATAGCTTTTTCAGCTGCTGTTGAGTCCTGATTAAATAAAGCTTGCAGAATTAATTCATGTTCATGAATGGTTTTAAATGCCAGATTGGGTTGAACAAAGGGTAGGATCTGACTCTTTTGAATCCAGTCGGTATGTATTTTAAGTGTTTGAATAATCGATTGATTATGACTAAGTTCAATAATATGTTGATGAAATGCATAATCAAATTCAGAGGCTGCTTGCCAATTTTGTTCTTTGATTGCACTTGCTAATGATTGGTAATGTTGCTGTAAGATGGACTTATCATCTTCAGTTAAATACTCACATGCGAGAAGTGCGCAAAAACTTTCTAGTACATAGCGTAATTGATAGAAATCTTTAAGTGATACACGATGTTCACCATCCCATTGTTCTGCCGCTTGGCTATGCTGTGAAATAACGTAAACACCTTTGCCTGCTTTGATTTCTAATAGACCTAAAGCGGCGAGGCGGGTTAATGCTTCACGTAAAGAAGCACGGCTGATTCCTAATTGAATGGCAAGCTCACGTTGTGAGGGTAAGGCAGACCCGACTGCATAAGTATTTTGTTGAATGCGTTGATAAATGATTTCCACCGCTTGCTCAGTCACCTGAGATGATTTTCCATTGAGCATAGCTTGTGGGCTCATAAGCAACACACCATAAATATATAAATAAATAATTTGATTCTACACAAAATTTATCTATTTGTTGGTGCACGTGCTTAAAATTAGCCGTATTTTTAATAACAGATCAGACCAGTTGAACTGGATATTACGTTATTGAATAAGGATAAAAAGTTTAAGAATGATTAATGACAATATGTATTGCTGAAACTTCAGAACGGTCAGAGACTATTTATCTCTGACCGTACACAGTAATTTTAATACTTTCCGTTGAAGTTTGCGCTAATTCTTTGTTTTAAATATTCTTTAGCTGTAATGGCCGGATATTTCTTTTGTGGTCCTTCAATGATCATATCTTCATTGGCTTGGCAGAAGAACGCCAAACTATAACGTGCGCCTTGATATTCATTTGTTTCAGGATTTTTAACACGATGAAAATTAGAAGGTAGTTGATCATCGCTCCAACGCGTGAGCATATCACCGATATTACAGGTAATTACATCATCACGTGGCTCAATGCTGGTCCATTGCTGTTGTTCCATATCTTTACCCGGACAAACTTGCAGGCCACCTTGTCCTTTACGTTGGAACAGTAGCGTTAAACAGTCAAAATCTGTATGCGCTCCTGCACGCCATAGACCTAATTGATCTTTAAGAGCAGGGTCAATTGCATAGTAGTGCAGCATTCTTAAAGTACTTTGGTAGCTTTCTTGATCAGGGTCATGAGCAAGAGTAAAGAAGTTATCGGCAAAGCCTAGTTTATAAGCAAAGCAAGATAAAATTTTCATGCCGACTTGCCAGCATGCATGTTCAAACTCCAACATGGTATCTTTAAAATTAGGTAATTCCTCTTGACTAGGATAAAGACCTTCCATACGTGGGCGGGTAATTTGATAAGACTCTTTTTGGTCTGGTGTGCTGGTCGATGGACGAACCTGTGCCTTACTTTCCCAACCTGCATTGCGATTGAGTGGGTAGCGAGCTTTAATCGATTCTGGCAGATTAAAAAACTGTTGTGTCATTTCAAATGCAGTTTGAATCTGTTCAAGTGGAATGCCATGATTCGATACTTGAAAGAAACCAATATCGGTAGCTGCTGACCAAAGTTGGTCCGCAATTTCATATTTACGTTGTTCAAAATTTGATAAATCAATGACCCGGACTTCCCGTTCAAAGGTCTCTTGACCAAAAGCTCCCATACGAGCTTCTTTTTGCAGTTCTTCTAAGCTGTAGTCATTTTCAGCTACTGGAGTCATATTGGCGCTGTTCATATTTCAACCTCATATTTTGGATAATCGTGACCCAATCAAATAGATTGAAATAGATGGGTCACATTCAAAAAAGAGCCACACGTTCTTAATAAAAGATAACTTTATGTAAAGAACATGAGCTGTTTTCTGAGCAATGACCCACATAGCAATTGATATTACTACTATGCTGAACGCTTCTACTCTGATATAGAGCATGTAGCACTTTTTGTGCCAATTTCTAAGGATAGGTTATGAAGTTGGGATGGGGAGAGCAATATTGCATTTATAGAGGAATCAGCGATGAATAATTAAAAAGCTTTTATTCTAGAAAAGCACCTGTGGAGTGCATGAATGATGACCTGGTGCACCACTAAGCCGCATATAAAACAAATTAATTAACGCAGTTTATTCATCTAGGCATGATTAAAAATAAGCCCAAATTAGATTATTACTATGAAAAACAAAATGAAATCAAAATTGGCACAGAGCTTGCTAGTTCATTCCTGAGTATAAGCGGTCAGTGTGTAGTAAACATGCGGGACATTGCTCTACAGCGTTTGCTGTTCCTCTTTTGGGGACAAAACCATCTTGGTTTTGAGAGAAATGTACATTTGATACATTGATTGCCCCCCTAAAAAGAATAGCAAGATAAATCAATACAGATTTAGGGGGCTTATTTATGAATATTCAGCACTATGTAAGCAAAGGGCGACGTACTGTTATTGTGAGTGCATTATTGGGGCTAGGAACAATTTTCAGTTCAACCAGTTATGCTGCCGATAAACTTGTTCTACAAACCACATGGTATGCACAAGCCGAGCAAGGTGGATATTATCAGGCACTTGCACAAGGGATTTATAAAAAATACGGACTCGATGTCGATATTAAAATTGGTGGGCCACAGGTCAATAATATGACCTTACTATTGTCCAAACGTGCCGACATTATAATTAATTATGATTTACAGGTCTTAAAGGGTATTGAAAGTAATTTTCCAATCAAAGCAGTTGCGGCACCATTTCAGTTTGACCCACAAGGTGTATTAACTCATGGCGATGTAAAGTCTTTGGCGGACTTAAAAGGCAAAACAATTCTTGTTTCAACCAGTGGGCAAGCAAGCTGGTGGCCATGGTTAAAAGGGAAATATAAATTAAATGCAGCACAGGCTCGCCCTTATACCTTCAATATGCAGCCATTTTTAGCTGGCAAAAATGTGGCACAGCAAGCCTATGCAACCTCTGAAGTCTTTCAGGCAAAAAAAGCAGAGCCTTCAAGTAATTTCTTTTTATTTGCTGATGCTGGCTATCCAGCTTATGGCGGTATTTTAGTTACACGCAATGATGTGATTCAAAACAAACCAGATGTTGTGCGTCGTTTTGTTCAGGCATCGATGGAAGGATGGAAAAACTATTTAGCTGATCCTCGATTAGGGAATAGTCTGATTAAAAAAGAAAACCCAAATATGAAAGATGATCTGCTGGCCTTTGCAGTAGGTCAAATGCGCAAACTCAAACTGATTGATGGGGGAGATGCTAAAACGCAAGGAATCGGGGTCATGACCGATGCGCGTTGGAAAGCCACACGAGATTTTATGGTGAACGCTGGTTTGTTAAAAGCTCAAACCAACTGGAAAACTGCTTATACCACACAGTTTGTTAAAACTGCCAAGTAGTCAGGGTTATAGGGTTAAGAAATAAGGCATTCGCGCGGAGGGGAAACCATATGAATTCTGCATTAACAATTGATACTTCTATACATGAATCTTCAAATTTTATTACGCCAATGATTATGGTCAGAGGGGTAGAAAAGACTTATCCAAATGGTACTAATGCTTTACAACGTTTGGATTTAAATATTGCACGTGGTGAGATTGTTTCATTACTTGGACCGTCAGGTTGCGGGAAAAGTACTTTACTGAAAATGTTTGCCGATCTGGAGCAACCTTCTGCAGGACTAGTGCGTTGGAATGGCAAGGCCGAGATTCAATCACAATGCAAAATGGCAATGGTCTTTCAAGAAGCAACCCTGATGCCTTGGGCTAATATTGCAGAAAATGTACGCTTACCTTTGGATTTGCAGCATATTTCGAAATCAACTAGTACACCCAAAGTTATGGCCGCGTTAAAGGCCGTTGGTTTAGAAAACTTTAGTCAGGCTTATCCCCGCGAGCTTTCGGGGGGCATGCAAATGCGTGCCTCCTTGGCTCGTGCATTAGTGACTGAACCAGATTTACTGTTAATGGATGAGCCCTTCGGAGCTTTAGATGAATTTACTCGCCATAAACTTGACAGTGATATTCGTCAATTATGGTCTGAGCGAGATTTAACCGTAGTTTTTGTTACTCATAGCATCTATGAAGCAGTGTATTTATCTTCTCGGGTCATTGTGATGGGGGCACGACCAGGACGTGTGGTGGCTGACCTTGAAATTGAGGGGCCTTATGTGCGTGATGAAGCTTTCCGTAGTTCTGAAGTCTTTATTCAACAATGTTCACATCTATCCCAAGTATTAGCTGAGGCAAGCGGAGGGCATGGTCATGATTAAACCATTAATGGAACATCCAAAGGTACAACGTATTGCAGCTCCACTAGGGTTAGGTCTGATTTTCCTACTAGTTTGGCAGTTGAGTTTTCAACAGCTTGAAGTACCTGTCTATGTCGTACCAAAACCCAGCGATATTGTTATGGCAATGATTAAAGAGTCCAGTGTGTTATTTGGAAGCTTGTTGATCACACTAAAAATTACCTTATTAGCTTTTGTCTGTGCTGTAGTCATTGGCACCTTGATTGCTTTCGTCTTTGTACAAAGCCGTGTAGTAGAAGCCTGTTTTATGCCTTATGCCATTTTATTTCAGGTGACTCCAATTGTCGCTATTGCCCCTCTGGTGATTATCTGGATTCAAAATACAACATTAGCATTAGTCGTTTGTGCCATGTTAGTTGCAGTATTTCCAATATTGACTAACACCACTTTAGGTCTACGTAGCGTCAACAAAGGTTTGCTTAATCTTTTTCAGATCAATAAAGCCAGTCGTTGGCAAATTTTAATACGCTTACGTGTGCCGAATGCTTTGCCTTATTTCTTTGGTGGGTTGCGTATTTCTTCTGGTTTGGCACTTATTGGCGCCGTGGTTTCGGAGTTTGTGGCTGGAGCTGGTGGGACTAGTGCAGGTTTGGCTTACCAAATTTTGCAAGCAGGTTTTCAGCTCGATTTACCATTAATGTTTGCCGCACTATTTCTTATCACGTGCACAGGCTTGGGTTTATTTGTGCTGATGTCTTTATTAAGTCATTTCTTTTTAAGTAAATGGCATGAGAGTGAACAAGTATGAGTCCTGATCTTTCAAATAATGGTTCTTTAAATCATCGCTATTTAATCAAAAATGCTTATGCCATTTTGACAGGGTTATCGGGGGATGCAGCACGTTCTTCATTTACTGATATCCGTATTCAAGACGGTAAAATTATTGAATTGGGACAACTGACCGCACAATCGAATGAACAAATTATCGATGCGAAAGACTGTGTAATTTATCCAGCTTGGGTAAATACTCATCATCATTTATTTCAATCCTTATTGAAGGGAGAACCGCAAGGTTTAAATCAAAACCTAACCTCTTGGCTTGCCAGTACACCCTATAGATTTCGTGGTGCATTCGATGAAGCCACATTTCGGGTGGCAGTACGCATTGGGTTGATTGAATTATTAAGGTCAGGTTGTGCAACAGTAGCCGATCATCATTATCTTTACTGGCCACAAATGCCGTTCGATGGGGCTGCGATTTTATTTGATGAAGCTGAAAAGTTAGGCATGCGTTTTGTGTTATGCCGAGGTGGCGCAACTCTAACGCGTGGCTTAGAAAGCGAATTACCGCAAGCATTACGTCCTGAGAAATTTGAAGACTATATGGAGGATATAGAACTCCTAGTACAGCGATATCATCAACCAAGTTCCGATGCATTCCGGAAAATTGTGATGGCACCCACCACAGCTTTGCATTCGACCACTGCACAGCAATTAAGAGAAAGCGCCAAGATTGCTAGACAATTCGGTATCCGCATGCATAGCCATTTATCTGAAACAGTAGATTATCTGGATGCGGCTAGAGCTAAATTTGGTATGACACCTGTACAGTTTTGTGCAGAGCAGGATTGGGTTGGAAGCGATGTCTGGTTTGCCCATTTGGTTAAGCTATTACCTGAAGAAATACAGCTGTTGGGTCAAACACAAACAGGGATTGCACATTGTCCTCAGAGTAATGCACGTTTGGGGAGTGGTATTGCCGATCTTGTCAGTTTAGAACAAGCGGGTATGACCATTTCGATTGGAGTAGATGGTGCGGGCTCGAATGAAGCCGCAGATATGTTATCTGAAACCCATGCTACATGGTTGTTACAACGGGCCAGAAAGGGCATGTCGGCTCTACCTCAATATGAGGGTGGGTTATTTGAAGGAGGAGCAGATGCTGCAAGTATTGAGGATATCATTCGTTGGGGAACTTTAGGTGGAGCTAAGATTTTAGGTTTAGATCAAGTGGGTTCAATTGAGGTTGGACAACAGGCAGATTTAGTGGCTTATCAATTAGATGATCCGCGTTATTTCGGCTTACATGATATGGCGATTGGCCCTGTGGCAAGTGGTGGGAGAGCACATATTAAAGCCATGTTTGTGGCTGGAAAAATGGTGGTGGAAAATGATCAAATTCCTGATGTTGATATGATGGAATTAGCTTGGCAAGCGAAGCAATCGGTGAAACTGTTGCAGCAGCGTAGTGTCGAAATGGCGAAAATAGCCTAACTTAGATATGTGATTAGACTATGATATTAATAGCTTTAAGTTTATTTTAAATTAAAGGGAGGCGGTAATCATACCGCCAAAATATCAAAGAAGTTTAATCGGCAAATTAAGTATCACCTGAGCATCTTCAACAACATCTAGACGTAAAATTTTTGAAGCACCTAATTCATTTAGCAATGTAGTTAAAGGCCCCTCATTTTTCTCGAGTTGAACATTCTTTGGAAAAAGCTTTTGCGCAAAAGAAAGAATGTTGGACTGAACCTCTGTCTGGTGCCATTTCCCATCAACTACATGGAGCATAGTTGCTTTATTAATATGTGTTTCAGAATCAACATGTTTTAAAGTCGGTACAGCGGTCTTTAAGCTTAAATCCAATTTGCCATTAACATCAAAAATATCGGCTTGCACTTCTTTTGAGTTAATGTTGACGTCAATTTTAGTTAACCATTTTGGTAGCTGGTAACCATATACACCACGCACTCTGGCGATTTCAGTATCAACAGGCAAAGCTAAAACATGAGCATAAAAATGACGTTGACGCATCGATTTCATTAACTCTGCAATATGTGAACCACGAGCATTAGGCTTACGGACAACAATCGCAATCGACACTTCGTTATAAGGGTCATTGTCACAAACAGAATAGGTAAAAAACGTAACAGCAACCAACCCGTAACCCGGAAATGGTTGTAATGGCGTTAAGTCAGCAGGAAGTTTTGCTTTAATTTGCTTAATAGGTGCAAGCATGAGCAGTTGTACATTTGCACTACGATAATAAAAATTGGGTGCCCAAACAGGACCTACTCGGGATTCCACAATTTTTTTAGGTATATGACGGAAAAAATCGATGTTGCCAACAGCAGGATCTTGCGCGACTTCATCTAAATCGGGGTTCATTCTGAAACGGTCATAATAACCACCTTTGGGTACTTTGACTTTTTGTTGCCCAAATTCAACTTCAGTAAACTGTTGTTTTGTATTCATGAAAGTTCACCTTTACATTAATTGACCGAGTAGCTAATGCTGTATATTTCAAGACGTGTTAATTTAGAATCAATACAGAAACTATAAGATTAAAGCTAACTTTAAGGTCAAGTCTTTAATTTTGAGGTGTAAAGTCTTTGACATTTAAGGGAAATAAAAACAATTAAAGATTAAAAAGATACAATATCGCCTAGCGTCTTCATATAAATTTTATTTTTAAAAGACGATTAAGATAGTTGACCTTAAAGTTAACTTTAAACTTAGTATAAATATTCAATCCTTTATAACGAATCAACAAGCAGTTTTTCACCAGGAGAACAAAGATGGGATATGTAACCACAAAAGACGGCGTAGAAATTTTCTATAAAGATTGGGGACCACGTGATGCCCAAGTTTTATTTTTTCATCATGGATGGCCTTTAAGTTCAGATGATTGGGACACACAGTTGCTTTTTTTCCTTAAAGAAGGTTTTCGTGTAGTTGCTCATGATAGACGGGGACATGGACGTTCAAGTCAGGTGTGGGATGGTCACGATATGGACCACTACGCAGATGACGTTGCAGAAGTGGTTAAACATCTGAATATTAAAAATGCAATTCACATTGGCCACTCAACGGGCGGTGGTGAAGTAGCTCATTATATTGCACGTCATGGCCAAGACAATGTTAAGAAAGCTGTTCTTGTCAGTGCAGTTCCGCCACTGATGGTTAAAACTGAAAATAATCCTGAAGGTTTACCAAAAGAAGTTTTTGATGATCTGCAAAATCAGGTTCTCACCAACCGTGCGCAATTTTTCCGAGATCTTCCATCTGGTCCGTTCTATGGTTTTAACCGACCAGATGCGAAACCATCTGAAGGTATTATTGCTAACTGGTGGCGTCAGGGTATGACGGGTAGTGCAAAAGCGCATTACGATGGTATTGTGGCGTTCTCACAAACTGACTTTACCGAAGATTTAAAGAAAATCACCATTCCTGTTTTGGTGTTACATGGTGATGACGATCAGATCGTGCCTTATAAAACGTCTGGCGTAAAATCTGCTGAGTTACTTCAAAATAGCCAACTCAAGATCTATCCGGGTTTTTCTCACGGTATGTTAACTGTAAACCATGAAGTGATTAATGCTGACTTGTTGACGTTTATTCGCGAATAATTTAAAGCTTTAAAGTTTAAAAAAGAGGCCTATTAAGTGCCTCTTTTTTTATTTATAAGTAAATGAAATTGAAAGTAATAAATATAGAAATGCTAAAAGGTATTGACATTAAAGTTAGCTTTAATCTTAAAGTAAAGCCATACTGAATGAGGTCATTCCAATGAAAGTGTTCGAAAAATTAGTATTCCCAAATGGCTCATATGTTCCAAACCGTATTGCTAAAGCGGCAATGGAAGAAAATATGGCTGATTTAAACCATGCACCATCAGAAGAATTAATGCGTTTATATCAGGCTTGGGCAAATGGTGGCGTAGGTTTAATCATTACCGGAAATGTAATGGTAGACCGCCGAGCGATGACTGGACCGGGCGGCGTAGTGCTTGAAGATGAAAAGCATCTAGATACTTTTAAAAAATGGGCACAAATTGGGCGCTTAAAAGGCGCTCAGATGTGGCTTCAAATTAACCATCCGGGTCGCCAGATGCAGGCCAATCTTGGTCAGCAGACGTGGGCACCATCAGCTATTTCACTTGATCTTGGCAAAATGTCAAATCGTTTTAACACGCCAATCGAAATGACGGAATCTATGATTGCAGAGGTGATTCAGCGTTTTGCAAACACGGCGTGTTTAGGTGAAAAAGCAGGATTTACAGGTGTAGAAATTCATGCAGCGCATGGTTATTTATTAAGCCAGTTTCTTTCTCCACTGAGCAATAAACGCCAAGATCAATGGGGTGGTTCTTTAGAAAACCGCGCTCGCATTTTAATTGAGATTGTTGAAGCTGTTCGTAAAGTGGTTTCGCCTCAGTTTACTGTTGCAGTGAAACTAAATTCAGCCGATTTCCAACGTGGTGGGTTTAGCGCTGAAGATGCTCAACAAGTGGTTAAAATGTTAAATGAGCATGCAGTCGATTTGGTTGAACTTTCAGGCGGTAGCTATGAAGCACCTGCAATGCAAGGTCAAGCACGTGATGGCCGTACACTTGCTCGTGAAGCTTACTTTTTAGAATTTGCGCAAGAGATTCGTAAAGTTGCCAAAATGCCTGTTATGGTGACAGGTGGCATACGCCGTAAACAAGTGGCAGAAAAAGTAGTTGAAAGCGGTGTAGATATGGTCGGTATTGCCACAGCTCTAGCGATTGAACCTAATTTGCCAAATGCTTGGAAACAAGGCCAGAATCTTAGCCCTGAATTAAAACCGATTACTTGGAAGAACAAAACACTTGCTTCACTTGCCAATATGGCGGTGGTCAAATTCCAGTTACGTAATTTAAGCTCTGGTAAAAAAACAAAACCAAATGTTTCACCAGCTTGGGCTTTAATTTTGCAACAATCAGCGATGTCATGCCGTACCCGCCAATACAAAAAAGGCATGCGTGACTATTCATTTGCTTCTTAATAAGTGAGTTGTGTTATGACAAATCCTAACGATTCAAACTGGATAATTTATGGAGCAAATGGCTACACGGGCGAGTTAATCGCTCGTGAAGCTGTACGCCAAGGTCTAAAACCAACTCTGGCTGGTCGTAACAACGCTAAGGTTGAAACATTAGCTCAAGAGTTGGGACTTGACTATAAAGCTTTTGGGCTGGATAACATAGATGCGGTAAGTCAACAACTCCAAGGCTTTAAACTGGTGATGCACTGTGCAGGGCCATTTTCAGCAACATCAAAACCCATGATGGAAGCTTGTATAAAGGCTGGTGCTCACTATCTAGATATTACTGGTGAAATCGCTGTATTTGAATTGGCACAGTCACTTAATAGTCAAGCTGAAAAAGCCGATGTTGTGCTTTGTCCGGGTGTCGGTTTCGATGTGATCCCGACAGATTGTGTTGCTGCTGCGCTCAAAGAAGCATTGCCAGATGCGACCCATTTAGCGCTTGGTTTTGACTCTAGAACAGGGTTCTCACCGGGTACTGCTAAAACAAGTACAGAAGGCATGGCCGAAGGCGGAAAAATTCGTAAAAACGGAAAAATTACTACCGTTCCATTAGCACATTATGTTCGGACCATTGATTTTGGTGATGGTAAAAAAAGTGCCATGAGTGTTCCATGGGGAGACGTATCTACAGCGTTCTATACAACAGGTATTCCAAACATTGAAGTGTTTGTACCCGCATTTCCCAAAATGATTTTTGGTGCGAAAATGATGAACTATTTACGCCCAGTATTAAAACTAAATGCTGTACAGAAGTTTATTAAATCGCGTATAGAAAAAACGGTTGTTGGGCCAAATGAGGAACTCCGCGCAAAAGTACCCACCTATGTTTGGGGTGAAGCAAGAAATTCACGTGGGGAAATCAAAACCGCCCGCATCCAAACGGAAAACGCTTATAGCCTTACCGTAAATGGTTCACTGACTGTAGTGAATTATTTGCTCAAAAATACCGTTAAGGGTGGTACATACACACCTGCAAAATTGATGGGTTATAAGCTAGTGACCGAACTACCGGGTTCTGGTCCACTGGTCATTAATTAATAAAGCCTTTATTAAAACAGCACATTTATTGATGGTCCCGAATAAGGTTTTCGCTATCAAAAGATTGGCTGATTTTTTTCTATAGTATTTGCATGAAAAAACGAATTACAGCGTTGGTCCGTAATTCGTTTTTTTAGATTTATAGATTGATACTTAAACGCTTTGGTTACTTAGTTGATACCAGTACCCATCTATACAACGCGAGAGCGATTAACTCTAATTGAAATTATGGTGTTTTTGCGTTGTCAAAATAGAGATTCATCAGACGTTCTGCATTTTGCTCACATGTAATTTCATCTGGTTTGTTATTAATAGCTTCAATCATGGTATGTAAGTTTTGCTTACTGACTTTTAGCTTTTGTTCTAAAATTTCTATTTCCTGAATTTTGGTTTCAATCGTTTGAATGAGAGCATCATGGTCCCAAGCGACAACTTTCGATGGCAAAAATGCTTTAATTTCTGCTAAAGAAAACCCGACTTGTTGAGCTTGCTGGATTAAAGAAAGTTGTTTCAAATCGTTATCAGTATATTCACGATAGCCATTCGATTTTCTTTTTGCTTTAGGCAAGAGTTTAATTTGCTCGTAATAACGAATAGTAGGGGTACTTAAACCACTTAATTTCGATAACTCGCTAATATTCATAGCTACATACTCTCTTGACATTCAAGCTAACTTTAGACTTATAGTAACACAAAAGCAAGGTTCATAACTTTACCAAGCACACACTTTCAGTAACAACTTTCTATGCTTTGATAGACGAAAGAATAGAATTATAAATATGAAAAATGAGGTGAGAAAATGTCTAAACGCATATTACACGTCGTGACCAATGTTTCACGCTATAAGGATGTAGATCAACAAACAGGACTGTGGTTAGGTGAGCTCACCCATGCCTATGACGAATTTGAAAAACAAGGTTATGTGCAAGATATTGTGAGTCCAAATGGCGGAAAAACTCCAATTGAACCAAAATCGCTTGTGCCTTTAGTAGCAGATAAATCTGTTAAAGACCGAGAAAAAGATCAGGCTTTTATTACGCTGCTGGCAAATACCTTTAAGCCTTCCGATATTAATTGGCAAGATTATGACGTGATCTATTACACAGGTGGCCATGGGGTGATGTGGGATTTTTTAGATAATCCTGAACTTCAAGAAATCACCAAAAATATTTATGAAAAAGGCGGTATTGTTTCAAGTGTTTGTCATGGCTATTGTGGCTTGCTCAATGTCAGACTTTCAAATGGTGAACGACTTATAACAGGCAAAAAATTAACAGGCTTTGCATGGAGTGAAGAGGTTTTGGCAGGGGTGGCAAAAAAAGTGCCGTACAATGCCGAAGAGTTAGCGAAAGAATATGGCGCTCGTTATGAAAAGGCTTTTATTCCTTTTGCACCATATGTCGTTCAAGATGGCAAGTTAATTACAGGTCAAAACCCTTTTTCAGCTAAAAAGACGGCTCTAGCAATAATAGAAGAGCTAGAAAAGTCATAATTTAATAATTCAAATATAAACCCTAAAAGTAGGACCAGCGATGGGCTTGCTTTTAGGGTTTTTAAATAAATGGATTGATCCTACGAGGTTAAATTTAAGGAACAATTACAAAATCAGGGTTTGCTATTGCAAAAACTGCTTCACGGTCAGCAACTGGTGGATAAATCCATACGGTATTAATTTCTTGTTTAATTTTTTTCGCTTCCTCACGCACAAATTGAACTTGTCGATCCCAACCTTCAGTATAAAGTGCACCCCAAGGACCTAAGTCAACACAAGTGACATACTTCGGTTGGCTGTATGGATGAAGTGGTAAATCAACCAATTCTGCCGCAGCGTTATAACCCGCCACACGGCCTAAGCTCATAGCATGCTGACACGACATCACATTAAAATTGCCTAAATCATCGGTTGGAACTTTTACAGTATCGCCAGTCACAAAAATGTTTTTTGCTTCAGGTGCATGTAAATAAGAATCCCCAATCAAACGGCCTAAATTATCTTTTTCACCAGCAATTTGAGAGGTGAGTGGATTAGCCCGCATACCGGCAGTCCAAATCACGGTTTCTGTTTCAATTCTTTCGCCATTAGAAAGTGTTACCCCTGATGCATCTAGTGCTGTAACTCGTAGCCCAGCTTTACCTTCCACACCAAGCTCGCTAAGAGCTTCTCGAATAACGGTAGCTGCTTGATCCCCCATAGCCGCGCCAATTTCTGTTGAGGAATCAACTAAAACTACACGGACATCAGTTTCACCTAAAATGCTACGCAGACGTTCAGGCATTTCAGTAACGGTTTCTAACCCAGTAAGACCACCACCTGCAACGACCACCGTATTACGCGCTGCATTTGCAGGTTTATTAGCTAAGTTTTTAAGATGTTGGTCTAGTTTTTCAGCATCTTCTAGTGTGCTTACGCTAAAGCCATATTCGGTAAGACCCGATATAGGCGGCATAAACGTCGTACTTCCGGTTGCCAGAATAAAACGGTCATACCTTAAGGATTGTTTGTTGTCATCGGTGGTTGAAACCTCAATTGCCTGTTGGTCGACATCAATTTTATTTACCCAACCTGCCAGAAATTTAACTCCCACCACACTTAATAACTCTGAAATATCAGGGTTCATGTTTTCAAGCACAGCTTCATAAAGACGAGGACGAATCCCAACATTCGGGCTCGGGGAAACAATCAGTACCTCAATGTTTTGTTCTTGCGACGCTAAGTGAATTGCTCTTTGTGCAGCGAGTGCAGCCCATAAGCCAGCAAAGCCAGAACCTGCAATAATAATACGCTTACTCATTTGATTATCCTTTTGATAGATTTTCGGACAACATATTCCTACTCATCACAAAATTTAAGGTGAGCGAATCCATTCTCTGATTGTCCGAAAAAATCTGAGAAGGCATTTAAAAAGGATTAAGGGTGTTTTATATTAGGGTGCGAACCCCTACTAACTTATTAGTCGGGGGTATCCCGCGATATTTTACTTTTACGCATTTTTGCTGTTCTTCCTTCGATGCGTTCATTGATCCAGCCATTTACATCACTAAAAAACACGTCAGGTGCATAACGGCCAAAACGGTCTGCAATATCGCCAAGTGTATGAGCACCTAAAGCATCTCGCATGGCTTTTTCGGCTTGTAGCATGACTGCATGTACTGCGCACACACCACTGGTTGCCCAATCTGGCGGGGCAGTGTTAAAGACTGCACATTTCCCACGAACTTCTTGGCACTCAAAAAGCGGTTTTTCACCCTCAATGGCATTCACAATATCTAAAAAACTGATTTCATGAGCAGATCGGGCGAGTAAATAGCCGCCGCGAACACCTTCTTGAGCAATAACGAGACCTGCCTTTTCAAGTTTAGGAAAAATCTTGGCCATAAAACTCGGAGAGACTCCTTGTAATTCAGCAAGGTCCTTACTACTTAAAGGTTTATCTTCATTGTTCACAAGAAAAAGAAGACAGTGAATCGCATACTCAACGCTACTAGTGATATAAGCCATTTAATTTCATAATTGATCAATTACAAACACAGACTAATGCAGTCTGTGTTTTAAGTCAACAATAAAACTAAGACAAAATCAGTCCTAGTTTTAAGTAAGCTATTTAAAAGTGTTAATTGTGAATATATCTAACTGAATAATTTAAATTTTATTAAATAAAAAAATTTTAATAATTTATAAAAAATATTTTATTGAGTTCTTTTAATCGTATGAATGTCTAATAGATGCTTAATCAAATAGTTCACAACTTATAAGTAAGATTGATGAAAGGGGATAGCCATTTATCATTTATTTTTAGAGTCTTTTAAATTATATTTATGTAGATTGTTGCAATTAAAATATTGAATAGCTTTATCCAAATAAAAATATTTTTTACATAGCATGATGAATGAATAAGAGAGTTGTTTTTGAAAACTGAATTTACTATTAGATGTATTTATGCACTTTGCCTTATTGGTGCAGGGTTCAACCATTTACAAACAGTTTTGATGCATGGTTTGTTTTGGGACTATAACAATGCGCCTTTATTTACTTGTATTTATTGGACATCTTTAACGTTTATTGATCCACTTGCAGCAATTCTTCTATTTTATAGACCTCGTATCGGCTTAATTCTAACTTTTCTTATTATATTTAGTGATGTCATTCACAACACTTGGATTACATTAAAAGTGGGGCGAGACTTGCTTAACTATATGTATATTTCCCAATTTTTATTTCTGGTTTTTGTTTTATGCACAATTAAGTTTCCTTGGAAGGCACATCAGAGAAGTTAAAATTTTAAAATTGGAGAGTAAAAGCATTCTTTTACTCTCCAAATAATTTCTTCAAACTTACGAACGCCACCAATAATTCTCAACATTTGGCTCATTTAAGTTTAAAAGTTCACCCATTTGCGGTGTGCTAATCGCTAACTCATTTTGTTGAGCCAAAGCCACGATACGTTCAAATGGATCATCCCAAGCATGAAGGGCCAAATCAAAAGTACCGTTGTGCACAGGCAGCAAATGACGTCCTTTTAAATCGATATGTGCTTGTAAAGTTTGCTCTGGTTGCATGTGAACATCAGGCCATTCGGGGTCGTAAGCACCCGTTTCTAACATGGTCAGATCGAAAGGGCCATAACGATATCCAATCTCTTTAAACCCATCAAAATAGCCCGTATCTCCACTAAAAAATACACGTAAATCATTATCAATAATCACCCACGAGGCCCAAAGCGTCGCATTGCTATCGCCCATACCACGGCCTGAAAAATGATGAGCAGGGGTAGCCACCAATTTTAGTCCATCTACATGGGTAGTATCCCACCAATCAAGTTGTTGAACTTTTTCTGCTGGAATTCCCCATTTAATGAGTGTGTCACCCACACCAAGCGGTGTTAAGAAATGCTCAACTTTATCGTGAAGTTGCATCACTGCATGGTAGTCGAGGTGGTCGTAGTGGTTATGCGACAAAATCACGCCTTTAATAGGTGGTAAGTTCGCAATGCTAATTGGTGGCTGATGGAAACGTTTTGGTCCAAGCCATTGAAAAGGCGAAGCACGCTCTGAAAACACTGGGTCGGTTAACCAAAATTCATTTTGCAGTTTTAACAAGATGGTTGAGTGGCCCAAACGAAATAGAGAGCGATCGGGCGCACTTAATAACTGTTCTTTCGACAAACTTAAAACAGGAATTTCTCTATTTGGAACGGTGTCTTTTGGTTTATTAAATAAAAACTTCCACATGAGCTGAAGCGTTTTACCAAAAGAAGGCTTGTGTTGATTTGGACGCGTATTTCTAAATTTGCCATTGTGTTGTTGAGATGGCATTAGGGGAGCAGGCAAGTCTGTTGTGTTTGAAATAGTCATTTTGTTTTTCCTTATTGGAACAAACCTATATGTATAAATAAGAACTTGGGCTAAGTGCTTATTTTGATTTATTTAAATGAGTATTTACTCACTCATTAATTCATTCAAAAATAAGGACGCCGCGCATCCTTACTTTTATCTATATTGAAACTGCATGCCAAAAGGCTTCAAAACCTGATTTGCGATAACGCTCGGCTTGAGAAGGGTCTTGGGCAATAAAATTGAGTGTAACTTCAGCAAGCGCACCTAAAATTGAAGCAATAAATAACGGTGGGTAATCTCTTAATTTTCCGTCATTAATACATTCTTGAATGTTTTGGGTGAGGTCACAAAAGGTTTGCATACCAATTTGTTTACTTTGCTCAGTAATTTGTTCCGATGTTGAAAGCTGCGCCATTACTTTACGTTTAAGGGGAGCTTCTAAACTCCAGTCCAAATAGCTTTGCCAGATATGCGACATTTGTGTTTGCAGGTCAGCGTTAGTCGGGTAACTAAGCATCATCACCTGACGCAGTTCGGCCTTTAGCGAAAGATATAACTGGTTCAGCAGTTCTTCTTTATTACTAAAATAGGTAAATAAAGTACCTTCTGCCACACCAGCAACTTTGGCAATTTTTGAGGTAGACGCACGCTCGCCAAGCTCTGCCAATGTTTCGATAGCAGCACTTAAAATTGCATTACGTTTATCTTCACTACGAGGACGAGCCATATATAAAAATATTAATTGAGTGATTACTCAATCATACATAAAAATATGAGTAGCGCAAGCGAAATAGAATTTTACTGTCATAAATTTACTATTTTATAAACTATTCATAAGCTGCAATATTTGGCTCTTACACCATACGATTTGGTGTTCATGGGCCTTTTGCTGATCCCAATATAAATTCATCTGATATCCAACAATATCTATCGGTAGTGGATGCACCTTAATTTGGGGGTAATTATCTTTAAAATGAGCAATTTGACATTGAGGAATCGTGAGTAAATGGTCCATTTGTGTAATTAAACGGATTGCCGTTTCATATTGTTGACAGCGGAAACTAATCGTTCTTTTGATACCTTGTTTAGATAAGAAAAAATCTTCAAAGACACGACCTGTAGGACGAGAAGACACTGTAATGTGCTTAGCTTCTAAATAAATTTCTTTGGTTAGGTTCGTTTTGGATAATAAGGGATGCTGCTTGCGACTTATTACCACAAATTGATCTTTAGTAAGGCATTCATAACCAATGCTATCTTCAACCGAATGTTGAACATCAATCGCAAAATCGATTTTCCCAGTAGAAAGCTCATGTCTTAAGTTTTTACGATCAATGCGTACGCTATTTAACTGCAAATTAGGATTAAATTGAGTTAAGTGCTGAATAATAGAGGGTAAAAAAATTCCTTCATACTCATCATTCATAGCAATTGTGAGATGTTTTAAATCTCGTGCTGGCACAAAGTCATGTGTGCTTTGAATTGCTTGATGCATAAGTTGTAATGACTGTTCAATTTTAGGCCATAAACGTTTGGCTAAAGGTGATGGAACAACACCGTGTCCATCTCGAATAAATAATGGGTCATTAAAATGATCACGTAAACGAGCTAATGCATGGCTAACAGCAGGTTGGCTTAGAAAAAGTTGTTCACTAGCCCGTGTTAGATTTTTTTCTTTATAAATTGCCACAAATACACGAAATAAATTCAGGTCAATACGAGCAAGAGAGGCAATATTATTATTCATTTCATTCATAGTTTGCTATTCAAACAATTCATTTTATTCATTGTAACAAGTTAGATATGGTCAGGAAATAGCATAAGAAATAGAGTGATTAAAACCGTGAATTTTGAATGTAGTGCTTGTGGTAACCACATTTAGAAGCGTTGATTACAACTAATTTTTATAAAACCTATGAACATAAGGAAATGATATGGCAACGCATTTATTTGATTTGACTGGAAAAATAGCCTTAGTTACAGGTGCAAGCCGTGGTATTGGTGAGGAAATTGCCAAACTTTTAGCAGAACAAGGCGCACATGTAATTGTCTCTAGTCGCAAGATTGAAGATTGCCAACGTGTTGCTAATGAAATTATTGCAGCAAATGGAAAGGCGGAGGCTTTTGCTTGCCATGTGGGTAAGTTAGAAGATATTGCAGAAATTTTTGAATATATTCGTAAAGAACATGGTCGTTTAGACATTTTAGTCAACAATGCAGCTGCCAACCCTTATTTTGGTCATATTTTGGATACAGATATTGCTGCATATAACAAAACGGTTGAAGTCAATATTCGTGGATATTTCTTCATGTCTGTCGAGGCAGGTAAATTAATGAAAGAACAGGGGGGCGGTGCAATTGTTAATACCGCATCTGTAAATGCTCTACAGCCAGGAGACCAACAAGGTATTTATTCTATTACCAAAGCTGCGGTGGTGAATATGACCAAAGCCTTTGCAAAAGAATGTGGACCATTGGGTATTCGAGTGAATGCTTTATTGCCGGGTCTTACCAAGACTAAATTTGCTTCGGCACTATTTGAAAATGAAGATATTTATAAAAGCTGGATGGACACAATTCCATTACGCCGTCATGCAGAACCACGTGAAATGGCAGGTACGGTATTGTATCTAGTGTCCGATGCTGCGAGTTACACCAATGGTGAATGTATTGTGGTTGATGGCGGTTTAACTATTTAGGGAGAAATAGCAATGTACGAACATTATTCAGGTCAAGTGGTCTTAATCACAGGTGCGGCGAGTGGATTTGGTGCATTGCTGGCAGAGCAACTGGCAAAGTATGGTGCAAAACTAGTGTTGGGTGACCTGAATATTGAAGGGTTAAATACTGTAGTTGAACCGCTACGCCAAGCAGGAGTGGAGGTGGTTGCGCAAGTGTGTGATGTCAGCTGTGAAGCAGATGTACAGGCTTTGGTGCAAAGTGCAGTTACTCAGTTTGGTAGAATCGATGTTGGGATCAATAATGCAGGTATGAGTCCGCCTATGAAAAGCTTTATTGATACCGATGAAGCAGATCTGGATTTGAGTTTTGCCGTCAATGCCAAAGGTGTGTTCTTTGGAATGAAGCATCAAATTCGTCAGATGTTGCAACAAGGGGGTGGCATTATTCTGAATGTTGCTTCTGTTGCAGGTTTAGGTGCGGCTCCCAAATTGGCTGCCTATTCTGCGGCAAAGCATGCTGTGGTGGGATTAACCAAAACAGCAGCGATTGAATATGCAAATAAAGGCATTCGAGTTAATGCAATTTGTCCATTTTATACAACCACCCCGATGGTGGTCGACAGTGAACTCAAAGAGAAACAAGACTTTTTAGCGCAGGCCTCGCCAATGAAGCGTCTGGGCCATCCAAGCGAAGTGGTGGCAATGATGCTGATGATGTGTGCCAAAGAAAATTCATATCTCACAGGTCAAGCCATTGCAATTGATGGCGGCGTGACAGCTTATTAAATACATCTTATTCATATATTTAGGAAAAAATCATGACAATTAATTTAAGCAATCGAGTGGCTATTGTTACAGGTGCAGGCGCAGGTCTAGGACGGGAACATGCATTGTTACTGGCTCGTTTGGGTGCAAAAGTGGTCGTGAATGATCTTGGTAGCGATGTAAACGGAAAAGGTGGCTCAACCATGGCGGCCCAAAAAGTCGTGGATGAAATTATTGCGGCTGGTGGCGAGGCGATGGCAAATGGTGCTTCAGTCACTGATATTGAACAAGTTCAACAGATGGTAGATGAAACTATTGCCCGTTGGGGACGTGTAGATATTTTAATTAATAACGCTGGAATTCTTCGAGATAAAACTTTTAGCAAAATGTCACTAGATGACTTCCGTACCGTGATTGATGTCCACTTAATGGGGGCAGTAAATTGCACTAAAGCAGTATGGGATATCATGCGCGAGCAAAAATATGGTCGTATTGTTATGACGACTTCATCCTCTGGTCTATATGGCAACTTTGGGCAGTCCAACTACAGTGCTGCAAAAATGGCATTGGTTGGACTCATGCAGACACTAGCTTTAGAGGGTGAAAAATCTAATGTTCGGGTGAACTGTCTAGCACCAACAGCTGCAACTCGTATGCTTGAAGGATTATTACCCGAAGAAGCTCTTAAAGCTCTTGCTCCAAGTGCGGTCAGTCCAGCAATCGCGACTTTGGTTAGCGAAGATGCACCTACCCGTATGATTCTTTGTGCTGGCGCAGGTAGTTTTGAAGCTGCCCACATTACCCTTACGCAAGGAATTTATTTAGGTACGGATGAACAAGTTCAGCATGTTTTAGCACAACGTTTAGCTGATGTTTCAGATCGAACAGATGAGTTTGTGCCTGTCAGAGGAGGCGCTCAGGGTGAGCTTGAGCTGAAAAAAGCTTCATTAATGGCAGGAGAATAATTTTGACAAAAAATACATTAAGCATCGACCAGCTTGTTGAGTTACAAGGTCAAGCATTAGGTAGCTCACAATGGATGACCATTGATCAAAGCATGATTAATACCTTTGCGGATGTCACACAAGATCATCAATTTATTCATGTGGATGAAGAAGCTGCTCGTCAGACACCTTTTGGGGGCACGATTGCCCATGGTTTTTTAACACTCTCTTTACTTTCAGCGATGGCCGCTCAGGTGTTGCCGACTGTACAGGGGCAGAAATCTGGCGTGAATTATGGCATCAATAATTTGCGTTTTATTAGTCCTGTACATAGCGGTAAGCGGGTGCGGGGAAATTTTCACTTAAAAAATGTTTCCCAAAAAAATAAGGGAAGTTATCAGTTGATCATGGAAGTCACGATTGACATCGAAGATCAGGCAAAACCGGCACTTGTGGCCGAGTGGCTTACACTTGTAAATGTAGAGGAATAAACCATGAGCAATGAATTAATTCTCTCTCGCCGTGATGTCGATTTTTTGCTATTCGATTGGCTAAAAGTCGAAGAACTCAGCCAACGCAATTCTTTCGCAGGACAGGACCGTTTTGAATATACGTCTGTTTTAAACGTTTACGAGGCTTTGGCAACCGATTTATTTGCTCCTCATAATAAAAAAAATGACAGTAACGAACCTGTTTTTGATGGTGAGCGTGTAACTGTCAATCCTGAAGTCGGGGTGGCGCTAAAGGCCTTTGCTGATGCAGGTTTGATGAGTGCAGCGTTTCCGTCAGATTGGAATGGGATGAACTTACCCAATACCATCGAGCGTGCAGGTATGGCATATCTACTCGGTGCCAATTCTGGAACTGCGGGCTACGCCTTTTTAACCATTGGTAATGCAAATTTATTAATGGCTCATGGAGAACCTGAAAAAGTTAAGCCCTATGTCAACGCCATGATGGAAGGCAAATGCTTCGGAACGATGTGTTTATCGGAGCCGCAAGCAGGTTCAAGTCTGGCTGATATTCGTACACGTGCGATTAAAACAAAAGATGGTCGTTATCGTTTGTTTGGAAACAAAATGTGGATTTCAGGTGGCGAGCACGATATCTCTGACAATATTGTTCATTTGGTTTTGGCAAAAATTCCAGATGAAAATGGACAATTACCAGCAGGTGTGCAAGGCATTTCTCTGTTTACCGTACCGCGCAAATTACTCGATGAAAATGGACAGCCAAGTGAACGTAATGATGTGGTATTAGCTGGAATTAACCACAAAATGGGTTATCGGGGAACTGTGAATTGTGTGCTGAATTTTGGGGAAGGTCGTTTCACACCCGAAGGAGAAGCAGGCGCAATTGGTGAGCTAGTCGGTGAAGCTGGTAAAGGGCTGGCCTATATGTTCCATATGATGAATGAAGCCCGAATTTCGGTTGGACTTGGGGCAGCAGCATTAGGATATACAGGTTATCTTCATGCTTTAGATTATGCAAAAACTCGAGTACAAGGTCGCTCTCGTAGTGAACGCAATCCAAGTTCTCCACAAATTCCGCTCATTCAACATGCGGATGTTCGCCGTATGCTCTTGGCGCAAAAAGCATATGTCTCAGGTGCGTTGGCACTGTGTCTATATGCAGCTCGATTAACCGATGATATCCACTCACTTGAAGATGCCGAGCAACGCAATCAAGCCCATAAATTACTTGATCTATTAACGCCAGTGGTGAAAAGCTGGTCTTCTGAATGGGGGCTTGTCGCAAATGATTTAGCCATTCAAGTTCATGGCGGCTACGGTTATACCCGTGAATATAATGTTGAACAGTTTTATCGGGACAATCGACTCAACCCTATTCATGAAGGAACATTTGGCATTCAAGCGCTCGATTTATTAGGACGAAAAACTCGTCTTAATCAGGGACTGTCGATGAAGCTATTACATGAAAAAATCATGAATACGATTGAACAAGCCAAAGCAGAGCCTTCTTTAAAAGATCATGCGGATCAATTAGACCAAAAATGGCAACTCATCCGAAATGTAACAGAGAAATTGCATGCCTTAACCGATATAGAACTTCAACTGGCAAATGCCGCCAATTATCTAGAAGCTTTTGGACATCTTGTGGTGGGGTGGTTATGGCTTGATCAAGCGGTAGTCATTCATAAACTCATGCCAAACTCAACAGACCCTGATTTTCTGCGTGGGAAGCTTGCAGCGTGTGATTATTTCTTTGGCTGGGAAATGCCGAAAATTATGAGTTGGTTAGCGGTACTTGATCCAGTAGAGACAACTCCACTCAATATGTCAGAAGAATGGTTCTAGTAAGAACCATTCCTTAACCGCGCCGTTTGACAGAAAAGGAGAACAACCTGATTTTATAGAAAATACCTAATAAGAATCACTATGTAAAAAAAACATCAGGCGTTCAGTAAAGAGCGCCCTAATAAGTAAAAATAAAAATCTAGGACGGATTAAAAGATGAAAAAGAAAACATTAGTCATGGTCATGGCTTCATTTTGTACGAGCCCACTCTATGCAGCAGCATTTGATCGAACAGGACAATCAATTTCTGCATTTCTACAACCTGGTAATTATTTTGAGGCAAGTTTATCTGTTTCAGACACTTTGTTAGAAGGACAAGAAGCGGGGACAAACCCAACACGTAATAGTATTTCTGATATTGCAAACTCTGATTATCGTCCCAGTGCAGCCTTGAAATTACAGTTAGCACCTCAGTTTTCATTTGGTTTTCTTTACGATCAGCCCTTTACTTCCGACTCTGAATATTATGGAAATAACAGCTTTGTTGCTAAGCCGAGTGATACGATTTTAGTACCAGGCATTGATTCAGCAACACTTGCCCAAAAGACCGGTGGAGAGGTTGTAACAGGGAACACCAAATCGAATTTTGTTATGCAAAATTTTAGTCTGATTTTTGGTTATCAACCGGATAAAAACTGGAATTTTTATGCAGGTCCTGTTTATCAGACGTTTAAAAGTAACGTCAATTTAAGAGGTCAAGTTTTCAGTTTATATAATGGCTATGACTTTAATGCCAAAGAAGTTGGAGATTGGGGATGGTTGGCAGGATTTGGTTATCAAATTCCCGAAAAAGCTATTAAAGCCTCATTGACCTATCGTTCAGAAATTATGCATGAAGTGACTGCCAATGAAAATGCGCCACTGGTTGATATGTTAAGTACACAACAAGGCCGTGATTTTCTTGATCAGCATTTGGCGTATATGGTTTCTATAGGACAACTCACTGAATCGCGGAAGGATGCACTCAATCATATTGTTGCGGGCTTACCCGAAGCAGGCACATCAGGCTCAACTAAGTTTAGAGCGCCAGAGTCAGTAAATTTGGAATTTCAGACCGGATTACGCAAAGGGACTTTATTGTTCGGTAACGTGCGTTGGGTTCACTGGAACGATTTTGAGTTTAAACCCTATCGTTTCGGTGAAATCTCAGAAGTTGTTGGGGTTCTATCAACGCCAAGTCGTCCAAATGGTTTTAATCTGGTTCGTTATTATGATGATCAATGGTCTGCCAATCTTGGAATTGGGCAACGCCTAAGCGATAAATGGTCAGGTTCAGTTTCTGTAGGTTGGGATTCGGGAGCAGGTGAACGGGTGTCCACAGGTGGGCCAGCTAAAGGTTATTACAGTGTTGGTCTTGGTGCGCAATATAGTCCAACTTCAAAATACTTTATTTCAGGTGGAATGAAGTATCTATGGCTTGGTGATGCCAAAGGACAGCTTGGTGCTCAAGCAGGCAGTGAATATTATGTTGGTGAATATAAAAATAACTATTCAATCGGTTACGGTTTGAAAATTGGTTATAAATTTTAATTTAACTATTTAATGGATCGCTTAGTTATATAAACAGTTTATTTCTGTACGAGAGTAAGCAGTTTAAGAGATTAAAGAAAATATAAAAAGTGGAGTAGGAATAGGTCCATTTCTCCCTCTCATAAAAGGACAATAAGATGACAAATCAGATCTGGTTAGACGAATATAAGCAATGGAATATAGAAAGAACGATTACATTGCCGGATGAACAAACTTCACTTCTCGATTTATGGGACAACAGTTTTAATAAGTTCCAGCAAAGAAAGGCTTTTATATTTGCTGATCAATCTTTTTCTTATGCTGAAATCGATTTATATAGTCGACAAGTAGCAACATTCTTGCAAAGTTTAGGGCTAGAAAAAGGGACACGTGTTGCCGTAATGATGCCCAATATTATTCAGTACCCGATTATTTCACTTGCCGTGATTCGTGCAGGTTATATTCTGGTCAATATTAACCCCCTCTATACAGCACGTGAGTTAAAGCATCAGTTAAATGATGCAGGTGCAAAAGTCTTATTTATATTAGAACAGTTTTTACCTGTTTATGACGCTGTCAAAGAACAAGTGTCGGTTGAGCAGATTATTACCACCACCATGACTGAAATGTTGGTCGAGCAACCTAATGAATTAGACACCTTAGATTCTAAAAAATACGCTTTTAAGAAAATCTTATTGAAGACAAATGCCCAAGACTATATACGTCCTAAGCTTATTCTTGAGGACACTGCGCTTTTACAATATACGGGTGGAACAACAGGTGTATCCAAGGGTGCAGAATTAACCCATAAAAATATTGTCGCTAATTTATTACAAAATAATGTGGTTTTTAAAAGCTACTTTGGTGACCGAGATGCTTTTGAAGATGAAATAGCGATCTGTGCCTTACCGCTTTATCATATTTTTGGTTTTACTGTTTGTTTATTGCATAGTGCAATGAATAAAGGATATACCACTGTTTTAGTTCCAAACCCACGTGATTTAGACGCTCTCGTACATTGTTTTGAAAAATATCGTCCTACGGTTTTTCCTGCTGTAAATACTTTATTTAATGCACTGCTTCATAATGAAGGCTTTAATAAATTGGACCACAGCCGTTTAGAAATTACCACAGGCGGCGGTATGGCAATTTTGAAATCCACTGCCGATGGATGGGAAAAACTGACAGGACGTATTATCCGTGAAGGGTATGGCTTATCAGAAACGTCGCCTGTTGCTACCTTTAACCCGCCAATCTCTAATACTTTTAGTGGCACGATCGGTATTCCTGTACCGAGTACGGATATTGCAATTTTGGATGATGAAGGTCATCAATTAGCACTGGGTGAAGCAGGAGAAATTGCAATTCGTGGCCCGCAGGTCATGAAAGGTTATTGGAATTTACCTGAAGAAACGAAAGCAGTCATGACTGCTGATGGTTTCTTTAGAACGGGTGACATTGGCTTTATGAATGAAAAAGGCTACACCAAAATTATTGACCGTAAAAAAGATATGATTTTAGTGTCAGGTTTTAATGTTTTTCCAAACGAAATTGAAGAAGTTTTAGCCCAACATCCAAAAATTTTAGAAGTCGCCGTGGTTGGCATTGCAGATGAAAAATCGGGTGAAGTGCCGAAAGCCTTTATTGTCAAAAAAGATGACTCTTTATCGGTTGAAGAAATCCAAATCTATGCAAAAGAAAACCTGACTGGCTACAAACAACCGCGCTATATTCAATTTATCAATGAATTACCCAAATCGAATGTGGGTAAAATTTTAAGAAAAGAACTAAAAGTTTAATAAGAACTTTTAATTAAAAACATAAGCGTATGGGACTAGAAGCTCCATAAATAAATGAAAAAAGGAATGAGATTATGGGTTCAGGATTAATTACCGTATTTTTACCAATTGCACTCGCAATTATTATGGCAGGTTTGGGTCTAGAGTTGACCATAAATGACTTTAAACGCGTGCGACAACACCCCAAAGCTGTATTTATCGCATTATTTTGCCAACTGGTTATTTTAGTCGGTATTGCATTTATTATTTGTAAGGTTCTTGCTTTACCACCAATGCTTGCTGTTGGATTGATGCTTCTTTCTGCGTCACCGGGCGGGCCAACAGCTAATTTATTTAGTTATCTCTATAAAGGAGATATCGCTTTAAATATTACTTTAACGGCTATAAATTCGGTCATTGCTGCCTTTACACTTCCGTTAATTGTGAATTTTGCAATACAGCACTTTATGGAAAATGGACAAAATGTAGGTTTGCAATTCTCGAAAATCATACAGGTTTTTCTCATTATTTTAGTTCCAGTTGGGATCGGGATGTTAGTCCGTCATTTTGCGCCGCATACGGCCGAAAAGCTCAATAAACCTGTGCGTATCTTTGCTATCGTTTTTCTCGTATCGATCATCATATTAGCAGTTGCACGAGATTATCAAAATCTGATGACGTATATTGGGCAAATTGGATTGGCAACTTTGCTGTTCTGCGTATGTAGTTTAATGGTTGGCTATTTTGTTCCAAGATTATTGGGAGTAAATAGCTTTCAGGCAAAAGCTTGCGCGTTTGAAATTGGAATTCATAACAGTACCTTAGCCATGACCATTGCTTTTACAGTAATGGCAAGCAGTATGGCCGCTATGCCAGCAGCAGTTTATTCATTATTTATGTACATTGTTGCTGCAATCTTTGGCACATTGCTAAATCGTCTATAAAAGAAAGAGATCACACAAATATCAACTAAAACGTACTCAAAGAATCTTCAGTAATATCTGGCAGCTAAAGGTATTTAACTACCACCAAACGTTTATAGTTTGAATTAAAAGAGGGGGCTAATACCTCCTTTTTTAGTCTCAAAATTTAAAATATTATGGCCGAGTAAGCGCAGTCACAATAAAAAGAAAGCGTTAGAGTGCTGTTATAAAAGTAAATTGTTAAGCCAATATTTAAGGTTTTTCTTAATTATGTAATTAAATGAAAAACAATAATTTAATTAAATAATTTCTAGCCAATTTCACATTGACAGCTCAAATATTGAAGATTACCATTTGCGGGCTGGCCTACATTGCCAGTCGGTTTTGACGGACCGCTATTTCAACCACATCAGGATTATTTCTTCTGAGGAGTAGTCTTGTGTGCACACCTCGTTCCCTCCCGTAGCGGTAGGACGGGAGTGGGACACTTTCGAGTGTGCTGGAGTTGAAACCAGTCCGTCAACCCGCTTCCGTTCTGCCACCATAATTTATAATGTTTCGGCAGAACTCCCAGAAGAAGGAGTTGGCTATGCACATTCATAAATTATTGGCAGTCACTGTCAAAATCTATCTCGACACAACTTAAATCAATTTAAAGAAACTTGATTGCCTATAGGCTTTTCAGGTTTTAAATCATTACGTCTAAAACTTAGCAACAATAAAATTTGAGATGTGCCAAGCACAGTCTTTACGGCTTTGCTGTGCCTTTTTTTCTCCCAGAAAAGGCACAGGCTTTTTATCTCTTTTAGCAACAACAAGAATTTATAACGGTAAAACGATGCCAACTTTAGAAAGATCTTCCAAAAAATTACAGGTTATTCATACAGCAATAGAGCTGTTCAATCTCTATGGATTTCACAATGCGGGTGTGGACTTAATTGTCAAAAAATCCAAAATTCCTAAAGCCACTTTTTATAACTACTTTCACTCAAAACAGCGACTTATTGAAATGTGCGTATCCTTTCAAAAAAGCAAACTCAAAGAAGAAGTGCTGGCAATTATCTACTCAAGCCGTTACCGAACCTCAAGTGATAAACTCAAAGAGATTATTGTTTTACATGTCAATTTTAATAGCCTGTACTATCTATTACTTAAAGCCATTTTTGAAACTAAACATATTTACCCGCAGGCCTACCGTATAGCGCTTGAATATAGAAAATGGCTGCTTAAAGAACTTTTTGATCTGGTTTTTAGTTTGGAAACTCCTGCGTTAAAACCAAGTGCCGATATGGTTTTAAATCTGATTGATGGATTGATGTTCCAGATTTTAAGCTCAAAGCGTTTGGAGGAAAGGGATGTGGTTGTGGGGAGGTTTTTTACTATGAATTGAACATGGTTTTAGTTGTTTGGTTTTTGAGTATATTTAACAAAATCAAACATATATTAAAATAAAATTATTTAGAATTATTTCATCATAATTTGGGAATTTGCTTATGAAATTGTTAGGAATATTATCTATCCCTTTTATTATCTCTGCCTGTGTTACTAATCAGAATGTGCAAAAGGAAGAGACCCCAGAATGTATGAATTATCATGCAATGATGACAGCACCTATGCCAGCAGATGCAATGGAAAACTTAAAAAAAGCCTGTTACGAATCTAGAAAATAGCGTTGAGCATTTATATTTAAAAAAATTTATTAATACGAGAATATTAAGTTAAAAAATAACTGCTGACTGTTCTTATTTTTGCAACTTAAGTTCTTATTTTAGTAGCTTGTTTTAATCTTTCGAAATCAGAAATATAAGAATGTTTTTATCAAGTATAGAACATTTAATTTAATTGTATATCTGAGGTTTCGAATGAAAAAGATCTTTTTAAATACCACACTACTAGGCTTAATGTATTTGAACATAAGTCATGGAGCCAATGCTCAAAGTACGATAGATATTCCAGAAGCTCCCTCTACTGTAAATGCGGTTTATGTTTCCCAATCGAGTAATAAAGCTTTAAATCCATCGGAAAAAATTGACCGTCTATATAACCGAAATCTTCAGCAAGAGTATGTACTGCAACGTATGACAGAACATACTTATTTTTTTCAATCTCAATTTTATGGAACGATGTTTTATGTAGGTGAAAAAGGAGTACTGTTATTTGACCCAGTTGAAAATGCTGGAGAAAAGATTTTAAAAGCGATCTCAGAAGTAACAAAATTACCTGTTACAACAATTGTCTATTCGCATGCGCACGCTGATCATATCAGCTCAGCTCCAGTAATTGTTGAAGCTTCTAAAAAGGCAGGTGTCAAAGTACGTATTATTTCATCTGATGCTACAGCAGAGCTTTTAAACCGAATTAAAAGTAAATTACCAAAACCTACTGAAACAATTCCTTTTAAAAATGGTAGTTTTAATTTTGAAGGGGTGAATGTTCAAGTACATGGTTTCAAATATGCAGCACATACTGCCGATACAGGTGTTTGGTTAATTCCAAGTGAGAAAGTTGCACATATTCCCGATCTAATAAATGCCGATCAATTACCTTATTGGGGTTTCGCTGGTGCTGAAGTTCCTCTTTATTTTGAAGAAAATTTAAAAGAATTAAAAAGTTTAAATTGGGTATTTCTGAGTGGTGGCCATGGAAATGTTGGATCTAAAGCTGATGTAGATTTCTATTTAGAATTCCTAAAAGATATGAAACAAGCAGTGGGCCAATCATATGGGGTAGTGCAGTGGGGAGTAGGAGCTCCTGATCCTCAGAAAACAAATTCACATATGGCCCAGCTACCAGCATATCTTGATGCAATAGGTAATCAGGCAACTGAATATTTACGACCAAAATATGGACAATATTATGGGTTTGAAACTTCAGTTCCAAAGAATGGTGAAATCACAGCTTTATTAATGTATGCCTATCAATAGTAAAAAATGTCTATACCTAAAATCGGGTATAGACATTTTATATATTTATTTTAATTAAATATCCTGCATTTCTTTGAGTAGAGGAGGAATTTTTTCGATTAAGAAATCAAGAAAAACCTTTGATGCTGGTAAAGCACCGCTCCGAGATGGAAAGATTAAATGAAAATTTCCAGTTGGAAGTTCCCATTCAGGTAAAACGACGATAAGTTTCTTTTCTAATATCAGGCTTTTGCATTTTAATAAAGGCAGCAAAGCAATACCTTTTCCATCGGTAGCTAAACAATTAAGCAAAGTTAAACTTGCAGCTTTGATAAATGGTTTTATAGGCAAACTTACATTTTCATTAATAGTTTGATTGCTAAAGAACCAAGTTTGATTTTCATTTTCGATATTACTTAACAATTTATGCTTACTTAAATCGCTAGGATGCGTAGGTGTACCATATTGGTTGAGATATTGTGGACTGGCGACTAATACTGATTGTGTATAACCAAGATGTCTCATCACTAAATTGTGATCGCTATCTAAGTTCTGTCGAATACGGATCCCAATATCGACAGATTCTTTAAGAATATCAACCCTCTTGTTGGTAACAATAAATTTGATTTCTACTTTTGGGTATCTATCCATAAATTCAGGAAGAATGAGAGGCATAATTCTTTCTGCAACATCTATAGGAATGCTTACAGTAATTGATCCAATCGGCTCGCCGCGTAACTGATCTATTAAGTCATAAACAGTTTGCGCTTCTAAAAGCATTGATTGTACATATTGATAAATCTGCTCGCCGATTGCAGTAAGCTTAATTTGTCTTGAGTCTCGTTGTAATAATTTAACGTTTAAATTTTTCTCTAAATTTGAGAGTCTTCGGCTTAATTTTGATTTAGATATACCTGTTTTTTGTTCTACTTTACTTAGACCACCATGTTCGACAATTAAAGCAAAAATATATAAATCATTTAAATCTTTCATCGGTGTTTTAACCTTAATGAACCAATAATTTATCTTACTTCGAACTTTATCTTTGTTGGTTGCATTTTTTGCAACATATGTTCCCGATTATAGGGCTTAAGTGGCAAATATAAAACGAATAAACTCATTTCACGACTTAAAACCCTTATAGGTATGAAATGAAACTTTTACATTTAGACTCAAGTGCTCTCGGTGAATTCTCGGCTACTCGGGAGATTGGGCAAGCAGTAGTTCAAGAGTTAAAAAAACATGGTCCTTTAGAGGTAACCTATCGCGATTTGCATGTAGAACCACTTCCACATTTTTCAAAACACTTTGATAGTTTGAGTGAAGAAGCACAAGTTGATGAACGTATTCTTCAACAATTTGAAGAAACAGATATTTTTGTACTAGGGGCACCGATGTACAACTTGAGTATTCCCACCACTTTGAAAGCATGGATTGACCGAATTTTAATTGCAGGTCGGACTTTCAGATATACAGAGAATGGGCCACAAGGCTTAGTTTCAGGTAAGAAAGTTATTATTGTGAGTGCTCGCGGTAGTGCTTATGGTGATCAATTTCCTATGGATCATCAAGAATCTTATTTAAAAGATATTTTTAATTTCTTAGGTATACAAGACGTATTTGTAGTACGTGCTGAAGGAATGGCTTTTCCAACTCGTTCTCAATCAATTAGTAAAGCAATTAATAGTATTCCACAAATGTTTGCTATTCCTGCTCCAAACTGAGAGAGAATAATTATGACTAGAATTAATAACGCAATCGAAAAAATTATCCAACATCCAAAAGTATTTGGATTTGCATCACTTCTAATGCGGGTAATGATATCTGTAATTTTTGTCTTATCCGGATTAGGAAAGATATTTCAATATTCGAGTAATGCTGGATATATGGAGTCTATGGGAGTGTCATCTGCATTATTGCCATTAGCAATTCTGGTTGAGTTTGGAGGTGGTTTCCTTGTATTGATTGGCCTTCAAACGCGACTTGCAGCATTTCTATTGTTTGGTTTCTCGTTAGTGGCAGCAGTGCTATTTCACAGTGGTTCTGATATGAACAGCCAAATTATGTTTATGAAAAACATTTCAATGGCTGGAGGTCTACTGGCTCTTGTTATCTTTGGCGCAGGTGGCCTGAGTGTAGATAAGAAACTTAAATAATTTCAGAAAGGTAAAGGTACATATTTGTATTTTTACCTTTATTTTTCTATTTAAATAATGGTTATTATCAATGAGATTATTTTTTTATCCTCATGCCTGTTCAATGGCGATTCATATTGCTTTAAAAGAAACAGGGCAAGTATTTGATACAGAGTTTGTAGACTTATCAACAAAAGTCACTGGATCCGGATTGGATTATTTAAAGATTAATCCTAAAGGGGCAGTTCCAGCACTTGGACTTGAAAATGGTAAAGTCATAACTGAAGTTACAACAATACTGACTTATTTAGCTGACTTGGTTCCAGAGAAAAATCTAATACCCAAATCTAGTTCTTTTGAACGTTATGAAATGATGAGTCTATTGTCATTTATTAGTATGGATATACATAAAAATTTCTCTGCTTTTTTCTACAAAGAAAAGATTGAGTCTTGGATTGAAGTATCCAAACACAAGTTATCAAGAAGTTTTGATTTTATTGAAAATAAACTTCAGTCAAATCAGTATTTAAATGGCAATGAAATCTCAATCGCAGATTTCTATTTCTTTGTAATGCTACATTGGTGTGACTATTTTTCTATAGACTTAGAGAAATGGCCTAAAATTCTCAATTTGAAATATAACTTGGAAAAAAGAAGTTCTATACAAGAAGTTCTAAAGTTTGAATCAAGTTTGTCGCAATAAATTTTATGTAAAAAGAGGAACATCCGTATGTTCCTCTTTTATATTTTATAGTCATAAAATAGATTATAGAAATAACGTATTTTGTAGAATGAAATTTAAATAAATAATTTAAAAATAAATTATGTTATAGCTTGCATTTTATTGATTAAATTTGGCATTTTTTCAATTAAAAAATCGAGAAAAACTTTAGATGCTGGAAGTGCTCCACTTCTAGGTGGAAATATTATATGAAAATTTCCTTTAGGAAGCTTCCATTCAGGTAAAATAACTATAAGTTTCTTTTCATTTATTAAATCTCGGCATCTGATAAGAGGGAGTAAAGCAATACCTTGGTTATCTTGTGCTAATGACATGAGTAATGTTAGGCTTGAAGCTTTAATAAATGGCTTTATACTTGTATTTAACTTTTGTTCTAAATTTTCAAAAAACCAAATCTGATTTTCATTATCCAGGTTGTTGCTTAATAATTTGTGATTATTTAATTCATTTGGATGTTTAGGTATTCCATACCGTTGAATATATTCAGGGCTAGCGACTAAAACGGATTCAAGATAGCCTAAATGTCTCATTACTAAATTGTTATCAACTTCTTTGCTAGAGCCGACCCTAATACAAATATCTATTGATTCTTTTAATATATCAATTTTTTTATTAGTCACTATAAAGTTTATTGCAACTTTAGGGTATTTCTCCATAAATTCTGGAACAATCAAAGGTAATTGTCTTTCTGCAACTCCAATTGGAACACTCACATTAATAGTACCTATTGGCTCCTCTTGACATTGATCAATTAAATCATAAACATTTTGAGCCTCTTTAAGCATAGATTGAACATATTGATAAATTTGTTCGCCAATAGCAGTCATTTTGACTTGTCGAGAGTCCCTTTGTAGTAATTTAATATTTAGATTTTTTTCTAATGTAGATAATCTACGGCTTAATTTGGATTTGCTTATACCAGTTTTTTCTTCAACTTTGCTTAATCCACCATGCTCTACAATTAGGGAAAAAATGTATAAATCGTTCAGGTCTTTCATAGGGGCTGCATCAAAAATTAAGATTTTTATTTTTCTATAATATGCTTATTTTTTTGTAATTTTACTGAAAATAAGTAATACCTAGAAAAATAAATGTATATTTTAGTAGAGTATTTTTTAAGAAATTTTTGTGTATCTATTTGTTTTTTATATATGATTTTTACCATGTATTTTGAGAGAGTGAAAGATATTTTTTAAATACATTTTTATAAAAATATTAATATAAACTATTGTTATTTTTTATTTATTTTTTTATGTTGCAAAAAATGCAACATATAATTTCATTTTTAGCGATAGTTTAGCTTTTTAAAAAAATTATAATTAATAGTGTCTTTGTAAAAGTATTTGTCTGTAGAAAAATCTATCTTCTACTGTTTTTAAGCATTATTCACACTCTCTATTCCTTTAAAATTCACCTAACCTTTCGCAAATTTTTTAAATCTAGATACTGTGACTGTGAATAGAAATTATATACGGTGATTTTAAAGATATGGCTTGGAATTATGTTTAAAAATAATTTAAAAAGAGGTAATAATGGGCTCTAAATCTATAGGGAGTGCAAGCTTTTTTATAAAAGCTTATGCAGTGATACAGTTATTGTTTGCTCTGACTTTGTTTGGTGGTGGAGCATATTTAATAATATTAAATGGATCTTGGTATTACTGCATTACTGGATTATTACTCATAATATCAAGTATATATCTATATCTAAACAAGATTATAGGCGCTAAAATCTTTGGCATAGTTTTTGTGTACACACTCATTTGGACAATTTGGGAGTCTGGTACAAGATTTTGGGGCTGGATACCTCGTGTAGCGACCATAGCTGTATTCGCATTTTTTTTATCTTTACTCCTGCCATATATTGCGCATGGTATACGAAAAAGAGTTGCTTATAGTTTTACCGGCTTTATTGTTACATGTTTTGTTATAGCAGGTGCATTAGCATGGTATCCCTATTTCACTTCTCTCGATACAAGCCAAATTCCTCAAAATACTTCAAATGTATACCATGCGGATAGTACTCAACCAGATAGTGATTGGCGGTATTATGGAAGAGATGCGCAGGGAACCCGTTTTTCACCCACTAATCAAATTAACCCTGAAAATATTAATCAGTTAAAACAAGTCTGGGTAACGCGTACAGGAGATATGCCTCCTGTAGATAAAAAAAATAAATGGGCTGCCCAAACAACACCAATTAAAGTCAATGATGCTCTTTACTTGTGTACTGCTACCAATAACATGCTGAAATTAGATGCGCGTACTGGTAAGAAAATTTGGGAATATAAGCATAATTTAGCTTATGAAAAATTACCGTCGACCGCAGTGTGTCGCGGTGTCACGTTCTATACTTCAAAAGTAATTCCTGAGAATGAAATATGTCATGAAAAGGTGATTGAAGGCACACTAGATATGCAACTTATAGCGGTAGATGCAAAAACAGGAAAGGCATGTCCCCAATTTGGTACAAATGGACATGTTAACTTGCTAGAAGGGATTGGTCATACAGTTCCAGGATTCATGGCTGTTACATCGCCACCCCCTGTAGTAAATGGAGTAATTGTAGTCAACCATAAAGTTCAAGATAACCAACGCCGTACAGCACCATCCGGGGTAATACGTGCATACGATGTTGATACTGGCTCTCTTAAATGGGCTTGGGATGTAAGACAACCAAATCGACATGGATTACCTCCAAAAGGTGAAACCTATAGCCGTGGTACGCCTAACTCTTGGACAGTTATGACTGTTGATGAAAAATTAAATACAGTCTATGTTCCAACAGGAAGTTCGGCCCCCGACTACTATAGCGCTTTACGTACAGAAGAAGAAAATCAAGTTTCTACCACAGTTGTTGCATTGGATGCTCAAACAGGGGTAAAAAAATGGAGCTTTCAAACTGTTCATAAGGACGCATGGGATTATGATTTAGGATCACAAGCAACTCTACTTGATTATAAAGATCAATCAGGAAAGATTGTTCCAGCGCTCATTATGCCAACAAAAAGAGGACAGACATTTGTATTAAACCGAATTACAGGTAAACCCATTTCAAAAGTTGTCGAGCGCCAAGCTCCTAAATCTGTTATTCCAGATGATGTGCGTTCGCCTACACAACCATGGTCTGTAGATATTCCTCGATTAGGGTTTTCAGATTTAACAGAATCAAAAATGTGGGGCATATCACCAATTGATCAAATGCTTTGTCGTATTAAATATAGACAAGCATATTATGTGGGTGAATTTACTCCTCCTACGGTTAATAAACCATGGATTCAATATCCTGGATTTAATGGTGGTAGTGATTGGGGAAGCATAGCCTATAACCCTAAAAATGGTATTTTGATCGCTAACTGGAGTAATACCCCAATGTACAACCAGTTGGTTGCAAGAGCTAAAGCAGATCAAGAAGGTATTTTACCGATGGATGATCCGAAATTTAGTGCTAAGAAAAATGGCTCAATTGCAGCAATGGCTGAATCTCCTTATGCAGTAAATGTTCAACCATTCTATGCTCCAATTACCAATGTGCTTTGTAATGAACCACCATATGGAATGGTTACTGCTATTAATATGAACACCAAGAAAGTGATTTGGCAAAAACCTTTGGGAACTGCAGAGCACAATGGTCCATTTGGATTGCCAACATATTTACCTATTAATATTGGTACACCTAATAATGGTGGGCCTATTATTACAGATGGTGGAGTTGTATTCGTTGCTGCTGCAACTGATAACCGTTTGCATGCCTTTGACAGTAAAACTGGTAAGTCGATCTGGAGTGCCAAATTACCTGCGGGTGGACAAGCAACACCTATGACTTATTCTATTGATGGAGAGCAGTATGTTGTTATTGTTGCAGGTGGCCATTACTTTATGCAAACACCGCCCGGTGACTATGTAGTTGCTTTTAAACTAATGAAAAAATAAATTTAAAATCTTTTACCAAGTTCTATTTTTTAGAAAAAGAGGCCATAAAAGGTCTCTTTTTTCTTAGTTTTACTGCTTGAGGTGTGGTGGCATAATTGGGCGGCACCGCATACTTAAAGCCATTTTTGAAACTAAACAGATTTACTCGCAGGCCTACCACATGGCAATTGAGTATAGAAAATAGCTGCTTAAAGAACTTTTTGATTTGGTTTTTAGTTTGGAAAACCATACGTTAAAACCAAGTGCTAACATGGTTTTAAACTTAATTGATGGCTTGATGTTCCAGATTTTAAGCTCAAAAAGTTTGGAAGAGAGGGATATGGTGGTGTGGCGGTTTTTTTAAATAGGAAATATTACTTTCTTTAAATTTATATTGATGAATTTAAGATCATGCGGTAGGAGATTAATTATTTATAATATTTAGAAAATATTATTAACTTTTTTATATTATATTTATGATTATTAAAAACTAAATTTTAAATCTTATGGATGAACTGATTTCAGCAGCTGCAACAATTCAAGGTGCACAAATTCAAGCTAATTACGCACTTTGGGCAGCTGTTTTAGGTGGTGCATTTTATTAGCTTCAATTTTTTTTTACTGCTCAATTTACTTTAAAAGCATATAAAATCGATAAATTAGCTGAGGCAAAAAGAGATATCTATCTGGATTTAGTCCGTAACTGGCAAAACTTTATGATGGCAGTTTTTTCTTTCATTAACTTAAATAAGGACGTTTACGAAGAAAATTTTAGTTTAGCTTTGACAGAATTAATTGCCTCTTTACATGAGACTAGTTTCATTTCTGATCCATTGACCAAAGAAAAAGTATTAGATTTTACAATGCAACTGATAGAGGATTTATTCAAGATTAGGCACTATGGTACGCAGTTCTATGACTTTGAAGGAAATGAACCAGAAAGATTTAGAATGCAGATTGAGGTGATGGATTTTATGCGTGACTATGGAATTAAAGCTTTAGACTTGCAAAGAGAACTGAGAATCGAAATAGGATTAAAAGAGGATGAAATAGTAAATCAACGCATACTTAAAAAACAAAAAGAATTTTATGAAAAAGTAAAAATAAAATTAAAAAATTTTTTGGAAAAAAAGGGTGAAGGGAATGAAGAAATTTAAACTTTTTATAAAAGAAATTCCAAACTTTAAATTAAGCAATAAAGTTATTTTAAATGATTGTTCGTATCGCTTATAAAATATATGTAAACGTAACTAGGTAAAATATGATAAAGAGATATTTAATAAGTGGATTATTTGCTTTAATTCTCAGCATGAATATTCATGCAAATGGAGAGACTCTAAGTGCTCAAACCACTAAACTAGGACCAAAAGATCTAACAGCAGAGGCACGTATAAAACTATATAAAAATGGTTCGTTCGAGGTAATTCTTACAAAGAGTAGTGGTGATCCAGAGCAAGATGAAAAAATTTTAAAAATGATCAGAGCTGCAAACTTTAAGAAATTTCAGGAAAAGCTGAATCTTAGATATAAGAATCTGGATTATCCAGTTTACTTCAGTCAACCATTTATAATTACTCCAGCTACAGACGAAGTTAAAACCGAAGAATAAATCTTTTTTGCGTTATATTGGATGCGATGTAAGTAAATTGCACTACTGGCCTTAAAAAAAGCTCACCAAGATATGGGCTTTTTCTATTACACATTGCTTAAAAAATATACAGAAACCTCCCTAAAACGAGTTGGAACACTACAAACGCGAATGATACTTTAAGTTTCACTCTTCCCAATAAGTGAGGTGAGCAATGAAATTGTTAGCTTTGATTAGTATGGGAGTTGCAGCGAGTTATTGTTATAGAACTATAAAAAATATCAAGCCAACTCTACTAAAACCTAATTTTGATGAAATAGTAAAAAACTTTGTATTAGCAGAATTTAAAGCCTAATGCATTTGATAATCTTAATTAAATAAAAAAGCTCATCGGAAGATGGGCTTTTTTATTGTAGTGGTGTTTATTGAGTTTGGAGCAAGTTGGTATTTATAATTGCTCCAAATTTTTAAATACAAATGGCAAATGACAACTACAGTAAGACTTAATCACACATCATCTTCTGGAACTAAAGGAGATGGACGTGATCAGAAAGAAAAATTTATAGATTATTGTGAATATAAGTATTTTCTACCTGATAGTCAGAAATGGGGTGTTTCAGTGAAAACTGAATTAACTCAAGCAGAAATAATAGAAAAGCAAAAATGCAATGACGCTATCAATAATCCTTTCACATCTGAATACTATCTTTTGCTTTGTCTCATAATTATTACGATTATATTTTTCACTTTTTGGAATATGAAAGGTTATCTTTCTATAAAGAGAAGAGAGCAAGAGACAGGAATTAAAGCGAATATATCATTTGAAATGAAAATCATATGTTTAGTTTCATTCTTTCTTACTCTCATTGTCGCGGGAGTATTGTACGCTCTCTATTTTCTATATCTTAATTATAAGTATCAGTATTAAATTAGTTAAATTAGTCAAACATATTTCACTAAAGAGAACCCAGCTAAAGACTGATTGTTAGCAGGGCTTTTTATTTACATAAACTTTTTAAATAATAAATGATCAAGGGTTAAAGAGTCAGGCTTTTTGGAAAGAATAAAAGTTAGAATAAATATATAAATTAGATCATGAATATAAAAAAACCAACTTGTCCAAGTTATTAAATCTAGTCCTGATGGAATTGTATAGATGCCTACTGTGAAGAAGGCAATAAAACAAATAAAGATTAAGATCAAACAAGAAAGTTGAGTAAAAAGCCCGATGGTAAGCATTAGTCCTAGTACAAACTCACAAAGTGATACAAAGACAGCCATGAACTCAGGAAATGGTATTCCTGCATGAATTATGGTATCCAACATAATTTGTTGATTCTTTTCTACAAAAAGCTTGTTATATCCAGTCGTTAAAAAGAATAGCCCAATCGATATTCTTATAAGAGCTAGAGAAAAATTATTAAATTTTGTGGAGTAGAGGGGATTTTGGAAAAATATTTTCAACATAGAGCGGGAAAAGTGGAGAAATATTCTAGAAATATGGATGAAGTGTTCAAGCTTAAGCAAGTTTTGTGATGTATGATATTTGTCTTTCAATTTCCTACAATGAACGCAATTACCTGATTTTATTTTATAAATTAATAGATTGTTATTATACCGTAAGCCTTATTCTATATGGCTTATGGGTGGCAACTAATACGAGAGTTTATCGAAGTGCTTATGTTGGGGAGCCAGTTACAGAAGAATTTCGCCCAGACAGAGTCACGATAGTTATCGATCCAAAAACAAAAAGAATAATAGCTAGTATTTGCGGCTAAGTCTTTATAGATTTGTTATAAATCAAAAAGATACTAGTTAATTGATCTCTTTTACTCTATTTACAAAATTAATTCTGCCAATACGGTGTGTCTCCATAGATTTCTGAAAAATAATCTATCACTGCTCTAATATTAAGTGGGGGATGGCGGACATTTGGATAAATGGCTGCAATATGCTGGGGTTGCGATTTAATCGCGACTTCATATTCAGGTAAAAGCTTTATTAAATCACCTTGTTTTAAAGCTTCCCCAATCAACCAATCAGGAAATAAAACAATACCCATACCATGAAGCGCAGCTGTCATTAAACTCTCGGCATTGTTTGAAGAAAGTAAGGGGGTAATTGGATAATGTACCCATTCTTTATCAGGCTTTCTCACTAACCAGCGGTTAGGACCTTCAAAACCTTTATAGACTAGACATTTGTGTTGATTAAGTTCTGCTGGGTGATCAAGCGTACCGTATTTAGCAACATACTGAGGAGATGCTGCTAAATGATACTTTTGTGTAGCAAAAATACGTGCATGAAATGATGAATCAGTTAGCGTTCCAATGCGAAATATTAAATCGGTGCTTTCGCGTAATGGATCTATAAATTCGTCGGTTTGAATTAGCTCTATTAAAAGTCTTGGATAACGTTCTGATAAACCCGCCAACCACGGCGCAATATGCCGTTGACCAAAAAATACAGGAGCATTAATGCGGACGAGTCCGGATGGCTCTATAGTTTTATCTTGTAATGCCTTTTGTGCTTCATCAAATTGTTCGGTAATTCTTTTTGCATATTCAAAAAATAATTTGCCCGATTCGGTCGGTGTGATTGCTCGTGTATTTCGGTAGAAAAGTTGCTGTCCCAACGCATCTTCAAGCTGTTGGATGGTTCGAGAAATCATAGATGCAGATACGTCTTCTTTACGCGCTACATTCGAGAAGTTTTGAGCATTGTAAACACTAATAAAGAAGCGAAGCGTGCGGATATCAATCGAATTTGTTAAATCCATTTGTGCAATTTCTGCAAAAGTGATTCATAAATTATGCTGTTTTTCTGATGAATTGGCTACCTTAGTATTCGTTGCCTAGATACAGAAGAGGCAATGTAGATGCAAATTCTATTACTACTCCTAACCATTTTAGGGGGTATGGGGCTATCGGTCGAAGCGGGGTTTTTAGGGCCGTTAGGAAAGGAAGTGGGTGAGTTATGGGCCACGTTTAGTATTTTTGGTGTGGGTGCAGCACTTACCTTTTTACTCATGCTGTTTTTTAGTCCACGTAATAGTCCTTCATTTTTTACGCTTCCTTCTTGGCAATTACTCGGTGGTGTTCTTGGCCCTGCTTACGTCATTATTTTGACCATTACTACTCCAATTATTGGCATTGCAATGACCATGATTGGCATTTTAGCGGGACAGGTATCTAAAAGCCTGATCATCGACCACTATGGTTTACTAGGAACTCCACACCGAAAGGTAGACCGTAAACGAATTTTGGCACTCATCTTTATTGTTGCTGCACTTGTACTTGTCGCAAAAGCATAGGAGACCCGCATGACAATTTTAATGATCCTTCTCGCCGTCATTGGTGGTGCTTTATTGAGTGTACAGGCTGCAATTAATGGTCAACTTGGAGCAAAAGTTGGTGTATTTCGTAGTGCTTTTTTGACTTTCTCAGTCGGTGCGTTAATTACGGCGCTCCTTATTTTTTACTTTGAACCAAAACAAACCTTAACCTTGTTAGATGTTCCTAAATGGCAGTTGTTGGGTGCTATGTGTGGAGTGCCGTATATTGTCATTATGGTAATGGCCGTGCAAAGAATTGGAGCTGCCGTAGCTACGGTAGCTGTAATTTTTGGACAACTTTTGATGAGTATCTTGATTGATAACTTTGGCTGGTTTGGTAATGAAATGCTCTCTTTTTCACCGTATCGATTAGGAGCGCTAATTTGCTTAGGGATTGCTTTATATTTTATCTATTCAGGTAGTAAAGACAAAAAGATAGAAGCGTAATACAAGCTTAAAATTGAAATTAATATAGGTCTCATTGTTAGTTGTAAAGCACACTAATAATGAGGCTATGCTTCATATTTTAAGTACTTTGATAAATGAAAGAAGTTGCTGTCGAGAGATAGAATTAAAATATAAGAAATATGGTAAAGTTAAAAACCTAATTCAATACATTAAAATTGATATCAAGCTATTGTAGGAAAAACATGGTTAAAATTAAACCTCACCCAGCAACAAGCGGAAATGCATCGGCTGATCGCCTTTTAACTTTGTTAACTGCTTTTAGAATAGGTGATAAATCTTTAACCCTAGCAGAACTCGCAGAACGAACAGAATTAAATAAAGCAACCATCATGCGCTTAATCGTTTCGCTAGAAGATTTTGGTTTTGTTAACCGTCTTTCGGATGGCAGATATACGCTTGCCAGCGAAGTTATGCGTTTAAATACAATTTATCAAGATGCTTTAGATCTAGAAAGACATGTGGTGCCGTGTTTACAGCAACTTGTTGATGAAACTGGTGAAACTGCTTCGTTTTACGTTAAACATGGGGCATATCGTCTTTGCCAATATAGAGTGAACTCTACCCATCGACTGCGTGTTCATATTCAGCCGGGCGAAGTTCGACCAATGGATGGGGCAGCAGGCGCTCAAGCATTGCGATCAACACACGAACAGGTTTTAGCAAGAACTGAACCTTTTTATTCAACAGGTGTAACGGAGCCACATGCTGCTTCAATGGCATTGCCAGTATTTGACGCTCAAAATGATGTAGTTGGAGCATTAGTCGTTTCGGGGCCATCAAGTCGTTTTACTGCGGAAATTGCAAAATCTGTGGGGGATTTTTTCTTCAAAATTGCAGATGATTTAACGAAAAGTTTAGGTGGTAAGAGTATTCGTAATTAATTCTAATATTGTAGATATAAAAAAGGGGCTAAATCGTTAGCCCCTTTTTATGTATATTGTTTATGAAGTACTTTGTGGTTGGCTAAACAAAACAGCTTTCTTTCTAGACATAACGAAAACCATGATAGCCGACACGAGATTTAAGGCTGCAAGTGGAAGTAAGGCAATAGCATGGCTTCCTGTTGCATCATGAATTGCGCCATAGATATTTACTATCAACCCGCCACCAATCAGATTGGCAAATGCACCAATGGCTGCTAGACCTGCCGCCGTTGTAGTCGGTGACATCCATGAGGATGCTAAAGCCCAGAAAGGACCTTTCATAGAATAAGCACCAATTAATACGACACTGAGTAAAAAGATTGTGCCAATAAGTGAAGACGTGAACAAAGCAATTAATAAACCAAATGAGATCATCAATAGTGTGATTGCTGTATGCCAACGGCGTTCATTTTTACGATCTGAGCTACGACCCCAAAAAATCATTGCAATAGAAGCTAGGCCATAAGGAATCGCATTCACTAAACCGATTTCTAAATTACTCAAACCAAATGATTTAATTAATTGTGGTGCCCAAACACTCATTGTACTGCCAGCAGCAGAAGCACCAGAATAAATAATGATCATAAACCAAATATATTTATTCTTTAAAAGTTGCCATAGTGAAATATGGCCAATTGGGGTTTTTTGTTGACGTTCAAACTGTAATCTTTCAACTAACCAAGCTTTTTGTTCGCTATTAAGCCATTTTGCTTGTTCTGGTCGATCTGTGAGTGCAAATAGGCAGGCAATACCTAATAAAATGGCAGGGATACCTTCTAAAATAAATAGCCAATGCCACCCACGCATGCCCATCCAGCCATCTAGCGATAATAAAAGTCCCGATAGTGGTGAACCGATAAAGTTTGCACCCGGAATCGCCACCATAAATATTGCGACCATTCTGGCTCTATAGTTTGCAGGCAACCAATAGGTTAAATATAAAATGACACCCGGGAAAAACCCTGCTTCGGCAGCACCGAGTAAGAATCGCATAATATATAACGATGTAGAGCTTTCAACGAAAGCTGTTGCGGCTGTAATCACTCCCCACGTCACCATAATTCGAGCAATCCAAACTTTTGCTCCAAATTTTTGCATGGCGAGGTTGCTGGGTACTTCAAATAGAAAATATGCAAAGAAAAATAAGCTACTGGCAAAACCAAAAGCAGTAGCTGTTAGGCCAAGATCTTCATTCATTTGTAATGAAGCCATACCAATATTGCCACGATCAATAATAGCGATGACATAACAAAGTGTTAAAAATGGCAGTAATCGCCACGCCACCTTGCGCATCGTTTCGCGTTCAATCGCACTCGGTTGAGAGTATTCTGTAGACATAAAAAAATCCTTTTTTATATTCAGTATTTTAATTGTTCTCGCATCTAAAAGCTTAGAAACAATTGAGTTCCATGATTAGCTATTGAGTAACTTCCAGTTAGCGATAGCTCGTGGGTTTAGTAATTGGCCATCCCAAATACTCACAATCTGTTCAAGTGCTAAAAGACCGACGCGATTACGTGAATCTGTTGTGTTTGCTCCTATGTGAGGAGTCACAACCAAGTTAGGTAATTCCCATAGTGGATTATCTTTTTCTGGTGGTTCTGAAGAAAAGGTATCTAAACCTGCACCAGCAATTTTATTATTTTTTAGTGCATCAACTAATGCAGCTTGATCAATTAATTCACCACGTGCTGTATTGATTAAGATGCTTGAGCGTTTCATCTTTTCAAATTGGGCATGAGAAAATAAGTGTCTATTCTCAGCTGTGAGTGGGCAATGTAGGCTAATAATGTCACTGGTTTCTAAAAGTTTTTCAAAGTCGTGTTCCTGTTCTACATAATCGAGCTCTGGCAAATTTTGTAAAAACGGATCATATACTTTTACTTTCATGTTTAAGGGAGCCACTAACTTCATGAGTATGCTACCGATTGTCCCTAAACCAATTAAGCCCAACGTTTTGCCATAAAGCTCTACACCATTTGCACTTGCTTTGTCCCAATGACCTTCTCGAATACGTTGGTCTAACCATGTGACTTGTCGAGCAACATTAAACATGAGTGCAAAAGCGTGTTCGGCAACAGATTGTGCATTCGCGCCTACTGCAATAGTGACAGGAATTTTTCGTTCAGCAGCAGCTTGAGTGTCGATTGTGTCAAACCCAACACCATGTTTTGCAATCACTTTTAAATTATCAGAAGCAAAAATCATATCTCTAGAAAGTTTGCCTGTTCGAACAATGATTGCATCAGGCTGTTCATCATGGATGAGTTTTTCCATTTCATCTTTTGCCATGTAGGGTTCAGTTGGAATCAACTGAATATCATGAGACTGAGCATACAGTAACGCATCTGAAGTTAATGTTGGCCCCGTGATAAGAACTTTACGTTTCATTTTGACTTGCACTCCATTTAAGTATTTTGAGCAAAATACGTCCTTAATAATCCATATTATTAAAACGACATTTCAAAAAAATAGTCAATAGTAAAAATAAATTTAAAAATTGAGTAAATTTTAGTTTAAATTTAATTAAAAATGAAATGACATTTCAAAAAAATGCTGTCATATTAATTTGCACAAGAAAACTGATCTAAGGGAAAAGTTATGGCAATTGGTTTTAGAGTGCTAAAAAACGACAGAAAAGTTGAGCAAAAATGGATTGAGCAATATCGAGATCTACCAGTCGCTAATGTCAGTGACTCAATGAATCGAATGACTTCAGGTGGGGCTCAATTAAGACCAATGCATAAAAAGGGATATCTTTGTGGGCCTGCCATTACAGTTAAGGCTCGTCCGGGTGACAACTTGATGTTGCACTATGCTATTGATATCGCCCAGCCGGGAGACGTCATTGTAGTTGATGCTGGTGGCGATCTAACCAATGCATTAATTGGAGAGATGATGGTTGCTTATGCCATTAAGAAAGGTATAGCTGGCATCGTTATTAATGGCGCTATTCGTGATTCGGTTGTAATTGGAGAGGGCGATTTTCCACTTTTTGCAGCAGGAATTTCACATCGAGGACCTTATAAAGACGGACCTGGGGAAATTAATGTTCCTATCGCGATTAATGGAATGGTGGTTGAACCTGGAGACTTGATTTTAGGTGATGAAGATGGACTTTTAAGCGTGCCTTATGCGGAAGTTGAAGAAGTTTATCTGAAAGCAAGCGCCAAACATGCTGCTGAACAAAAGCAATTAGAGCAAATCGCCGTAGGTGAAAATGATCGTAGTTGGGTGATTAACAGCTTAAAACAAAAGGGATGTGAATTACCCGAATAAGGTTATTCAAAACCATGCAAACACAAAGGGAACTAGCGAAGTCAATGATTGAGCTTCGTTAGCCTATCTAAAGTTAATTCAATAATCATTATTTTAGTGATTGAAAAATAGGAAATTTCAATTCGGTCTATGTGATTTCGTCTAAAGGAAAAGGACATGAAATATAAAGGGATAATTTCTTTATCATTATTAATGAGTATTACTTTGCAGCAAGCCAAAGCTGAAAGCGAAGATAACTCAGCGCTAAATGAAAAAATAATTAAATTACAACAGCAAATAGATTATCTCATGGAGAGGCAGAATTTAAATCAAAATAACGGATTGAATAAAGCACTTGAATTGAGTCAAAACAAAACATCAAACACTGACAAGCCTATTTCGGCTGATCAGACTAAAATTAAATTTTATGGAAATATACGTGTTGATGCTGCATATGATTTTGAAGGTTCAACGCGTTCAATTGCGAATAAGACAGGATCAATACCATTAGACAATTCAAACTCAACAAGCAAATCATTAAATGTTTCTGCCGCGACTTCACGTGTAGGGGTGGATATTGTTAAGCCCACCTCGAAAGGAGATTTGGTTGGAAAGCTAGAAGCCGACTTCATGGGAAGTGGTGGAGATAACGGTAATGGTTCGGTTCGGGTTAGACACGCTTATATTTCACTAGGAAATTGGTTAATTGGTCAGACGACTTCACCTTTTGTAAATAGTGATACAGCTCCAAGTTTGGTTGATTTTACAGGTGCGATGGGCACAGGAACTCAGCGTAATATTCAAATCCGTTATCAGCACATCGTTGATGCCAAACAAAAATTATTATTCGCTTTGGAAGGCGGTGATGTTGAAAATAAAAATGTAGAAGGTGGAAGCCGTTTTCCTGCATTAACCATGCGATATGAATTTAAAAATCCAGATTTTTTGGTTCAATTGCACGGCATGCTTCATGAAAATCGAGCAGTGTCTGACACGAATGAAGAGCAAACTAAACTTGCTTGGGGTGCTGGATTAGGCACAAAGTATAAGCTTTCTGAAAATGACTCAGTTGTGTTTAATTACTATCACATCGCTGGCGATAACCGTTACATGCTTTATTCAAAAGATAATGATGCTTTCTACTTTGATCAAAATCGGATGTATTTAAGTGAATTTGATTCTATTGAGTTAGGGTATCTGCGTAAATGGAATGAAAATTTACGTTCTTCTTTGTCCGCTGGTAGCCTTATCTATAAAGATTCAAATTTTTCAGAAAATAACCGTGATCAAAATAAAAGGCTAATCAATGCAAGCGTCAATTTATTTTGGACGCCTGTTGAGAAAGTCGATCTCGGTGTTGAATACACATATGGAAAGAGAGAAACATTTTCAGATTTAGAAGGGAAATTATCTCGAATCAACTTATTAGGTCGATACAATTTTTAATGTAATCACAGCCACTTTAATATCAGAAGTGGCTTTCTTTTATTTGAGAAGGGCTAATATTGTGGAACAAATTAATTATGCCAATGCAAGATCACAATTTTCGAAGGTCATGGAAAGAGTGCTGTTAGGTTACGCCGTAAAAATTACACGAAAAGAGAAAGATGCTGTGGTTCTAATTAGTGAAAAAGCATACCTTGAATATAAAAATGCAATGTTTGAGCTTAATAAATTAAAAAACAAAGATTTTTAACCCCCATCTATCCGTTTCTCAAGCATCTCCATAAAGGTTTTTAAAATAAAATTATGATTTTTTGATTAAAATTAATAAGATGAAGGCCGCTAGTTACTTAATCTTCATAAACTTTATTTTATCAAAAGATAAAGAAAAATTGAATAATATGTTTTTTTGTGTAAAATAAAGTTCTTATACGTACAATTCTGTCTATAAAATGTTAACTAAGAATTTTATAACTTCTTCCCTTATTCTTTTTGCGGGTTTTCACCAATATGTCTATGCGATTGAAGATGTTTCTTTGCCCAGCCAGGTGCTTCAAGATCAACGTTTAAAAGAGCTTAACCAGCAATTACAAGACCAGCTTGCTCAGCAAACTCCTTATGAAAATACAAAACCATTACAGGATTTTAAGCATTTAGTTGTTGAAGAAAGCCCATGTGTAACGGTTAAAGAAATTAGTCTTATCCCTTTAAATGGTCAGTCTGAGTCTGAACTACAGCAATTTAACTTTGTGGTTAAAGCTATAAAAAAA